>CAZEJG010000027.1:0-47555 GCA_964511625.1 uncultured Hoeflea sp.
AGGGGAAAATGGTGGGTGAGCACGGGCTCGAACCGTGGACCCGCTGATTAAGAGTCAGCTGCTCTACCAACTGAGCTACACACCCACTCGCTCCGCCGTTTCCGGCCGGAACGAGTGGGCATATAGATGCATTGGCCGGGCTTGTCCAGCCGCGTTGGCCAGGAAAATGCCCACCCGGCGAAGTTTCTCAGACGGCCAGCCGGCCGCTGGCGATTTTCACCGCCTGGCCGCCGATCCGCGCGCCTTTCACCGCCCCGCCCTCGCTCTCGATATGAAGGTGAATGAAGGACGGCCGGCCCATCTCCACGCCCTGCTCGATGATCAGCGGATGGTTGCCGTCCAGAAGTCCGTCGAAATGCTGGATGGCGCCCGAAAGGGCGGCCACCGCCGCACCCGTCGCCGGGTCTTCGGGAATACCCATGCCGGGCGCGAACATTCGCGCGTGGAAGGAGGCGTCGTGGCGTTCACCGCCGCGGCAATAGGCGTAACAATCCGCCGCGATGCCGCCCACCTCCGGCGCGAACTTGCGCCAGCGCGCCGGCTCGAAAGCGATCTTCGCCGCCGTCGACATGTCGTGCAGCGGGACCATGACGAAGGGAACGCCGGCACTCCACAGCGAGACCGTGTGATTCTCGAAGCCGATCTCGTGCACGCCGATTCCCAGCGCCGCCGCCATGTCGGCCGGCTCCAGAGGCACATCGATGCGGCTCGAAAGTTTCGGCAGGTCGAACTCAGCAAAGCCCGGTTCGCCGGGTGTCAGCCGCACGGCGCAGCGCACCGGCCCCACCTTCTCCTCCAGCATCTCGACCAGGTCGATCCCCTCCTCGGGCAATTTGCCCTCCATCCGCCGTTCGCCGAGCGCGATCGCGGTCCCCACTGTGGGATGACCGGCGAAGGGCAGCTCGCGGCCCGGGGTGAAGATACGCACATTGGCCGAATGCGGCGCGTGCTCGGCGGTCCGGACGAAGGTCGTCTCCGACAGGTTGAACTCCTTCGCGATCGTCTGCATCTGCCCGTCGTCGAGATGGTCGGCGTCGAAGACCACCGCCAGCGGGTTGCCGCCGAAGGCGGTGTCGGTGAAGACGTCATAGATCGCGTAGTCTGTCATGGCTGCTCCGGTCGATGTTGGAGGGCGAGTGTAGGCGCGCCCGCGAGACGAGAAAAGCCCGCTTGCAGTGATCGTTCCATCACCACGTATGATCGTCCCCTGCCGCAAAGTGATGCCGCAGGAAATCGCGCATATAGGGCTTGATCGCATCCGTGATGTCGTCTGTCCCGCGCACCGCAATGATGGCGTCGAGTTCCGGCTCCGGATCGGCAGCCAGATGCGCCTCGATCTCGCTGATCAGGGTCGCGGCGTCCCGGTCGAAGCGATAGAGTCTCAGAAGCGCATAAAGGCCATCGGCCCGGTAGATCAGGCTCTCGGGATCGGCCCGCGCCGCCGCAAGATCGAGCCCCGTCTCCTCGGCCACCTCGCGCGCCATGTTGGCGAAGACGTCCACCCGGTCGCCTTTGATGTCGCTGCGGTCGAGCGAGCCCGACGGCGCGTAGATCTCGCCGGCATTGACCGTGTGCGCCGCCATCCGGCCGAGCAGAACCGCTCCGTCCGAGGAGATCAGCACGGCGGCGGCGAAGAGATGCGCCACGCCGGTGTCGCGCCGCCCGTGACGGATCCAGTAGAGCTGGCTCGCATAATCGGTCACATGGGCGACACCGGTCACACGGTCGCCGGTGAATGTCACGTCGCTCAGAAGCAGGACATCGCCGTTGAAGACGCGCGGATTGGCGGCCTTCTCCTTGTCCCATTGCGCCGCGATTTCGGCGCGCCGCGCCGCCGCCCAGGGCAGCGCGCCGGGATCGAGACGAATATCGACCTCCCGCACGGGAAGAATGCTGCCGTTCGGGATCATTCTCGCCTCAGCGCACGGGAACTTCGATGACGACGGGACAATGGTCCGAGGCTTTCGGCCGATCCCAGCCCGTCCGCGGATAGCGCGCGACGTCCTGGCCGGGCGGGAAGATGGTGCGGAACGGTTGCCCCCCGCGCACGATCTCGGGCACCGCCTGCGGTGCGGCATCGGCGAGCGACGGCGACAACAGCACATAGTCGAGCTGGCAGAGATGCCGCTCTTCAGGCCCGCGCGTGTGGTAGAGCGTCCAGCGGTCGCGCTCCTCGCGCCGCGCCATCGGGTTGACCACGAACCCGTCGCCGAGCAGCACGTCGAGAGATGAACCCGTCTCCGTGACCGGGGTGAAGTCGAACCCGTTGCGCCGGTCGCCGGTGATCACCAGCTTTTCGTAGTAATCATTGAAATCGCCGCAGATGGCGAAGCGCTTGTTGTCGGTCTTGCCGTGAAAGCGCTCGGTGATGATCTTGCGCACGGCCCGCGCCTCGGCCCTGCGGATCGGCATGGTCCATTCCCGGCCGGGAATGCCGTCGCGTTCAGACCCCATCGACTTGAAATGCACCACATAGAGCGTGAACGGCTTGCCGCCGATGCGGAAGTCGATTTCCAGGCAGTCGCGCTTGAAGATGCGGTCGTGCGGCTGCTCGCGGCCCTCGAGCTCCGGGTCCCACAGATCCATCATCTCGTAGGTTAGATGCGCGTGGCTCTGCATCCTCACGAATTCGATGGGTTGGCCATCGCGGGTCTCCTCGCGCGTCATCACCGCCACGTCGATGCCGCGGCTGTCATTGCCCTCGGAGAGATATTTGTAGCGGTAGCCCGACCCCACCATCTTGAAGAGATAGCCGTATTCGAAGGCATGCAGCGTATCGAGGCTCTCGACCTCCTGCAGACAGATGATGTCGGCATCCGTGTCGGCGATCGCCAGCGCCGTCATCTGCCGTGTGTCGTCGGTCAGCGAGATCGTCCGGGCGATTTCCACCTGCTTGTAGGTCGCCTCGTGGTCGATGTCGTAGAGCTGAACGGCGCGGTCCCGGCGCAACTCGTTGCGGAACCCGGAGAAATCGAACCTGCTCATCAGGTTTTCGGTGTTGAAGGTGGCGATCCTGAGCATGTCCTGTCCCCGGCTTGTGGCGCGGCGACCATAATGTGCTTCGGCCGCGACGCAAAACCTTTCACGCCCGTCCGATGGCGCGCGCGTCAGATGGCCGCCTGCCCCTCGATCATCCGCCGGACCGCCCGGCCGAGCCGCGCGATGCCCTCGCCGATCTGTCGCTCGTCGGCGCAGGAGAACGACATGCGAAGCGTATTGGCGCCCGACCCGTCCGCGAAGAAGGCCTTGCCGGGCACGAAGGCGACATTCTCGTGCTTGAGGCTCGCCGCCAGCAATTCGGCACCATCCATGCCCTCGGGCAATGTCACCCAGACGAACATCCCGCCTTCCGGCCGCGTCCAGCTCACTCCCTCGGGCATGTGCTCGGAGAGCGCCGCCAGCATCAGGTCGCGACGGGACCGGTAGAGGGAGACAATCTTTTCGATCTGCTCATCGAAAACAGTCCGCGCGACATGATTAATCGCAATCTGATTAAGCGTTGCGGAATGCAAGTCCGATGCCTGTTTCATCAGCACCAGCCGCGAGATCACCTTGCGCGACGCGCAGACCCAGCCCACCCTGAGGCCGGGCGCCAGCGTCTTGGAGAAACTGCCGCAATAGATGGTCCGCGCCGCCTCGATGGAGCCGCAGCGGGCGATGTCGAGCGACAGCAGCGTCGGCACTTCCGCACCGTCATAGCGCAGCGACTGGTAGGCGGCGTCCTCGATGACGGCGATATTGAGCTCTTCGGCGAGATCGAGCACGCGTTCGCGCGCCGCCCGGCCCATCGTCTCGCCCGAGGGATTGGCGAAATCCGCCGACATGTAGGCGAATTTCACCGCCCCGCCCTTTTCCGCTGCGGTGGCTGCAAACTCGGCCGCGCCGCGGTTGGAGAGCGGCGCCAGACGGTCATATTCCGGCTCGTAGGCGTTGAAGGCCTGCAGCGCGCCCATGTAGCTCGGCCATGTCACCAGCGCGGTGTCTGCCGGCGAGAGAAACAGCTTGCCCAGATAGTCGAGCGCCTGCTGCGAGCCGGAGGTTATGATGATGTTGTCGACATCGCATTCGACGCCTAGGCTCTTCATCCGCCCGACCAGCCATTCACGCAGCGGCAGATAGCCTTCGCTCACCGAGTACTGCAGCGCCTGGCCGGCATTCGGTCCCGTCAGCGCCTGCTCCAGCCCTTCGCGAAAGGCGTCTGTCGGAAACAGCACCTTGTCGGGAATGCCGCCCGCGAAAGAGATCACCTCGGGCTTGTCGAGAAGCTTCAGGAGTTCGCGGATTTCGGAAGCTCTCATACGGCGCGAGCGGGTCGCAAACAGCGCCGGCCAGTCGAGACGGGCGTCCGTCATGCCGGTTTCGGCTGGCTGGTCATTTTTCTTCTGGGCAGGGGTCGGGGTCATGGCGCTCACCATCGTTGTCCCGGACGCGACGGCCGTCCTCGGCGGCGCCGGCAGCGGGATGGATCGATAGACCATGACCGGCAATTTATGTCAATAATGCTGACCTATTTTTTCGGACATTGCGCGACAAGGCGGAAAGCCTTGCATTCCTTGCTTTCGAGCCCGATCGCGAGCGCCCCCCGATGCTCACCATGGGTCGATGATGGAACGGCGCGCGACCTGACACGTTCTGTCAGCCAGGCGGGTCGAGAGCGCGGCGCAGCGACCTCCCGGCGTCTTCGCATCGGGCCCACCGCAAGACACGAACAGAGAACCATAACGAGAACCGAAGAGGACAACCCATCATGAAACCCATCCTTCCCGCCGTCATCGCCCTCGGCACCGCCCTTTCCGCCGCCTCGCCGGCTCTGGCCGTGCAGGATGTCGACACCGTCAAGCTCGGGGCGCTGAACTGCGTCGTGGAAGGCGGCGCGGGCTACATCTTCGGCTCCACCAAGGACCTCGCCTGCACCTACACGCCGGCCGACTCGAGCCAGCCTGAAGAAACCTATGTTGGCACCATCCAGAAGTTCGGCCTCGACATCGGCGTGACCGGCAAGGCCCTGATGAGCTGGGCCGTCGTCGCCCCGGCCGACTCCGCCTACGTGTCCGGCCAGCTCGCCGGCGAATATGTCGGCGCCAGCGCCTCAGCTTCGTTTGCCGCCGGTCTGGGCGCAAACGTTCTGGTCGGCAATTCCGACAGCTCGATCGCCCTACAGCCGGTCAGCGTGCAGGCCCAGGAAGGCGTCAACGTCGCTGCCGGTATCGCCGAACTGACGCTCGTCGGCGTTCAGGGCTGATTGCCGACATCCACCTGAATGAAAGCGGCCCGCGTTCTGCGCGGGCCGTTTTTTTGTGTGCGGACCTCAGGTCACCAGCTACGACGTCTCGCTCCGAACAGCATTCGGCCCCACGTCGCCGGCGAGCGGCGCCGCGACAACGCGTTGGCCTGCCTTCTTGCACCGTAGCGAGACACCGTTGAACAGGAAGGCCGTGACGCGGTTCGAGGCGATAATCACGTGAATGCCGTAAGACAGCACCGCCGTCACCGGCACCATCACCAGGAACTCGAGCACCGGCGGCCAGTCGAGCCCCGCGAAGACCGCAGCCAGAACGAAGATGATCGGATGGTGGAAGAGGTAGATCGAGAAGGAGGCGTCTGCAACCTTGCGCACCATACCGCGCGGATGGCCGAAATGCCGCCGCGCGAAGGCGTGAACATAGCCGGTGATCAACCAGGCCGCCGCCAGACCGCCCATCATCAGCGCCGCATGCTGCAGCGGCTCGTCCGAAACCTGCATCGAAAGGACTGCGAGTGCGAGCCCGATGAACAAGGTCAGCAGATCCGCCTGCGCGTGGTTCTCACGCAACTCGGCGCTCCAGAAGGCGGCCACCCCGACGAAATAGAACGGGAAGTACTGGATATAGCCGAGCAGCGCGCCGGTCCGTTGTCCGCCGATGGTGTAAACGGTCGGCAGCATGTAGGCCCACGCGATCACCGCGACCGCGATGAAGGCCAGCGTGAGCCACCAGAAGCGCAGGGCAGCCGCCGCGATCGCCGTCACCCAGCGCTCGAACCGGTCGAGCTTGAGCACGAAGGCCAGAAGCGCCAGCCCGGCCGAGAAGGCGATCAGCGAATAGAGAAACCACAGATGCGAGATCCAAGGCTCGTCGAAATGGGTGAGCCGGCTCAGTGCCGCGCCATAGAAGTTCGGGTAACCGAGCCCCCGCCCCACCGTCTCGGCCCAGGACTGGACGAGGATCTGGAAGGGCAGGATGAGAAGCGTCGCGGACACCAGCGGCACGCCGAGACGAACGAGGCGGCTTGCAAACCACGGCCCCGGCCCCTTGCGCGCCAGGATCATCATCGAGAAGTAGCCCGCGATCAGGAAGAAGCCCGGCATGCGGAAGGTATGGATCATGTCCGCCACGAAGGTCAGCACCGGGCTCCGCTCGGGCGAGGCGACCGACCAGTCGTGATGGGTCGAATAGACCACCGCTGCGTGAAACGGGATGCCGAGCAGCAGATAGAAAGCCCGGGCAAAATCCCAATGATGTTCGCGCTCGTTCCGGCCCATGACCCGCTCCAGCCTGTTCCCCAATGGCGGAGAGCCTGAACCTCATGGGTTTAAATATCGATAAAAGCCCGCATTTGCGGCCCCCCACCTCAGCCGCCCGCCGCCATGAGGTCGAAAATCGCCGGATCGTGGCTGCAGAAAATCCGCACCTCGTCACCGTGGTTTCTTGCAATGCGTCTGAGTTTCTCGAGCGTCTTCGCCCGCGCCTCTCCATTCTCCCCGGCGGTCCATTGGAGCATTGCCATCGCCGGAGGCTGCCGGCCCGGAGGAACAGCGATCTGGCTCTGGTGAAAGAAGCTGTCGCCGGCATGGAGCAGCCAGCGCCCTGCCCCGCGCCCGATCGCCACGCCGCAGTGACCCGCCGTGTGGCCGTAAAGCGCCACCATCACGATGTCCACCTCCGGCCCGAGCGGCCTTACGCCCTCCAGCCCGAGCCAGTCCTCGGCGCCCGGCGCATGAGTGACGAAATGCGGACCATGGGCGACCTGCGGCAGCAGATAGCGCAGTTGGCGGGTCCTGGTTTGGCGTCCCATGGCGGCCTCGTGCTCACGCCGGGAGACATGAACCCTGGCGTACGGAAAATCGGCCAGCGCGCCGGCATGGTCGAAATCGAGATGGGTGAGGATGATGTCTGTCACGCTCGACCGATCGCGCCCCATCGCCTCGATCTGCCGTACCGCCGTCTCCGCCGGATCGAAGCGCGGCGCCATCAGCTTGCGCTGGAACCAGTCGAGCCGCGTCGGATCCATACAATCGCCGAGTCCAAGCCCCCCGTCGACCAGCACGCTGCGTCCGTCGTCGAGATCGATCAGCAACGAATGACAGACGAGCCGCCCGCGCACGAAGAACGAGCCGTCCCCGTTGACCAGCCTGCGGCAATGCGGACACATGGTTCCGCAGTTGAGATGCGTGATGCGCATTGTCGTCCCCCATCCGTCGGCAGCGCGCTCCGCTTGCTCCCGGTACATAGGAACAGCGGCAGCATGGGCCACTTATATCACGGGCACGCGGGCTGCCGACAGCCGCTCGCGTCCAGTCGAAGCCGAAGCCCTACCTGGCCGACGTCGCCACCTAAATCGCCGCCGCCTCGTTAAGTTCACCGGTTATTTCGCCTTTTGGGCCTGGTATCGGAACGGCGCCTCGCCGCTCGTCCTTCTGTCGGGCCTTCTGGCGCTTGCGGCCTTTGCCAGACTGCTGACGCTGAGCCCCGCCGGCCATGCCTGAGGCGCCTTAGCCGCCTATGGCGGGCTCTACATCCTCGCCTCGCTCCTCTGGCTCTGGATGATTGAACGCCAGCGCGACGATCCCTGGGACACCTGTTCGGCGCCGCCATCTGCCTGCTCGGCGCCGACATCATCCTCTGGGCGCGGCGCGGCAACTAAGGAGCAAGCAGGGCAACTGTTCAAGCGTCGAAAGAGAGCGACGAAACGGTCAGATGCTCGCCCGCGCGCTTGCTATTGGACGCTCGACGCTCTTTCATCTTGTTCAACATCGAGTTGTTTAACGGGGAGCACCCAATGAAAGCGGTATTGATCGGATTCTTTGCGCTCTTTTCATTTGTATCCCCGGCTCTATCCGGGAGTTGCTATGATATCCGCGCCGGCGAGCCGAAGATTCTTGAAGGAGAACTCTCCTTCCGCATATTTGCCGGCCCTCCGAACTTCGAGGATGTCCAGCGAGGCGACACCCCCGAACCTGGATATGTCCTCGTTCTCCCCACCCCAATCTGCATCACCGGCGATGATGAGTTCACCGACCCATACTTCAACTTCGATGAGGTTCAGCTGGTCCCAGAGGACGCCGTGCAGACTGCCATGCGGCAACTTGCCGGTAGCCTCGTAGTCGTCGAACTGAGCGATCATCTGCCTGCGATGACGGGGCATCACCACCGTCCCCTAGTCGCTTGGGTGAAGACGATCAGGGAGTTAAACGGCGCCGACCCCGGCTCCGCAGGCCCTGTAGTCAAAGCCTTTTACGAAGCATTATCGGCGGGTGAAGGGGAATTGGCCGCGAGCTTCGTCATTCCAGAGAAGACGACCACCGGTCCGCTTTCCGCAAAGGCCATGGACGGCTTCTACGGCAATCTTTCCGAACCGCTGCAACTGCTCAGGATCAGCGAAAAGTCGCGAAACGAGTATTTCGTGACATATCGTTTCGTGGCCGGGAAAAATGTCTGCGACGGCAAGGCTCTTGTCCGCACGGAGAACCGCGACGGCCGCAACTTCATAAGTTCGATAAAGGCATTGAACGGCTGCTGAGCCGGCGTGCCTCAAACCTCCGGACTCAACGCAAGCCCAGCCGGGTCCACACCCAGATACTCGCACAGGCATTCGAACACGAAGCCGTGGTCCTCGCGCTGCGGGATGCCGGAGACCGTCACGGTGCCGACAATGCCGGTGCCGTCCACATGGATCGGGAAGCAGCCGCCATGCGGGGCCATGTCGATCGGCAGCACGCCGCGCCCCTCGTCGAGTACCGCGTTGCCGGCTGCGAGTTCGCGGCCCTTGCGGTAGGACGACATGTGGTAGCGCATGACGACATTGATCTTGCGCCGCACCCAGTCCGGGTTGTCGGGCGTGGTCCCGGGCAGCGCGGTATAGAACAACGGCCGCCCGGCAACGCGAATGTCGATGACCAGCGGCAGGCCCTTTGCGGCCGCGCGTTCCCGCATCAGCGACCCGAGTTTCCAGGCGTCCTCCTCGGAGAACGCGTCGAAGCGCAGGGCCTCCTCCTGCCGCTTCAAGGTCTCGATGTCGTCGCTAATCGTCATGATGGTCCCCTCTGATGCTGCCGCTAGATAGCTCGCAATGCCGCCGCGGCGCAAAGAAAAAGGGCCGCGGATCACCCCGCGGCCCCATTCACTATTCACCATTCACAATTCACGGCAGAGACTCAGTTCCGCTCTTTGTCCACGAGAGCATTGCTCTTGATCCACGGCATCATGCCGCGGAGCTTTTCGCCGACCTGCTCGATCGGGTGCTCGTCGTTGAGGCGGCGGGTCGCCTTGAAGCGGGCGGCGCCAGAGTGCCATTCCTGCATCCACTCGGAGGTGAAGCGGCCGGACTGGATGTCCTGGAGCACGCGCTTCATCTCGGCCTTGGTTTCAGCGGTGATGATGCGCGGACCCGAAACATATTCGCCCCACTCGGCGGTGTTGGAGATCGAGTAGTTCATGTTGGCGATACCGCCTTCATAAATCAGGTCGACGATCAGCTTCACTTCGTGCAGGCACTCGAAATAGGCCATTTCCGGGGCATAACCGCCCTCGACCAGGGTTTCGAAACCGGCGCGGATAAGCTCGACCAGGCCGCCGCAGAGAACCACCTGCTCACCGAACAGATCGGTTTCGCATTCTTCGCGAAAGTTGGTCTCGATAACGCCCGAACGGCCGCCGCCGACGCCGCAGGCGTAGGAGAGCGCGAGGTCATGGGCGTTGCCAGATGCGTCCTGATGGACGGCGATCAGGCAGGGCACGCCGCCTCCCTTCTGGTATTCGCCGCGAACGGTGTGGCCGGGGCCCTTCGGCGCGATCATGACGACGTCGACAGTCTTCTTCGGCTCGATGAGGCCGAAATGGACGTTGAGGCCGTGGGCAAACGCGATGGCTGCGCCGTCGCGGATGTTGTCGGCGATTTCCGACTTGTAGATGCCGGCCTGCAGTTCATCCGGCGTCGCCATCATCATCAGGTCGGCCCAGCCGGCAGCTTCGGCCACCGTCATCACCTTGAAGCCGTCGGCTTCGGCCTTCTTGGCCGTCGAGGAGCCGGCGCGCAGCGCGACGGCCACGTCCTTGGCACCGGAATCCTTCAGGTTCAGCGCATGGGCGCGGCCCTGGGACCCGTAGCCGATAATCGCCACCTTCTTCGACTTGATCAGATTGAGATCGGCATCGGCATCGTAATAGACACGCATATTGGTTTCCTTCCCTTGACTAGATAATGGAAATCTTCGGTTCTCCGGCCGCCGGGGTGTCGCCCGCCGCGCCGGTATCTCTCTTTCCGCCCTTCCCGGTACCGAAAAGGACAAAAAACTGGTTGGTGGCCCGTCTGGCGTCCCCCGCAATGGTCTCGCGGTCGAGTGCGAAGTCGTCGCCCAGAAGAAGCCGGATCTGCACGTCCCGGCCGACGAGGCCGAAGAAGGCGCGGAACGCCTCCTCGCTGTCCTCGAAATCGAGAATGCCCGCCGCCCGGCCTGCTTCCAGGATTGGCTTCAGCCGCTCGCCTATGGCGAAGCGTCCATTCGCGAGCACGATCTGCCCGAGCCGGCTTTTTGCCGTGGCGGCATGGCTGACGGCCACCCGGTTGAGCGCGATCGAGGTCTGCGACGAGATCACCGACAACCAGTTGGCGGCGAAATCCTCGAGGCTCTTGCGCAATTGCGCCGCGTCGAGCCGCTGGCGGTCATATTCGCCGGCCCTGACCCGGCTCGCCTGCCACTGCACAGTGGCCGTCAGAATGCCGTCGCGATCGCCGAACCATTTGTAGAGCGTCTCCTTCGAGCAGCTCGCCGCCCGCGCGATCCGCGCCACGGAAAACCCGTCGCCCTCCTCCACCATCAGCGACAGCACGACGTCGAGCACCTCGCGCTGGCGCTCGGTGAACTCGGCCTCTCCGTCAATCGTGGCTGCGGCGATCATCATGGCAGCGCATGTACCGTACCGTACGGTACGGCGTCAAGCGCAGACAGTATCGGTCGATTATTCTTTCAGGCGCAACTGATATCGAAGCGACCTATTCCTGCAGATGGCAGCGGATCATCGTCGTGCCGGGCTGGTCGGCACGGTTCTGCAGAAGGAGCGATTTCGGGTTGACCATGGTGATGGCGATGGTGCGCTGGCTGGCTGCACCGTCGCGTTCGCAGGAAGCGGCGAGCGTGTAGGTGCCCCCCTGCCCGGTCGCCTGTTCATAGGTGCAGGTCTCGTCCGGTTGGCGCAGCGTCGTCGGGGTGATCACCGCATACCCCTCGAAAGGCGTCTGATCCATCTTGCGGCAGCCTGCCTCATCGGAGGCCCAGACGCCGACATAGGCAAGACCGCTCTGCCGACGATCATGCTTGAGAGCTTCGACAGAATCCTTTTGCAAAACCATCTCGGGCGGGGTCACAGCGCCTGGATCAGGATCTTTCGATGCACTTTTCAACGCCGATCCTCCGTCGCCCGCCACGCAGGCGGACAAGACGGCAAGCATGAGAAGGGTGATGGGGCTGAAGATGAGGGTTCCGACTTTACGCATGACATCCTGACTGTTTCGCCGCACCGCACGACTTCCGTCGGCCGACCGATTCCCGTTCGCCGGCAAACCAACAATACGAACATGTCGAAAAAGGGAATAGCCCTGTGGGGGAAAACAGGCCGGCAGCCCCCCGGTTCCCGTGCGCAATTGCGCTAAGCCGGCGGTCTAGGCGCCTTCCCGCTCGTCGAAAGCCGCGCGGGCGGCACGGACGAAACCATGATTGGCCTCGGCCCAGTCGAGCAGATGCCGGTAGCTGTCAAAGAGCGACTGCCCCATCTCCGTCAGGCTGTAGGTGACGCTTGGCGGCTTGGTCGGCAGCACCTCGCGGTGTACATAGCCGTCGCGCTCGAGATCGCGAAGCGTCTGGGTGATCATGCGCTGCGAAATGTCCGGCACCAGCCGCCGCAACTCGCTGAACCGGTGCGGGCGTTCGGCCAGAAGCTGCAACAGGAGCGGTGTCCATTTGCTGCCGATCCGGCTGACGACCGTCCGCACAGGGCAATTGTCGAGATCCATGCCCGCAGCCTGCATGGCCCTGATGCGCGCACTGGTTGGTGACGATAACGCGTCCATGTCGGTACCCTTTCTGTGCCCTTGTGACGAAAAAATGCCTTCTTTACGGCACGATTTCAATCTCTATTTTAAATATGGTCTCTTTTTGAGACTTAAGCAAATTCCAAAAGGACAGGCATTATGAGCAAAATTCTCGTCACCGGCGCATCCGGCCATCTCGGCGGACTGGTCATCCATCATCTCCTCGAAACCGAAAAGGTCGCCGCTTCGGATATCGTCGCCGGCAGCCGCAATCCCTCCAAGCTCGAGGCGCTCGCCGACAAGGGCATCGAGCTGCGCAAGGTGGATTTCGAGGACGAAGACGGGCTGGCTGAAGCCTTTTCCGGCATCGACCGGCTCCTGATCATCTCCACCGACGCGCTCGACGTACCGGGCAAGCGCGTTGCCCACCATTCCGCTGCGGCACGCGCCGCCGGCAAGGCCGGGGTGAAACGCATCGCCTATACGTCGATCCCGAAGCCCGAGACGAGCGCCGTCAGCTTCGCATGGGAGCATCGTGACAGCGAACGCGTGATCAGCGAGACCGGGGCCGCGACCACCTTCTTCCGCGACGGCTGGTATATGGAGAACCTGTTCATGTCGCTGCCGCAGGCGCTCGCTACGGGCACCTGGCACACCTCCGCAGGCACCGGCGGGATCTCCTACATCGCCCGTGAGGACATCGCCCGCGCGATTGCCGCCAGCCTCGCCGGCGACCAGTCCGGCAACGCCGTTTACACCCTGACGGGATCGCGGCCGATCTCGACCGAGGAAGCGGCCAAGCTCGCCTCGGAAGCCACCGGCAAGCCGATCGCCATCGACGTGATGACGGACGAGGACCTGACTGCCGCACTGACCCAGGCCGGCCTGCCCGGCTTTCTCATCGAACTCGTCGTGTCGACCAACAAAGCCACGCGCAACGGCGATCTCGGCGAGGTCACCGATCACTTCACGCAGCTGACCGGCCGCGAGCCGGTGCGCATCGAGGACTTCATCAAGGCCAACGCCGCCGCCCTGAAGGGCTGACACCGACTGGCAGGCCCTGCGGGCGCTAACGCCCGCAGGCCGCCATCTGGCGCTGGTAGTCCTGCGCCATCTTCTCCGCCTTGCGTGCATAGTTCCTGAGCTTGGCGTCGTTGTTGTGCCGTCCCTGCCGGAAGCCGGCATGGCCGAGATAATAGTTGAGATAGAGATTGTAGGTGTCATCGAGCGCCACGCCGTTGATGTCGTGGCTGAGCTTGTGATGCCAGCCGACGAAATCGATCGCGTCGTCGAAACTCGAGCGCTTCGCGCCCCAGTTGCCGGTCTCCATCTTGTAGCGCTGCCAAGTGCCGTCGAGCGCCTGCGAATAGCCGTAGGCCGTCGAGATGTGCTTGCCGGGCAGCAGACCGAAGAAAATCTTCTTGCGCGGCGGCCGGGCGGTGCCGTCGAAACCCGATTCCACCCGGATCGTCGCCAGCAGCACATGCCGCGGCACACCGTACTTGCGCTCCGCCTTCAGCGACGACCGGTACCAGTTGTTGAGGAAACCGTCGCGCTGGTCGAAGACCGCGCAGATATTGTTGATCTTGCTCGGCGGCGTGGCGCAGCTCGCCAGCAGGAGCAGCGGGAGAATGATCACTAGGGGACGCATGACAAACCTCTGGTTCGCCATACACCATGCCGAAAAGACTTTAATTTGAGTTAAATGCCACTGTTAAGCCTTGCGGCGGAATTGCGGCAGCTTCCGGTCAGTTGCCGCAGGCCCGCACAAACCGGCGCACTGTCTCGGCCATGCCGTATTCCAGCGCGTCGGCGGTGAGCCCGTGGCCGATGGAGACTTCCTTCAGATGCGGCAGCGCGTTTGCGAGCGCTGGCATGTTGGCGACCGTGAGGTCATGCCCCGCATTCACCCCGAGCCCCATCTCATGGGCGATCTTGCCGGAGGTTTCCAGTTTCGCCAGTTCGCGGCTGGCCGCTGCCGGATCGTCATAGGTCCCGCCATAGGGGCCGGTGTAGTACTCGACCCGGTCGGCCCCGGTCGCCTTCGCCGCTTCGAGGGCCGCGCGGTCCGCGTCCGGATCGCAGAACAGCGACACCCGCGCCCCGCCCTTCTTCAGCCGCGCGATCACGGTTTTCAGAAGGTCCGCATTGGCTGCGAAATCCCAGCCGTGATCGGAAGTGGCCTGGGCCGGATCGTCCGGCACCAGCGTCACCTGCTCCGGCTGATGCGCTTCTACCAGCGCCAGAAAATCCTCGGTCGGATAACCTTCGATATTGAACTCCGCCTCGGGGAACTCATCATCGATCAGCGCGCGGATCTCGGGCAGGTCCGAGAAGCGGATATGCCGTTGATCAGGTCTCGGATGCACGGTCAGCCCGTGGGCGCCCGCTTCGAGCGCGATCCGCCCGAGCGCCGTGACGCTCGGCCACGGCAGGTCGCGCCGGTTTCTCAGCATCGCGACGGCGTTGAGATTGACGGAGAGTTGGGCTGGCATGTCGGGCATCCGCATTGAAGGGAGCCGTTCTATAGCGAAATTCGCGCCGGCCCGAAACAGCCAACGCCGATGGAAAGTCAGGTCAGCGGCGGACGCGCGAGGGCGTTCCACCGCGCCGGAGCTGCGCCGAATGTTCGGCCAGCTTGGCATTGTAGGCTTCGATCCGCTCCCGGCTGCGTCGCTTGCCGATGGTCATGCCGCCCCAGAAGATCAGCGCCGTCAGCACCAGAAGGGCGACGATGAGCGGCACGGCCAGATCCTCGATCTTGCTCGATCCGAAAACCGATTTGAGAAGCGCGTCGAAATCCATCGTATCCACGTCCGCGGTTGAGACATGGCGATCATGCGCCAGGACCGGTTAAAAGCCGGTATCCGCCCCGCGCTACAACGGCAACTGGGTCGTATATTTCAACTCGTCCAGCAGCACCGTGCTGTGCAGTTCCTGCACACCGGGCAACATGACGAGCGTATCGCGCAGGATCATGTGGAAATGATCCATGTCGCGCACCACGAAGCGCACGTTGAAATCGTATTCGCCGAGCATCAGCTGCACCACCTGAACTTCGGGAATGCGCAGGATGCGCTCCTGAAACTCCTCAACCGACTGCCGCCCGTGCGAGTTCAGCTTGATCCGGACCAGCACGAGCGCATTGAAGCCCAGCTTCTTGCGATCGAGCATCACGGTCTTGCCGAGGATGATGCCCTTCTCCGTCAGCCGCGCGACACGGCGCGAACAGGGTGATTGCGACAGGCCTATCCGCTCGGCGATGTCGGTCACGGACAACGTTCCGTCCGCCTGCATCGTCCTCAGAATCCGCCGGTCGAGTTCGTCTATCTCCTGCATGCCTCGCCTCCCATTCGCTGCATCAAGGTCTGAACCATGCACAATTACCGCGCAAACTCGCAAACTGAGCAAGGAAAATCTCTTGACCCTTGCATAATATTCTCTCAGGGAGGACGCCTGTGAATGACCGGAGCCACCCGGCTCGGCCGCTCGCCGGAAACATGCAGCCCGCCCGGGTAACGGCCCGCACCGTCGGGTCAGCGCATGTCGACACCAACGGGGCCTCCCACCCCGAAGTCAGAAAAAGCATCCTGGAGGAAACCATGAAGTTCAATCGCCGATCCGCCCTTCTTCTGGCCGGCATGGCCGCGTGGGGCGTCGCCTCGCCCGCGAGCGCCGAAGTCGAGGACGTCACCCTGCGCCTGGCGCATGTGGTCAACGAGCAGGACGTCTACCAGGACGCCGCCGAAAAGTTCCGCGATCTCGTCGCCGAACGCTCCGACGGCAAGATCAAGATCGAGATCTTCCCCAACGCCACGCTGGGCGACGAGCGCACCCTGCTTGAAGGCATGCAGATCGGCACCGTCGACATGGGCATCATCACCAACGGCCCGGTGTCGAACTTCGTCGAAGACATCGCCGTTTTCGAACTGCCGTTCCTGTTCCCCTCGCGCGAGAAGGCCTATGAGGTGCTCGACGGCGAGATCGGCCAGGAAATCCTCGGCAAGCTCTCCGACGTCAATCTCAAGGGCCTTGCCTATGCCGAGCGCGGCTTCCGCAACCTGACCAACTCCGATCACCCGGTGAAGACCCCGGATGACGTCGACGGTCTGCGCGTCCGCGTCATGGAAAATCCGGTCTATGTCGACAGCTTCCGCGCGCTCGGCGCCGATGCCATTCCGATGGCCTGGAACGAGGCGCTGACCGCCATGCAGCAGGGCACGATCGACGGCCAGGAAAACCCGGTCAACGTGATCTATTCCTTCAAGCTATCCGAAACCCAGAAATTCATGACGATGACGCGCCACACCTATGCGCCGGCGATCTTCGTCATGGGCATGCCGGTCTGGCAGAACCTGTCGGAGGAAGCACAGGACATCGTGCTGCAGGCCGCCAAGGAAGCCGCCGCCTATGAACGCGACCTGAGCGCCAGCTCGGAAGCGGAGCAGCTGCAGGCGCTTCGCGACCAGGGCATGGAAATCGTCGACAATGCCGATCTCGCGGCGTTCTCCGCAGCCGTCGCACCGGTCTACGAGAAGTACGGCGAAAAGTTCGGCGACTACCTCCCGCGCATCCAGGAAGCGCTGAAATAACATGCTGAAAACGCTCGAGTGGATAGACCGCGGGGTCGCAGCCATCCTGCGCCCTGTTGTCTTTGCCGGGATGATCGCACTCACCGCGGTGATCACCCTGCAGATCGTGTCACGTGTCTTCTTCACCTCGGTCGCCTGGACCGAGGAAGTGGCCCGTTTCCTCTTGATCTGGATTACCTTTCTCGGCGCCGCTCTGGCGTTTCAGCAGGGACGGCATATCGCGGTCACCTTTCTGCGTGACCTGATGCCCCTCACCCTGCGCCGGCTGATCACCGGCGCGGGTCTTCTCGTCGCCGTCGCCTTTCTGGTGACACTCGCGCTGATCGGCTGGAAATATGCCGGTCTCCAGAGTTTTCAGAAATCGCCCTCGCTGCGCATTTCGATGTTCTGGATCTACCTCGTCATGCCGGCGAGCGCGGCCATCATGACCTTCCTCTCACTCGTCGACCTCATCCGCCTGCTGAGCGGCCGCGAGGCCCGGGGCAGCGTCGTGGAGGGCATCGAATGAGCGTTCTCCTCGCCGTTCTCTTCATCGTCTTCATGCTGATGGGCCTGCCGATCGCCTTCGTGATCGGCGCCTCGACGATGGGCGCGCTGCAACTGGGCGGCGTGCCGCTGATGGTCGTGCCGCAGCAGATGTTCTCCGGCATCAACAGTTTCGCCCTCGTCGCCGTGCCGATGTTCATCCTCGCCGGCGACATCATGGCCCAGGGCGAGATATCCAAGCGCCTCGTCGCCTTCGCCGACAGCCTCTTCGGTTTCGTCAAGGGCGGCCTGTCAGTTGTCTCCGTTCTGGCCGGCATGTTCTTTGCCGCCATTTCCGGGTCGGGTGCCGCCACCACCGCCGCCGTCGGCGCGAGCCTCGTTCCCGAACTCAAGCGCAAGGGCTATGACCCGGCCTCCGCTGCCGCCCTCATCGCGGCATCGGGCACCATCGGAGTGGTTATCCCTCCGTCCGTCCCGATCATCATCTATGCCGTCATCGCGCAGGAATCGGTCGAGAAACTGTTTCTGAGCGGCTTCATTCCCGGTATCGCAATGGGGCTCGGCCTGATGGCGATCGCCCTCGTCCAGGGTCACCGCCGCGCCTACCCGCGCGGCACCGAACTGTCGCTGCGCACCATCGCCCGCACGTTCCTCTCGGCAAGCTGGGGCCTGATGGCGCCGCTCATCATTCTCGGCGGCATCTTCTCCGGTGTCTTCACGCCGAGCGAGGCGGCGGTGATCGCCGTCAACTATGCGATCCTCGTCTCCTTCTTCATCTATCGCGACCTGACGCTCGGAAATTTCTACCGCATCGTCATGCGTGCCGGCGTCACCACCGCCGTGATCCTCTTCGTCATCGCCTCCTCCTCGCTTCTGAGCTGGGCGCTCGCGAGCTGGCAGGTGCCGAATGCGATTGCCGCCTTCGCGCTGTCGCTGTCGAGCAATGTCTATGTGCTGCTCTTGCTGATCATGGCGCTGATCCTGGTCACCGGCGTGTTTCTCGAGACCGCCAGCGCGCTGATCATCCTCACGCCCATGCTCTTGCCGCTGGCCGCGCAGCTCGGGATCGACACCGTCCATTTCGGTATCATCATCGTGGTGGGGCTCGCCATCGGCATGGTCACGCCGCCTGTGGCGATCAACCTCTTCGTCGCCTCGACCACCGCCAACATCTCGCTTGAGCGGATTGCCCGTGCGGTGATCCCCTATCTGCTGATGCTGATCCTGGTTTACCTGCTGATCGCCTTCGTGCCGCTCTTCCTGTGATCGGGAGAGCGGTCAAGGCGGGGCTTAACGCACCACCGTCAGCTGTTCGGCGGCCCGCGTGATCGCGGTATAGAGCCAGCGCTCGCGGGTATCGCGGAAGGCCCAGCTCTCGTCGAAGACGACCACGTTGTTCCACTGCGAACCCTGCGCCTTGTGCACGGTCAGCGCATAGCCGTAGTCGAAATCGTCATAGCGCTTCTTGGTCGACCACGGGATCTCCGTATCGGGCTCCTCGAAGGCCGCCTTGTAGAGCTTGATCTTGGCCGCACCCCTGTCCATGTCGTCGTCCTCGGGACGCACGAGCAGGTTGATGCCGGGCTTCACCGTTTCCTTGGACGAGGTCATGACCTGCCACAGCGAACCGTTGAGCAGGCCCTTGGAGGGATCGTTCCTCAGACACACCAGCTTGTCGCCGGCCTGCGGATAATCCTGCGTGAACCCCTTGAGCTCGCGGAGCCGCTGGTTGTAGCGCCGCCGCGTCCGGTTGGTCCCCACGAGCACCTGGTCGGCGGCGAGCACCAGCTCCTGGTTCACGTCGGCCTTGCCGATCACCTGCGCGGCACCGTAGTCGCCATGCATGATCTCGCGGCCCTCGCGCACCTGCATGGCAAGATCGATGATCGGGTTGTCCCGCGCCTGCCGGTGAATCTCGGTGAGAAGAATGTCCGGCTCGTGCTCGGTGAAGAATCCGCCGCCCGAGATCGGCGGCAGCTGCGCCGGATCGCCCAGCACCAGAACCGGCGTGCCGAAGCTCAACAGGTCGCGGCCCAGCGCCTCGTCGACCATCGAGCATTCGTCGATGACGATCATCGCCGCCTTGGCGAGCGGGCTCTGCCGGTTGATCGAGAACATCGGAGAGACGGTGGTCTTGCCGGTTTCCTCGTCGGAAACCTCTTCCTCGCCGCGCGGCCGGTAGATCAGCGAATGGATGGTCTTGGCGTTCTTCGCGCCCCGCGAACGAAGCACTTGCGCTGCCTTGCCGGTAAACGCCGCAAACAGTACCTCGCCGTCCACATGCTCGGCAAAATGCCGGGCCAGAGTGGTCTTGCCGGTGCCGGCATAGCCGAACAGCCGGAACACCGGCGTGCGGCCGTCCTTGAGCCATTTGGCGACCGCCTTCAGCGCGGCATCCTGTTGGGGGGAGAACTGCATGGCTTCGGCTCTAGCGGATTCGCCCCTCCCCCGCCAGAGCGTCGCGTCCGACCCGCTCTAGCGCAGCATCGGCCAGAGGCTCGCCACCAGGATGACGGCCATGGTGATGTTGAACCATTTCAGCCGCACCGGATCGGACAGCCAGCCCCTGAGCGCGGTGCCGAAGCCGGCCCAGGCGCTCGTCGACAGGAAACTCACCAGGAAGAAGCACGTCGTGATCAGCACCACCGAAAGCGTGTAGCGGTCCGGCTCGGAGAATGCGGCAATGGCGCCGAGGATCATCACCCACGCCTTCGGATTGACCCACTGGAAGCTGGCCGCCTGCAGGAAGCTGAACGGTCTGGCCGCGCTCTCCACATCGGCATCCGCCTCCGGCACCTTGCGTGCGGTGCCGATCTTCCAGGCGATCCAGAGGAGATACGCTCCGCCGATGACCTTCAGGATCAGAAGCAGCACCGGGTAGCGCTCGAGCACCGCGCCGATCCCCAGCCCCACGCAGAGCACCATCAGCGTGAACCCGATCGTGATACCCGCCATGTGCGGCAGCGTGCGAGCGAAGCCGAAATTCACGCCGGAGGCGAACAGCATCGTGTTGTTGGGACCGGGCGAGGCGGCGGCAACAAAACAGAACAAAAGCAGCGAGAGAAAGGTCTCGATGGGCATGAAACGGTCCCGGAGGTCAAACCGTGCTTATGTCCCCTCACCGGTTTCCTGACCAGACAAAATTGCTCATCGACCCATAACGATTGCTCATGACAGATCGGATGAGACCGGCGGGATCAGCACGATCTTGCCGATATGCCCCTTCTCGTGAAACGCCTTCTGCGCCGTGACGATGTCCTCAAGTGGATAGGTTGCAGCCAGCAGCGGTCGGATCTCCCCGGCCTCGATATAGGAGATCAGGTTGGCAAAGACCGGTTCGTCCCAGGCCGTCGAGCCGATCAGCGTGATATCCTTGAGATACATCTGCCGCATGTCGAGCTCGACCACCGGCCCGGCGATCGCGCCGGATGAGACATAGCGCCCGCCGCGTTTGAGAAGTTGCAGCATGGTTCCGAAAGCCGGTCCGGCGACATTGTCGATGACCACGTCGACGCTTTCCACTCCAAGAATCTCGACCGGATCATCCTCCCGAACAAGCACCCGATCCGCGCCAATGTTCAGAACCGTCTCCCGCTTGGCAGCACTCGTGATTGCAATCACCTCCGCCCCGCGCCGCTTGACAAGCTGGATGACCGCCGAGCCGACACCGCCCGAGGCGCCCGGCACCAGCACCTTTTGGCCGGCCGAAACGCCGGCGCGGTGCACCATGTTCTCCGCCGTACCGTAGGCGCAGGGAATGCTGGCCAGTTCCGCGTCGGTCCAGTCGCAATCGACCGCGAAGACCTCGCCCGCCGGCACCTTCACGAACTCGGCAAACGCGCCGTCGAAATTCGAGCCGAGCCACACAGTATCCATGGACGTGAAATCAGTCTTGCGCATGCACGACCTGACGAGGGCGCGCTGACCGATCCGGTCGGCATCGACGCCGGCGCCGACGGCGACGATCACGCCGCAGCAATCGGTGCCCTGGATTAGCGGAAACGGCGTCGCCCCGCTCCAGCCTCCGTCCTCCCGGTCATCCTCCTCGCTCGTCTCGGCGCTCCCGGCCTTCACCGAGGACGAATACCAGCCGAGCCGGGTGTTGAGATCGGTGTTGTTGACACCCGCTGCCAGCACCCGGAGCAGCACCTCGCCCGGCCCCGCCACCGGCTTCTCGACGCGCCGGTAGGCGAGCCGCTCATAGCCGCCCGTCCCGGTCGTCACAACGGCCATCATGGTGGTGCTGTCTGCCATGGAGCTGCTCCTCTGGGCGTGGGATATGTTGCCACAAAATGGCGCGCGACGACCGTCTTGTCAGCGGCCAGACCGGAAAGCGCCGTCAGAAATCGAGCGGACCGTTTTCCTTGACCTCCTTCATCACGAAGAAGGTGCGCGTCTGCCGCACGCCGGGCAGCGCGATCAGCTTCCGGCCGTGGAACATGTTGAAGTCGCTCATGTCGCGGACACGGATCTTCAGGAGGTAATCGAAGTCCCCGGCCACGAGATTGCAGTCCAGAACCTCCTTCATCGGCAGCACCGCCTGCTCGAAGGCGGCGAAACTCTCGGGCGTCGAACGATCGAGCACGACGCCCACCATGACCAGCGCGCCCAGCCCCACCGCCGACGGCGCGATCGCCGCCCTGACACCCGTCACCAAGCCCAGATCGAACAGCCGTTGCGTGCGCCGGTGACAGGTGGCGGGGCTGACGCCCACGCGGGTGGCAAGCTCCGCATTGGTCAACCGGCCGTCGGCCTGCAGCGCGCGCAGCATCCTGATGTCGATCCGGTCCAGATCGGCTGTGGAAGATTCTTCCATATTCATCTCTTCCATAAAGCTCATTCGACTTCTATAACCATATTCCTTTCCAGATCACGAATTCAAGCGCCGCATTTCGGGAGCACCTTCCAGGAGAATTCGGCTAGCCTCCCGGCAAATGACGCAAAACGGAGACCGGCCATGTCCCTTCTGGATAAATTCGAACGCTACCCCCTCACCTTCGGCCCGACGCCGATCGAGCACCTGCCGCGGCTGACTGCGGCGCTCGGCGGCAAGGTCGAGATCTACGCCAAGCGCGACGACTGCAATTCCGGCCTCGCCATGGGCGGCAACAAGCTCCGCAAGCTCGAATATATCGTCCCCGACGCCATTGCCTCGGGCGCCGACACGCTGGTCTCGATCGGCGGCGTGCAATCGAACCACACCCGCATGGTCGCGGCCACCGCCGCCAAGATCGGCATGAAATGCGTAGTCATCCAGGAAAAATGGGTGCCGCATTACGATGCCGTCTACGACCGCGTCGGCAACATCCTGATGACCCGCCTGATGGGTGCGGATAGCCGGCTCGTCGACGACGGGTTCGACATCGGCATCCGCAAGAGCTGGGAGGACGCCATCCAGTCGGTCAAGGATGCCGGCGGCAAGCCCTACCCGATCCCCGCCGGCGCCTCGGTGCATAAATACGGCGCGCTCGGCTATATCGGCTTCGCCGAGGAAGTGGCCGAACAGGAAAAGGAACTCGGCTTCAAATTCGACTATATCGTCGTCTGCGTCGTCACCGGCTCCACCCAGGCCGGCATGATCGTTGGCTTCGCCGCCCAGGACCGCGCCGACCGCGTCATCGGCATCGATGCGTCGGGCACCGTCGAGCAGACCCGCGCCCAGGTGCGCGAGATCGTCGACAATTCCGCCGAACTCGTGGGTCTCGGCCGCACGGTGCGCGACGACGAGATCGTCATCAACCCTGACTACGCCTACCCCGCCTATGGAGTCCCTTCCGACGAGACCAACGACGCCATCCGTCTGGCCGCCCGCACCGAGGCGATGATGACCGACCCGGTCTATGAGGGCAAATCCATGCAGGGCATGATCGACCTGACGAAGAAGGGCTTCTTCCCGGAAGGCTCGAAGGTCCTCTACGCCCATCTCGGCGGCGCCCCGGCGCTCAACGGCTACAGCTACTATTACCGCGAGGGCTGAGCGGGAAGAACGCCAATCACGGGGCATTGTGGCTCATCGGCACGATGCCCCGCGATCCCGGTGATCTGAGTGCACGAGGCCGGATACGCCCTGCCCGCCGTTGGCGCTTGCCATTGACTCGATCGACGGTTCGTTCATCAGTTGCGCGAAGTCAGAGGGACATCCGTGACATCTCAACGCCTGCCGATCCTCGTCACCCTCCTTGCGGCATCAGCCTGGGGCCTGTTCTGGCTTCCCCTGCGGGCGTTCGAGGACAACGGTCTCGCCGCCAGCTGGGCGACGCTGGCGGTCTTCGCGACGCCTGCGGCGCTGTTGCTCCCCGTGGGTTTCTGGCGCCTGGCGCGCGGTCTGCCTGTCGGCGCCGGACAGGCGATAACGGGACTTCTGGTCGGCGGTGCGGTCGCGCTTTATTCCGAGAGCGTGCTGCTAACCGACGTCGCCCGCGCCCTCATCCTGTTCTATGTCACCCCCGTCTGGAGTACGCTGCTCGAGATCACGCTTCTCAAACGGCGCCTGACCGGACCACGCACCATGGCGCTCATCCTCGGGCTCGCCGGTCTCGTCACGATCCTGGGCGGAAGGACCGGCGTTCCGGTCCCGCAGAACCTGGGAGACACGATGGCGCTCCTGGCCGGCATGGTCTGGTCGTGCGGCTCCATGCGGGTGCGCGCCACCCCGACCGTCGGCACGTTCGAGACCGTCTTCTCCTTCTTTCTCTACGGCAGTCTGGTGGCGCTGGTGCTGGCGTTCCTGCCGCTCGAAGCCACCGGCAGCCCGCCCGGCTGGAGCGAGATCGTGCGCCTCTTGCCCTGGCTGGTTCTGGCCGGGGCGGGCTTTCTGATCCCCGTGATGTGGGGCCTCCTGTGGGGCTCCAGGCACATCGACGCCGGACGGCTGGGCATTCTCCTGCAAATGGAGGCCGTCATCGGCATCGGCAGCGCCGCACTCCTGACCGACGAAACCTTCGGAGCCGTGGAGCTGCTCGGCACATGCCTCGTCATCGGCGCGGGCATCGTCGATGTCGCGGGCCAGCGCACCACCGACGAAAGTCTCCGACCGCGCGGCGTTCGCGGCGCCGACACGCATGTCGATTAGCGATCTTCCGGAACCTTTATGGAACAGCCCGGTTGATCAGGGAACTGCTTCATTCCGAAGCGAACGCGCAACCGATTGGCCCGCCCATGCCCGCCTCGCAAACCGTCCTTGTGGTCGAAGACGAGATCCTCCTGAGGATGGATATCGTCGAGGAACTCGAGACCCGTGGCTTCAAGGTGTACGAGGCCGGCAACGCGCTGGAGGCGATCGCCGTCCTCAACGAACACTCCGACATCCGCCTGGTGTTCACCGACATCGACATGCCCGGCAGCATGGACGGGCTGATGCTCGCTGCCGCCGTACGCGACCGCTGGCCGCCGATCCAGATCATCGTCACCTCCGGCCACCGCGACGTCAAAACCTCCGACATGCCCGAAGGCAGCCGCTTCTTCGACAAGCCCTACAGCCCCGACGCGGTGGCCGAGGCCATGCGGGAGATGATCGCGTGAGGCAAAGCCCTGCGCGCGCCGGACCGCGGGGAAATCCGGGGGCAGCGGCGAACGCCGCAAGCGGCGCGGGCCGATAACCGCTTGATCGAGCGGAGGTCTTCCCGTTTAGTGACGTCCTCATCAAGGTTTGGAAGGCAGGAAGAACGGATGGTGCTGCCGGCAATCGGTTCGACACGGATGGCGACGATCACCGGCCTGCGGCTTGCGGCTCTTGCCGTTCTCGTTTCCGTCGCCCTGCTGCTCGCCGCCGCGCCCTCCCGCGCGCAGACCGAAGAAGAGACCACGGCGACGGACCAGGCCGTGACAGTCGAGCCGGTGGCGCGCGACGAGGCAATCGAAAACCGCATCGGCCGGATCCTGCGCGCCACGGGCTGGTATCGCAACCTGCGGATCAGCGTCGACGAAGGCATCGTCTTCCTCGACGGCATCGCCGGCTCGGACGACCAGCGCCTCTGGGCCCGCGATCTGGCGACACGCACCGAGGGCACGGTCGCCGTGGTCAACCGGATCACGGTGCGCGAAGAGGTCAGTTGGGATTTCGCGCCCGCCTTCGGCGAGATCGAGACGCTTGCCCGCAAGATCGCCGTCTCGCTGCCGCTGATCGTGCTCGCCGTTCTCATCCTTCCGCTCGCCTGGTGGCTGTCGAGCCTGATCGCCTCGCTGGTCCGGCGCGTTCTCGCCGGCCGCGTCGAGCAGGATTTCCTGCGCGACGTCATAGCCCGCGCCATCGCGATCCCGATCCTGCTCCTGGGCATCTATCTCGTCCTGCAGGTGGCCGGGCTGACCGGGCTCGCCGTGTCGCTGCTCGGCGGCGCCGGCGTCATCGGCATCGTCATCGGTTTCGCCTTCCGCGACATCGCTGAGAATTTCCTGGCGAGCCTGCTGCTCTCGATCCGCCGCCCCTTCAGCCAGGGCGACGTCATCGGCGTGGCCGAGCATGAAGGCGTCGTGCAGACGATGAACACGCGCTCGACCATCCTGCTGACGCTCGAAGGCAACCACGTGCAGATCCCCAATGCCACCGTCTTCAAGAGCACCATCGTCAACTACACGGCCGGGCCGGCGCGCCGGATCACGGCGGAAGTCGGCATCGGCTACGACACCTCCATCGGCGACACCCAGAACCTGATCGTCGACGTGCTGCGCAGCCACGAGGCGATCCTCGACGACCCGCCGCCCGTGGTGCTGGTCGACGCGCTCGGCTCGGCGACCGTCAACCTCAAGGCCCATTTCTGGATCGACGGCCGCACGCTGTCGCCGCAAAAGGTCCGCTCCTCGGCGCTCAGGCTCATCAAGCGCGCGCTGGTCGATCACGGCGTCCCGATGCCCGACGAGGCCCGCGAGGTCATCTTCCCGCAGGGCCTTCCGGTGGTCGTGATGGACCGGTCCGAACCCGCCGCACCGTCAGCGGCGCCGGCGCCGGTCCACGAGCCGGACACGATCCGCCCGACCGAGATCGAAGCGGGGACCGAATCCACCGCCGCCGAAGGCGGCCTCGGCAACGAGATCGACGACCTCCCCCAGGACATCGCCGACGCGACGATTCCCGAAGCGGCGTCGGAGAATTTGCTGGCGCGGAAGTAGGGTGACGCGCACGAGAGGCCGCCGGCGGCAATCTGCCGCTCAGAAAATTTTGATGTCTTCATCGATCTCGCCATCTTCCCGGTTGAGGGATCAGAACCGGCAAATTCCAGCAACGAATGATCCGATTATGCGAAAGCCCGTCACGGTCGACCAATTCCAAGGCCAACCGTGATGGGGTGGTACAGGCGATAGTGGCTTTCGGGATCAAGCTGCGCGCGCGGATTCTTCACCGAGGAAACGGAGCCCGAACTCGGCCGCGATCGCATCGACCTCTGCAGACGTTTGCGGTCGGCCAAGCTCGACGGCAGGGAAGAAGCTTTCGAAGCCGCCGGGCGTGACCATAACCATTAGGTGTCCTTCTTCAGAACCAACGTTCTGGAACCGGTGTGCAACGCCGCGCGGAAGGACGATGCAACCGCCCTGGCCGAGCTCGACATACTCGTCCTTGCACCAGAAACCGAAACGGCCGGATAAGACTCGGAAGAACTCATCTTCACGCTCATGGACATGGAACGGCGGGCCTTCGCCGGGCGGAACGATCGCTTCGAGCATGCCGAAGGAACCGCCTGTGTCCTCGGCCCAGATACGGATAACGTGCTTCCCGAACGCAATGGCCGTTCGGCCGTCGCCGCTCGTCGATATTGCAGGGTGGGTGAAGGTCTTCATCGTCTTTCTCCAAGTGAATGTGGGTTACCTCATCCAGTGAGGACGAAAGCCGATTACTCCCCATCAGCCTTCGTGATAAGATCGATGAATTGGCAACACTGAACGGATGATTGAACCAATGCGGACGCTGGATCCCCTGGACGGCATTGCGGCGTTCCTCGCCGTCGCCGACAGCCTGAACTTCACCCATGCTGCACACGAACTTGGCATGTCGCGCGCGACCATCGGAGCTCAGATCCGGCAACTCGAGGATCGGCTCGGAATCAGGCTGCTCCACCGCTCCACCCGCAAGGTCACCCTGACGGAAGCCGGTTCAGCCTATCGCGATGCGCTGACCGGTGTGCTTCCCCAGATCCGCGAAGCGGAACGGGCGGCAACGTCGTTTCACGAGGAGGCTGTGGGCCGACTGAAGATCTCCGCACCGCCGGACCTCGGTCGCATGGTGGTTGTGCAAGCTGTCAGCGAGTTCATCCAGCTCAATCCGGTCCTGGCGATCGAACTCGATCTTTCCCATCGTGCCGTCAACGTGCTCGACGAGGGATACGACCTGGCCATCCGCGGGCGGCTGGCGGTTGAAGACACGTTGATCACGCGGCAACTGACAACCTCCCGCATCGTGATCTGCGCGTCTCCAGAATACCTGTCGCGGCGTGGCACACCGAAGCAGCCCCACGACCTCGCCGGCCACGCCTGCCTGCATTTCGCTGAACTGCGATGGGGTCGCGTCTGGCCGTTCAGCCGCGACGGCGAGGATCTGCGGGTTCCGATCACGCCGGCCTTCGAGGTCAATGATGCGCTCGGTCTGCGCGATGCGGCGTTGCTGGGGGCGGGGATAACGCTCCTGCCGTCCTACATCG
This sequence comes from uncultured Hoeflea sp., assembly GCA_964511625.1. Taxonomy (GTDB): domain Bacteria; phylum Pseudomonadota; class Alphaproteobacteria; order Rhizobiales; family Rhizobiaceae; genus Pseudohoeflea. The sequence continues at coordinate 27,992 of CAZEJG010000027.1, forward strand.
TCAGCGAAGATCTGGCACAGGGCCGCCTGATCGCCCTGTTGACCGACTGGGACACTGGCAGCATTCCAATCCATGTCGTTTATCCGGCGAACAGACACATCGCAATCAAGGTGCGTCGCTTCGTGGACTTTATTGCCGAGAGGATCCGGGCATTTGGCTGAGCCGGAATGGGGCCGCGACGCAATTCCTGCGGTTGATAAAATCGGCCACTTTCGGGAATTTTGATCCTGTTTGACACAGTCCGCTTAACGGGCGCACAGGAGCCCCCCCAGCCTTCCCAGTCCCCGCCTCCTCTGTCAGCCCCGCCTCCTCTGCTAGCCTCCATGCTCCATGCCAGTTTCCGGGAGCCTCTCACGCCCAGGCCCCTCCCCGTCCGCCGCGCGTCCACGCTCGGCATCCGGCCCTGCACGACGATTGCTTTAGGCCCGCTACTGGTTGGGAAATTCGAACACGAAGCGCGCGCCGTCGCTGCGCTCGTCGCGGTGGAGGTCTCCGCCCATGTCCTGGGACATGACGCGCACGATCCGCATGCCGATACCGGTGTCGCCTTGCGGATCGAACTCATCCGGCAGGCCGACGCCGTCATCCTCGACGACCAGTTGCCGCTTGTCACCGCAGGCGAAATAGGACAGGCGCACCGTCAAAGGATGGTCGGTTCCTTGATTGTGCTTGAAGGCATTCATGATCAGTTCGCTGATGATGAGAGCGAGCTTGAGCGCGGCCTGCCCCTCGACTTCCTCGTCGGCAATATCCGTCTCGACGGTGAACGTCCCGTCCGAGAACGTCTTCGTCAGTCCTTCACAGACCGTCTCGATATAGTCCTTCACGTTGATGCGCCCGTGGCTGCCGCCGGAGGCGAGACCGCCGTGAAAACGCGAGACGGCCTGCAACTGGCCTTCCGCATCCATCAGCGCCGATCGCGCATTGGCGTCGGTCACGTCCTTGCGCTGCATCCGCAGCAGGGACTGCGCGATCGCCAGGCTGTTCTTGATCCGGTGATTGGCCTCGTCGACCAGTGTCAGCGTTTCATCCGAGACGCGCATGGAGACGCAGCTGATGCCGCAGATGTCGCCATTGTCGTCGTCGACGGCCGGCCGCACGAATAGATCGTGGGTTTCCTCGTGGTCCGGTCGGGCGGTCCTGACGACCTCGCGAACCTCCTTGCGTGTTTCCATAGCTCTTTTCTTGACCTTGACGACGCGGTCGGCGGTCGGGGGATCGAGAAGGTCGTGGTCGGTCTTGCCGATGATATCCGCTTCGTCGAACCCCATCGTCGGATTGACGATCCAGAGGTATCGCAGATCGGCATCCTGAGCCCAGATGACGATTGGCGAACCGTCCAAATGTGCCGCGATATCAGGATCCTGCATGGAAACAGTTCTCACCTTTCATTGCATCAATACATGATTCATTTATGCAACATCCAACAGCCTTATCAAGGCAAGCAATCAAATTTCGGCGGGAAAGCATCAAGGATTCTTGAATTTTCTTGGGTGCCGATAAGCGGAGATACTGAAGAATTACGTGATGGGAATGTATCAGACCGGGAGTTCTCCGGCCAAAACCGTCCTTGAGCTTCATGCCTGCCGCGTCTGACTGGACATGTCGCGACGTTATAGCCTGAGACCCGTCGACGGATCATCTTCCCCCCAGCCTTCCCCCGGCCCCGCGTCCTCTGCTAGCCTCCGCGCTCCACGCAAAACCCGGGAGCCTCCTCATGCCCAAGCCCATCCCCCGCGCCACCTTCCCTGACGGACGCTCCGTGCCCGCGCTCGGGGTCGGCACCTGGAAGATGGGGGAGAACGCGGCGAAGGCGACGGACGAGATCCGGTCCCTGCGCGCGGCCATCGATCTCGGCATGACGCTGATCGATACCGCCGAGATGTACGGCTCGGGCGGGTCGGAGCGGATCGTCGGCGAGGCGATATCGGGGCGGCGCGACGAGGTGTTCCTCGTCTCCAAGGTGCTGCCGTCCAACGCCTCACGCCGCGGCACGGTGGAAGCCTGCGAAGAGAGCCTTCAGCGCATGGGCACCGACCATATCGATCTCTATCTGCTGCACTGGCCCGGCCATCACCCGGTCGAGGACACGATCGCGGCCTTCGAGGCGCTCAAGGCCGACGGCAAGATCGGCGCCTGGGGGCTGTCGAACTTCGACACCGAGGAGATGGAAGCGGTTTCGCGCCTGCCTGGCGCGGACGCCTGCGCGGCCAACCAGGTGCTCTACAATCTCGACGATCGCGGCGTGGAATTCGATCTGATGCCCTGGATGCGCAAGCGCGCCATGCCGCTCATGGCCTATTGCCCGCTCGGCGAGGGCCGGCTCCTGGGCGATCCGGTGCTCAACCGCCTCGCCGCCGATCTCGGCGCGACCGCGGCCCAGCTGGCGCTGGCCTTCCTGCTCTCGCGCGACAACGTCATCGCGGTTCCCAAGACCGCCTCGCCGGCCCGGATCGTGGAAAACCGCGCGGCTGCCGACCTGGTTCTGACCGACGAGATCCGCGCCGAACTCGACCGCGCCTTCCCCCCGCCGGAGACGAAAACGCCGCTCGGCATCGTCTGATGCGAGCGGCGCTTCAATCGTCCCAATAGGTCGTTTCGGGTTACATCCCGGTCACATTCCCTGGGGGCCGCGGTTCATCGCCGACACGCCGGTGCGGCAGATTTCCACGAGGCCGAGCGGCCGCATGATGGCGATGAACTGCTCGATCTTGGAGACACGTCCGGTGATCTCGAAGATGAAATGCTCGGTATTGGCGTCGATCACCTGGGCGCGGAAGGCGTCGGCGAGCCTGAGCGCCTCCACCCGGTCCTCGCCGGTGCCGGCTACCTTGACCAGCGCCAGTTCCCGCTCGATCGGCTTGTCCTGACCGAGATCGCGGGCCCGCACGGTGAGGTCCACCACGCTGCGGACAGGTACGATGCGCTCGAGCTGCGACTTGATCTGCTCGAGCACGTGCGGCGTGCCCTTGGTCACGATGGTGATGCGCGAGAGGTGCTTCTCGTGCTCGGTTTCCGAGACCGTCAGGCTCTCGATATTGTAGCCGCGGCCCGAGAACAGGCCGATGACGCGGGCGAGTACGCCCGGTTCGTTGTCGACGAGCACCGATAGCGTGTGAAGCTCGGGCACCTGGGTGCTCTGGGCGATGAAATAGGCCGAACCGGTCGGCTGATGCTGGGCGTTCATTTCCTCAGTCCTTCCTTGGGAGCACTCAGACGAGCGCCCGGCCTTTCGCGTCGATGGCATTGGCGACGGCTTCGTCGGTCGCCTCGTCCGGCAAGAGCATCTCGTTATGCGCCTTGCCCGACGGGATCATCGGGAAACAGTTGGCGAGCGATGCCACGCGGCAGTCGAAGATCACCGGTCCCTTGGCGTCGACCATCCGCAGGATCGCCTCGTCGAGATCGGCGGGCTTGTCGCAGCGGATGCCGGTTGCGCCGTAGGCCTCGGCAAGCTTGACGAAGTCCGGCAGCGATTCCGTGTAGGAATGCGACAGCCGGTTGCCGTGCAACAGCTGCTGCCACTGGCGCACCATCCCCATGTACTGGTTGTTGAGAATGAAGATCTTCACCGGCAACTCGTACTGGACGGCGCAGGAGAGTTCCTGGATGCACATCTGGATCGAGGCGTCGCCGGCGATGTCGATGACGAGGCTGTCGCGGTGCGCCACCTGCACGCCGATGGCCGCCGGGAAACCATAGCCCATCGTGCCAAGCCCGCCCGAGGTCATCCAGCGGTTGGGTTCCTCGAAGCCGTAGAACTGCGCCGCCCACATCTGGTGCTGGCCCACTTCCGTGGTGATGTAGGTGTCGCGGTCCTTCGTCAGCTCATAGAGCCGCTTGATCGCATATTGCGGCATGATGACGTCGGCATTCTCGGTAAAGGCCAGCGAATTGCGCGCCCGCCACTTCTCGATCTGCGCCCACCAGTCCTTCAGCTTGGCCTTGTCGGTTTTCGACGAGGCGCGCCACAGCCGCACCATGTCCTCAAGCACGTGGCCGACATCGCCGATGATCGGGATGTCGACGCGGACGTTCTTGTTGATCGACGAGGGGTCGATGTCGATGTGGATCTTCTTGGAGTTCGGCGCAAATGCATCGAGGCGACCGGTGATCCGGTCGTCGAAGCGCGCGCCGATGCAGACCATGACGTCGCAGTCGTGCATCACCATGTTGGCTTCGTAGGTGCCGTGCATGCCGAGCATGCCCAGCCAGTTGTCGCCCGAGGCCGGATAGGCGCCGAGCCCCATCAGTGTCGAGGTGATCGGGAAGCCGGAGAGATCGACCAGTTCACGCAGCAGCTGGCTGGCTTCCTTGCCGGCATTTATCACGCCGCCGCCGGAATAGATCACCGGCCGCTTCGCCGAAGCCATCAGTTCCACCGCGGCACGGATCTGCTCCATGTCGCCCTGCACCTTCGGCGCATAGTGGGCGGTCGCCGATGCCGAGGACGGCGGCGGCGGGGTATAAGTGCCGGTGGCGAACTGGACGTCCTTCGGGATGTCGACGACCACCGGTCCGGGACGGCCGCTGGTGGCGATGCGGAAGGCCTGGTGGATGATCGAGGAGAGGTCGTTGACGTCCTTGACCAGCCAGTTGTGCTTCGTGCACGGCCGGGTGATGCCGACGGTATCGCATTCCTGGAAGGCGTCCGATCCGATCAGCGTGGTGGGAACCTGTCCGGTCAGGCAGACCAGCGGGATCGAATCCATCAGCGCGTCCTGCAACGCGGTCACCGCATTGGTGGCGCCGGGACCGGAAGTCACCAGCATCACGCCGCACTTGCCGGTCGAACGGGCATAGCCCTCGGCCATGTGGCCCGCGCCCTGTTCGTGACGGACGAGAATGTGCTCGATCGCGTCCTGCTGGTGCAATTCGTCGTAGATCGGCAGCACCGCGCCGCCCGGGTAGCCGAAAATGTGCTCGACGCCGTTGTCCACCAACGCGCGCATGACCATTTCCGCGCCCGTCATCTCCATGTCTTTCCCGCCCATAGTTCCGTTTCCGTCTTTTTCCTCCAGCACTGAGGCTGGTCTAGTTCCATTCGAGGCATAAAAAAAGGCCCCTTCCGGAGCCTGTTTTCGCGCATGGGAGCTTTCGCCGGGTGGCTACGCCACCCCGCCCATGCGCGGTCGTACGAGAATGAGTGGAAATTTCATCATGCGCTTTCCTAGCGTCTCGGCGCCACACGGTCAATGCGCTTTTTAAGTGCAGTTGCCGCACCCTTCGATCCGGAGATTTGCGCCAATAGCCCCTATGGGCCGAGCAAGCCGAAAAAGAACCTGTTAACCGCGTCATGCTAGTTTCGTCCCCTGTATGTTCAGAGGCCCGAGAGTGACGCTCGAAAAACAGCCCCCACACGCCAGCGAGATCGACGCAGCAGAACGTCGCGACCCGATGAAGCCGGGCAACCGGTTCCTCGGCCGTGTCGTCGCCTGTTCCGGGTCGCGCGCCACCGTCAGCGCCATTGCCGAGAGAGGGTCGACCGAACTCTCCGAACTCTGGTCGGTCGGCCGGCTGATCTCGATCGGCGTCGGCCGCAACCGGGTCGTCGCCCTCGTCTGCTCGATGCATACCGATGTCGCCGGCTGGAAGGAAGGCGACGACAACAACATGCAGATCGAGGTGGAGCTCGTCGGCGAAATCCACCCGACCGAGGATGGTCGCACGGCCTTCTCCGCCGGCATCAGCCAGTATCCCTATCTCGGTGCCATCGTGCACCGCATGCGCTCCTCCGATCTCGAACTCATCTACGATCCGGGCTCGACCGACACCGCCTCGATCGGTGTGCTGACCCAGGACCGCTCGCTCGCGGCCCAGATCCACGTACCCTCGTTGCTGTCGCGACATTTCGCGGTCGTCGGCACCACCGGCGTGGGCAAGACCACCGCCGTCACCCTCCTGTTGCACAAGGCGCTGCAGTCCGATCCCGGCCTGCGCGTGCTCATTCTGGACCCGCACAACGAGTTCGCCGCAGCCTTCCCCAACGATGCGGTCGTCATCGACACCGAAACGCTCGACCTGCCCTTCTGGCTGTTCCGCCTCGAGGAATTCGTCGAGGTCCTCTTCCGCGGCCGTCCGCCGATCCCCGAAGAGGTCGACGTGCTGCGCGACCTCATTCCGGAAGCCAAGCGCGCGTTCCGCGGCTCCGCCGATACCGCGCTCCTGCGCAAGGCCAACGAGAAATCCTCGCTGACCGCCGATACGCCGGTGCCCTACCGCATTGCCGATCTGCTGGCTCTGATCGACGAGCGCATTGGCCGGCTCGAGGGCCGCTCGGAAAAGCCCTATCTGCGCGCGCTCAAGGTCCGCGTCCAGGCCGCGATCAACGATCCGCGCTACGAGTTCATGTTCTCCTCGAACACGATCCACGACACCATCGCGCAGACGATCAGCCACATCTTCCGCATTCCCGGCGAAGGCAGGCCGGTCACCACCTTCCAGCTTTCGGGCATTCCTTCCGAAGTCGTCAATTCCGTCGCCTCGATCCTCTGCCGCATGGCCTTCGAGATCGCGCTGTGGAGTTCGGGCGCCATACGTTTGCTGGTGGTCTGCGAGGAAGCACACCGCTACGTGCCGGCCGATCCCAATCTGGGTTTCTTCCCGACGCGTCAGGCCATCTCGCGCATCGCCAAGGAAGGCCGGAAGTACGGGGTCAGTCTCGGCGTCATCACCCAGCGTCCGGGCGAACTCGACCCGACCATCCTGTCGCAGTGCTCGACGGTCTTCGCCATGCGCCTTGCCAACGACCACGACCAGGAGATCATCCGCTCGGCCATCCCGGATTCGTCGTCATCGACGATCTCCTTCCTGTCCTCGATCGGCAATGGCGAGGCGATCGCCTTCGGTGAAGCCGTTGCGGTGCCGATGCGCATGGTCTTCGAACGCGTCCGCTCCGAAATCCTGCCACGCGCCAATTCCGGCCTGACACCAACCGTCAGCGGAGATGCGACCGGAGTCGACCTCAAGGCGATCGTGCAGCGCATGCGTCACATCAATCCCGACGAGGTCGCTACCTTCAACCACGCGCATTTCGCCCCGCCGTCGGCGGAGCCCGCGCCGCTGGATCCTTACAGGCCGTCCGCGGACTACGGATCGTCCATTCCGACCGCGCCCCGTCAGCAGCCCGATCCCTATGCGCAAGCGCCGCGCGACCATGAACGCACCGCAACCCTGTCGGTATCCGACGAAGCGGATCCGGCCCCTCAGGGCTGGCCCGAACAAGCCCACCGTACCGCGCCACAGCGCTTCGGCCAGGGCGCAGACGATACCCGCCGCGAGGCATCGTCCATTCGCGCGAGCCTGCTCAAGCGTCCGCTGAGTTCACTGCTCGACAAATAGTATCAGGCGCCGGGCGCCGGTTTCACTGATGATCTGATGGAAAAGAAGTCGGCGCCGGCTCAGGCGGCGCAGACCTGGTTGCGGCCGTTGCGCTTGGCCGCGTAGAGCTGCTTGTCCGCGCGGCTGTACAGCCCCTCGCCGGTTTCCTTGCCGTCCCAGATCGCCAGACCGGCGCTCACCGTGACGTTGATGCTGGCGCCCCCCGCATGGACGACGATCTGCGCGATGGCCTTGCGGATACGCTCGGCGAGCTCGAACAACTGCGATTGGGCGATGTTGGGCGACAGGATCGCAAATTCCTCGCCGCCGAGCCGGGCAACGACATCGTGGTAGCGGGTGAAGTCCTTGAGGCAGAAGGCCACCGCGCGCAGCACCTCGTCGCCGACAGTATGGCCGTAGGTGTCGTTGACGGACTTGAAATGGTCGAGGTCGAGGATGACCATGCCGAGCGGCTTGTCGATCCGCGAGAAGGCGGCGAGATATTCGTCGAGCGCATCGTCGAAATAGCGACGGTTGCTCAGTCCCGTCAGCGCATCGGTGAGTGCCGCCTGTTCGAGACTCTCGGACCGGATCGACAACGACGCCGTCATGTCCTGGAGCCTGCTGCGTTCGGCGACACCCACCTTGATCGTCGGATAGATCAGGAGCACGCTGCAGGCGATGCCCAGCCCGGTCATCACCATCGCCAGATAGGTATATTGAAGGATCGGCCCGATACTCTGGTCGGCTCCTTCCATCTCGGACGCCGTGGACCACGCCAAAAACGACGCGACCCCCGCAAATCCGATCAGGAAAAGCAGAACAAAGAAGAAGATTTCGGCCTTGTGCAAACCCATGTTCTCGGACCGGAGGTTATTTCACGGGTAAGTTTAGGGCGTGGCTGGTTATGTTTGACTTAACGAATGACCGAATTAAAGTCGCCGGGATCGTTAGTATTTTAGCTTCTTCTTTCCCAGCTTTCATCAAGCTGGTTGCGCATCCAGGTCATCTGCCGCTTGGCATATTGCCGGCTCGCCGTGGCCGCCAGATCGGACGCCTTCTCGATGCTCGTCAGGCCAGCCAGATGGTCGGAGAATTCCGGCACGCCGATCGCCTTCATGACCGGGACGGACGGAGCGAGGCCGCGCGCCAGAAGTGCGCGAACCTCGTCGAGCGCGCCCGCCTCCACCATCAACCCCAGCCGGCGGTTGATCCGGTCATAAAGCGTCTGCCGATCCGGCATGAGAACGAGCTTCATCGCGCGGTCCGGGCGCAGCACCACCTTCTCCGGCGGGGTCTGGAATTCGGCGATCGATCGACCATGCGCATCAATGACTTCCACCGCGCGCAGCACACGTTGACGATCCCCGACGTCGAGCTTTTCCGCCATTGCGGGATCGCGGAGGGCAAGCTCCTGGTGGATGGCTTCCACCCCTTCGGCCTCCAGCCGCACGCGCCAGCGACTGCGGATCGCGTCGGGAACCGGCGGTATGTCGGAAAGCCCGCCGGTCAGCGCCCGAAAATAGAGCCCGGTTCCGCCGACCACCACAGGAACCCTGCCGCGTGAACGGATCTCGCCGAGCACCCGCTCGGCATCGGCCAGCCAGCGCCCGGTGGAATAGGCTTCGTCCGGGGAGACATGGCCATAAAGGTGATGCGGGATTTCCGCCATCTCCTCCTTTGAAGGCCGCGCGGTGAGCACCCGCAAACCGTCATAGACCTGCATGGAATCGGCATTGACCACCTCGCCGCCATAGCGACGGGCGAGATCCAGCGCCAGCGCGGACTTGCCGCTCGCGGTCGGCCCGGCTATCAGGATGGCCTCTTTGCCCTCAAGGGAGATGTCTTCGTCCATGGCTCTCGTTGCCACGCTGATCGCCAATCCGTCAAACCCCGTCCTCACACCTTCCCTTGGTGAAACGGCCGCCGCCGCGCTCAAGGCGTCAGGTCTCTACTGGCTCGCCGACGGCATTGCCTGCGATATCGCGCTGCGCGACGGCTCCGACGCGGCTAAGGTCCACGGGATGCTGAAGGATATCATCGGCGCGGCGCCGGTGGATGTCGCGGTGCAGACCGCCGAGACCCGCCGCAAGAAACTGCTGCTCGCCGACATGGATTCGACCATGATCGGCCAGGAATGCATCGACGAACTGGCCGCCGAAGTGGGTCTCAAGCCGAAGGTCGCCGAGATTACCGCCCGCGCCATGAACGGCGAGATCGAGTTCGAACCTGCGCTGCGGGAGCGCGTCGCTCTCCTCAAGGGGCTGCCGCTTTCGGTCATCGACGAGGTCATCGAGAAGCGCATCACGCTCGCTTCCGGCGGCCCCGAACTCGTTGCCACCATGCGCGCCAATGGCGCGTACACGGCGCTGGTTTCTGGCGGGTTCACGCTGTTTACCGGCCCCGTTTCCGAACTGATCGGTTTCGACGAACATCGCTCCAACATCCTCGAAACCGATGGCGATGTGCTTTCCGGCACGGTCAGCGAGCCGATCCTCGGCAAGCAGGCCAAGGTCGATGCGCTGATTGAAATCACCGAACGGCTCGGAATCTCGACCGACGAGGCGATCGCCGTCGGCGACGGCGCCAACGATCTCGGCATGCTGGAACTGGCGGGCTCCGGTGTCGCCGTTCACGCCAAGCCGTCGGTTGCCGCCCAGGCCCGCTTCCGCATCGACCACGGCGACCTGACCGCCCTTCTCTACCTGCAGGGCTACCGCAAGACCGACTTCGTCACGCCATGACACAGATGCGGACAGACCGGCTGATCCTGCGCAACTGGCGCGAGGGCGACCGGGAGCTGTTTCACTTCATCAACTCCGACGATCGGGTCATGGAGTTCTTCCCGAAGCGGCGGTCGCGGCAGGAATCAGATGAGCTGATGGATGTTCTGGCCGCCGGGATCGAGACCAACGGCTTCGGTTTCGCGGCGATCGAGATCGCCGGAACCGGCGAGACGGCGGGATTTGCCGGGTTGCATCTGTGCGACGGGATTCCCGGACTGGAACCGGGGGAAGTCGAGATCGGTTGGCGCCTCGCGCCGCAATTCTGGGGCAAGGGGATCGTGACCGAAGCCGCCCTGCGCTGGCTCGATTTTGGCTTCAAGGACCTCGGGCGCGAGCGCATTGTCAGCTTCGCGGTCGAAGGCAACCACCGCTCGACCGCCGTCATGCGCCGCATCGGCATGTGCCCGGTGCCGGAACTGGATTTCGAACACCCGAAAGTCCCCGAGACACATCCGCAACTGAAGCGGCACGTCTTCTACGAGATGACGGCCGACGCATGGCGCGCCGGCCGCGATCCAGCCTGAAACCTAGTCCATCCGGATCGTCACGAAACGCAACTGGCCGTCGGGGCTCGCCACCATCAAAAGCGCATTGCGCCGGCCGTCGTCCTTGAGCTCGCCGAGCCTGTCGATCACGTCTTCCGGCGTGTCGACCGAACTCTGGGCGATCTCGACCACCACATTGCCGGCGGTGATACCCTTGTCGGCGGCCGTCGAGCCTTCCTCGACCTCAGAGATCAGCACGCCCTCGACATCGTCCGAAATCGAATACTGGGCGCGTGCGTCGTCTGTGAGGTCCGCAAACGTCATGCCGAGCGCGGTCCGTGTGGGCGCCTCGTCGGCCTGGTCGGTCGCCGCCCCGTCCTCGGCCTGCGCCAGTTGTTCGCCGTCCTCGAGACGGCCGAGCGTCACCTTGACGGTGATCTCCTTGCCATCGCGGATCACCTTGACGTCGACCGCCTTGCCCACCGGGCTTTCGGCGACGATACGCGGCAGGTCGCGCATTTCGGCCACCACGTGGCCGTCGAATTCGGTGATCACGTCGCCGGCCTTGATCGAGCCGTCGTCGACGGGGCCGTCCTTGACCACGCCAGCGACCAGCGCGCCGATCGTCGTCTTCATGCCGAGGCTCTCGGCGATCTCGTCGGTGACCGGCTGGATGCGCACGCCGAGCCAGCCACGGCGGGTCTCGCCGAATTCACGCAACTGGTCGATGACGCTGACGGCCATCTCGGTCGGCACGGAGAAGCCGATACCGATCGAACCGCCGGACGGGGAGATGATAGCCGTGTTGATGCCGATCACCTCGCCCTTCATGTTGAACAGCGGTCCGCCGGAATTGCCGCGGTTGATGGCGGCATCTGTCTGGATAAAATTGTCGTAGGGGCCGGACTGGATGTCGCGGCCGCGCGCCGAGATGATACCGATGCTCACCGAGCCGCCGAGACCGAACGGGTTGCCGATCGCCATCACCCAGTCACCGATGCGCATGGCCTCGGAATCGCCGAACGGCACCGCCTTGAGCGGCTTCGGCGGATTGACCTTGAGCACCGCGAGGTCGGTCTTGCTGTCCGCGCCGACCAGTTCCGCCTTCAGCTTCAAGCCGTCGGCGAAGTTCACCTCGATGTCGTCGGCGCCCTCGATGACGTGATTGTTGGTCACGATGATGCCTTCGGGATCGATCACGAAGCCCGAACCGAGCGAGGACACGCGACGAGAGCGTGGGCCCTGCCCGTCTTCGTCGAAGAAGTCGTTGAAGAAATCCTGGAACGGCGAGCCCTCGGGTGCCTGCATGCGCGGCCCCTTCGTGTCACTGTCGACATTCTGCCGGGTGGCGATGTTGACCACCGCGTCGAGCAGGCCCTCGGCGATATCGGCGACCGAGGCCGGTCCGGGCTCGATCATCTGCGCCGAAGCCGGCAGCGGAGCGGCCACGAGGCTGATCAGCGCAAGGCCGAAAACGGCTTGTTTCGCGCCGGCTGCGGCGTGTTCGATTATGGCTCGCGGCTTCACCCTCATCTCCCGTTTGTCATTCGCGCATGGTTCGCGTGGTCGGATCCAAGCCCAGAGATAAGGCGAAATCGGGACCGGTCCAATCATCTTTTTGCGAGAATGGGACGAGGCCCGACTATCGGCCTTCAGCCGAGATGCCTGGAGAGAAATACCAGACCGGTGCCGACGGCGAGAACCACGACGCCGATCGTCCTGAGCATCTGGTCGTCGAGCTTCGGCAGTTCCTCCGCCATCCGGCGGAGCAGGCGGGGCGCAAGGGCCCACATCAGGCCCTCGACCACGCAAACGAGGCCGAGGGCGAGAAGGATGGTGGTCACGGGACCCGCCGCCTTAGTTGGCGGGTTCCGTCACGGTCGGCGTGGCCGGGGCCTGGCCGGTGGACGGGCTTGCCGCCTGCGGCTCGGCGGCGGCTGACCCGCCGTCGACGCCGGCCGTCCGTCCGGCATCGCTGAAGAACTGGAAGAACTCCGAGTCCGGCGACAGAACCATGGTGGTGCCGGTGTTGGCGAGCGCTTTGCCGTAGGCCGCCATCGAGCGGTAGAACTCGAAGAAGCCCTCGTCCTTGCCGAAGGCCTCGGCGAAGATCCGGTTGCGCTCGGCATCGCCCTCACCGCGAATGATTTCGGAATCGCGGCGGGCTTCGGATTCGATCTCGACAACCTGGCGGTCGGCGATGGCGCGAATGCGCTGGCCGGCCTCGTTACCGCGGGCGCGGATCAGTTCGGCCTCGGCGAGACGCTCGGCCTTCATCCGCTCGAAGGTCTGCTGCGAGACTTCCTGCGTCAGGTCGGTCCGGCGGATGCGCACGTCGTCGATCGAGATGCCGAGGTTTTCGGCCTCCGGACGCAACTGGTCGCGCACTTCCTTCATCATCGAGGTCCGCTCGTCCGACAGAGCCGCCTCGAAGCCGCGCAGACCGTAGACGGTACGGAGCGCCGAGTTGAGACGGGTGCGAAGCCGGGATTCGGCGGCCACGAGGTCTGCCGAAACGGTCTGACGGAATTTCACCGGATCGGTAATGTTGTACAGAACGAAGGCGTCGACCTCGTAGAACTTGCCGCCCGAAACCTGGACGCGGATGTCTTCCAGATCGAAGCGCAGCGCGCGCTCCTCGATAAACTGCACGTTGTCGATGAACGGTACCTTGAAATAGAGGCCCGGTTCCTTGCGCACGTCCTGGATCTCACCGAAGCGGATGGTGAGAGCCTGCTCGCGCGCGTTGACCACGTAGGCCGACTGGTAGACGACGAAAAGGATGATGGCTGCAATGATAGCGCCGATTGCGAAACGGTTACCCATTACTGGTTACCTCCGGCGTTCTTGCGGACTTCGGGCAGCGGCAGATAAGGCACCACGCCGGTCCCTCCTCCGTTCTGCTCCATGATCACCTTGTCGGAACCACGCAGCACGTTTTCCATGGTTTCGAGATAGAGACGCTTGCGGGTCACTTCGGGAGCCTTTGCATATTGCTCGTAGATCGAAATGAAGCGCTGCGCCTCACCGGTCGCCTCGTTGACGACCCGATCCTTGTAGGCCGACGCCTCTTCGCGGATCTGCGCCGCCTGGCCTCGGGCCTGGCCGAGCTTCTGGTTCGAATACTGGTTGGCTTCCTCGACGAAACGATCCTCGTCCTGCTCGGCGCGCTGCACCTCGTCGAAGGCATCGGCCACTTCACGCGGCGGCGCGGCGTCCTCGATAGAGACGGCGGTCACAAGAATGCCGGCGGGGAACGAATCCATCACGTTCTGGATGATGCCCTGCACTTCGCCGGCGATCGCTTCACGGTTGTCACGGAAAATGTCCTGCGCCGGACGGCGGCCGACGACTTCACGCATGGCGCTTTCGGAGACCATGCGCAGCGTGTCCTCGGGACGCGCGACGTTGAACAGGAAGTCCTTCGGCTCGTTGACGGTGTAGAGGACCTTGAACTCGACATCGACGATGTTCTGGTCGCCCGACAACATCAGGCCGCTGGTGCTGCCCGTGCGCGAGTTGCCGCCCGAATCGAGCTGGCGCTCGACGATGGAGACGGTGTCGACGGTCTCGAACGGCCAGAAGATCATGTGCAGGCCCGGCATCGAGACTTCGTCCTTCGGCTTGCCGAAGCGCAGCTCGACGCCACGCTCGTCCGGCTGGACGGTGTAGATCGACTGCGTGAGCCACAGCGCGATCAGGCCGAAGACGATGACGATTGCGATCAGCTTGCCGGAACCGCCGCCTGGGCCACCGCCCGGCATGACGCGACGCAGGCTGTCCTGACCACGGCGGATGAGGTCTTCCAGGTCGGGCGGGGTATTGCCGCCGCCGCCCCGGGGTCCTTGAGGGCCCTTGCCCCACGGACCCTGATTGTTACCTCCGCCGCCGCCACCCCAAGGGCCGCCGCCGCCATTCTGATTGCTCCAGGGCATCAAAACCTCTTTGTTTGCGTTCAGGGCAGGCGAAAGCCTCCCCCCAATCCGTTTGGAACGTTATAGGTATCGAAGAGGCCGCTTTCAACGTAAACGGGTCCGCAATCGGTCGATTCATAGCCGTTGAGGCGTTTATCTCAGGCGATGCGACGATAGACCGCGAAGCGCATGGCGTGGCTGTCGCGTTCGCCCGGACTGACCGCTTCTTCCGAAACGAGCTGCCACACCGCGGGATCGATCTCAGGAAAGACCGTGTCGCCGTCGATTGCTCCTGCCACATGGGTGATCTCCAGCCGGTCGGCGCGGTCGATCGCCTGGCGGTAGATTTCGCCACCGCCGATCACGCAGATGACGGGATCGTCTTCGGCAACCAGCGATGCCGCCTTCTCGAGCGCGGCGCCGAGCCCCGTGGTCACGATCGCGCCGTCGATAAGCGCCTGCGACCGCGAGATCACGATATTCGGCCGACCCGGCAGCGGCTTGCCGATGGACTCGAACGTCTTGCGCCCCATCACCACCGGCTTGCCCATGGTGATCGCCTTGAAGCGCTTGAGATCGCTCGACAGTTTCCATGGCATGTCACCGTCGCGGCCGATCACCCCGTTCTCGGCCACGGCCGCGACGATAACCACCTCCGGCGTCTGCAGCGACGGGGTCTTGAGCTCGGGTCCTGTCATTGCGGGGCCTTTTCCAGGATGAGGACGTGGATGTCCTTTTCCGGATAGAAATCGGTCGCCGACATCTGGAATTGCGTCGGCGCGATCTTCTTCACTCCCGAGCCGCAGAAGGAAACGAGATTGCCGGTATCGCCCTTGTCGATCGTCAACCGGAAATCGCCGATCAATCCATTGGCCCAGTTGCCGCCCGATGTCAGCACGTAGTCGATGCGCTTTTCGGTGAAATAGACGCCGCTCTTCACCGCCTTGGCGACGGCGCGCTCGAAGCTGTCGTCGATGCAGTACCTGGCGGCATAGTCGGGATAGACTTCGTTCCGGCTTCCGTCGGGATTGATGAAGAAGACCCCGGCCGAAGCGCCAACGGCCGGCGTACAGCGGTGGGAGACCGCGACCTCGCCGCCGGCGGGGAAGGTCGAACGCCACCAGAAAGTCGACGCCAGTTCCCAGCGCGGCAGGCGGTGCGCCTGCATGCCTGCGCCCTCGTCCCATTCCTGCACCGAGACGATGCCGCGATCGACCCAGTCCGAGATCACCGCTTCGTCGAGTGTTTCGAGCGCCTTCCAGGCGGCGTCGGACAGCGGCATCAGAGGCACGTTGCGCGCCTCGAGATCTTTCGTCACGTCGATGCCGACCGCAATCGCCCTCTGATCGAGTTCGGGCGTGATCGGCACGCCGTCCTGGACGACCGAGAAATCCATGAAGTTGTCGTTCTCCGGCGAGGCGACGGGCGGCATGGTGTCGTAGCCCATCGAGACCACCGGCATCGGAAAGGCCACGACGGTTTCGACGTCCGCGCCGGTGCGGTTGACGAAGACGTAGTCGACGGCAACCAGCTCTCCGGAAAGAAAGAGCTCCTCCCGCACCATCTCGACCGCGTCCGTGCGCGCAAGCTGCACGCCGCCGGCACCGAGCTCGGCGATGGAATCATTGGCCTGGGCAACGCCCGAGGCCATTGCGACGGCAAGCGCAAGCGCGGAAACTGGCTTCAACGGCATGTGATCACCTCCTGAGGGTCGGCGGAAACAAATCCGTCACGCCCAGCACGCTTCAAACCGCGATCGGCGCCGAAATATGCGGATGGGACTCGTAGCCCTCCAGCCGGAAGTCGTCGAAAGTGAAGGCGAAGAGATCGGTGACGTCCGGGTTGAGATGCATGGTGGGCAGCGGAAGCGGCTGACGGGACAGCTGGATCCGCGCCTGCTCGAAATGGTTCATGTAGAGATGCGCGTCGCCGAAGGTGTGGATGAATTCGCCCGGCTTCAGTCCCGTCACCTGCGCCACCATCATCGTCAGGAGCGCATAGGAGGCGATGTTGAAGGGCACGCCCAGGAAGATGTCGGCCGAGCGCTGATAGAGCTGGCACGACAGCTTGCCGTCCGAGACGTAGAACTGGAACAGGCAGTGGCACGGCGGCAGCGCCATCTCGTCGACTTCCGCCGGGTTCCAGGCCGAGACGATGTGGCGGCGCGAGGACGGGTTCTTGCGGATCTGCTCGACGATGTTGGCGATCTGGTCGATATGCCGCCCGTCCGGGGCCGGCCAGGACCGCCACTGCGCGCCGTAGACCGGACCGAGATCGCCGTTCTCGTCGGCCCAGTCGTCCCAGATCTTCACGCCGTTGGCCTTCAGATAGGCGATGTTGGTCTCGCCCTTGAGAAACCACAGAAGCTCGTGGATGATCGACTTCAGGTGCAGCTTCTTGGTCGTGGTGACCGGGAACCCATCGGAGAGATCGAACCGCATCTGGTGGCCGAAGACCGAGCGCGTGCCGGTGCCGGTGCGATCGCCACGGTCGGTGCCCGTCTCGAGCACCCGCTCCAGCAATTCCAGATACTGCCGCATCGGCCTCTCCTTGATGTCATTGCGCGCCGGGATGATTCTCGTCGGCGCGATACTATACCGACCGGAAACGAAAATCGCCCGGACGAACCGGGCGATTCACAGAATGTCACGGCTCCGCGGCGGCTCGGCTTCTCAGATGGAGCCGAGTTTGCCCAGTTCCTTGGCGCACAGATAATAGAAGGTGACGCGCGACTTCGAGTTGTCGCCCTTCATCATCGCGCAGACGCTTTCCACGGCCTTTTCGCCATCGCCGGCCGAGGCGCCCAGCTTGCCGACGCACCATTTTTCCACGACGCGCGCCGTCTCGGTCGGGTCGGAGCACGAAACCAGCGAGGAATCCCGGTTGCGCAGGGCGATCCCCAGATATTTCACGATCTTGCCGATCGTTTCGTCCGAAGCGCCGGCATCGTATTTCTTCACGTCTGCTGCATAGTCTGCCATGAATATCCCCTTGGTTATGGTTCCTCCCCCCTGAACAACTCAGGCGGAACATGCAATGCGGGAAATGTTTGCCGCCGGTCGCGCGCAAGTCAATAGCTCGTCCACGGATCGATTGCCCGATTCATGACCGCCGGGGTCCTTTTCAACACCGTCCGCGATCCCTATATTGGATCTGCCGTCTTAGGGCGGCTATGGCAATAAACGGCGTTGTAATAAGCCATTCGGACCCGGGGGCGGTACCCGGCGCCTCCACCAAGATCCGGCGAAACCGGAGCCAAAGCCTCAGGGCGCGGCCGGATGTTGATGGGGGCGAAACAGGATCGACGAGGGTGTAAAGAACGACTTTTTGCTCGGCATAGTACCACCGTTATCGGGCTATTTTGTAGTTGCAAACGACAACTATGCGGAAGCTCGTCTCGCTGCCTAATGGCGGTGTGACACTTCAAATCAAGTCCTAAGGGGTCGCACTCTTGGGCGGGGTTCGGAGGCACCTGGCAACAGAAGCCTCCACTTTCCCTTCCTCCGCCGCCCGCATGCCCGTCCTGCAGCCATCAGGTTCAGGCTGCTCCATATCGGGCCAATGTCGCGTCAAATCGGCTGGTTTTTACCTGTGCACTTACCAACTCGGTGCGCGCGGCATCTTTTCGCTGTGCGGCAATCGTATATATATGTCGGTGAAGATGACTCGGATCTGGCTGGCCGCACGGCGAACCGGTCCGAAACTGGAGAAAGTAGAACGCATGCCGCAAGACCATATCCGCTACGACATTCTCGCACAGGATGCGTTGCGCGGGGTCATCCGCAAGGTTCTCAGCGAGGTGGCCGCGACCGGCTACCTGCCCGGCGACCATCACTTCTTCATCACCTTCATGACCGAGGCTCCGGGCGTGCGCATTTCGACCGCGCTCAAGGAACGCTATCCCGAGCAGATGACCATCGTCGTCCAGCACCAGTTCTGGGATCTCAAGGTCACCGAATCCCTCTTCGAGATCGGCCTGTCCTTCTCCGACAAGCCGGAAAAGCTGGTCGTTCCCTTCGCAGCCATCCGCGGTTTCTATGATCCGTCGGTGAACTTCGAGCTCGAATTCGACACCGTTCTCGAGGAAGCGGCCAACGACAGCGACGATGAAACCACCTCCGAAGCCGAACTCGCCGAGATCGTCGAGGAACTGGTCGATGGCGAGACGGACAAGCCCGCACCGTCCGAAGACGGCGCGAAGTCCGGCGCAGAGGTCGTCTCGCTCGATTCCTTCCGCAAGAAGAACTGAATGCCGCCATGGCCGGCGACGTCGTCAATCTCCGCATGGCCCGCAAGCGCAAGGAGCGACGGGAGCGGGAGACGAAGGCCGAGCAGAACCGCATCTCCTTCGGCCGCACCAAGGCGGAGCGACAGCTCACCGACGCCGAGAACGAACGCGCGACACGCCTTCACGAAAGCGGCCGGCGCGAGATCGACGACACCTCTTCCGACAATTGAATGGATGACGCGGTGAGGGCCAACCGCAAGCGGTCCGTGACCATCCACGGCCACCGCACCTCCTTTTCCATCGAGGATGCTTTCTGGACCTGCCTCAAGCGCATGGCGCGCGAGCGGGACCTGTCGCTTTCGGCCCTGATCGCCGAGATCGACGACGGCCGCGACGAGAGCGACAATCTCTCGTCCCGCCTGCGCCTCGCCGTGCTCGACTGGGCGCTGGCGCTCAGTTCCCCAGATCGAAATCCCTGACGCCAGGCAGCGACTCGAAGTCGAGCGCTTGTCCCGGCAATACCGGATCGGGAATCACCGGATTGATGATCGGGGCTGCGTCAGGCGCCGGCAGCGGCGCGCGTTCGATCGACGCCCCGTCATCGGTGGAACCATTATCGCCGGGCACACTCTGTTCGAGAAGCCGGCGGGCATCCTCTTCCGCCTGCCGTGCGGCTTCGTCTTCGGCGGCCTTGCGAGCAGCTTCTTCCGCCGCGGCCTGACGGGCGGCTTCGGCTTCTGCCGCCTGTCGCGCCTTCTCGGCGGCTTCGCGCTCGGCGGCTTCCTGTTCGCTGCGACGCTGTTCCTCGGCTTCATGCTGCAGCCGTTGCTC
>CAZEJG010000028.1:0-45403 GCA_964511625.1 uncultured Hoeflea sp.
GAGTGGGAATAGGGTTAGCCCGTCTCGACAGTATTTATGTGGCTGCCCCTTCGGCATCGGCGCGTTTGATGACGCGGTGACTGTCCTCTTCCAGCCCACGCTTCCAGTAGCTGGAAATGTACAACTGATCGGGACCCAGGCCGCGCTCCTCACGCAGATAGGTCCTCAGGCGCCGCATGACCTCAAACTCGGTCGCTGACCATGCATAGACGTGGCCTGACCGCCAGGCGATCGAACGGACGGCCTCCTCCAACAGCTCAGGATGCTGGCCAGGTTCGGGATTGATGACCCAGTGGATGCTGACACCCTCTGGGTGGTCTATATCCTGCTGATCGGCTTCCGTCTGCACCTCGATGACCGCATGCCCGACCGCGTCGGCCGGCAGCGCTTCGAGATTGACGGAAATGGCGGGAAGAGCCGTCATGTCGCCGATTGCGAGATACCAATCGGCCCCGCCAGGCAGCGGCTTGGCGGGGCCCGGTCCGCCGGCCCTGATTTCGTCGCCTGACGTCGCGCTCAGCGACCAGGCCACCGCCGGTCCGCCGCTTCGGGCATTGCCGTGGAGCGCGAAATCGATGTCGAGCCTGTCGGCGCTCTGCCGGCGTATGGTGTAGGTGCGTACCGAAGTCCTCTCCGTCTCGCCCGGGATCATCAGCTTGACATACCCGCCGGCCTGACCGGGCGGGAAGGTCGACATCGCCGGTCCACCAATGGTGACGCGGCGCATGTTCGGGGTGACTTGCAGTGTGGAAAGGACCTGAAAGGACCGGGGCTCGGGACGCTTGTTCATAGCCTCTATATGAGGACCAGAAAGCATTTTCGCAATGCGGGAAGAGGGGAGAAATGCCGCGCCCGATCTCCGGCCCTCAGGCCGAGGAGATGGGCGCCGCGGGGTCCCGGTCGGAGCGCTTACAGCACCACTTCCCCGTCATCCATGCCGTTCCAGTAGTGGATGCGCTCGGCATGCACCTTGATCATCACCAGGCCCGGCGTGTCGATGCCGTCCTCGAACCAGGCGTCGAGCGCCTTGTGCCAGTGCGCCTTGAACCGGGCCTTGTCGGTGACGATTTCGGCCTGGCCTTCCATCGCGATATAGAGCGAATGGGTGCCGAAGAAGCCGGCGGACCCGGTAAACGTCAGGCCCACATTCGGATCGGCCTGGATGTCGGAGACCATGGTGGTGCCGGCATCGGTGAAGAAATAGCTGTCGCCGTCATAGTCGACTTCGCCGTTGTTGCTCATCGGCCGGCTGGCGAGCGCGCCGCCTTCGGTGCGCGTGGTCAGCATGCCGTGATCGAGCTTGCGCATCTTCTCGGCCAGGTCTTTGAGCGTCATGTCGGACATCGGGGTCTCCGTCGGGGGTTGGGCCATCGTCTTCGGGTCCGGGACAACGGCGAGCCGGGGTGGATGGTTGCATCGAAACCGGACGGGCGTGCTTTCGGTAAAAACAGTTTCGGCTTTGCCACCGGGGGCTGTATCAAGGACCGGAAACACGAAACGACACGGATGAGGGAGAAGACGGTCATGGCTGAAGCGAAGGAAAAGATCGGCTTCATCGGGCTCGGACTGATGGGGCACGGGATGGCCAAGAACATCATCGAGAGCGGCTATCCGCTCACGGTCATGGGCCACCGCAACCGCAAGCCGATCGAGGATATCGTCGGCCGGGGTGCTGCCGAGGTGAAGTCGGCGAAGGAAATCGCCGAGAATGCCTCGATCATCTTTCTCTGCGTGACCGGATCGGCCCAGGTCGAGGCGATCGTGCGTGGCGAGGACGGTCTCAAGGCCGGGCTGAAGAAGGGTTCGGTGGTCGTCGACTGCTCCACCGCAGATCCCAATTCCACCCTGGCGCTGGCCGCCGAACTCGAGGAGATGGGCGTCGATTATGTCGATGCGCCGCTCGGCCGGACGCCGAAGGAAGCCTGGGAGGGCACACTCGACACCATGGTCGGCGCCAGCGATGCGGTCTTCGAAAGAGTTCGCCCGGTTCTCGACACCTGGGCCGGCAAGATCGTGCATATCGGCGGCGTCGGCGACGGCCACAAGATGAAGCTTCTGAACAATTTCCTCTCGCTCGGCTACGGCGCCCTCTATGCCGAGGCGCTGTCGCTGGCCCAGAAAGTGGGCATCTCGCCCCAGCGCTTCGACAGCGTCATCCGGGGCAGCCGGATGGATTGCGGCTTCTACCAGACCTTCATGAGTTACACGCTGGAAGGCAACCGCGACGCCCACAAGTTCACGCTGACCAACGGGCGCAAGGATATGACTTATCTCGAATCCATGGCGGATGCCGCCGGCATCGCCAATCCGATCGGCAATGCGGTGAAGAACAGTTTCGCCATGGCGGTGTCCACGGGTGGCGATGGTGCGGAGGACTATATCCCGCATCTTCCGGTCTTCGTCGGCCGCTGGAACGGGGTCGACCTGACGCCGAAGAAATAGTCCCGACCCGACGTCCCTTTCGTTCATGCCCGGCCGGCGCCTGTTGCGAGGCGCCGGCCGTCTGTTTTTAGGCGCGAGTGGAATTTCCCGGCCAGGCTCCAGAAATCTGTTGACTCGTTCTGGAACGTTCCAATAAGAGTCCAAATCAAGAATTAGAACGTTCCAATCGGGAGGAGAACGGAATGCGCTGGGCGCTGGTGGGAGCGAGCACGATTGCTGCGCAATACATGATCCCGGCCGTTCGGGCGCAGCCCGGGGGTGAGGTCGCGCGCGTGATCAGCGGCTCCGCAGAGCGCGCGGCCGCTTATGCGAGCGAGCATGATATTCCTGCCTCCGGCACGAGCCTCGACGAGGCGCTGGCCGATCCGTCCGTCGACGCCGTCTATATCTCCACCACCAACGAGAAGCATTTCGACCAGGCGATCGCGGCCATCGCCGCCGGCAAACACGTGCTGTGCGAAAAGCCGCTGGCAATGACGCCGGAAGATGCCGCGAAAATGGTGCGCGCCGCCGAGGCGGCGGGCGTGGTCTTCGCCACAAACCACCACCTGCGCTGTTCGGGCAGCCATCGCGCTATTCGCAAGCTGGTCGACGACGGCCATATCGGCAAGGTGCTTTCGATGCGCATCTTCCACGCCGTCCATTTGCCGCCGCATCTTCAGGGCTGGCGGATCACCGATCCCGCGGCCGGCGGCGGCGTGATCCCGGACATCACGGTCCACAATGCCGATGTCGCCCGCTTCATCCTGGGCGAGGATCCGCAAGATGTGGTCGCGCAGATGGTGTCGTCCGGCATGGGCCAGGGCGTAGAGGATTCGGCGATGTCGGTCTGGTCGATGCCGTCCGGCACCATGGTTATGAGCCACGAGAGCTTCACCCATCGCTTCGCCGGAAGCGGGCTGGAACTGCACGGGACCGAAGGGTCGATCTTCGCCCGCGATGTCATGTCGCAAAGGCCGGTCGGCGCGATCGAACTGGTAAACGATGCCGGTCGCGAGGCGATCCCCTTCGACGGCTACGATCTCTACACCCAGGGCGTGAGCGATTTCACCGCGGCCGTCGAAGGCCGGGGCAGACCGGCGGCCGACGGCTGGGACGGTGTGAAGTCTCTTGCCGTCGCCTTCGCCGTGCGCGAGGCCGCGCGGACCGGCAACAAACAGGTCGTCGACTACGGAGCTGTCCGATGAGTAAGCTCGTCAGCGCCGCCGAAGCCGCGAGCCGCATCGCCGACGGCGCCATCCTCACGGTGTCGTCGTCCTCCTCGCTCGGCTGCCCGGATCTGGTCCTGAAGGCGATCGGCGAACGGTTCCGCGCCGAGAGCCGTCCGAGGAACATCACCAGCCTGCATCCGATCGCCGCCGGCGACATGTATGGCGTCAAGGGCATGGATCATCTGGCCCAGGACGGTCTCTTGACCCGCGTGCTCGCTGGCTCCTACCCGTCAGGCCCTTCCAGCCTGCCGATGCCCGAGATCTGGAAGATGATCGTCGAGAACCGGGTGGCCGCCTACAATGTGCCCTCGGGCGTCATGTTCGACATGCACCGCGAAGCCGCCGCCCGTCGCCCCGGCGTGTTGACCCGCGTCGGTCTCGACACCTTCGTCGATCCGAAGCGCGAGGGCTGCGCGATGAACGATCGCGGTGCGGTCGATCCGATCGTCTCCCGCGTCGAGTTCGCCGGCGAGACCTGGCTGCATTTCCCCAATATCGTGCCCAATGTCTGCATCCTGCGCGCAACGACGGCCGACGAGCGCGGCAATCTGACCTATGAGCACGAGGGCGCCTATCTCGGCGGCCTCGAACAGGCGATCGCCGTGCGCAACCATGGCGGTCTGGTGATCGCCCAAGTCGAGCGGATGACGGCGTCCGGCAGCCTGCGTCCGCATGATGTGCGCGTGCCCGGCCATCTGGTCGATCTCGTCGTCGTCGACGTCGACCAGAAGCAGACCTGCGAGACCGACTACGATCCGGCGATCTCCGGCCAGGTGATGCGGCCCTGGTCAAGCTTCTCGCTCGCCGAGCACGGGGTGGAAAAGGTGATCGCCCGCCGCGCCGCAATGGAATTGAAGGCGGGCATGACCGCCAATCTCGGCTTCGGGATCTCGGCGATGGTGCCGCGCATCCTGCTCGAGGAAGGCCACCACGACGCGGTCACCTGGGCGATCGAGCAGGGCGCCGTCGGTGGCATGCCGCTGACCGGTTTCGCCTTCGGCTGCGCCTCCAACGCCGATGCCTTCGTGCCCTCGCCGCAGCAGTTCATCTATTTCCAGGGCGCCGGTTTCGACATGTCGTTCCTCTCCTTCCTCGAAGTCGACCGCGAGGGCAACGTCAACGTTTCCAAGCTCGGCAAGAAACCCTATCTGACGGCTGGCTGCGGCGGTTTCGTCGACATCACCGCGCACGCCAAGAAGATCGTATTCTCCGGCTGGTTCGAGGCGGGCGCCGAGATCGAACTGACCCAAGAGGGCGTGAAGGTCGCCAGACCCGGCAAGTTCACCAAGATGGTGGAGACGGTCGAGCACGTGACCTTCTCCGGCAAGCGGGCGCGGGAACAGGGCCAGGACGTGCTCTACGTCACCGAACGCTGCGTCATGCGGCTCGGCGAGAACGGACTGGTCGCCACCGAGATCATGCCCGGCATCGACGCCGAGGCCGATATCGTGGCTGCGTCTCAAGGCCGCGTGGCGGTCGCCGAGAATGCCGCGACCTTGCCGAAGAGCCTGCTTTCGAAGGCGCCGATGGGGTGGACGCCATGAGCGCGCTTCACCTGATCATCGACGGCGCGATCGCCGAGATCCGGCTCGACAATCCGTCCAAGCTCAATGCGCTGACGCCCGACATGCTGTCGGCACTCGAAAGCCATTGCGCCGAGCTGGAGCGCAACGGCGATGTGCGGGCGGTCATTCTCACGGCCGAGGGCGAGCGCGCCTTTTGCGCCGGTGCGGACATCAATGCCTGGTCGGGGCTTCCTCCTGCCGAATTTGCCAGGCATTGGGTGCGGGACGGTCACCGGATCTTCGACCGTCTCGCACGCCTTTCCAAACCGACAGTGGCCGCCATTTCCGGCCACGCCTTCGGGGGCGGGCTGGAACTGGCCTCGGCCTGCGACATCCGGGTGATGGCGCCCGCGGCCACCCTGTCGCTGCCGGAAGCAAGCGTCGGTATCGTGCCCGGATGGTCGGGCACGCAGCGGCTGGCGCGGCTTTTGCCGGAGCCGGTGATCAAGGAAATGGTGCTCTTCGGCCGCCGCATCTCCGCCGAGCGCGCGCTGGCGCTGGGCTATGTCGCCGAGATCTCTGAGGATCCCCGCGCGGCCGCCCGCGCCATTGCTGAGAAAGCGCTTTCCGCGTCCCCGCGCGCGACCGAAGTGGCGAAATACATGATCCATGCCGGTGCCGGAGAGGATACGGCCGCTCTCGTCGAGGCGCTCGGCAGCGGCATGATCGCCGCCAGCGCCGACAAGGCCGAGGGCGTCGAAGCCTTCCGCGCCAAACGCAAACCAGAATTCCCGGGCACCTGACATGACCAGCCACGACCTCAATCTCATCGCAGCCACCGATTTGACGTCGATCCCGGCCGAGCCCTTCCGGGCGCGTCACCTGATCGACGGCGAATGGCGCGACAGCGCCGACGGCGCCACCTTCGAACGCCACTCACCGGCCCACGGCGTGCTCGTCTCCCGCTCGGCGAAGGGCGGCGAGGCGGAAGTCGAAGCAGCCATCGCGGCGGCGCGAAAAACCTTCGACAGCGGCGTCTGGAGCCGCATTTCGGGCAAGGCGCGCGCGACCATCATGCTCAAGGTCGCCGACCTGATCGAACGCGACGTCGAGCGCATGGCGATCCTCGAAACGCTCGAAAGCGGCAAGCCGATTTCCCAGTCGCGCGGCGAGGTCGGCGGCGCCGCCGATCTCTGGCGCTACGCCGCATCGCTCGCCCGCACGCTCCACGGCGACAGCCACAACACGCTCGGCGAGGACATGCTCGGCGTGGTGCTGAAGGAGCCGATCGGCGTCGTCTCCATCATCACGCCCTGGAATTTCCCGTTCTGGATCCTGAGCCAGAAACTGCCCTTTGCACTGGCTGCCGGCTGCACCTGCGTGGTCAAGCCGTCCGAGATGACGTCGGCCACCACGGTGATGATGGGCGAACTGCTGATCGAGGCGGGCGTGCCGGCGGGTGTCGTCAACATCGTGCTCGGCTACGGCCAGCCGGTCGGCAGCCTGATGACGACCCACAAGGACGTCGACATGGTGACCTTCACCGGCTCGACGGCGGTCGGCAAGACGATCACCGCGCTCGCCGCCGGCACGCTCAAGAAGGTGGCGCTCGAACTCGGCGGCAAGAACCCGCAGGTGATCTTCCCCGACGCCGATCTCGAAAGCGCCGCCGACGCGGTGACCTTCGGCGTCTATTTCAATGTCGGCCAGTGCTGCAATTCATCGAGCCGCATCATCGTCCACGAGGACATCGCCGAGGATCTCGTCGCCCGCGTGGTGGAACTCTCCCGCGACGTCGCCTTCGGCGATCCGCTCGATCCCGAGACCCAGGTGGGCGCCATCGTTACGCCCGAGCACCAGGCCAAGATCGACACCTATGTGCGTCAGGCAGTCCAAGACGGCGCGGACGTCCGCCTCGGCGGCGGGCCGCTCACGGTCCCCGGCCTCGACGGCCAGTTCTACCAGCCCACCGTGATCTCAGGTGTGACTTCCGACATGGCGATCGCCCGCGAGGAGGTCTTCGGCCCGGTGCTGTCGGTTCTCACCTTCAAGACGATGGAAGAGGCGGTCGCGCTGGCCAACGACGCAACCTATGGCTTGTCAGCGGGCGTCTGGAGTGAAAACATCCATACCTGTCTGGGCTTTGCACGACTTGCTCAAGCAGGGACAGTCTGGACGAATACCTGGATGGACGGCTTCCCGGAAATGACGTTCGGAGGAATGAAGCAGTCCGGACAGGGACGGGAGATCGGGCCCTACGGCCTGGAGGAGTTTCTCGAGGTGAAGACGGTGGCCATGAGGATCGGCCGCAGTCGCGCACCTTGGGTCAGAAAACGCTGACGCGCTGGATAAAGCGCCAGCGGACGTGAACGTAAACGAGGAGGATCCAATGCGTTCGACTATCTCGAAATATGTGACGGCTGTCGCCGTCCTCGCTTCGTCGGTGAGCTTTGCACAGGCTGCCGATGTGGAGGTGCTGCACTGGTGGACGTCCGGCGGTGAAGCCGCGGCGCTCAACGTGCTCAAGAAGGACCTGGAAGGCCAGGGCATCGGCTGGCAGGACATGCCGGTGGCCGGTGGCGGCGGCACCCAGGCCATGACCGTGCTGCGCGCACGCGTGACCTCGGGCAACGCGCCCACCGCCGTGCAGATGCTCGGTTTCGACATCACCGACTGGGCCAAGGAAGGCGCGCTCGCCAACCTCAACGACGTCGCCTCCGCCGAGGGCTGGGACGCGGTGGTGCCCGAAGCCCTGCAGAAGTTCTCGAAATATGACGGCCAGTGGGTCGCAGCCCCGGTGAACGTGCACTCGACCAACTGGGTCTGGGCCAACAAGAAGATCCTCGACGATCTCGGCATCGCACAGCCCACCAGCTGGGACGAGCTCGTCGCCGCCATGCAGAAGGTCAAGGATTCCGGCAAGACCGCGGTCGCCCATGGCGGCCAGGCATGGCAGGACGCCACCATCTTCGACGCCGTGGTGATGGCGACCGGCGGTCCCGAGTTCTACCAGAAGGCCTTCATCGATCTCGACAAGGAAGCGCTCGGCTCCGACACCATGAAGGAAGCCTTCGACCGGATGACGGTGATCCGCTCCTTTGTCGACGACAACTTCTCGGGCCGCGACTGGAACCTCGCTTCCGCCATGGTCATCAACGACGAGGCCGCCTTCCAGTTCATGGGCGACTGGGCCAAGGGCGAATTCCTCAAGGCCGGCAAGAAGCCGGACGAGGATTTCCTCTGCTTCCGCTTCCCGGGCACCCAGGACCAGGTGACCTTCAACTCCGACCAGTTCGCCATGTTCAAGCAGGGCGACACGCCCTCCGAAGAGCAGAAGGCACTGGCCAAGGCCATCATGTCGCCGTCCTTCCAGTCGGCCTTCAACGTCGTCAAGGGCTCGGTTCCGGCCCGCACCGACGTGCCGGACACCGACTTCGACGCCTGCGGCAAGAAGGGCATGAAGGATCTGGCGGCAGCGTCGGAATCGGGCAATCTGTTCGGTTCCATGGCCCACGGCCACGCCAACCCGGCCTCGGTGAAGAACGCCATGTATGACGTCATCACCGCCCAGTTCAACGGCGAATACGATTCCGCGACCGCGGTCCAGGAACTCGTCTCGGCCGTCGAGCTCGCGCAGTAATCATCAGCGCTTCAGGGTCGGGGCGGCGCGCGTGCCGCCCCCTCCCGCCCCGGGGAGGAGACGCATGACCACCACCACGACCAGACACCGCGCCGGCGACGACTGGCTGCGCAACGCGCTGCCCAAGCTCGTCCTGAGCCCCAGCTTCGCGATGGTGCTCATCTTCGTCTACGGCTTCATCCTCTTCACCTTCTACCTGTCGTTTACCGACAGCCGCATCCTGCCGAGCTACGGCCTCGTGGGCTGGGAGAACTACACCAAGCTGTTCTCCGTCCGGGCCTGGGGAATCGCGGTCGACAACGTGCTGATCTTCGGCTCGCTCTATATCGTCATCTGCTGCGCGCTCGGGCTGATGCTCGCCATCCTGCTCGACCAGCAGATCCGCGCGGAAGGGTTTATCCGCACCATCTATCTCTACCCGATGGCGCTGTCCTTCATCGTCACCGGCACCGCCTGGAAATGGTTCCTCGATCCCGGCATCGGCCTGCAGGCCGTCGTCCGCTCCTGGGGCTGGGAGAGCTTCACCTTCGAATGGATCAAGGACAGCGACATGGCGATCTACTCCATCGTCATCGCCGCCGTCTGGCAGACCTCAGGCTTCGTCATGGCGATGTTCCTGGCTGGCCTGCGCGGCATCGACAATGAGGTGCTCAAGGCCGCCCAGATCGACGGCGCGTCCAACTGGGCGCTCTACCGCCGCATCGTCATCCCGCAGCTGCGCCCCGCCTTCATGTCGGCCTTTGTGGTCCTCGCGCACATGGCGATCAAGTCCTACGACCTGATCATTGCGCTGACCGGCGGCGGCCCCGGAACGGCCACCGAACTGCCGGCCACCTTCATGTATTCCTACACCTTTACCCGCAACCAGATGGGCATCGGTGCGGCCTCGGCGACCATCATGCTGATGTCGATCGCCGCCATCATGGTCCCCTATATCTGGTCCGAACTCCGGGAGAAGAAGTGATGTCCACCAACGCTTCCTCCCAGATCATCCGCACCGGCTCGGGCGCCCGCTTCGTCATCTACACGATCCTGGCCCTCTTCTGCCTCTACTACCTGCTGCCGCTCTACGTGATGGTGGTCAATTCACTGAAGCCGCTCTCGGAAATTCAGGCCGGCGGCATGATGGCGCTGCCCGGCGACTGGACGCTCGAACCGTGGAAGAGCGCCTGGTCGACGGCGCAGATCGGCGTCGCTGCGACCGGCCTCAAGCCCTATTTCCTCAACTCGATCCTGATGGTGGTGCCCGCTGTTGCCATCTCCACCGTGCTCGGCGCATTGAATGGCTACGTGCTGACCAAGTGGCGCTTCCGCGGCGACACCATCGTCTTCGGCCTGCTGCTCTTCGGTTGCTTCATCCCCTTCCAGATGGTGCTGATCCCGATGGCCCGCATGCTGGGCCTCATGGGGCTGGCCGGCACCGTGCCGGGTCTGATCTTCGTCCATCTGGTCTACGGCATCGGCTTCTCGACGCTCTATTTCCGCAACTACTACCAGCAGTTCCCGACCGAACTGGTGCGGGCGGCGATGATCGACGGCGCCGGCTTCTTCACCATCTTCTACCGCATCATGCTGCCCTCCTCGGGCCCGATCGCGGTGGTCTGCATCATCTGGCAATTCACCAATATCTGGAACGACTTCCTCTTCGGCGCCTCCTTCTCCGACTTCGACAGTCAGCCGATGACGGTGGCGCTCAACAACCTCGTCCAGTCGTCGACCGGGGTGAAGGAATACAACGTCCATTTCGCGGGAGCGATCATGGCGGCTCTGCCGACGCTCCTCGTCTACATCGTCGCCGGCCGCTACTTCGTGCGCGGCCTGATGGCCGGCAGCGTCAAAGGATAAGAACCATGAGCTTTCTCGAAATCCGGAACGCAACCAAGTCCTACGGCGCGGTCAAGGTCCTGCACGAAACCAACATCGCCGTGGAAGAGGGGGAATTCCTCGTCCTCGTCGGCCCGTCCGGCTGCGGCAAGTCGACCCTGCTCAGCATGATCGCGGGCCTCGAGGACGTGACGACCGGCGATATTTCCATCAAGGGTCGCTCGATGAACGGGGTGCGGCCAGCCGACCGCAACATCGCGATGGTGTTCCAGTCCTACGCGCTCTACCCCAACATGAACGTCGCGCAGAACATGGCCTTCGGCCTCGAGATGCACGGCGTGCCGAAGGATCAGCGCGACAAGGCCGTGGCTCAGGTCGCCGAACTCCTGCAGATCCAGAAGCTGCTCGACCGCAAGCCGGGTCAGCTCTCCGGCGGCCAGCGTCAGCGCGTCGCCATGGGCCGCGCGCTGGTGCGCGATCCCGACGTCTTTCTCTTCGACGAGCCGCTGTCGAACCTCGACGCCAAACTCCGTGTCGACATGCGCACCGAGATCAAGAAGCTGCACCAGAAGCTTGGCACAACAATTGTCTACGTCACCCACGACCAGATCGAGGCGCTGACGCTCTCGACCCGGATCGCGGTCATGTATGGCGGCTATGTGCAGCAGCTCGGCACGCCCAAGGAGATCTACGACAACCCGGCCAACATGTTCGTCGCTGGCTTCATGGGCTCGCCCTCCATGAACCTGTTCCCGGCCAAGGTGGCGATGGAGAACGGCAAGGCGGTGGCGAAGATCGCGCTCGCCGACGGCTCGACTGGTACCCTGCCTTTTCCGGACACGAAGAACATGGCTGCCCATGACGGCCGCGACATCATTCTCGGCATCCGCCCCGAGGCGATCACCGACGAGGACGGTGCCGACCGCAACTCGACCGCCATCCACCGCATCGACGCCCGCGTCGAGATCACCGAACCGGCGGGATCGGACACTTTCGTGGTCACCCAGTTCGGCGGCAAGGAAGTGACCGGCCGCTTCCGCGCCGATGTCGACGTCAAGGCGGGCGACACCTTCCCCTTCGCGATCAACATGGAAAAGGCCGTCGCCTTCGATCCGAAGACCGAAGAGCGGATCGGCTGACGGACCATGTCGACTTCTCCGGATATCGTCATCATCGGCTCGGGCATGGGCGGCGCGACGCTGGCCGCCGGCCTGGCGCCAACGGGTGCGCGTATCGTCATTCTGGAACGCGGACAACAGATTCCCGACGACGCACCGGCGCGCGACCCCAACCGGATATTCAGGAACTCGGCCTTTCTCTCGGACGAAACCTGGCTCGACGAGCGGGGCAACCGCTTCGCGCCCGGCAACTACTATCAGGTCGGCGGCAACTCGAAACTCTACGGCGCGGTGCTGATCCGCTACCGGGCCGAGGACTTTTCCGAGATGGCCCATGCCGAGGGCGTCTCGCCGGCCTGGCCGTTCCCCTATGCGGAACTCGCGCCCTGGTACGATGCGGCCGAAAAGCTCTATCAGGTGCGCGGCGATGTCACGTCGGACCCGACGGAGCCGGACCATGGCGGGCCCTATCCCTTTCCGCCGGTCCCCGACGAGCCGGCGATCGCCGATGTCCGTAGCCGGCTAAAGAAGGCGGGCGCGAAGCCTTTCTCGCTGCCGCTCGGCGTCGATATCGACCGCTGGCTGAAGGCCGGGAACACCGGCTGGGACGGTTATCCCGACACCCGCTGCGGCAAGATGGACGCCGAGACCTGCGGGCTGGCGTCTGCACTCGCGCATGAGAATGTCGAACTGGTCACCGGCGCGAAGGTGACCGCATTGAAGGTCGAACCAGACGGCAAGCGCGTCGGCTCGCTCACTTACGAGAAGGACGGTGAGGCGGTGACGCTGACGCCGAAGGTCGTAGCCCTCTGCGCCGGTGCGGTGCAATCGGCGGCGCTTCTGCTGCGCTCGGGTCTCGCCAATTCATCCGACCAGGTCGGCCGCTGCTTCATGAACCACAATGCGACAGCACTCATCGCCTTCGATCCGCGCTACCGCAACGATTCGGTCTATCAAAAGACCTTCGGGCTCAACGACTGGTATCTGTCCGACGGCGAGGGCGGGCCACCGCTCGGCAATATCCAGCTTCTCGGCCGCGTGGTGCCCGACATCCTCAAGGCGCAGGTGCCGTCGCTGCCGAAGCCGGTGGCGACCTATGTCTCCAACCATGCGATCGACCTCTACGCCATCTCTGAAGACCTGCCGGACCCTGAGAGCCGGATCGTGCTCAACGGCTCCGACATCCAGTTGATCTGGCGGCGGTCCAACATGGTCGCGCACAACAGGCTGGTGGGAAAGATCAAGCAGACCATGCGCACGGCCGGTTTCCCGATCGTGCTTTCACGCCTCTTCGACGGCCGTGTACCCTCGCACCAGTGCGGCACGGTGAGGATCGGCAGCGACCCGGCGCACTCGGTGCTCGATCCGGACTGCCGCAGCTGGGATCACCCGAATCTCTTTGTCACCGACGCCGGCGCGCTGCCGACCTCGGCCGCCGTCAATCCGGCGCTCACCGTCGTCGCCATGGCGCTGCGCGCCTCGAAGACCATCGCGCGGGAGCTCGGCGCATGAGGCCCGTCGCGCTCATCACCGGCGGCCAGCAGGGGATCGGTCTCGGCATCGCCGAGGCGCTGGCCGCAGCGGGATTCGCGATCGCGATCGCCGCCGAGCGTGCGCCGGATGACACCGCAGTGAAGCAGGCGCTCGAACAAATCGGCTCGGAAGCGCGCTATTTCCAGCACGACGTCTCCGACGTCGATCCCATTCCGGAATTGCTCGACCGGGTGGAGGCGGACCTCGGCCCCGTGACCTGCCTCGTCTCCAATGCCGGCGTGCCCTCACCCGTGCGCGGCGACATGCTCGACGTCACCCCGGATAATTTCGATTTCGTCATGGACGTCAATCTGCGCGGCGCCTTCTTCCTTGCCCAGGCGGTCGCCCGGCGGATGATCGCAAGCGCCAGCGAAGCCTATCGTTCAATGCTGTTCGTCACCTCCGTGAGCGCCGAGATGGTGTCCGTCGAGCGTGCGGAATACTGCATCTCCAAGACGGGCGCGGCGATGATGACGAAGCTCTTTGCCGCCAGGCTCGCACCGCATGGCATCGGCGTCTTCGAACTGCGTCCCGGCATCATCGAGACCGGCATGACCGCCGGCGTGAAGGACAAGTACACGGCCCGTATCGAGGGTGGACTGGTGCCGGCAGGCCGCTGGGGCCATCCCGCCGATATCGGGTCGATCACCGTGCCGCTCGCCACCGGGCAGATGGCATTCGCGAACGGCGCCGTGATCCCCGTTGACGGCGGGCTGTCGATCCCGCGGCTTTGAGGCATGATATGAACAAGGGCTACGATTTCATCATCATCGGCGGCGGCTCGGCCGGCAGCGTGCTGGCCGCGCGCCTGTCCGAGGACCCGGCGGCAAACGTGCTGCTGCTGGAAGCCGGCGGCGGCGACTGGCATCCCTTCTACCACCTGCCGGCGGGCTTCGCGAAGATGACCAAGGGCATCGGCTCCTGGGGCTGGTCGACGGTGCCGCAGAAGCACATGAAGAACCGCGTCTTCCGTTATACCCAGGCCAAGGTGATCGGCGGCGGCTCGGCGATAAACGCGCAGATCTACACCCGCGGCAATCCGCTCGATTACGACGAGTGGCGGCAGATGGGTTGCGAGGGCTGGGGCTATGACGACGTGCTGCCCTATTTCCGCAAGGCCGAGGACAACGACACCTACGACAACCGGTATCACGGCAAGGGCGGCCCGCTCGGCGTCTCCCAGCCGATCGCGCCGCTGCCGATCTGCGAAGCCTATTTCGAGGCCGCCGCCGAACTCGGCATTCCGCGCAATCACGATATCAACGGCGCGACGCAGGAAGGCGTCTGCTACTACCAGCTCACCCAGCGCGACGCCCGCCGCTCGTCGGCTGCCATGGCCTATCTCAAGCCCGCTCGCGGGCGGAAGAACCTCACCGTGCAGCTCGGCGCCCAGGTGCGACGGATCATGGTCGAGAAGGGCCGTGTCGTTGGCGTCGAGATGATCGACGGCACGAAACTGACGGCGTCCAAGGAGGTGATCCTCTCCTCCGGCGCCATCGGCTCGCCGCGCCTGCTGCAGCTGTCGGGAATCGGTCCCGCCAGTCATCTCGCGGGCCTCGGAATAAATGTCGTTTATGACCAGCCGCAGGTCGGCGCCAACCTGCAGGACCATCTCGACCTCTATTGCATTTGCGAGGTCTCCGGTCCGCACACCTATGACCGCTTCGCCAAGCCGCATCTCTCTGTGCTCGCAGGCCTTCAATATCTCTTCACCCGCAAGGGCCCCGTCGCCTCCTCGCTCTTCGAGACCGGCGGCTTCTGGTATGCCGATCCGAATGCCCGCTCGCCCGACATCCAGATGCATCTCGGTCTCGGCACGGGTATCGAATCGGGTGTCGCTGCCATGCCCGATGGCGGGGTGACGCTGAACGCCTGCTATCTCAGGCCCCGGTCGCGCGGCTCGGTTCGGCTGCAAAGCGCCGATCCCTCCGTCGCACCCGCCATCGACCCGAACTATCTCGCCGATCCCAACGACCGGCGGAACTCGATCGAGGGGCTGAAGCTCACCCAGCGCATTCTCGCGCAGATGCCGCTCGCCCCCTTCATCAAGGCCGAACGCCTGCCGGGACCGGACGTGAAGACGGACGAGGAGTATTTCGACTTCATCTGCGAGCATTCCAAGACCTCGCATCACGCGGCTGGCACCTGCCGCATGGGCATCGATCCGGCCGCACCGCTCGACATCCAACTGCGCTTTAACGGGATCGAGGGGCTGCGCGTCGCCGACAACTCGATCATGCCGACCGTCATTTCATCGAATACAAACGCGGCCGCGATCATGATCGGCGAAAAGGCCTCCGACATGATCAAGGCGCAATACGGGATGGGCTCCTCATGATCCGCCACATCGTTCTCGTCCGCTTCCGCCCCGACATGGCGGAAAGTGACATCGCCGACATCTTCGAAGCGCTTCATGCGATCCGGAACGTCGTGCCAGGGGTGCGCGAAATCCGTGCCGGGCGCTCGCAAAGCCCGGAGAAGATCGAGCGCGGCTACATGCACGGCTTCACCGTCGATTTCGAGGATTGGGACGCGCTCGAAGCCTATCAGCAACATCCCGACCACAGAAGCGTTGGCAAGCGGCTCGTCGACAATGCGGTGGGCGGGCTCGACGGCATTCTCGTCTTCGATCTGCCGGTCGAGGCCTAGGGAAGGAGTTTCGCGATGATCACGCTCCCCACTTCGGACAACCGCCTCGAACCCTACCGGCTGATCGGAACACCGCTGGTGCCACGCGCGCCGAAGGTGAAGCTTACCCGCACCGCCTTCGCCGCCGCCCACGTGATTTCCGACCCTGTCGCAGAGCGGAACCCGTGGGACACGCGGCCGGCCGTTGACTGGGACGCCACGCTGGCCTTCCGGCAGGATCTCTGGGACCAGGGGCTGGGCCTTGCCGAGGCGATGGACACCGCCCAGCGCGGCATGGGCGTC
Organism: uncultured Hoeflea sp.; assembly: GCA_964511625.1. Classification (GTDB taxonomy): domain Bacteria; phylum Pseudomonadota; class Alphaproteobacteria; order Rhizobiales; family Rhizobiaceae; genus Pseudohoeflea. The sequence continues at coordinate 16,205 of CAZEJG010000028.1, forward strand.
GACTGGCCGACGGCGAAGGAACTGATCGAACGCACCATGCGTGCCGCAAAGGCCCATCCGATGAAGCCACGCGTTGCCTGCGGTGCCGGCACCGACCACAAGGCGCTCGCCGAGCTTGGCAGCGAGGAAGCGATCGTCGCAGCTTACGAAACGCAGATGGAGGCGATCGAGGCGGCCGGCGGGAAGCTGATTTTGATGGCGACCCGGGCGCTGCCGGCGATCGGTGCCACCCCGGACGGGTATGCGCGGGTTTACCGCCGGCTGATCGATCAGGCGGCCGAACCGGTGATCCTGCACTGGCTGGGCGACATGTTCGATCCGGCGCTCACCGGCTATTGGGGATCGAACGACGTGGAAGCGGCGTCGGAAGCCGTGCTCGGAATAATCGCCGCCAATCCGGGCAACGTCGACGGCATCAAGATCTCGCTTCTCGACCAGGCTCATGAGGAAGCTTTTCGCAAGCGCCTGCCTGACGGCGTGCGCCTCTATACCGGCGACGATTTTAATTATGCCGACCTGATTGCCGGTGACGGCGACCACTATTCCCATGCGCTGCTCGGCATCTTCGCGGCCATTTCGCCGGCCGCTGCCCAGGCGCTGGAAGCGCTCGCCCAACGCGACATGGAGACCTATCACCGGCTCCTGGCGCCGACCGTGCCGCTCAGCCGCGAGATCTTCCGCGCCCCGACCCGCTTCTACAAGGCGGGCGTGGCGTTCCTGTCGTGGCTCAACGGCCAGCAGACCCATTTCATCATGCCGGCGGGCTTCCAATCGAGCCGCGATATCGTCCATTATGCCGAAGTCTTCCGGCTCGCCGACCAGGCCGGACTTCTCAGACATCCGGAACTGGCCGTCAAACGCATGGGCGTCCTGCTCGCACTGCACGGGATCGAACAAGGCGGGGCATGAAGCGCAGGCCGACCATCATCGACGTCGCGCAGAAGGCGGGCGTCTCGAAATCGACCGTCAGCCTGGTCCTGCAGAACAGCCCGCAGGTGCGTGAGGACACGCGCGATCTCGTGCGCAAGGCGATGGCCGAGATCGGCTATGTCTACAACCGCGCCGCTGCCAACATGCGGATGTCGAATGCCGGACTGATCGGCCTCGTCATCAACGACCTGCGCAACCCCTTCTTCACCGAGTTCGCGACGTCATTGCAGATGGCGCTTTCGGCGCGCGGCTATGCGGCCGTCGTCGCCAATACCGACGAGGATCCGGAGGTCCAGGCCCAGGTGGTCTCGGCGATGATCGAACATGGTGTGTCCGCGCTGGTGATTTCCCCGGCCTATGGCGGCGAGGCGGCGACCTTCGATGCCATCGCGCGAGCCGGCATTTCCGCCATGCAGGTGCTGCGCAATGTCGAGCAGCGCACCGACCTCTTTCCCTTCGCCGCACCCGATTATGGCGAGGGCAGCCGGTTGGCGACCGAACATCTCCTCGCCGCGGGTGCGCGCCGCATCGCCTTCGTCGGCGGTCTCGAGGGGCGCGACGTCACGCGCGAGCGCATGTCGGGTTATGAGAACGTGATCGCCGAAGCAGGCATCGAGCCACTGATCCTGACCGGCCGCTCGACGCGCGCCTTCGGGCGCGAGGCCGCGCACCGGCTGGCCTCCGATCATCCAGAGGTGGACGCGGCGCTCTGCTTCAACGACCTGACCGCGCTGGGCCTGCTGGCCGGTTGCGCCCAGATCGGCCGTGCGGTGGGGCCGGATTTCCGGATCGTCGGTTTCGACGATATCGAGGAATGCGCGCAGGTCTGGCCGAGCCTGTCTTCCGTCCATTGCGATATCGCCGCCTTCGGCGAACGCATCGCCGGGACCATGCTCGACTGGCTGGAAGAGGGGAGCGTACCAGCCGCGCGCACGCTGACGCCGGTGGAACTCTTTATCCGGGATTCAAGTCGCGCGCGGGGATGAGCCCCTTCCCGCCATGGAGCGGCCGGCCGAGGAACCGCGGCCCGCTTGTGCCGTGCGTGTTGCGGCGCTTCTCGCCAGACGATCGACGACCTCGCTCGGCAGATGGGTCTGGAACTCGACATGGAAGCCGATCTTGCTGTGCCCGACGATGGCGCAGGCCAGCTTGTCCTCGATACCGTCCAGCGCGAGATAGAAATGGGACTGCACCGAGTCCGGCAGATAGGGCTGCATCAGGCAGCCATTCTCCGAGATATCGAGAACGCGGCAGGGCTGAAACGATACGCCCTTGAGCCCGCGCTTGACGTAATAAACCGTGCCCATGAGGCGGCAGGGACGACGATTGTGGACGCGCTGCTCCTGTTCGGCGAGGCGTGTCAGATAGGTTCTCTTATCCATGCGGACATCCAGGTCAAGTACGGCGAATACTCAATGATTTTTCGACGAAAACTTTTAGGTTTAATTAAAACTCGAAGGAATTTACGTAATTTCCCCCAAGCATTTATGGTAATAATCATATGTCGCGTTCATGTGGGTTAACGTCTTTGGGATTGCTCCCCCGTCCCCTGTGACGGTGCAAAGCGCCTGTTGCGGCTTGACGCGACGGGGCCGGGCGTGCGGAAGTCGCCGCCATGACGATGTTCGACGAATCGCCTTCCAACGCGGCCGAATTCACGGTCAGCGAGCTTTCCGGTGCCGTCCGCAGGACGGTGGAGGATGCCTTCGGCCATGTCCGCGTGCGCGGCGAGGTGGGACGATTGAGCCGCCCCGGTTCCGGACACGTCTATTTCGATCTCAAGGATGAGAACGCCGTCCTGTCCGCCGTCGCCTGGAAGGGTGTCGTGGCGAACTGGCAGTTCTTTCCCGAACAGGGGCTCGAGGTCATCGCCACCGGACGGCTGACCACCTTCCCCGGCCAGTCGCGCTACCAGATCATCGTCGAGAAGGTGGAGCCCGCCGGCGCCGGCGCGCTGATGGCGCTTCTGGAGGCGCGCCGCAAACAACTTGCCGGAGAGGGCCTGTTCGACGAGGCGCGCAAGCAGCTTCTGCCCTACATGCCGCGCGTGATTGGTGTCGTCACCTCGCCCACCGGAGCCGTCATCCGTGACATCCTGCACCGGATCTCCGACCGCTTCCCGCTCCATGTCGTGGTCTGGCCGGTGCGGGTGCAGGGCGAAAGCTGCGGCGCGGAGGTCGCCAATGCCATCAACGGTTTCAATGCGCTTTCCGCGGACGGGGCGATTGCAAGGCCGGACCTGATCATCGTCGCCCGTGGCGGCGGCAGTCTCGAGGATCTCTGGGGCTTCAACGACGAGGCAGTGGTGCGCGCCGCGGCCGCCTCCGACATTCCGCTGATCTCGGCCGTCGGCCACGAGACCGACTGGACGCTGATCGACCATGCCGCCGACCGTCGGGCGCCGACGCCCACCGGGGCGGCCGAGATGGCGGTCCCGGTGAAGGCCGAACTCGAGGCGACGCTCGCTACGCTGTCCGCCCGGCTCAAGGGTGCCCAGTCCCGTGTCGTCACCCGCAAGAGTGACGGGTTGCGTGCCCTGTCGCGCGCGTTGCCGACATTGGACAGCCTGCTCGCCATGCCGCGTCAGCGCCTCGATCGCTCCGGCGATCTCCTCGGCAAGGCGCTCGCCCACAACACCGCCAACTGCCGCCGCCGCTACGAACGTCCGGCCGCCCGCATCACGCCGTTGACACTGATGGCCACGATCCGGGAGAAGCGGCTGGCGCTTGGCGACCGCATCGGCCGCTGCCGCAACGCCACCGACCGGGCGCTCGAAAGGCGCAAATCCCGGCTCGAACGACCCGCCGCACTGCTCGCGGCCCTGCCGCGCAGGCTCGAGATGGGCATCGAGCGGGAAACAAAGCGCATCGGCGACCAGAGCCGTCGTGCAGATGCGGCTGTGACCAGGCTCATCGGCGACCGCCGCCGCGCGGTGGCCCAGCACGCCCGCATGCTCGGGTCGCTGTCGCACCGCAACGTGCTCGCCCGCGGTTTCGCCCTCGTCCGCGACGAAGCCGGCGATCTCGTCGCCAGTGCGTCCGTCCTCGGCTCCGGCCAGATGGTTAATCTCGAATTCGCCGACGGAAGCGTGCCTGCGATCACGGCGGGGGCGGGTAGCGCGGGAAGCGCTCCGAAGAAGCCGGCGCGGGAGAAGGCATCCCCTTCCGACGCGCCGGCCAGGCCGACCCGGCAGGGATCGCTGTTCGACTGACAGACCGGTTTGACGGTTGGAATAGTCGCGCTTTGGTTGTAGTATCGGCTGTATGCGACCGAATTGGTGCTCGATGGGATGCGGGGGGACCAATGCCGTTTTACAGCAAGCTGCAGAAGAGATTTCGTGACGGTTCACCACAGGAAGCCGAGCGGCTCCGCACGATTGCGGGTCTTCGCAGGCTTCGTACGGCGCTCGCGGCGCACTTTCCCGCCGGCAATGATCGCATGGGGACGGTGCGGATCGGAACGTGGAACATTCGCGAATTCGGCGGACCGAAATATGGTGGCCGGAAGTCCTACGAACCGCTTTACTACATGGCGGAGATCATCTCGAATTTCGACATCGCGGCGCTGCAGGAAATCCGCGGCAATCTCAAGGAATTCTATGTCCTGCTCGATATTCTCGGACCGGACTGGGACTATATCGCCACCGACGTCACCGAAGGCAGCTCCGGAAACGGGGAGCGCATGGTGTTTCTCTTCAATCGCACCCGCGCTCGGTTCCGCCACATCGCCGGCGAACTGACCCTTCCCGAGGGCAAGAAGGTACTCGCGAGTTTTGGCGAGCGGATCAGGCTCGAGAATGGGCTGGTGCTCGAACTTCCCGAGGGTGCGGACCTCTCGGGCGTCTACGAGGCGAGGTCGAAGAAAACGAAGAGCGGTGCGATCAAGCTCGATCAGGATCTCGAGATATCGCTGCCGAAAGGCGCGCGGCTTTCTCTGCCCGACGGTTGCGCGCTCGCCCTCACCAAGGGCACGAAGGTGACGCGTCCGGCGAACACACGGGGCCGGGTCATGGTGGAAATCCCGTCGAAGAAAGTGGTCGGCAAATCCTATCGGCTGCGGTTTCCGGGTCCGACGCTCGACGACAGCTACAAGCAGTTTGCACGCACGCCGTTCCTCGTCAGCTTTCAGGTCGGCTGGGTGAAGCTCGATCTGGCGACCGTTCACATCTATTACGGCGATGCCAGCGACGAACGGCTTCTCGAACAGCGCCGTGCGGAAATCGAGAAGCTGACGGAAGCGCTCGGCAAGCGGGCGGCGGACGAACTCGATACCAATCCGGCCAACAAGGTGCTGACGGCCGTGCTGGGGGATTTCAACATCATCAGCAAGGAACACGAGACCATGCGGGCGCTCGAGGCCAATGGCTTCAAGGTGCCGGAGGCAATCCAGCGGATTCCGGGATCGAACGTGAAGCAGGATAAGGCCTACGACCAGATCGCCTTCTGGAAGCCCGACCATGATCGCGGCTACGTCAGCCTCGACGTCCGCGGTGCCGACGTCTTCGACTTCTACAAATATGTCTACCAGTCGGACGGCTGGGCGGATTACGTCGGCGACAAGAGCCAGTCCTATTTCAACGACTGGCGGACCTATCAGATGAGCGACCATCTGCCGATGTGGGTCGAAATCAGCAGCGATTTTTCAGACGCCTATCTCGACGCGTGCGAAGCACCGAAGGCTGACGCCTGAAGCAGACGCCTTGCAGGAAAGCCAACGACCCGTAGTTCCATCCGACCAGCGCTATCCCGCCGCCGCCATGCCCGCACATCCGTTTGACCGGGATCAACGCCGGCGGTCGCGCATTTTCCCACTATAGATGCCATCATGGCAGCCGGGTGCCCCGCCAGAAGACCGTTTCCCGGAAGGAGTTGCAATGACCGCCGAAATCGAGGGCCGTGACGCCACGTCCCAACTCACCGCCGGGCACGCGCGACTGCTCGAGATGGCGCGGACCGAAGCCCCCTTGTCCACCGCGATCGTTCATCCGGTCGATGACCTCTCCCTGGAAGGTGTCGCCGCGGCCGCGTCCGAGGAGTTGATCACGCCGGTCCTGGTCGGTCCCCGGGGCCGGATCGAGCGTGCCGCCGACGAAGCGAAGATCGATATCTCCGCTTGGGAAATCGTCGACTGTCCCCATTCCGATGCCGCTGCCTTGCGCGGGGTCGCGCTCGCCCGGGAGGGCCGCGTCGAGGCGCTGATGAAGGGCGCACTGCATACCGATGAGCTGATGAAGGCCGTCCTCGACGCCGATCTCGGCCTCAGGACCGGGCGGCGGATAAGCCATTGCTTCGTCATCGACGTGCCGGATTTCCCGCGGCCGATCTACGTCACCGATGCGGCGATCAACATCTATCCGAGCCTGACCGACAAGCGCGACATCATCCAGAACGCCATCGATCTGGCCCACGCGCTCGGCATCGAGGTTCCGCTGGTCGCCATCCTCTCGGCGGTCGAGACGGTGACAGAATCGATCCGGTCGACCATCGATGCTGCGGCGCTGTGCAAGATGGCCGATCGCGGTCAGATCACCGGCGGCGTGCTCGACGGGCCGCTTGCCTTCGACAATGCGGTTTCCGTGGAGGCGGCGGCGGCCAAGGGGATCGTCTCGCCGGTGGCGGGCCGCGCCGACATCCTCGTCGTCCCCGATCTCGAGGCCGGCAACATGCTCGCCAAGCAGCTGGAATACCTCGCCGGTGCCCGCGTGGCGGGGATCGTGCTCGGGGCGCGCGTGCCGATCATGCTGACGAGCCGCGCCGACAAGGCTCCGGCGCGCTTGAGTTCGGCGGCGCTGGCTGTGCTGCTCGCCCGTCATCGGGCTCGGAACGAGGCGCGGAAGACGAAATGAAGCCGCCTGCCATTCTCGTCATCAATGCCGGATCCTCCTCGATCAAGTTCTCGATCTTCGTGGCGAAGGGCGAACCCGGCCCGTCGGATCTCCTCTGCACCGGCCGTATTGCGGGGATTGGCGGCGAGCCGAGACTGACCGCCGCTGACCCCGACGGCAAACGGCTCGTTGAAAAGGGGTTCCAGCGCAACACCGATTACGACCGGCTCATGGAAAACCTGCTCGGCTGGATCGAGGAGCAAACCGAGGGTCATGTCCTGGCTGTCGCAGGTCATCGCATCGTTCATGGCGGCCGCGACCATGTCGATCCGGCCCTGCTCGATGAACCCCTGAGGCAGGATCTGGCGCGGCTGGTGCCGCTGGCGCCCCTGCACCAGCCGCACAATCTCGCCGCAGCGGAATCGCTTGCTTGTCTGCATCCCGGTCTGCCGCAGGTCGCCTGTTTCGATACGGCGTTCCACGCCCACAAGCCCGAGGTCGAGAGCGTCTATGCGATCCCACGCGAGCTGACGGCAGACGGCATCCGCCGTTACGGTTTCCACGGGCTCTCCTACGAACACATCGCTGCGCGTCTGGAGCCGGTCCTCGGCCAAGCGGCCGCGAAGGGCCGGGTCATCGTCGCCCATCTCGGCAGTGGCGCCAGTCTCTGCGCGATCAGGAATCGGCAGAGCGTTGCCACCACGATGGGATTCACCGCACTCGACGGCTTGCCGATGGGCACCCGCAGCGGCCAGATCGACCCGGGCGTGCTTCTCTATCTGATGGCCGGGAAGGGTATGGGACCGGAGAAACTGAGCCGGCTTCTTTACGAGCAGTCGGGCCTCCTCGGCCTTTCCGGGATCAGCAACGACATGCGCGAACTTCTGGCCAGCGACGCGACCGAGGCGGCTTTCGCCGTCGAGTATTTCTGCCATTGGGTGAACCGCGAGATCGGCTCTCTAGTAGCTACACTCGGCGGGCTCGACGCGGTCGTCTTTACTGCGGGGATCGGGGAAAACTCGGCCGAAATTCGGCGGCGGATCTGCGAGAAGGCCGGCTGGCTGGGACTCGAACTGGATCAAGCCACCAACGATATGGCGAAAGGCGAGACGGTGATCTCCCGCTCGGGATCGAAAGTGGCTATCGCGGTCATCCCGACCAACGAGGAAGGGGTGATCGCGCGGCAGAGCTGGCGCGTCCTCTCGGATCGCAAGCCAGCAGCCTGATCAGGCGGCCGGCTTTTCGCAATACAGTCCGTGCAGTACTTCGAGAACGGCGCGAACCGGCTCGCCCTTGAGCGAATAGTGGATCGTCTGCGCCTCGCGCCGGGTCTCCACCAGTCCCGCCTCGCGCAGCTTGCGCAGATGATGTGACATCGCCGGCTGCGACAGGCCCGCCTGCTCGGCGAGTTTCAGCACGCTCTGTTCGCCGTCGAGGAGAATGCACAGGATCTTCAGCCGCACGGGTTGCGAGAGCATGTCCATCAGCTCCGCGGCCTCGGCCATGCGCGGCTCCATTTCCATCATGTCACGGGCGTGCAGCATCGAGAGCGCTCCTTGCATTCGTGGTAGTTTATATAATAGCTCCACGAATATTTCCAAGGGGCGGGGAGATCTACCAGTGCGGCGGCTTCTGCGTCGGCGTCTGGACCCGCGCGGTATCTTCCAGCGTCTCGAAACGCTCGGTCATCTCGTCGAGCTGGCGGCGGAGTCGCTCGATGAGCGACCATTGCCGGGCCACCTGCTCCGACAGGTCCTCGATGGTCTCTGCCTGATGTGCGGTCAGTTCCTCGAGCCTGACCAGGCGGTCTTCGGGCCGGTCTTCGGAAGATGTCGTCATGTCTCGAGTTCCCCGAGTGTCGTTCGCCAGTGATCCGGCAGCGCCGCCGGCCTGCGGCTCGTCCGGTCGACATAGACATGCACGAAACGGCCGTCGGCGATGGCGGTGTCCTCGTCGTTGCGGAACAGGCCGACCCGGTAGACGACCGAGGAACGGCCCAGCTTCTCGATGGCGATACCTGCGGTGATGCGGTCCGGAAAGGCGCTCTCGGCGTGATAGCGGCATCCGGTCTCCACCACCAGCCCGATGAGATCGCCGGCATGCGGATCGAGAAGTCCCGTCTCGATCAGCCAGCCGTTGATGGCGGTATCGAAGAGCGCGTAGTGGGTGACGTTGTTCATGTGCCCGTAGATGTCGTTGTCCGCCCAGCGCGTCTGCAGGCTGCGCAGCAACGGAAAATCCAGACGGCGGGAGGGCGGAGGGCGATCCATCGCGCGAGCATTTCCTTCAAAAGTGGAGTTTACGCAAGCCCGGATCAGGGTAAGTTTCCACCACCGATTGATCCCGGCAATTGATTCTGGACTTTGCGGCGAGAAGTGTCGAGACTACACATGCCGGCGCGTCGGGCAAGCGCCGCTGCCGCTGACTTCACGGGGTATCATGAGTGACATTGCCATCGAGCTGAAGGGCATCGACAAGAGCTTCGGTGCCGTTCATGCGAACAGGGACATCAACCTCAGGGTCCGCAAGGGCACCATCCACGGCATCATCGGCGAGAACGGGGCCGGCAAGTCGACCCTGATGTCGATCCTCTACGGCTTCTACCAAGCCGATGACGGGGACATTCTCGTCGATGGCGAGAAAACCAGGATCACCGGGCCGAGCGTGGCGATCGCCAAGGGCATCGGCATGGTCCACCAGCACTTCATGCTGGTCGAAAATTTCACCGTGCTCGAAAACATCATGCTCGGCGCCGAGGAAGGCCAGATTCTCAATGCCGGCATCACCCGCGCCCGCGCCGAACTCAAGCGGCTGGAGAAGGAATACGCGCTCGAGGTCGATCCTGACGCGATCATCGAGGAGCTTCCTGTCGGCCTGCAGCAGCGGGTGGAAATCCTCAAGGCGCTCTATCGCGGCGCAGACATCCTCATTCTCGACGAGCCGACCGGCGTGCTGACGCCCGCCGAGGCCGATCACCTGTTCCGCATCCTCGCCCAGCTCAAGGAGCAGGGAAAGACGATCATCCTCATCACCCACAAGCTGCGCGAGATCATGGCGATCACCGATGAGGTGTCGGTCATGCGTCGCGGCGAGATGGTGGCGACACGGACCACCGCCGAGACCTCGGTGGAGGAACTCGCCGAGCTGATGGTCGGCCGCCGCGTCCTTCTGAGCGTGGAAAAGGGCGATGCCAATCCCGGCGAGGTGATGCTCTCTGTTCGCAATCTCACGGTCAGGGATTCGCGCGGCGTGGCGATGGTCAAGGACGTCTCGCTCGATGTCCGCGCCGGCGAGATCGTCGGCATCGCGGGTGTGGCCGGCAACGGACAGTCCGAACTTCTCCAGGCGATCGCCGGCATCCGCCGGGCCGAGCGTGGCGAGGTCGTGCTCGCCGGCAGCCCGGTCGACGTGACCGGCGAGGCCGATCCCAACGAGTTGCGCCATCGCGGCCTCGCCCATGTGCCCGAAGACCGGCATCACATGGGTCTGGTGCTCAAGTTCGAGGAGTCCGAAAACGCGATCCTCGGCTACCACGACGATCCGCGCTATCTCAAATCCATCCTGCTCGATGTCGAGGCGATCCGCACCGATGCGCAGGAAAAGGCGGAGAAATACGACATCCGCCCGCGCGACGTGCGGCTCAAGACCGCCAATTTCTCCGGCGGCAACCAGCAGAAGATCGTGCTCGCCCGCGAGATCGAGCGCGATCCCGCAGTCATCATCATCGGCCAGCCGACGCGCGGCGTCGATGTCGGCGCCATCGAGTTCATCCACAAGCGCATCATCGAGATGCGCGATGCCGGCAAGGCGATCCTTCTGGTCTCGGTCGAACTCGACGAGATCCGCTCGCTGTCGGACCGTGTGCTGGTGATGTTCGACGGGACCATCGTCGGCGAGCGCTCGCCCGACACCGACGAAGGCGAACTGGGCCTCCTGATGGCCGGCGTCTCGGATCAGGAGGCAGCCGAATGAGCGCACCCTACGCAAAACTACCCGGCTGGGTGGATTACGGCGTCATTCCGCTGGTCAATCTGGTCGTGGCCTTCCTCGTCGCCGGCCTCGTGGTGCTGCTGGTCGGCGAGAGCCCGATCCGCGCCGCGGCGCTGCTGTTCGAGGGCGCCTTCGGCTACGGCGAGGGGATCGGCTTCACCCTCTACTACGCCACCAATTTCATCTTCACCGGGCTCGCCGTGGCGGTGGCCTTTCATTGCGGGCTGTTCAACATCGGCGGCGAGGGCCAGGCCTATGTCGCGGGCCTCGGCGTCGCCGTGCCCTGCCTCTGGCTCGATTCCTCGATGCCCTGGTATGTGGTCTTCGTGGTGGTGATCTTCGGCTCGAGCCTGATGGGCGCGCTCTGGGCGCTGATCCCCGGCTGGCTGCAGGCCAGACGCGGCAGCCATGTCGTCATCACCACCATCATGTTCAATTTCATCGCCTCGAGCCTGATGGTCTACCTGCTGATCGACGTGCTCAAGCCGCGCGGCTCCATGTCGCCCGAGACCCGGACCTTCGTCGAGGGCGGCCATCTGCCCAAGCTCGACTGGCTGCTCGGCCCCTTCGGCATCGACATCGGTTCCTCGCCGCTGAACCTGTCCTTCCTGCTGGCGCTGGTGGTCAGCTTCCTGGTCTGGATCATCGTCTGGCGCACGCAGTTCGGCTACCAGATCCGCACCATGGGCCACAGCCCCTCGGCGGCGCGCTATGCCGGGATGAAGGAAGCGCGCATCGTCATCATCACCATGATGCTCTCGGGCGCGCTCGCCGGCATGATGGCCATCAATCCGATCATGGGCGAACAGCACCGCATGCAGCTCGATTTCGTCGGCGGCGCCGGCTTCGTCGGTATCGCGGTGGCGCTGATGGGGCGCTCGCATCCGGTGGGCATCATTCCGGCCGCGATCCTCTTCGGCATGCTCTATCAGGGCGGTGCCGAAATCTCCTTCGAGATGCCGCAGATCTCGCGCGACATGATCGTCATCATTCAGGGTCTGGTGATCCTCTTCGCCGGCGCGATGGAGCACATGTTCCGCCCGGCCATCGCCGGATTGTTCACCTCTCTCGGCGGCGGTCGCAAGACCCGTCCCGCACCCGTGACGGAGTAGGCCGATGGAATATTTCGACACGCTCGTCGTCATCCTGCAGTCGACCATCCGCGTCTCGGTGCCGCTGATCCTCGCAGCCCTCGCCGGTCTCTATTCCGAGCGCTCCGGCGTCTTCGACATCGGGCTCGAGGGCAAGATGCTGGGCGGCGCCTTCGCCGCAGGCGCGGTAGCCGCTGTCACCGGCTCCGCCTGGCTCGGTGTACTCGCCGCCATCGTGGTCGCGGTGGCGCTGGCGCTCGTCCACGGGTTTGCCTCGATCACCCAGCGCGGCAACCAGATCGTCTCGGGCGTGGCTATCAACTTCATTGCCGCCGGGGCCACCGTCATTCTGGGCCAAGCCTGGTTCCATCAGGGCGGCCGCACCCCGCCGCTGACCGGCGACGCCCGCTTCACCACCATCGATTTCCCCTTCGCCGCCGAGATCGCCGACGTGCCGATCCTCGGTTCGATCTATTCGAACCTGTTGTCCGGCCACTACGTCCTCACCTATGTCGCCTTCGCGCTTGTGCCGTTCACCTGGTGGGTGCTGTTCCGTACCCGTTTCGGCCTGCGCCTGCGGGCGGTGGGCGAGAACCCCGGCGCGGTCGATACCGCCGGCATCTCGGTGGTCTGGCTACGATACAGGGCCGTCATCTGCTGCGGCATCCTCACCGGCGTCGCGGGCGCCTATCTCTCGCTCGCCATGACCGCCGGTTTCGTCAAGGGCATGACGGCGGGCAAGGGCTTCATTGCGCTCGCGGCGCTGATCTTTGCCAAATGGAAACCGGTCAACGTGATGTTCGCCTGCCTGCTCTTCGGTTTTCTCGATGCCATGGCGATCCGCATGCAGGGCAACCAGCTGCCGATCATCGGCGAGGTGCCGGTGCAGTTCATGCAGGCCTTGCCCTATGTGCTGACCGTTGTGCTGCTCGCGGGCTTCATCGGCCGCGCTGTCCCGCCCAAGGCCGGCGGCACGCCCTACGTCAAGGAACGCTGAGGATGACGAAAACGACGCCACACGACCTCTTCGAGGCCGCGCGGACAGCCATGGAGCGAGCGCACGCGCCCTATTCACGCTTTCCCGTGGGGGCTGCGATCCTCGATGCGGACGGCGGCGTCCACGCAGGCGCCAATATCGAGGTGATCTCCTTCCCCGAAGGCTGGTGTGCGGAAACCACCGCCATCGGCCACATGGTGATGGCCGGCGCCAATCGCATCGCCGAGGTCGCCGTCATCGCCGAGAAGCTCGATCTCTGCTCGCCCTGCGGCGGCTGCCGCCAGCGTCTGGCCGAATTCTCCGGCCCCGACACGCTCATCCATCTCTGCGACGCTGAAGGTGTGAAAAAGACCGTGCGGATGGACGAATTGCTGCCGCTCGCCTTCCAGACGGAGACCATCGGATGACATCCGCAGTCGACACGCTGATCGACCGGCTGCGCGGGCTGATGCCGCGCCATGCCATCGTGCTCGGTTCCGGCCTCGGCAGTCTGGTCGACGAGTTGCGCGATCCCGTCCGTATTCCCTACAGCGAACTCCCCGGGTTCCCCGAAAGCGGTGTCAGCGGTCATGCCGGCGAGGTGGTCGCCGGTTATCTCGCCGACAAGCCGGTGATCATGCTATCGGGCCGGGTGCATTATTACGAACACGGCAAGGCGGACGCCATGCGGGTTCCGCTCGAAGTGCTCCAGGGGCTCGGCGCCACACGGCTTATCCTGACCAATTCCGCCGGATCGGTGCGCGAGGACATGCCGCCCGGCTCGGTCATGCGCATCACCGACCACATCAATTTCGCCGGCAGCAACCCGCTGATCGGCGAGCGCTCCGACGCCCGTTTCGTCGGCATGACCAACGCCTATGATGCCGCCATGGCCGAGGCGATGGATCGCGCCGCGGAAGCAGTCGGTGTCACCCTGCATCACGGCGTCTACATGTGGCTGTCGGGCCCGACCTTCGAGACGCCGGCGGAAATCCGCATGGCGAAGACGCTCGGCGCGGATGCTGTCGGCATGTCGACGGTTCCGGAGGTGATCCTCGCACGCTTTCTCGGGTTCTCCGTTGCCGCCGCCTCGGTGATAACGAATTTCGGTGCGGGAATGACCGGCGACGAATTGAGCCACCAGGAAACCAAGGACATGGCGCCCATCGGCGGTGCCCGCCTTGCGAAAGTACTGCAGGAAATGCTGCGCACAATGGATTGAGTAAATGAGTAAGCCAGAACTTACATATGACGAAAAGGCGGTGGCGCGGATGGCGCTCGCCTGCCTCGATCTCACCGACCTCAACGACGATTCGACAGAAGAAGCCGTTCTCGATCTCTGCGAAAGGGCCATGACCGCGCACGGTCCGGTCGCGGCCATCTGCATCTGGCCGCGCTTCGTCGCGGCGGCCCGCGAGAAACTCGGCCCGCTCTCGCCCGTCCGTATTGCGACCGTGGTCAACTTCCCCTCCGGCGCACTCGCCTCCGATACGGTGGTCGGCGAGACGGTCACGGCGATCGCTCATGGCGCTGACGAGATCGACGTGGTTATTCCCTATGCCGCGCTCAAGGCAGGTGACGCAGGCGCGGTGCGCGATCTAGTCACCGTCGCGCGCGCCGCCACGCCCGCCCCGGCGCGGCTGAAGACCATCCTTGAGACCGGCGAGCTGGCCGAACCGGCGCTGATCCGTAGCGCCGCCGATATCGCGCTCGCGAACGGCGCCGATTTCATCAAGACCTCGACCGGCAAGGTCAAGGTCAACGCCACGCTCGAAGCCGCCGAGATCATGCTGGCGGCGATCCGCGAAGCCGTCAGTGCCGCAGGGCTGAAGCCAGCCGGTGGCATCCGTACCGTCGCCGATGCGGCCGCCTATTTCGCGCTTTGCGAAAAAGTTATGGGTCGCGGCTGGGTATCGTCGCGCAACTTTCGCTTCGGCGCCTCGGGTCTGCTTGGCGATATCCTCGCCACGCTCGACGGAACTGCGCCCGACAGGCCGGGAGAGGGATATTGAGCCTGCTGCCGCAGGAAGTGATCCGCGCCAAGCGTGACGGCGGGACACTCGAGCCTGCCGATATCGCCGGCTTTATCGAGGGTCTGACCGCCGGGACCGTCGGCGAAGGCCAGGCTGCGGCTTTCGCCATGGCCGTCTTCTTCAACGGCATGAGCCGCGACGAGGCGGTGGCCCTGACGATAGCCATGCGCGATTCCGGCGACGTGCTCAGCTGGCCCGAGATCGACCGGCCGATCGTCGACAAGCATTCGACCGGCGGCGTTGGCGACAACGTCTCGCTGATGCTGGCCCCGATCGCCGCGGCCTGCGGGCTCGCCGTGCCGATGATCTCGGGCCGCGGGCTCGGCCATACCGGAGGCACGCTCGACAAGATGGATTCGATTCCCGGCTACACAACGGCGCCCTCGAACGACCTGTTCCGCAAGACGGTTGCTGACGCTGGGTGCGCCATCATCGGCCAGACAGGCGATCTGGCGCCGGCCGACAAGCGCCTCTATGCGATCCGCGACGTGACCGCGACGGTTGAATCCGTTCCGCTCATCACCGCCTCGATCCTGTCGAAGAAGCTGGCCGCCGGGCTCGGGGCGCTGGTTCTCGACGTCAAATGCGGCAACGGCTCCTTCATGGGCGATCTGGAACCGGCGCGGGAATTGGCCCGCTCGCTGGTGGAGGTCGCCAACGGCGCCGGGCTGAAGACGACGGCGGTGCTCACCGACATGAACGAACCGCTGGCGTCGGCCGCCGGAAACGCGGTCGAAGTGTTCAATGCCGTCGAATTTCTCGCCGGAGCCTCGAAGGACGAACGATTGCGTAAGGTTACGCTTACTCTTGCTGCGAACATGCTGGTGTCCGGAGGTCTTGCGACCGACAGGGCGGAGGGACTCGAGAAGGCCCGGGCCGCCCTCGACGATGGCAGCGCTGCGGAAGTTTTCGGCAGAATGGTGACGGCGCTCGGCGGTCCGGCAGACTTCCTCGACCGCCCGACGGAGTACCTGGGCCGCGCAGAAAAGGTCGTCGAGATCGGGGCGACAGAAGACGGGTGGGTTGCTGGCTATGACACCCGTGGTTTGGGAATGACCGTGGTGGCGCTCGGCGGCGGCCGCACCCGGCCGGGCGATTCCGTCGACCACGCGGTCGGGTTGACGGATTTCCTGCCGGTGGGAACGCGGGTCGGGCGCGGAGACGTTCTCTGTCGCATCCATGCGCGTACCGACGATCAGATCGCTATGGCGCGCGGGCGCCTCGAAAAAGCGGTGCGGATGTCCCAAAAGTCGGTCGAGCCGGGGCAGGTCATCGTCGAAACGATCGGCCCAAACTGAAAGTATTCGGTCAGTTCTCGAGTTTCAGTGTGCGGCCCTCGACCTTGTAGCTCGCAAGCTTCGACATGAAGCTCATGCCGATGAGTGTGCCGCTGAGCGAAGCGTCGTCGAGCACGAAGGCTTCCACATTGTCGACCGCAATCTGGCCGATCTCAATGCGTGACAGCTGCACCCTCGCCGCAGTGGTGTCACCGTTCGCGGTGGAAACACGAGCCGTGAAGTCGGCGGGCTGCAGATGGAGGCCGAGTGCGCGTGCGGTCGAAGTGTTAAACGCGACCACCGTCGCTCCTGTATCGACCACGCCGGTCACGGAGCGTCCGTTGATCCGGAAGCTGCTGGTGAAATGGCCGCCGTGGTCCATCGGAATGGTGGCGACCCTGGTACCGGTGACGTAGCCGGGGCGCGACTCTTCTGTCTTCCGTTCAAGGCTCATGGCCCGGGGGGTGGAAGCCGCATCGTTTATTGCGACCGCACTCGTCAGGTCGCGTTCGACAGGCGTCGTCTGGTCGGCGACATGGTCGAGATAGCTCGGGACGGCGGCGATCGCCAGCGCCGCGCAGCCGACAAGGAAAATCATCTTGAACATGGCAAGGCTCCGGTTTGCCCGGAACGCTAGCCCAGATTCACTAACAGAAACTGAGATTCGCGCAAGCGCGCCGGCCTACGGGCCGCAATGGTCAACGAAGCGTAAAGCGTGGTCTACTTGGTGCCGTACATCCTGTCTCCGGCATCGCCGAGGCCGGGGACGATATAGCCCTTCTCGTTGAGATGGTCGTCGATGGACGCGGTGTAGATGGGGACGTCGGGATGGGCGTCCTGGAAGTTCTTGATTCCCTCGGGTGCCGCCAGCAGGCAGAGAAAGCGCATGTTCTTCGCGCCACGTTCCTTGAGTTTTTCGACCGATGCGATGGAGGAATTGCCGGTCGCGAGCATCGGATCGACGATGATGACGAGCCGGTTGCCGATGTCCTCGGGCGCCTTGAAGTAATACTCGATCGCTTCCAGCGTCTCGTGGTCGCGATAGACACCGATATGGGCGACGCGGGCGGAGGGCACGAGATCGAGCATGCCTTCCAAGAGGCCGTTGCCGGCGCGCAGGATGGAGGCGAAAACCAGCTTCTTCCCCTCGAGGACCGGCGCCTCGATGGTCGCCAGCGGCGTGTCGATCGTCTCCATCGTCAGTTCGAGGTCGCGTGTCACCTCGTAGCACAGAAGCGTCGAGATCTCGCGCAGCAGCCGCCGGAACCCGGCTGTCGACGTGTCCTTCTTGCGCATGATCGTCAGCTTGTGCTGCACAAGGGGGTGTTTGATGACCGTGACCGAATCCATGACCGTCCGCCGTTTCGTGAAAATCTGAAGTTCCGGGATCAAACACCGAACCGGCACGAGCGGCAACCCGCGGCCTCTCGCTTAGCCGAGCTGTCCCAAGAGTTTTTCCCGCGTGGGTGCGTCGAGAAATGCCGCTTCGAGCGCGGTCCGGGTGAAATCCGTCAGTTCTTTCGCGCCGTAGCCCCAGGTCCGGGCGGCCATGTCGTATTCGTGACCGATGGACGAGTGGAAATGCGGCGGATCGTCGGAGTTGAGCGTCACGCGCACCCCCGCCGCACGCATCGCCTCGAAGGGGTGCGAGCGCCAGTCCGGAAAGACCGACAGCGCGACGTTGGATCCGGGGCACAATTCGAGTACCACCCCATCGGCGGCGATACGTTCGACCAGCGCAGGAGCCTCGATCGCCCTTGCGCCGTGGCCGAGGCGGCTCGGACGGATGTGGTCGAGCGCGTCGCGCACGCTGTCGGCGCCTGCCAGTTCGCCGGCATGGACAGTGATGCCCAGGCCCGCTTGACGGGCGATGTCGAAGGCGCGGGCGTAGTCCGCCAGCCGCCCGAAGCGCTCCTCGCCGGCCATGCCGAACCCGGTGATCAGTTCATGCGGCCGGCTGGCGGCAAGACGGGCGGCGGCCTCCACCGCCTCGGGACCGAAATGGCGGATGCCGACCACGATCATTCTGCATTCGATGCCGGTTTCCGTGCCGGCACGGCGAATTCCCTCCGCAAGCCCCTCGAGATAGGCGGCAACACCGATGCCGGACTGTTCCGCATGGTCGGGGGAGACGAAGATCTCCGCATAGATCGCCCCTTCGCCGGCGATGCCGGCGAGGTAGGTTTCGGCCAGCAACGCGTAGTCGTCCGCGGTACGGAACAGGGCGGCCGTCGCGTCATAGGCGGCCAGAAAGCTCGTAAAGTCGGACCAGACATAGCCGCGTTCGTTCAGGAACGGCGCGACGTCGACGCCGTATTTCCTCGCCTGTGCGCGCACGAGGTCGGGGGGTGCGGCGCCCTCGATGTGGCAATGGATCTCGGCCTTCGGGACCGAAGCGCTCACAGGAAGCTCGTGCCGTGCGCCGTGGCGGGCAGTTTCAGGTGTCGGGCGACAGAGGCGCCGATATCGGCGTAGGAGGACCTCAAGCCCACCGAGCGGGGCTGCAGACCCGGGCCGAAGCCGAGGATCGGCACCCGCTCGCGGGTGTGGTCGGTGCCACGCCAGGTTGGATCGCAGCCGTGATCGGCGGTCATCAGGACCAGATCGCCAGCCTTGAGTTTCTTGGCCACGGCCGGAAGCCGCCGGTCGAAGGCTTCCAGCGCCGCCGCATAGCCCGGCACGTCGCGGCGATGGCCGTAAAGCATGTCGAAGTCGACGAAATTGGTGAAGACGAGATCTCCGTCC
Source organism: uncultured Hoeflea sp. (assembly GCA_964511625.1). GTDB lineage: Bacteria > Pseudomonadota > Alphaproteobacteria > Rhizobiales > Rhizobiaceae > Pseudohoeflea. Next base: position 35,071 of record CAZEJG010000028.1, read on the forward strand.
TTCGCCTCGTCCATCGCCGAAAGCGTGGCGTCGAACAGGGCCTCGTTGCCGGTGGCCTTGCGCCGCCGGGTGACGCCCTGTTGGGCGAAGATGTCGTCGATCTTGCCGACCGCGATGACCTGACGGTTGGCCTCGGCGGCGATGTCGAGCAGGGTCGGGCCGGGCGGCGGGACGGAATAGTCTTTGCGGTTGCCGGTGCGCGTGAAGCCGGTCTCCGGCGAACCGATGAAGGGCCGCGCGATCACCCGGCCGATATTGAGCGGATCCACGATCTCGCGCACCTTGCGGCACAGCGTGTAGAGACGTTCGAGCCCGAAGGCTTCCTCGTGTGCGGCGATCTGCACGACGGAATCACTCGACGTGTAGAAGATCGGCTTGCAGGTTTCGACGTGCTCGGCGCCGAAGTTCTTGATGATCTCGGTGCCGGATGCATGGCAATTGCCGAGGATGCCGGGCAGGTCGCCGGCCGCGATGAAGCGCGCCGCCAGTTCATCGTCGAAGGCTGGTCCCTCGGCCGGGAAATAGCCCCAGTCGAAATCGACCGGCTGGCCGGCGATCTCCCAGTGGCCGGAAGGCGTGTCCTTGCCGCGCGAAACCTCGTTCGCCACCCCGTAGAGGCCGCGCGGGCGCGAAGGCGGATTGAGGCCGGCCGGCCAGAAGCCCGATGCCATGAACGCTGCGTCGGCCAGTCCCAGCGATACCAGATGCGGCAGCGCAAGCGGCCCGTCCCGCAGGCCCTTGCGGTCGGCAAGCCCGGCCATGGCATGTTCGGCGATGTGGCCAAGCGTGTCGGCACCGCCGTCGCCATAGCTTTCGGCATCGGCGGCGCCGCCGATCCCGAAGGAATCCAGTACGAAAAGAAATGCGCGCGCCATCGGCTTTCCCGGTTGCCGGGCGGATGGGCCCCCAGCCGCCTCTCCTTCCTCCCGGTTCGCGCGTATGGAGGTCTTTGTCAACTGCCGGCGATAACCCTAATTCTCCATGTTCCGCTGGACAGCGCCGAATTGTGGTACTACTCGCCGGCAATCGGTTTCCCGGGGAAGATAATCGAAGATGTTGCGCCTTAGCGTTCTTGGCATCCTGTGGCTCGGTCTGGCGATGTTGCCTGCCCGCGCGGATTACCGCGACGTGGTGCCGGTCCTGCGGATCGGCATGCTTCAGAGCCATCCGGCAATGTCCGATCCGATCAAGGTGCGAACCATCGAGAAGGCCTACGAGACGGCGATCGGCATCCCGGTCGAGATCGTCCGCTTTCCCGATCTCGCAGCGCTGATCGACGCCCACGCCAGTGCCCGGGTCCAGTATGCCATCCACAGTGCCCTCTCGTTTGCCACCACCGAAAGCGCATGCGGCTGCCTCCTGCCATTGCGCCGCACGGTTGGCGCCGACGGCAGGACCGGCTTCCGTTCCGTGCTGGTTCTCAAGCCGGGTGTCGAACCCGCCGGCGCCCGCATCGCCTTTTCCGACCGGACCTCGCTGTCGGGCTGGATCATTCCGCGCGAAGCCGCGGCGAACGGCAGCCTCGAGGAGGGCTCGCTGATTGCGGCAGGCTCGGTCCGCGCCGCAGTCGAGATGCTGGTCGAAGGCAAGGTGGACGGAATTCTCGGCTGGCTTCCCGAGGGTGTACGCGACGAACGCGCTGATCTCTCCGAACGTCTCTTCGGCGGCCTCTTTGCCGATGATCTCGGCAAAATGGGCGAACTGCGCATCGCCTGGCTCTCCGGTCCGGTCTACAACGGACCCCACGCGGTACTGCATTCACTGCCCGGCGATCTGGTGGAGGTGCTGGGGACGTTTCTTGACGACATGAACGAGCGCCAGCCGGGCCTGCTTGATATTCTCGAACCCTACAATTCGGGAGGCTATGAGCCGGCATCAAACGCGGACTATCGCAGTCTCGAACGTCTGGTTCAGAATCTTCGTGACGAGGTGCCAGCGCTCACGAGCACGACGCCCTAGAACCTGGCACTTTTTGCCAATCAAGACTGCCGGACTTCCTGAATCAGGTGCTGCAATTGCTACAGGTGATGGGAGACCCGATGCGCTGGCGCAGGTGGTAGGTCTTGCTCATCGTTATGTGCTTGGACTGCACATCGCTGAGCCCCGGCATGACAAGAAGCAGGTCGTAGTCCATCTGCACTTCCGAACGGATCAGGAAGGTTGAAGGAACCTGGAGCTGCGACGGGATCGTCACGGGGGACAACTTTGCATAGGGCTCGGTACCATCTTCCTTCCAGGACCACGCGACGGTCGCCTTGCCGGTTGCATCGATGTTGATGCCGGTGATCTTGACGACGAGACCCGTCGTCTTGAAGGGCGAGATCACGCTCTCGCTGACGTCTTCCATGGTGGCCAGAAAAGTCTTGTCGACGGTATTTTGCTGCGTCACCAGGTCTGCGACCGTGCTGGCGGCGCGAGCGATCTTCTTGTTCACCGACATCGCCACCGAGACTTCGAGCGAGCCGATATAGAGGATGATCAGCACCGGGGCGACGAGTGCGAATTCGACCGCGCCCACGCCCTGCCGGTCGCCGCGGAAGGCGCGAAACGCGCAGCGGAGCCGCATCAGAATGCCGGTTCTGCCTGTCGTCTGGTTCAGCGCCATTGCTTTGTTTCCCGGTGGTGGAAGGTCAGGGGTAGTTCTCGTTCTGGATCGCGGCCGTTGCGACCATGAGATAGTAGCTCGGGCCGCTGGTTCCGGTCTTCACATTGGTGATGTAGGGGCGGACCAGGTCCGTGATCACATCCCAGTGGTAATAGGCCCGCACGACGTTGATGGTGCCCGCGCCGCCGGGACTGTAGCCGAAACCGGTGGTATCGAGTTCGCCGTCCGAAACGCCGCCGACCCGCGGGATGCCCTTCGGAACATTGGCGAAGGTGTCGAACTTGCGAACGTCGAGGTCGAGCAGCGGGCCGTCATCGTCGTCGCACTTCATCATCAGCGAGATTTCGTCGCAGAAGGCGGTTCGGAACTGCGCGGAGCTCATGTCCGTCGGCTTGCCCTGGTTGTAGGTGATCTGACCCGTGCGGATCTTGCGCGCCATCGTGTCGACGGCGTTTTCGAGAAGTTGCTCGCCTGCAAACGCGATGAAAGCCTCGATGGTGGCGAAGATCAGCAGGAAGAATGGAAAGGCAAGGATGCCAAACTCGATGGCGGCCGTGCCGGTCTCGCTTGCGCGAAAACGGCGCAACAGCCGCCGACGGCCGCGTCGAGCGACGCAGTCCCGTGTATCGTCTTCCCCCGTTGATGCCATAGGATTGCTCCACAGCCGAATTGCCATGTGTGGAGAATAAGCGGCAGGGGTTGAAGAATTCGTAACAAAATGGGTGGCTTCGCGGGTTTCGGCGTTAACCGGTCCTTAACCCCGCAGTTCAGGCCGGCGGGTTCAGGGGGCCGCCGTGACCGTCTTGACATGCTCCTCGCACGAAGGCGAGCAGGAGAAGACCGAGCGTTCCGTCTGTCTGTAAATGCGCAGCGTATTGGCCTCGTCGACGGAGACGAGAACCGTCTCGTCGACGATCGGCTGGCCCTCCGGATCGAGAATGACGAGGTTGGTCGTGCCGTAGGACTTGCCGGTCAGGACAATGGTATTTGCGTCCGCCACCGCCACGTCGGCCACAGCTGAACTGCCGACGATGACCTTGCTGATCTGCCGATCGAGCTTGATGATCCGCGCGTGATCCATCGAGACACGGATCATGTCCTCCTGAGCGATGGCGGGGACGCCAAGCGATCCGGTCAGCAGGCATGCCGCGGCGAGAGCGTGGACGAAAATGTGTTTGACGGCAGTTACCGGAGCCATTCGTCAATTCCTTGAACGGGTTCGCCCTACAATCCCCGCTAATGGTGAATTAAGAGTAAAGGATATTTTCAAGCGGCATGAAGGATCAGCGCTGCCGTCGGTCCCGAAGCGGGAAAACGGTCTGGCGAGACCATTCCGACCGCTGCGCGAACCGTCACTGGATCATTTCGGGCTCCCGACGGGACGACGTAATATATATAATGTCGGGCCGCTCGCTCGCCCCTGATATTTCACCGGATGGTAACCATACAGTCGGCTTGTAACCGTATACAATTCGCTAACCTTGTTTCTTAAGTAGATCGCAAATGCCCGGGGGTAGTGTTCCCTCATCCGACCGGGAAAAATACCTGGCGGAAGTGCTGAAACCGCATGTGGAACAAGGAGCAACCCCATGACCAAGCTTATCGCACGTTTCGCCAAGGACGAGTCCGGCGCGACTGCCATCGAATACGGCCTCATCGCCGCCCTCATCTCTGTCGCCCTCATCACCGGTGCGACCACCCTCGGCAACAGCCTGAGCGACACCTTCACCGGTATCTCCGACAAGATGAATACCGCGAAGACCGCTCACTAATCACGGTCGAGCCAGACACATCAAAAAGGGCCGCTCCGTCAGGGCGGCCCTTTTTTCGTTCGCCTTTTTTTAATTGCCCGGAACTAGTGTTTGCGAGGAGAAGGAGTTCGACATGCTCGATGCCGCGATATTTGTCGTCTTTCCGCTGCTGATGGCGGTGGCCGCTTTTTCAGACATGTTCTCGATGACGATACCGAACCGGATCTCCATCATCCTGTTCGTGTCGTTCCTCGCCATCGCGCCCTTCGCGGGCCTCGGACTCGGTGATATCGGCTGGCACGTCGCGGTCGGTCTGATTGTGCTCGTGGTCTGCTTCGCGCTGTTCGCGGTAAACGTCATGGGCGGCGGTGATGCCAAGCTTCTGGCCGCAAGCGCGGTCTGGTTCGGCTATTCCTCTGACCTTGTCGGCTATCTGGCCACCGTCGGCATCTACGGCGGTCTGCTGACTATCGCGGTTCTGATCCTGCGCGCCAACCAGCAGGCACTGCTGGCGCTGCCGCTGCCGATCCCGTCGCACTTCTTCAACGCCAAGAAGGGCGTTCCCTACGCCATCGCGATCGGCCTGGCTGCGCTCACCTGCTACCCCGATTCGGTCCTGATGCGTGTCGCGCTCGCCGGCGCGCAATAGCGCATGGGAGGCGGCGCTCGAGGTGCTCGCACCTGCGGTCTGGCGATAAAGCTTTCATTTACCATCCCGGGCAGGGACTTATTAACCATAATTTGACGATTGCGCGCGCATTCTCGGTTCAGTGAAGTCCAACCCGTTGGGGACCGAGTATGAAACCCGCACGAGTCATCATCATGGCTGTGGCCGTCCTGGCGGCCGGTCTGGCCGGTTACCTCGCGATGAATCTGACCCGGCAGCCCGCCGAGGTGGTGCAGGCGCCCGAAACGATCATCGAAAAGGTTCCGACCATCGATATTCTCGTCGCAAAGCAGTCCATGCCCGTGGGGGCGCGACTGAATGCCGACGTCCTCGAATGGAAGGGTTGGCCCGAAGATGCGCTCGTCGAGGGTCTGATCCGGCAGGACGAACGTCCCGAAGCGATCGCCGAACTCGACGGCGCCGTGGTGCGGCTGCCGATGTTCGTCGGCGAACCCGTTCGCGGCGAGAAGATCGTCGATTCGTCAGCTCGCGTCATGTCGGCGCTGCTTCCGGCCGGCAAGCGCGCGATCGCCACCGAAATCTCGGTGGCTACCAGCGCCGGCGGATTCATTCTTCCCAATGACCGGGTTGACGTCATCATGGTCCGCCGGGCCGCTGGCGGCGACGGTTTCCTGACCGAGGTCATCCTTTCCAACATCCGGGTGCTCGCCATCGACCAGCGGATCGAGGAAAACCCGGATGGCAGCAAGACGGCCGTCGGTTCGACGGCGACGCTCGAACTCTCCCCGGATCAGGCCAGGATCATCACCGTCGCACAGCAGATGGCCGACAGGCTCACCCTGTCCCTGCGCAGCGTCGCGGACGCCCAGGAACCTGACCAGGGTGGCGCGGAATATCTGCTCAGCGGCGACGACGGCGCGGCCGCGATCAAGGTGTTCCGCTCCGGAGCGGTCACCGACGTGACGCCAACCAATTAAGTGCGGAGATCGAAAGTGCGTAACCGACTCAAGAAGATCACTGCCTCCCTGACGGGTCTCGGCCTGCTCACCAGCGTCGCGTTCGTCGGTGTACCGGGCATCCCGGTGCTCGGCACGGCCCCTGCGGTGGCAAGCCCCAGCGTCATCAAGATCACCCAGTCCGGCCCTGGCGTCTCCAAGCGCGTCAAGCTCGGGCTCAACAAGGCGATCGTCGTCGATCTGCCGCGTGACGCCCATGACATCCTGGTCGCCGACCCCTCGCTCGCCGACGCGGTGACGCGCACTTCGCGCCGCATCTATCTTTTCGGCAAGACCGTCGGCCAGACCAACATCTTCGTCTTCGGCTCGAACGGCGAGGAAATCATCTCGATCGAGCTCGAGATCGAGCGGGACGTCGCAGGTCTCGAGGCCCATCTGGCACGCTTCATCCCGGACTCCGAGATCCACGTCGAGATCATCTCCGACAACATCGTGCTGACCGGTTCGGTGCGAACACCGCAGGACGCCTCGCAGGCGGCGCGGCTGGCGCAGATCTTCCTCACCGGCGGTGAGGCGACGACCCGCAACCTGACCGCAGTCGGCGACGGCGGCGATGCGGCCATCTTCGCCGAGGACCGGCAGAAATCCCAGATCGTCAACATGCTCAAGATCGACGGCGAGGACCAGGTGACGCTCAAGGTCACCGTGGCCGAAGTCAGCCGTCAGGTCCTCAAGCAGCTGGGCTTCAATTCGTCGATCACCGGCTCGGCTGGTACGTTCGTCAACGCCAACCCGCAGAACCTCGGCGCGCTCAACACCGGCGTCAACTATGCGCGACTGGCCGGCAATATCGGCGGTTACTCGATTGCCTCCTACATCAACGCCATGGAGCAGGCGGGCGTCATGCGCACGCTTGCCGAACCCAGTCTGACGGCGATTTCAGGCGAGCAGGCCAATTTCTATGTCGGCGGTGAATTCCAGGTGCGCGACGCCGTCGACTACGACGAAGACACGGGCCGTGCGACCTGGACCGACCGCGAAGTCGAATACGGCATCCGGTTGAATTTCCTGCCGGTCGTCCTGGCGCCCGGGCGCATCTCGCTGAAGATACAGACAGAAGTATCCGAGCCGACCTTCGAAGGTTCCACCTCCTTGCAGGGCGGCGGAACGGCCCCCGGCATGACCCGCCTCGGCATCAAGCGGCGCGAGGCGGAAACCTCCGTCGAACTGCCCTCCGGCGGCTCGATCGTTCTGGCCGGACTGGTGCAGGACAACGTCAAGCAGGCCATGTCCGGCTATCCGGGTATTTCGAAGATCCCGGTGCTGGGCACGCTGTTCCGAAGCAAGGATTTCGTTCGAAACGAAACCGAGCTCGTAATCATTGCGACACCCTATCTGGTCAAACCGGTTGCCCGGAACGAGCTTTCGCGGCCCGATGACAACTTCAACCCGGCCAATGACGGCGCGAGCTTCTTCCTCGGCAAGGTGAACCGTGTCTACGGGCGCATGGAAACGCAATTGCCGCCCGGCCGCTACCACGGCGCAATCGGCTTCATTTACAAGTGATCGGGGCGAGACGATGAACGCATACAAGAGCAAACCTTCCCGCGGCACGGCACGCCGGATGTTCGCGCCCCTGGCCACGGCCGGCCTCGTCGCCGTGCTGCTGTCGGGCTGCGCCAACCGCGAACACGTGATCGTCGGGTCGATCCCTGACGACTACCGCACCCGCCATCCGATCGTCATCAACGAGCAGGAACATACCTTCGACGTCCCGGTCGCGAGCGGCGATCACAAGCTCACCCCTGCCCAGCGCGAATCCGTGCGCGGGGTCTCGGGCCGCTACCACGCCTCGGCTTCGGGCGCCATGCGGGTGATGGTGCCGGTCGGATCGCCCAACGCGGGCGCCGCCTCTCTCGTGTCACGGGAGATCGTGGACGTTCTCGCCGGCGACGGTGTCCCGAGGAACCGGATCATCGTCACCAGCTACCAGGCGCCCTCGCCGGAGTATGTTGCACCGGTCCGTATCGCTTTCGTCGCCACCACGGCATCGGCCGGCCCTTGCGGCCGCTGGCCGGAAGACGTGCTCGCCAACAGCGACGAAAACCGGAACTACAAGAATTTCGGCTGTTCGACCCAGGCGAACCTGGCGGCGCAGATCGAGAATCCGGGCGACCTTCTCGGGCCGCGCGGCAGCTCGGCGATCGATGCGGAACGCCGCGCGACGGTGGTGGACAGCTATCAGGCCAACGGTGCCGGTCTGTGATCTGAAAAACGGCAGCCGACAGCCGTGGCGCACGCGCGCCGGGCTGGAGTGTACGGATTGAATTGGGAACGGACAGATGGCGAATCTTGATTACATGCAGGACCAGGAGTTGGAGGTCGCGGAAGCGGCTGATGCGGAACGCGGGGAAATCGACCGCGTACGCCCGCTGCCGCGCATCTCCGTGCATGCCTTCTGCGAAACCGACAGTGTCGCCCGCACGCTCGAGCGCTGCGCCGAGGACCGCCGCATGGCCAAGGTCCATGCCCGCATCAATTCCGGCGGAGTGCTGGCGGCGGCGAGCATGTATGCCTCCAGCTCGACTCCGAACCTGCTGATCCTCGAAACCTCGCAGAGTGCGGCGACGCTCATGTCCGAACTCGCGCAGCTTGCCGAGGTCTGCGATCCCGACACCCGTGTCGTCGTCATCGGTCACGTCAACGACGTGACGCTCTATCGCGATCTCATCCGCAACGGCATCTCCGAATACATGGTCGCGCCCGTCTCGATGGCCGACATCATCGGGGTCATCTCCGGCATTTTCGTCGATCCCGATTCCGAGCCGCTCGGCCGTGTGATCTCCTTCGTCGGCGCCAAGGGCGGCGTCGGCTCCTCGACGCTGTCGCACAATTGCGCCTGGATGATCTCCGAGCTGTTCGAGAGCGAGACCATTCTCGCCGATCTCGATCTGCCTTTCGGCACCGCCAATCTCGATTTCAACAACGATCCCGCCCAGGGTATCGCCGAGGCCGTGTTCTCGCCCGATCGCCTCGACGAGGTCTTTCTCGACCGTCTGCTCGCCAAGTGCTCCGAGCACCTGTCGATGCTCGCCGCACCGTCGATGCTCGACCGCAATTACGATTTCAACGGCGACGCCTTCCTGCCGATCCTCGACATCGTCCAGCGCAACGCGCCGGTGACCGTGCTCGACGTGCCGCATGTGTGGAACGACTGGACGCGCCGCGTGCTGTCGGCCTCCGACGAGATCGTCGTCACCGCGACGCCGGACCTCGCCAACCTGCGCAACACCAAGAACATATACGATACGCTCGCCAAGCTCCGGCCGAACGACACGCCGCCGCTTCTGGTGCTCAACCAGGTCGGCATGGCCAAGCGGCCGGAGATCGCCGTCGACGTGTTCTGCGAGCCGCTCGGCATCGAGCCATGCGCGATCATTCCCTTCGATGCGCAGCTTTTCGGCGACGCCGCCAATTCCGGCCTGATGATCGCCGAGGCCAGCGCCAAGTCGCCGGTGGCCGAATCGCTTTCGCAGCTCGCCCATATCGTGACGGGCCGGGCCGAGGTGAAGAAGCGCCGCAAGGCGGGATTGGGCGGGCTGCTCGGCCTGCTCGGCCGCAAGTAGAGACGAATTTGTGAGTGGACACAGCTAATGTTCGGCAAACGCCCAAGCGGAACCCCGTCCCGGCCGGCCCAGTCGCCGCAAGACACCTCTCCGGCACCCGCTACCGGCGGGACGGCCGAGGCTGTTTCGACGCGCTCCGCGCAACCTGACGCCCTCACCACCGGCGAGATAGGGTCGCCGCTGAGTGCACCGGCCACTCCGCCTTCGCCGGCGCAGGGCTCGCTATCCTCTGCGGCCAACGCGCCATTGCCACCTTCGTCCCGCAGTGCGCCGACGTCGTCGGGGCGCAAGGAAGAAGCGCGCAAGAAGACCGCCCGCAACGAGGCCTATTACGACACCAAGAGCCAGGTTTTCTCCGCGCTCATCGATACGATCGACCTGTCGCAGCTCGCCAAGCTCGATTCCGAGAGCGCCCGCGAGGAAATCCGCGACATCGTCAACGACATCATCACCATCAAGAACTTCGCGTTGTCGATCGCCGAACAGGAAGAGCTGCTCGACGACATCTGCAACGACGTTCTCGGCTACGGACCGCTGGAGCCGCTGCTTGCGCGCGACGACATCGCCGACATCATGGTCAACGGCTCAGGAACGACCTTCATCGAAGTCAACGGCAAGGTCGAGGAGACCGACGTCCGTTTCCGCGACAACAGCCAGCTGCTGTCGATTTGCCAGCGCATCGTCAGCCAGGTCGGCCGCCGCGTCGACGAATCGAGCCCGATCTGCGACGCGCGCCTTCCCGACGGCAGCCGCGTCAACGTGATCGC
>CAZEJG010000029.1:0-44124 GCA_964511625.1 uncultured Hoeflea sp.
TGACGATCTCGTGATATTCGACGCCCAGCGTCTCGGCCATGATGAAGGCGACCGCCCCCATCACCGGCGGCATGATCTGCCCGCCCATCGAGGAGGTGGACTCCACCCCTCCGGCAAATTCGGCGCGGTAGCCGAAGCGTTTCATCAGCGGAATCGTGAACTGGCCCGTCGTCACGACATTGGCGACGCCCGACCCGGAGATCGTGCCCATCAGCCCCGAGGAGATCACCGACACCTTGGCCGCGCCCCCTTTCTTGTGGCCGACGAAGCCGAGCGAGACGTCTGTGAACAGCTTGATCATCCCGGCGCGTTCGAGAAAGGAGCCGAACAGGATGAAGACGAAAATGTAGGTCGACGAGACGTAGATCGGGATGCCGTAGATGCCTTCGGTCCCGAAGGTCATGTGGTCGATCACCTGGGCAAAATCATAGCCCCGGTGATTGAGCGGCGACGGCAGATACTCGCCGAACAGGCAATAGGCGAGAAAGATGCCGGAAATGATCGGCAGTGCCGGCCCCATGACGATCCAGCCGGCGACGAAGACCGTGACCAGCGCAATGATGCCGACCACGAGATCACGCGGCAGCGGATCGCCCGCCCGCAGGATGAGATCGTTGTACTGCTCCCACTGGTAGAGCGCGACGAAGACCGCCAGTGCCGCCATGCCCCAGGCCAGAACCTTACGCCCGATGCCGCCGCGCTTCGACAGCGCCACCAGCGGGAATGCGAGCAGCAGCAGGAACCCGACGTGAAAGGCGCGGATCACCTGGCTCGGAAAGTCGATCAGATGGGCTGCGGTGGCGATCTGGAAGGCCGAGAAGACGACCGCGATCCAGAACAGGACGCGGCCCTCGAGACTTGAGGGGAAATCGTCGGCCAGCGGATCGTGAAAATCGATCTCGCGGCGCTCCTCGTCGGCGGACGGGACGGGATCGGCCGGCATGGATGATGTCTCCGGATGTCGAAAGGAAAGAGGCCGGGCGGACCGAATCCGCCCGGTGAAAGGTCTTCCGACCCGTTACTTCATGCCCTTCTCGGCATAGTATTTCTCTGCGCCCGGATGCACCGGCAGCGGCATGCCGGACATCGCATTCTCGAGCTTGATTCGCGAGGCCGCCTTGTGCGCGGCCTCGAGTTCCGGGAGGTTCTCAAACAGCTGCTTCGTCATCTCGTAGGCGATTTCGTCAGGCACATCCGAATTGGTGATGAGGAAGTTCACCACGGCCACGGTCTGCACGTCGGCATCCTGCCCTTCATAGGTGCCGGCCGGAATGGTTTCGGCGACGTAGGGTGCTCCGAGCTGGCTGGCAATGTCTTCCGGAACCGCCACCATCTGGATGTCGACCGACGTCGCCAGATCCTTGATCGAGGCCACGCCGAGACCGGCCGACTGCAGCGTCGCATCGAGCTGGCGGTTCTTGATCAGTTCCACGGATTCGGCGAACGGCAGATATTCTGTCTTCTCGAAATCGTCGTAGCTCATGCCGGCGGTCTCGAAGATCTTCCGGGCATTGAGCTCGGTGCCGGATTTCGGTGCGCCGACCGAAACCCGCTTGCCCTTGAGGTCGGCGAGCGTCTTGATACCGCTTTCCTTGGACGCCACGATCTGGATGTAGTTCGGATAGATGGCGGCAATCCCGCGCAGCTTGTCGAGCGGCGCCTTGAAGCCGGCCTCGGCGTCACCCTCCACGGCGAGCTTCACCGAATCCCCCAGCGCAAACCCGATCTCGCCCTTGCCCTGCTGCAAGAGGTTGAGGTTTTCCACCGACGCCTTGGTTGACTGCACCTGGGTGCGTACGTCCGGGATCTTTTCGGCGTAGATCTTCGATAGTCCGACGCCGAGCGGATAGTAGACGCCCGACTGTCCGCCGGTCAGCACGTTGATGAACTGTTCGGCCTTGGCGGGGGCCAGCGACAGCGCCAGGGCACCCGCGACGGCCAGTCCGATCACACTTCTACGCTTGGTGAAAGCCATTCAAGTTCTCCTCCGGTTTTTATCTGGCGGGCGACCTGCGACGGCGCTCCGCATCTGGGACGTTCCTGCCGCGCAAACTCCTCCCGAGCGCGATCCGGCAGACACGATCATTCTGATTGTGGTGACTTTTCCCGTACACGCAACCAAATTCTCGCGGCCAGGCCGAGGGTTGCGGGGTCGCGAATTCGGTGCAACTCTTCATCAGGCCTCATGAAAGAGGCACCCCCTCGATGGAGAAATCAGGATGAAGCGTTTGAGCCCCCCATTGATGTCCGCCCTTCTCTGCGCAACAGCCCTCGCCGCTGCCGCGGCGACGTCCGCGGCTGCCGAAGAGGTCAAGCTGACCATTCTCGGCGTCGGCGACGTCTACCAGTTCAACGAGGTCAAGGGTCGCGGCGGCTTTGCGCGCCTCAACGCCGTCGCCAAGGCGGAAAAAGCCGCCAATCCCAATACGCTCTACGTCTTCGACGGCGACATGCTCTCACCCTCCATACTCTCCGGCATCGACAAGGGCCAGAACACGATCGAACTGACCAATGTCGTGCCCTTCGACATCGCCGTTCCCGGCAACCACGAATTCGATTTCGGCCCCGAGAATTTCTACGAGAAGATGAAGGCGTCGAACTATCCCTGGGCGGCGATCAACATCACCCAGGCCGATGGTTCGGCGATCGAGGGACTCGGCGGCGTGATGATGAAGGAGATCGCAGGTCTCAAGATCGCACTCGTTCCGGTCGCCCAGGACACCACCCCGGAAGTCTCGAGCCCCGGCGACCTGAAATTCCTGCCCACGGTGGACACGGCCATCGAAGCGGCGAAAAAGGCGCGCGACGACGGGGCCGACCTCGTCATCGGCGTGGTCCAGACCGACATGGCCAACGACCGGCAGCTGATCGCCAGCCACGCCTTCGACGTCATCATGTCGGGGGACGACCATTCCTATGCCACCGCCTATGACGGGGTGACCGCCTATGTCGAAACCTCGATGGACGCGCGCTTTCTCTCGCCGCTCGATCTGAACGTGACGATCGGCGAAAAGGACGGCGAGCGGAAGATCAGCTGGACGCCTTCCTTCCGTTTCATCGACACCGCGACGGTTGCGCCCGATCCGGAGACCCAAAAGATCGTTGACGATTTCCAGAAGAAGCTGGACGACAGTCTCGGCGTCGTCGTCGGCACCTCCGAGACCGCCCTCGATTCCCGCCGCAACGTGGTGCGCAGCCAGGAATCGGCGATGGGCAACCTGATCGCCGATGCCATGCGCGAAGCCACCGGTGCCGATATCGCCATTACCAATGGCGGCGGTATCCGTGCCGACCGGACCTATGACGCCGGCACCGACATCACCCGCGGCGACGTGCTCGCCGAACTCCCCTTCGGAAACGTCACCGTCGTCACCGAAATTCCTGGCAGCCAGGTGCTGGCAGCGCTCGAGAACGGTTTCAGCCAGGTCGAGACCGGCGGTGGTCGCTTCCCGCAGGTCTCGGGCATGGAGATCACCTACGACCCGACCGCGCCAGCCGGATCGCGCGTCGCCTCGGTCAAGATCGACGGCGCCGAGCTCGACCCCGACACGCTCTACAAGGTGGCGACCAACGACTACATGCTCTCCGGCGGCGACGGCTACGGCGCGCTCGGCGGCGGCAAGATCCTCGTCAATGCCGGCAACGGCAACCTGATGGCCAACGACGTGATGGCCTATATCGAGGCCAAGGGCACCGTCGCACCGGAGATCTCGGGCCGCATCAAAAAGGTCGGGGAATAGGCCGGACGGGATCGCTCGGCGCCTGAGATCGGGCACGCATTAGCCCAAGGATATGAAAGCCCCGCCGCTTTAGAATTGGCGCCCGAGACTGGGTGTCCAATTTTCAGCGGCCGGTTCGGTATCGGTTATTCTCCGTCATTCCGGGGCGGCGAAAGCCGAACCCGGAATCCAGAGCCGAGAGCCCAATGAAGGGCAGCGCCCCACTACACGTCACCCTCGGGCCTGTCCCGAGGGTCTACCGGCTAATCCATTTACTCGATGTCGACGACCGAGGGATGGAGCCCGTAGCGTCCGCCGGGAGATCCTTGGCACAAGGCCGAGGATGACGACCGGGAGGGACCTGTGACCACCGATGGCGCTCGGCACTGGATCCCCGGTTCGCGCTTCGCGCGCCCGAGGATGACGAGGGAAAGAGGGGCGCCCGAGGTTCAAGAGGGAAATAGGGGTTGCCCCAGGGAAATTGGGGGAGAGCTACAAAACCTTCTCTCGCCCGTCGCCATGCACATCTCGGGGGAGGCTGGAGATACGGGTCCCGAAGCCTCCGTCCCCTACCCCAGCGCCCGGGCCACCGCATGGGCGACCATGATGTCGAGATGGGCGCCGCCGCCGTTCTTGAAGACGGTGATCTCGTCGTCCGACCTGCGCCCCGCCTTCCCCTGCACCAGCGCGTGCATGTCGCCCAGAATATCCGACCGTGCGATCGTGCCGGCGTCGAGCGGGATCGTCACCTCGCCGATATGGCCGATGGTGGTTTCGTAACTGTCGACGAAGAGCCGCCCGCGTTTTAGCGTTTCGTCGTCGGCTTCCCGCATGCCCGGCGTATAGGCGCCGACGAGATCGACATGCGTTCCGGCCTTTAATCTTTCACCCTTGATCAGCGGCTCCTGTGTCATGGTCGCCGAGGAGACGATATCGGCCAGCGGCAGCGCGGCATCGAGATCGGCCTCGAAGCGCGCGTCCAGCCCGGCGGCCTGCAGACGCTCGACGAGATTTGTTGCGCGCGCCTCGCTGCGGTTCCAGATGATCACGGTGTCAATCGACGGCCGCACGCTGCGATGGGCCTCGATCAGCGGCCAGGCCATCGAGCCTGCCCCCACCATCACCATCGTGCTTACATCCGGTCGCGCCAGGCAGTCGGCGCCGAGCGCCGAATCGCCGGCCGTCTTCCATCCGGTCAAGTCGACGCCTTCGAGCACCGCCTCCACATGACCCGAGGCTTCGTCGAACAGGAGCACCTGTCCCTGGACCGAAGGCTTCGGCGGGGTCAGGCCCGGATTGTCCGGATAGATCGTCACCGCTTTGGTGCCAGACGCCAGCCCCGGGATCCAGGCGGTGCGTACCAGCATCTTGCGCTTGCCGGATTCGAGCAGGCTGTCGCGCAGGATGGCGGGATCGCGCCGGTGCCCTTCGCGCATGGCCTCGACGATCATCGGCCATGAACAGACCCGCGCGATGTCGCTTCCGGTGATGATTTTCAAACCCTGTCTCCTGCCCTGTTCGCCGCATTGTTTCGGACCCGAGCATGACGGCTCGAAGGGACGGAATCAACCCGGACAGGCTCCATGAGAGCCTGCAGCGGCAGACCGATTCGAATCAGAAATCAAAGACTTGGCAGCCAGGCCTGAATCAATCCGGGAGACACCTGATTCAGTTTCTCGGAGGGGGAAAGACGCCCTCAGGCAGTCAGGCGGAGATGCTCGACATTCGCCGGCTCGAAGACGATCGGCCGGAACTTGGCGATCGAACGTTCGGCGGTTCTGAGCCCCTGCTCGACTTCGATCTGGCCGACCGACATGCAGTCTTCGTAGTGCATGTTGGCGCCGAACTTGCGGGCGAGTTCGCGCATGGCGATGTTCTGCGGCCCGGTCTCGACGATCACCGTGTGCACGTCGTTTTCCTTCGCCGCCTCCAGAAGCGCGGTGATCAACAGGGTTCCGATTCCTCGGCGCCGCCAGCTCGAAGCCACCGAGAAGGCGGATTCGCCGAAGCCGTCCGGCGTGCCGCCCTCGCAGTGGAGTTCGGCCACGGCAATCAGATGACCGTCCTCGAAGGCGCCCAGAACGGTGGCGTCGCGTAACGAGCGGCCGACATAGCTCAGCAGCCAATGGTCGGAGACCACGCCGTTGAAGCGATCGCGGAAGTCGTCGAAATTGAGTTCGTGAAGATGGGCGACAAAGGTGTCGCCGTCACGCGGCTCGAGATGCCGGATGGTGAGTTCAGGTTCGCCCGGCGTGGCCACGTGCCACGGGAGTTGTAGTGCTCTGAAGACCATGTGGACCTCTTTTGCCTGACCTCCCGCATTCCATTCAGGCCGCATATTGTGCATCGCAGCAAAGATTGCAATGCACAATCCGGCATAGCAGCCCTCATTTTTTTGAGGGTCGAAATTAACGCCTCAGAAGAAAGCCTGCAATCCGGTCTGCGCCCGGCCGAGGATCAGCGCGTGCACATCGTGTGTCCCCTCATAGGTGTTGACCGTCTCGAGGTTCTGAGCGTGGCGCATGACGTGATATTCGGCCTGGATGCCGTTGCCGCCGTGCATGTCGCGCGCCATGCGGGCGATGTCGAGCGCCTTGCCGCAATTGTTGCGCTTGACCAGCGAGATCATTTCCGGTGCCATGTCGCCCGAATCCATCAGCCGGCCGACACGCAGCGAGCCCTGAAGGCCAAGGGCGATTTCGGTCTGCATGTCGGCGAGCTTCTTCTGGAAGAGCTGCGTGGCGGCGAGCGGCCGGCCGAACTGCTTGCGGTCGAGGCCGTATTGCCGTGCGCGGAACCAGCAGTCTTCCGCTGCCCCCATCACGCCCCAGGAAATGCCGTAGCGCGCGCGGTTGAGGCAGCCGAACGGGCCCTTGAGACCGGCGACGTTGGGCAGCAGGGCCTCCTCGCCGACCTCGACATCCTCCAGCACGATTTCGCCGGTCACCGAGGCGCGCAGCGACAGCTTGCCGCCGATCTTCGGCGCCGACAGCCCCTTCATGCCTTTTTCCAGGACAAAGCCGCGGATCTGGTTGTCATGGGCCTCGGACTTGGCCCAGACGACGAAGACATCGGCGATCGGGGAGTTCGAGATCCACATCTTCGCGCCGTTGAGCAGGTAGCCGCCGTCGGTCTTCTTCGCCCGCGTCTTCATCGAACCGGGATCGGAGCCGGCGTCCGGCTCGGTCAGCCCGAAACAGCCCACCCATTCGCCGCTGGCGAGCTTCGGCAGATACTTGCGGCGCTGTTCCTCGCTGCCATAGGCATCGATCGGATACATGACCAGAGACGACTGCACGCTCATCATCGAGCGGTACCCGGAATCGATCCGCTCGACCTCGCGCGCCACCAGCCCGTAAGAGACGTAGCCGGCGCCCGCGCCGCCGAGATCCTCGGAGACGGTGACGCCCAGAAGTCCCGCCTGCCCCATCTCCGCGAAGATGTCGCGGTCGACGGTTTCGTTGAGATAGGCCTCTGTGACCCGAGGCGCCAGCTTGTCGGCGGCAAAGGCTGCCGCCGCATCGCGGATCATCCGCTCGTCGTCCTCGAGCTGCGCATCGAACAGAAACGGATCGTCCCAGTTGAACGATGCCATCTTCGTGTGAGAGGTCGCCTGATCCATCGTAATTCCTTCCGGGCATGTCATACGGTCCGACCGGCCACACCGGCGGTGCCTCCCGGATAACCCGGAACCGGCCCCGCCACATAGGATTTTTTCCATGCAGGGGCGATTTTTCGGGTCGATCGGCCTCTTGCCAGCCGCCGACGATTTTAGCTCGACCGAAAGCCAGTCTGGTTTTAACATTGAACGTCAATTTTTTGACACTTGACGTCAATAGTGACCCCGCACATGTGGCACGATATCGAAGTCTCGGCCGGAATGGCCGCATCCATCATGACGACAGCGGCCGAACGGGGCGTCGATGCCGCACCGATCGCGCGGGCCTGCGGACTGGATCCCGCCGCCTTCGACGAGGTCGGCAAGCGGGTCAATCTGGCCAATCTTTGCAGGTTGCTAGAAACACTCGCGGCGCTGACCGGCGACCCGTATTTCGGCCTGCATGCTGGTGCCGCATTCGAGAAGGGCTCCTCGGGCGTGCTCGGCTATGCCCTGATGCACGCCCCGACGGCCCGTCACGCCGTGGATCTCGTACGAGACTGTTTCCCAAAGTTCGACAACTCGACGGAATATGAATTCCGCGAGACGGAGGACGAGGTGCGCATCCAGTGGAAGGTGTCGCCGCTGATCGTAAGGCGCAGCCAGTACACAGACCTCTCCTTCGCCGTGGTGATCGCTCATTTTCGATCGATTCTGGGGCCGGGGTTCAAGCGCGTGAAGGCCGAGATCGAGTCTCCCCGACCGAAAAATTCGAACGTGTACAGGGAGTTGATCGCTCCCAATGTGAGTTTCGGCGCCAAGGCCAACGCCTTCACCATTCCGACGGATGAGCTCGACCGCATCAATCCGGATGCCGACGCCAGACTGTTTGCGGTGCTCCGCAACCAGCTCGACGGTCTTCCCGATGCCGAAGCGCGCGGTACCGACACCATTCAGGGCGTTCGGCGGATTATCGAGCATGCGCTCGGAGGCCCACTTCCCACGCTGGCCGCGTTGTCGGCCCGCATGGGCATGAGCGAGCGCACTCTCCAGCGCCGGCTGGCCGAGGCGGGCAGCAGCCTGCACGATATCATCGACAGCAGTCGTCGCGACCTGGCCGAGCAGCTGCTCCGGGAATCGGATCTGTCGCTCTCGCAGATCAGCGACCGGCTGGGTTTCTCGGCTCCCAGCGCCTTCACCCGCTCGGCTTCGCGGTGGTTCGGCACCTCGCCGAGCAAGTTCAGACGCGGTTGAAACCAGGCAATTCGTTAAAATTGAATCTAAATTTTACCGTCTGATCAGATATCGGCGTCCGCGGTCAATGCAATGTAGACGGGAATCTCTCATATGGCGGCAATCGTTGTGGAACGGGCGAACGGTAACCGCGTACGCCCACCGCCGCTTTTTTCGAAACGATGGGATCATCTCGTAACCCCCACCGCCTGGTAGGGCGACGGGCTTTTCCGCATCGTTGTCACATCTGTTGGCGCGGTTGCTCAGCGCGGAACCTCACAGGTTCCGCGAACGGAAAGCCTGCGCCCGAAGGATCTGCGATGAATCATGCGGACTCACAGTCGCGTATTCCGCTTACGCGTACCGAAATGAAATGCCTCGGCTACGTCGCCGAGGGTTGGAACGACGAACAGATCGGCAAGGCTCTCATCCTCACCAAGATGGAGGTCGAAGCCGTTCTCGCCATCACATTGAACAAGCTCGGTGTCGAAAACCGCGCCGCCGCGGTCGCCAAGGCCATGCGTCTCGGCCTGCTCGACACTCCGATCGCCATCGACCCCTATCGGATCGGCGGCGACTACAAGCGTTCGTCGTAGTCCGACACAAGCAGATGGACCGGGTCGACATCCTCGCCGATCGTCGAGAAGCGGCCGATCGGCTCGGCGAAGATGTTGTCGGTCAGGTCGTCATTGACGGTCGAAACCTCGCCAATGAGCACGTCGTCTCCCTCGCCCCAGAAGGCGTGCCACTGGCCGGGCAGCAGGGTGACACTCTCACCCGGTGACAGGGATAGCTTGTCGCCGGCATTGAGCTTGCGCAGGACGCCGTCGGTCATCACCTCCACCGGCGCCTCACGATCGATCTTGCCGTCGGGAGTGGACGAGAAGAGCTCGATGACCAGCTTGCCGCCGCCACGGTTGATGATGTCCTCGGCCTTCAGCGCATGGGTGTGCATCGGCGAGATCTGGTCCTTGCGGCTGATCATGATCTTTTCGGCATAGAGCATGCCGCGCCCGGCCTTCAGATCATCGACGGACCCGTTCCGCACCGTGAACAGAAACAGACCGAGCTCGTCGAACTTGCCTTGCCCGTAGTCGGTGATGTCCCAGCCGAGCCGTGCGGTCCGGATCGAACCGGCGTCCTCGGAAACGCGCTGGCGCAGCTCTTCAGGCGTCCAGTAGGCGAAAGGCGGCATGACATAGCCGAAGGACCGGATGAACCGGTCTCCCTCGAGCAGGATTTCGTTGATCTGGCTGCGCTGCATTACTGGTTCCTCCCCGACATGCGTTTCTGGTGACGGCCGATCCGTCAGTTCCCCGAGTTCCAGGGTCCGTGATGATTGTCGACGCCGTCGAGCCGGTCGAAGCCGTGAGCTCCGAAGAAATCGCGCTGTGCCTGGATCAGGTTCGCAGTCCCGCGAGCGCGGCGAAGCTGGTCGAAATAGGCGACGGCAGATGACAGCGCCGGCACCGGCAGCCCGCGCTTGACGGCTTCGGCGACGACGGCGCGCAGCGCGTGATCGGTCTCGGTGACCATGCGCGAGAATTCGGGCGTCATGATCAGGTTGGCGACGTCCGGGGTTTTGGTGAAGGCCTCGGAAATCTCGTCCAGGAAGCGCGAACGGATGATGCAGCCGGCTCGCCAGATCTTCGCGATGATCGGCATCGGCAGGTTCCATCCGTACTCCTTCGACGCCGCCGCCATGACGGCAAACCCTTGCGCATAGGCCGCGACCTTGCCGGCGAGCAGCGCCTTTTCGAGCAGTTCGATCCCGTTGCCGCCGATATCGAAGGCACCGAGATCCGGACGGCCGAGCAGTTTCTCGGCCTCGGCCCTCAGATCCGTCATCGCCGACAGGCTGCGGGCGCCGACGGCAGCCTCGATCGCCGAAGCCGGCACCGCCATCTGCTGGCTCTCGATCGCCGACCAGCGTCCGGTCCCCTTCTGTCCGGCAGCATCGAGAATGACGTCGACCAGCGGCTTGCCGGATATCTCGTCGCCGGTCGCCAGAACCTTGGAGGTGATTTCGATCAGGAAGGAGTCGAGCGGACCGGAATTCCAGGCATCGAAAACGCCCGCCATCTCGGAGGCGCCCATGCCCATGCCGTCCCGCATGATCCCGTAGACCTCGGCGATCATCTGCATGTCGGCATATTCGATACCGTTATGGATCGTCTTGACGAAATGGCCGGCGCCGTTTTCGCCGAGCCAGGCGGCGCAGGGTTCGTCGTTGAACTTCGCCGAGATCGCGTTGATGACGTCGCTGACGCGGTTCCAGGAGGCTTCGGTTCCGCCGACCATGATCGACGGACCGTGGCGCGCGCCTTCCTCGCCGCCAGACACGCCCATCCCAATGAAGGTCAGGCCTGTATCCTTGAGCTCTTCGAAGCGGCGCATCGTGTCGCGGAAATTGGCGTTACCGGCGTCGATGATGATGTCGTTGTTTTCGAGCAGCGGCTTGAGCGCCTCGATTTGCTGGTCGACCGGATCGCCCGCCTTGATCATGATGATGACCGGGCGCGGCGGACGGATGGCCGCCACGAATTCCTCGAGAGATGACGTCGGAATGACCTTGCTCGACAGATCTCCGGCGCCTGCAGCGAACTCGCGCGTGCGTTCCTCGGTTCGGTTGTAGACGGCGACTTCATAACCGTGATCGGCAATGTTCAGGGCAAGATTCGCCCCCATGACGCCCAATCCGATGACGCCGATTTCCGCAGAGGCCATGGTTTTCTCCCTGGATTTCAAAACAAGAGGCGGGAGACACGCCGGCACGAAACCGAACCTGTCCGGCAACCGACATGGAAGGCGGACGGCTTTTCGTCAAGTCCCGATGTTGTTCGACCGGGCCCTACCGGTCCTCGCCGGCCGGTCTGTCCTCGCCGTCGTCGAGAACACGCCAGGCGGCTCCTTCGAGATCGTCGTACTGGCCGCTCCTGAGCGACCAGAGAAAGGCGCCGAGGCCGAGGAGCCCGAGAAAAAGCGCCACCGGAATGAGAATGAGCAGATTGGTCACGAGGCGACGCCCCCGGCCGGAACGCCGGACGCCCTGCGTCCCAAGGAGATATCGCGCCTGACTTCGGACGGGAGTCGTGTGTCGGCATGCGCCCATTTGAGCCGCATGGAATTGAGAACCACGATGATCGAGGACGACGACATGGCGACGGCCGCGACCAGCGGCGAGGCATGGCCGAGAACGGCCAGCGGCACGGCGATGACGTTGTAGGCGATGGCCAGCGCGAAATTCTGCCGGATGAGGCGGTTGGCCCGCTGCGACAGCGACACGGCCACCGGCACGGCCTCGAGGCTTTCGTGCAGGAAGACGAAATCCGCCGCCTGCCGACCGACATCGGCGGCGCTGGCCGGTGCCATGGAGACGTGGGCGGCCGAGAGTGCCGGCGCATCGTTCAGGCCGTCGCCGACCATCAGCACCTTGTGGCCTTCGCTGCGCAGTGCATCGAGCCGGGCCACCTTGTCGGCCGGTCTCACACGCGACATCCAGCGTCCGATGCCGAGCTGGCGTGCCAGTGCTGCCACCGGAGCTTCGCGATCGCCCGACAGGATCTCCGCCCGGATCCCGCGCGCCGCCAGCGCCGAAAGGGCTGCTTCAGCGCCCGCCCGCGGCGAATCGGCAAAGCGGAATGTGGCCAGTTCCTCGCCGTTCCGCGACAAAACCACTTCCGAGCCGCCCTCCCCGCGTTCACCGTTTTCGGGGGCCGCAAAGCCGGCACGACCGAGCCGATAGACCGTTCCGTCCGCGGCGACTGCCTGAAGCCCCTCGCCGGCGATTTCCTCGACCGCAAACCGATAGCGTCCGGTGTCTCCGCCACTATCGGCAGCAGCCAGCGTCTTCGACAACGGATGGCGCGAATGGCGCGCGATGGCTGCCGCGACCGACAGCGTGGCGGCAGGAAAATCGGCACCGTTGAGGAGCACCGGCTTGCCGCGTGTCAGGGTGCCGGTCTTGTCGAAAACCGCGTGGTCAATGTCGGCGAGCCGTTCCATGGCCGAGCCGTCCTTGACCATGATGCCGTTCTCGAAAAGCCGTCCGGCGGCGATCACCTGCACCACCGGCACGGCGAGACCCAGCGCGCAGGGGCAGGTGATGATCAGCACCGAGACGGCGATCAGCGTCGCCTGACGCCAGTCGCCCGTCGTGGCGATCCAGCCGATGAAGGTGAGGAGCGCCAGCATGTGGACGACCGGCGCGTAGATCGAGGATGCCCGGTCGGCGATCCGGCGATAGCCGGCGCGACCGCTCTCGGCGGCCTCCATCATCGCCACCATCTCGGCGAGGAAGGAATCCCGCGCCGCGCGGCTCGCCCTGATGACGAGACTACCCGTCAGATTGAGCGTACCGGCCGGCACCTCGGCGCCCGGTTCGACGCGAACCGGATCGCTTTCCCCATTCACTAGGGAGAAATCCATGTCCCCGGTCCCTTCGGCGATCACGCCGTCGACCGGTGTTCTTTCGCCGGCGGCCAACGCAATCGTCATGCCGGGCTCAATCTCGTCGAGCGTGCGGAAATCATGCGCGCCGTCGGCGCCGATGACCATGGCGCCACGTGGCGACAGGTTGGCCAGGTTGCGCACCGCTGAGCGGGCGCGCTCGCGCATCATGTGATCGAGCGTGCGGCCCGCGAGCAGGAAGAACAGCAGCGTCAGCGAGGCGTCGAAATAGGCATGTTCGCCGTGGCTGAACGTCTCGAACATCGAGATCGCGAAGGCCAGCAGCACACCCAGAGTGATCGGCACGTCCATGTTGGCGCGGCCATGGCTGACCGCCTGCCAGGCGGAGCGGTAGAACACCCGGCCGGCGTAGAGAATGGCCGGGCCGGCGATCAGCGCCGAAATCAGGTGGAACAGGTCGCGCGTGGCGTCCTCGGCACCGGACCAGACCGACACCGAGAGCAGCATCACGTTCATAGAGGCGAACCCGGCGACCGCGAGCGAGCGCAAGAGTTCGCGCAGTACCGGATCGCCCTTCTCGTCCTCGGCGCCCGGAAGATGGGAGTTATAGCCCAGCGCCTGCATCCGTTCGACGGCGGCGGCCATTGTCCGGCCGGCAGCAGCCCCCTCGCCCTTCGCGACCACCGCGATCCGCCGCGTCGAGAGGTTGACGCGGGCGCGCTCGATTCCCTCGATCCTGGGCAGTTCCTTTTCCAGAAGCGCGATGCAGGCGCCGCAATGGACGCCCGGCACGATCAGGTCGCACTGGCGCAGACCGTCGCCCACCGAACGGCTCGCCAGCGCCAGCTCATCGGCGACCGGCAACGCCGAACGCAGGGCGTCGAGTTCCGAAGCGCTTTCCGTACCGGCGGCGCAGCAGCTCATTTCCTCAGCGTCCCATCCGCCATGACATGGATGCGGTGGGCGCGCTTGTAGACGACATCCTCGCCGTCGCTCACCGTCACCGAGGCGATCCATTCGCCTTCCGGAATAATCTGCTCGGTCGCGAACCGTCCGTTGCCGCGAGGCATGAGCGTGAGCGTCTCGTCGCCCACCTGTCCGACAGGATGATGGAACTGGATGACCACGACGTCCGAAGAGACCGGAGCACCGTTGCGGTCAGCCAGATCGACGAAGAAACCCTTGTCGGACGACTCGAGTTGGACCGTATAGCCGAGCGCGGCGATCGCCTTCATCTCGGCCGCCTTGGTATTGAACTCCTGGCTGGCGACATAGGAATTTTCCACCACCAGACCGGTCCATGTCGTGATTGCAAACCGTGCCATGATCACGTTGACGGTAATGATGGTCCCGAAGAAGAGCACCAGCACGCCGAGCATGTGATAGCCGGTGAATTCGCGCGGGCGGAACACGTCCCTGAGAATGGCCATCATTTCATCTCCGGTGCATTGAAGTTGGCGACATAGACGTCGCGTTCGTGGCTCGACTTGTCCTCCGCGATCAGCCGGAACTTGGCGACCTTGCCCTCAATATACTGCTTCGGCTGGGTCACATGAAGCTTGATCTCGCGCAACCGGTCCGGTTCGACCTCGATTGCGAGCGAGGTACCGGCGGGCTGCTCCACTCCCGGCGCCTTCATCGTCGCACCCGGCAGACCTTCGAGCGTGAGGAAGATGACGCGCGGCTCCGGTATCATGTTCAGGAGCTTGACCGTGAAACCGTTCTGGATGTCGCCGTTCGACTGCAGCACATATTGCGGGTTGCGGTCGTGCAGCACGTTGATTTCCAACCGGTCACGCGACAAGAGCGCAACGATGAGACCGATACCGACGAGCGACCAGACGCCCATGTAGAGCAGCGTCCGCGGACGGAAGATGATCCGCCAGTCGAAATGCTTCACCTTGTCATGGAAATGGCCGTCCGGATCGCGCACCTTGTCCGGGTCGATGGCGTGCGTGCCACCGCCGGTGGCGATAGCCATGTTCTGCTGGTAGTCGGCGAGCGTCGCATAGGCGATCAGCCCGCGGTCACGTCCGAGCTTGTCCATGACGCCATCGCAGGCGTCGATGCACAGCGCGCAGGTGATGCATTCGAGCTGCTGGCCGTCGCGGATGTCGATACCCATCGGGCAGACGGCGACGCAGGCGTTGCAATCGACGCAGTCGCCGAGGGCGACACCTTCGGCCGCCGCCTTCTTGGCATGCTTGCCGCGTGGCTCGCCGCGCCAGTCGTTATAGGTGACGACAAGCGAACTCTCATCGAGCATCGCCGCCTGGATACGCGGCCAGGGGCACATGTAGGTGCAGACCTGTTCGCGCATCAGCCCGCCGAACATGTAGGTCGTCGCGGTGAGGATGCCGACGGTCATGTAGGCCACCGGTGCGGCGTTGCCGACGACAAAATTGTGGAGAAGTGTGGGCGCGTCGGCAAAATAGAAAATCCAGGCGCCGCCGGTCGCCACCCCGATCAGCAGCCAGATCGCATGCTTGCTGACACGCTTCCAGATCTTGTCGAACGTCCAGGGCGCGGTTTCGAGCTTCATCCGCGCGTTGCGATCCCCCTCGATCGCCCGTTCGACCACCAGAAAGAGATCGACCCACACCGTCTGGGGACAGGTGTAGCCGCACCATGCGCGACCGACCGCAGAGGTCACAAGGAAGAGCCCGAAGCCGGCCATGACGAGAAGACCGGCGACGAAGAAGAACTCCTGCGGCCAGATCTCGATGAAAAAGAAGTAGAAGCGACGGTGCGCCAGGTCGATCAGAACAGCCTGGTCAGGCGCAAACGGGCCCCGATCCCAGCGCAGCCACGGGGTGACGTAGTAGATGCCGAGCGTGACCAGCATCACCAGCCACTTGAATCGGCGGAAACGCCCGGAGGCGCGCTTGGGGAAAATCTTCTTTCGCGCCTCATAGAGCGGCTTGCGCTTCCAGGCTGCGTTGACGGGTTCGGCATCGAGCCGCTCGATCATCTCATCGGCGGCGGTGTCGTCGGGGCGGGTATCTGTGGTCATGGTACTACCTTCTGATGGCCGCACCATGCAGCCCCGCCGACCGCAATACCTTGATCAGAATCAACTGACAGCCCCCTGCGACATCCCGCCTCAAGGGCGGCAGGATGCTCGGACCGCGTCCAGGACGGAGGCAAAAGATTAATGGGCGAATGCCACTCAATTGAGCAAAAGCTCAAAAGGATAGACAGCCGGCACTACCTTGCTCATACTCGCCCGGAGCGCAAAAAGCGCCTTCACGGAGAGAGCATCATGGACGCAATCATTGATTTCCTCAACACAATCTTCTGGGGCTACGTCCTCATCTATGGGCTTCTTGCCGTGGGGATCTTCTTCACGATCCGGCTGGGCTTCATCCAGTTCGTCCACTTCCCCGAATTCTTCCGCGTGGTCCTGGGGTCGAGTGAAACCGACAAGTCCGGCATCACACCCTTGCAGGCGCTGACCGTTAGCCTTGCCTCGCGCGTGGGAACCGGCAACCTCGCCGGCGTCGCCGTCGCGCTGACGCTCGGCGGTCCGGGCGCGATCTTCTGGATGTGGATGGTGGCGCTGGTCGGCATGGCGACGGCTTACGCGGAAAGCACGCTGGCACAGCTCTACAAGACCCGCAACGAGGAAGGAAACTACCGCGGGGGCCCGGCCTTCTATCTGGCGCGCGGTCTCCGGGCCCCCTGGGCCGGCGGCATCTTCTCGGTCTGCCTGATCATCTCGTTCGGCCTCGTCTTCAATGCGGTACAGGCGAATTCGATCGCCGGCGCCGTCGAGACGGCCTTCGGCATCCCGACACTGGCCTGCGGCATCATTCTCGCGGCCCTGACGGCCATCGTCATCTTCGGCGGCATCAAGCAGATCGCCCGCGTTGCCGAGATCGTCGTTCCTTTCATGGCGATCGCCTATCTGGCTGTGGCCATCATCATCGTGATCGTCAACGCCTCCGCCGTTCCCGGCGTCATCAGCATGATCATCTCGAACGCCTTCGGCGTCCAGGAAGCGGCCGGCGGCATCACCGGCGGGCTCGCAGCGGCCATGCTCAACGGCGTCAAGCGCGGCCTGTTCTCCAACGAGGCCGGCATGGGCTCGGCGCCGAACATCGCCGCTGTCGCCACACCTGACCCGCATCATCCCTCTTCGCAGGGACTGGTCCAGGCGCTGGGCGTCTTCATCGACACCCTGCTGATCTGCTCGGCAACGGCCTTCATGATCCTTCTCTCCGGCGTCTACACCCCGGGCATGGAAACCACCGGCACGGAACTCACCCAGCTTGCGCTCGATGCCCATATCGGCACCGCCGGCACCTATTTCGTGGCAATCGCGATCTTCTTCTTCGCCTTCACCTCGATCATCGGCAACTATTCCTATGCCGAAAACGCGCTAACCTTCCTGCGCGCCGGAAACCGGACGGGGCTGACGATCATGCGCATCGCGGTACTCGTGATGGTAGTCTGGGGCGCGGTGCAGAGTGTGGCGACGGTCTTCAACGCGGCCGACGCCTCGATGGGCCTGATGGCGACGATCAACCTGATCGCCATCGTCCTGCTGTCGGGCACGGTGGCCAAGCTGACGAAGGACTATTTCGCCCAGCGCAAGGCCGGCCTGACGCCGACCTTCCACGCCGCCGACTACGACGAACTCAGGGGCAAGATCGACGACACGATCTGGCATCGCGACAACGCGTAGCCGACGAACCCGCGCAACCAATTAAAAAGGGCCGCGGCGGATGACCGCCGCGGCCCATTTCTCGACCCGATGGTGGGGACCTTACTGGCCGCCGCCGAGCGAATGCACGAAGACCGCGAGTTCCTTGACGGTGGCATCGCCAAGGCGTGCGCCCCAGGCCGGCATGACACCGTGCTTGGGATTGGTGACCTGCGCGGCAATCCCAGCCTCGCTGCCGTCATAGAGCCAGATCGCGTCGGCCAGGTTCGGTGCCCCGAAATCCTGGCCGCCCTTGGCGTCCTCGCCGTGGCAGGCAGCGCAGTTTTCGGCGAAGACAACCTTGCCCGGCTCGACCAGATCCGCGTTCGAGGGCGTTCCGGAGAGGCTCTCGACATAGGCCGCGACCTGCTTGATCTGGTCCGGTTCGAGAATGTCGCCGAAGGCCGGCATTTCCGAGATCCGGGTGTCATCGTCCTGCTCGTAGCGGATGCCGTGGGCGATGGTCTGGTAGATCGCGTCGACCGAACCGCCCCAGAGCCAGTCATCGTCATTGAGGTTCGGGTAGCCGGCCGAGCCCTGCGCGCCGGAACCGTGGCACTGGACGCAGTTGACCTTGAAGGCGGCCGCTCCGCCGGCAATGGCGAACTGCAGAAGCTCAGGGTTGGATTCGATCTCGTCGACCGGGGTCGCCGCGATCTGTTCCACGAAGGTACCCTGCGCCGCCTTGGCCGCGGCGAGGTTCTCCGCCACTTCCTGCCGGCTCGAATAGCCGAGCAGGCCTTTGGTGGCGCCCGAGATCATCGGGATGGCCGGATAGAGCACCATGTAACCGATGGCCCAGACGATGGTGGCATAGAAGGTCCAGAGCCACCAACGCGGAAGCGGATTGTTGAGCTCGCGGATCCCGTCCCAGACATGGCCTGTCGTTTCGACGCCCGAGACTTCGTCAACGTGTTTGTCGGACATGTTTCAGTCCTCCTCTCTGAAAGGTATTTGGGCTGCGTCGTCGGCAGACTTTCTGGCGCCGGGACGGAAGACAAAGAGAATGGCTGCGACGAAGAAGAGGACCATCAGGACCAGCCCCCAGCTGTCGGCGAACTGCCGCATGGCTGTATAGGTTTCCATGTCCCTCTCCTTACCGGTAGCCGGATGCGTCGTCATAGGTCGAGAAATCGACCAGCGTGCCGAGCATCTGCAGGTAGGCGACCAGCGCGTCCATCTCGGTCAGCCGGGTCGGATCGCCGTCGAAATCGCCGAGCTTGGCCTTCGGGTAGCGTTCCTCGATGCCGGAAGTATCGGCATCGGGGTCGGCCTGCGCCCTCAGATCGGCTTCGGCGTTGTCGAGCATGTCCTGGGTATAGGGCACGCCGACGGCGACGTTGGCCGCCAGATTGGCCTGCATGTCGGGCACCGACAGCGCGGTTTCCTTCAGGAAGGAATAGCTCGGCATGATCGATTCCGGCACCACCGAGCGCGGCTCGATGAGGTGGCCGACATGCCATTCGTTGGAATAGCGGCCGCCCACACGGGCCAGATCCGGACCCGTACGCTTGGACCCCCACTGGAACGGATGGTCGAACATCGATTCTGCGGCAAGGCTGTAGTGGCCGTAGCGTTCGACCTCGTCACGGAACGGACGGATCATCTGGCTGTGGCAGTTGTAGCAGCCTTCGCGGATGTAGATGTTGCGACCCGCCAGTTCGAGCGGCGAGTAGGGCCGCATCCCCTCCACCTTCTCGATGGTGTTTTCGAGATAGAAGAGCGGTGCGATCTCGACGATCCCGCCGATGGTGACGACGGCGAGCGCCCCCACCATCAGCAACGTCGCGTTGCGTTCGAGTATTTCGTGTTTATCGAGAAAAGCCATCTTTCAAGCCCTCCTTACTCGGCCGGAGCGAGTGCGGGTTCGGCGCCCGGGATCGGGGCCTCTTCGCGTTCGCGACCGATGATTGTCATGTAGATGTTGAAGGCCATGATGATGGCGCCCGACAGGTACATCAGGCCGCCGACGGCGCGCAGGATGTAGTAGGGCTTCATCGCGGCAACCGATTCAGCGAACGAGTAAACCAGGAAGCCCTGATCGTTGTACTCGCGCCACATCAGGCCCTGCTGGATGCCGGCGACCCACATGACGGCGGCGTAGAGCACGATGCCGAGAGTGGCGAGCCAGAAGTGCCAGTTGACCAGCCGCAGCGAATAGAGCCGGTTGCGGTTCCATAGCTTCGGAGCGAGGTAGTAGACCGCGCCGAAGGAGATCATGCCGACCCAGCCCAGAGCGCCGGAGTGGACGTGACCGATGGTCCAGTCGGTGTAGTGGCTGAGCGAGTTGACCGCCTTGATGGACATCATCGGACCTTCGAAGGTCGACATGCCGTAGAAGGCCACCGCAATCACCATCATGCGGATGATCGGGTCGGTGCGGATCTTGTCCCAGGCGCCGGAGAGCGTCATCAGACCGTTGATCATGCCGCCCCAGGAGGGCATCCACAGCATGATCGAGAAGACCATGCCCAGCGTCTGCGCCCAGTCGGGCAGAGCGGTGTAGTGCAGGTGGTGCGGACCGGCCCAGATGTAGAGGAAGATCAGCGCCCAGAAGTGGATGATCGACAGCCGGTAGGAGTAGACCGGGCGTCCGGCCTGCTTGGGAATGAAGTAGTACATCATCCCGAGGAAGCCGGCGGTCAGGAAGAAGCCCACCGCGTTGTGGCCGTACCACCATTGCGTCAGCGCGTCCTGCACGCCGGAGAAGGCCGAATAGCTCTTCACGCCGAGGAAGGAGACCGGCACCGCAAGGTTGTTGACGATGTGCAGCATGGCGATGGTGATGATGAAGGAGAGATAGAACCAGTTCGCCACGTAGATGTGGCTCTCCTTGCGGGTCAAAAGCGTGCCCATGAAGACCACGAGATAGGCCACCCAGACGAGGGTCAGCCAGAGGTCGACATACCATTCGGGTTCGGCATATTCGCGGCCCTGTGTGATGCCCAGCAGATAGCCGGTGGCCGCCATGATGATGAACAGCTGATAGCCCCAGAAGACGAACCAGGCGAGATTGCCCCCGAACAGCCGCTGGCGGGTCGTGCGCTGCACGACATAGAACGAAGTCGCCAGAAGTGCGTTGCCCCCGAACGCGAAGATCACCGCCGAGGTGTGGAGCGGACGCATCCGACCGAAATTGAACCACGGCTCGATGTTGAGGTCGGGAAAGGCGAGCTGCGAGGCCACCAC
Organism: uncultured Hoeflea sp.; assembly: GCA_964511625.1. Classification (GTDB taxonomy): domain Bacteria; phylum Pseudomonadota; class Alphaproteobacteria; order Rhizobiales; family Rhizobiaceae; genus Pseudohoeflea. Next base: position 20,855 of record CAZEJG010000029.1, read on the forward strand.
CACGCCGACCAGGAAGCCGACGACCCCCCAGAACACGGTGGCGACGACGCCGTAGCGGACCACTCCGTCAAGATATCCGGACTTGTCGACCGGTTCCGGATTGAATTTGACGTTGCGCAGCAACACGACCGTTGCGATCAGCAGAACCACGCACACGATGCCCATATGGGCCGCGAACAGTGAGTCCTTCGCAAAGGCCGCGCCGAGCAACGCCAGAAAGGCGGCTAGGCCGACGGCGATAGTTTCGAAAGCGTACTTCATTTTAGGAATCCCCCGAGGGTATCTGAATCGTTCCGGCACGAAGCGTATCTCCAAAGACGGCGACACGCACGTTCCGGGCCTTTCATCAGATCGCAAAGCCGCCACTTTTCCGCCTTGATCCAGGTCAAGGCCGAAACCCCTGTCCCGCATCATTCTTGCTCCATGTTCCAATCGTTCGAGATCAGGGAGGCGGAGCGGTGCACAATCCGATAGCGGGGCCGACTGGCCGCAAACGACCGGTCAGGACGCTCATTTCAGAATTTGCGAGGGGCAAGGCCGACCAGTTGGCATTGTGCAACGCGCTGGAAGAGATCGCCGATTCCCTGCCCGACCGGATCGACCGCTCGAAATGCCTCAAGGCCGCGGCCGATCTCGGACCGACGATTCGCTCGATCCACAAGTTCGAGGAGGAGGTCCTATTTCCGGCCCTCACCGCCCTGATGACCGACGACGCGGTTTCGGCAAAGACACTCGAACGGCTCCGCTTCGAGCACTGCGAGGACGAGTGCTTCGCCGAGGAACTGACCGAGGCGCTTCTCGATCTCGGTCACGGCTCCACCAGTGTCAATATCGAGGCGACGGGCTATATGCTGCGTGGCTTCTTCGAAGCGGTGCGCCGTCACGTGGCCGCCGAGCGCGAAATCGTCCAGCGCTACGCCCACTGAACGCCATAGACACAGTTTCCCTTCTTTCCGGCGCCTAGAATCGGCTATGCTGGCGGGGACTCGCACAGTGGTTCCACGTCAACCCGCAGCAGTTTTTTTCCGGATTTTTTTTCGCCGGCTGTGGGTTCTGTGAATCCCGTGCAGAGTTCCGAATTAGCGCCCCGCCCGCCTCGTGCTCGTACTATGCCCGTCTGAACGCGAGCGGCCGACCTATCGGTCAGACGCACCGACCACGATCCAGGAAGTATGACCTCCATGTCCGACCCAGTCCGCAAGCTCGAGAGCCTCCCCGGCAATCAGGAGAAGGCACAGCATTTCCGTGAGGCGCCGGCCAATATCGAGGCGGAACAGGCACTGCTCGGCGCGATGCTGGTCAATAACGACGCCTTCTACCGGGTGTCGGACTTCCTCAAGCCGGGTCACTTCCAGGAAGCGGTTCACCGCAAGATCTTCGAGGTCGCCGGCGACATCATCCGCATGGGCAAGACCGCCAACCCGGTGACGATCAAGACCTTCCTGCCCGCCGACGGCAAGATCGGCGACCTGACGATGGCGCAATATCTCGCCCGTCTCGCCGCCGAGGCCGTCAACATCATCAACACCGAGGACTATGGACGCGCAATCTACGATCTGGCGCTGCGCCGTTCGCTGATCGGCATCGGCGAGGACATGGTCAACATCGCCTACGACGCACCGCTCGACATGCCCCCGCAGACCCAGATCGAGGATGCGGAGCGCCGGCTGTTCGAGCTGGCCGAAACCGGACGCTATGACGGCGGCTTCCAGTCCTTCAACGATGCGGTGGCGCTCGCCGTGGACATGGCCGGCGCGGCCTACCAGCGTGACGGTCACCTCTCCGGCATTTCCACGGGCATTCATTCGCTCGACGCCCGCATGGGCGGCCTGCAGCCCTCCGACCTGATCATCCTTGCCGGCCGTCCGGGCATGGGCAAGACGTCGCTTGCCACCAACATCGCCTTCAACATCGCCGCCGCCTACGAGCCGGAAGTACAGGCCGACGGCTCGATGAAGGCCAAGAACGGCGGCATCGTCGGCTTCTACTCGCTCGAAATGTCCTCCGAGCAGCTCGCCACCCGTATCATCTCCGAGCAGACCGAGATCTCCTCGTCCAAGATCCGCCGCGGCGAAATCTCCGAGGCCGATTTCGAGAAGCTGGTCGCCTGTTCGCAGATGATGCAGAAGATCCCGCTCTACATCGACCAGACCGGTGGTATCTCCATCGCCCAGCTCTCCGCCCGCGCCCGCCGTCTCAAGCGCCAGCGTGGCCTCGATCTGCTTGTCATCGACTACGTCCAGCTGATGACCGGCTCCGGCAAGGCGAGCGACAACCGCGTGCAGGAAATCACCCAGATCACCACCGGCCTGAAGGCGCTCGGCAAGGAACTGGGCGTGCCGATCATCGCGCTGTCCCAGCTGTCCCGTCAGGTCGAAAGCCGCGAAGACAAGCGCCCCCAGCTCTCCGACCTCCGCGAGTCGGGTTCGATCGAGCAGGACGCCGACGTGGTGCTGTTCGTCTATCGCGACGAATACTACGTGAAGAATTCCGAGCCGCGCCGCACGGCCGAGGAAATCGCCGCCGACATCAAGACGCCGGAATACCTCGCCTGGGAAGAGAAGATGAGCAAGGCGCGCGGCACCGCCGACGTCATCATCGCCAAGCAGCGTCACGGCCCGACCGGCACCGTCCCTCTCGCCTTCCACGCGGAGTTCACCCGCTTCTCGGATCTGGCGGATTCCTCCTACGCCCAGTTCGTCCAGGAATAGGCGCCGCCCTGCCCGTCAGCGGACCCGCCAGCCTGCGGCCATGTGTAGCCGTTGCGACGGGCCAAGACCGCGTTGTCACCCGGCAGACCTGCTTGTAAGGAAGGCGGATGAATTCGACCGACACACAGACCGGCGCCGTTTTCGATGCCGCCACTGCCCGACTGACCGTCGATCTCGGCGCGATTGCCGCCAACTGGCAGATGATGCGAAACCTCTCGAGCGAGGCCGAATGCGGAGCGGCGGTCAAGGGAAATGCCTATGGCACGGGGATGGACCAGGCCGCGCCCCGCCTGGCCAGGGCTGGTTGCCGGCACTTCTTCGTTGCCGACGCCAATGAGGGTGCGCGCCTGCGCCGGCTGCTGCCGGATGTCGAGATCTTCGTCCTCGGCGGCGCTTTCGATGACGCCGTCCCTGTCCTGGTCGGTCACAATCTGACACCGGTTCTCAATTCGCTCGACCAGATCGCCGTCTGGCGCACTGCCGGTGCGGATCGCCCGGCTGCCCTCCATGTCGATACGGGCATGAATCGTCTTGGCATCACACCGGAACAAGCCGTTGAAATCGCGGACAATCGCTCGTTTCGGCCGACGCTGGTCATGAGCCATTTCGCCTGCGCCGACAGCCCGTCCCATCCGCTCAACGCTCGACAGATCGAACGCTTTACGGCGGTCCGGGGACACTTCCCCGAAGCACGAGCCAGCCTCGCGAACTCCGCGGGCATCCATATGGGCGAGAATGCCCATTTCGACCTGAACCGTCCGGGCATCGCGCTTTATGGCGGCGAATGCGTCAACGACGTCCCCAATCCGATGAACCCGGTCGCGACCGCGGAAGCGCGCATCCTGACCAACCGCATAGCCGAGGCCGGCGAAACGGTCAGCTATGGCGGGACGGTGACCCTGCAGCGGGACACACGCATCGCCGTCTGCGGCGTGGGCTATGCCGACGGCTTCCACCGCGCCTCCTCCGGCTCAGGCGTGCCGCTGCGTCAGGCCGTTGCGCAGGGCGGCATGGGCGCCGTCGAAGGCAAGAAGGTGCCGCTTCTTGGCCGGGTAACGATGGACCTGTTGATGTTCGACGTGACCGACCTGCCGGAAGAACTCGGGCTCCCGGGCCAGTGGATCGAACTCTTCGGCAAGACGATCGCGCTCGACGACGCCGCCCGCGCTTCCGGCACCATCGGTTACGAGATGCTGACCAGCCTCGGCCAGCGCTATGCGCGGCGTTATGTTTAAGGCCCTGTCCGGCGTTTCACCTTGACCGGAACGCCCAACTCTGGCATCGGAACGTAACAGGAACGTCCGCCTGCCCCTCGAGCGACTGAAGCGAGCATCTTGGCCAAATCCCGCACCCAATTCGTCTGCCAGAACTGCGGCACTGTCTACACCCGCTGGGCCGGACGCTGCGACGCCTGCGGCGCCTGGAACACCATCGTCGAGGACGATCCGGACGGCGGCATCGGTGGGCAGCCGGGCGCGGCCTCGGCGCGCAAGGGCCGCGCAGTGGCGCTTGCCACGCTGTCCGGCGAATCGGAAGAAGCGCCGCGTGTCCCTACCGGCATTTCCGAACTCGACCGGGTGACCGGCGGCGGTTTCGTGCGCGGATCGGCGGTGCTGGTCGGTGGCGATCCCGGCATCGGCAAGTCGACGCTGCTGATGCAGGCGGCCGCGACGCTCGCCCGCAAGGGTAATCGCGTCATCTACGTTTCCGGCGAGGAAGCCACCGCCCAGGTGCGGCTGCGCGCCCAGCGTCTCGGTGCCGCCGACAGTGAGGTACTGCTGGCCGCGGAAACCAATGTCGAGGACATCCTCGCCACGCTGTCGGAAGGCAAACGGCCCGACTTCGTCATCGTCGATTCGATCCAGACCCTGTGGAGCGATACAGCCGGCTCGGCGCCCGGAACGGTGACCCAGGTCCGCACCGGCGTCCACGCCATGATCCGCTTCGCCAAGCAGACGGGCGCGGCCATGGTACTCGTGGGCCACGTCACCAAGGACGGGCAGATTGCAGGTCCCCGCGTCGTCGAGCACATGGTCGACGCCGTTCTCTATTTCGAGGGCGACCGTGGCCATCACTATCGAATCCTCAGGACGGTGAAGAACCGCTTCGGCCCCACTGACGAGATCGGCGTCTTCGAAATGTCGGACAAGGGATTGCGCGAAGTCGCCAACCCCTCCGAACTCTTCCTCGGCGAGCGCAACGAGAAGGCCCCTGGCGCGGCCGTCTTCGCCGGGATCGAGGGCACGCGGCCGGTTCTTGTGGAAATCCAGGCGCTGGTCGCCCCTTCGAGCCTCGGCACCCCGCGCCGGGCGGTCGTAGGCTGGGATTCCGCGCGCCTTTCCATGATCCTCGCCGTGCTCGAAGCCCATTGCGGGGTGCGGCTCGGCAACCACGATGTCTACCTCAACGTGGCGGGAGGCTACCGGATCGCGGAACCCGCCGCCGACATGGCTGTGGCCGCAGCCCTTGTTTCCTCACTCGCCGGACTTGCCCTCCCCGCCGATTGCGTCTATTTCGGCGAAGTCAGCCTGTCCGGAGCGGTCCGGCCGGTTGCCCAGACTGCATTGCGCCTCAAGGAGGCCGAAAAACTGGGATTTCACGGGGCGGTCCTGCCGTCCGGTTCCGCCGAGGTGCCTGCCGGCAGGAGTGCCGGCCTGACGAGCGTGGAATCCCTGCCCGACCTGGTCGCCCGCATCGCGGGATCGGGTCCGGGACGGCTCCCTTCTGACGCGGGGGATGAAAATTGAAGCATCGGCAGGAGTTTCCACGCGGAATGCGCGGGAATGCCGATCCGGAACGGAATTCTGATCCATGCCAATTACGCTTCTCGACGGCATCGTTCTCGCTGTAACGCTGTTTTCGGCCGTCCTGGCCATGGTGCGCGGCTTTTCACGCGAGGTTCTGGCCGTTGCGTCCTGGATCGCGGCCGCTGCCGCCGCCTACTTCTTCTATCCGGCGCTGGTTCCGATCGCGCAGGATTATACCGGCTCCGATAAGATCGCGATGATCGGCTCGGCCGCCGTGATCTTCTTGGTAACGCTGATCGTCGTTTCCTATATCACCATGCGGATTGCCGACTTCATCATCGACAGCCGCGTCGGCGCGCTCGATCGCACGCTGGGCTTTGTCTTCGGCGCCGCGCGGGGTATCCTGCTCGTCGTCGTCGCCATGCTGTTCTTCAACTGGCTGGTGGCCGGCCCGCAGCAGCCCGACTGGGTCGCCAACGCCAAGTCCAAGCCGATGCTCGACACGCTCGGCGCCCGGCTCGTGGCCATGCTGCCCGAAGATGCCGATGCGGAGATCCTCAACCGTCTCAAGGGTCTGAGCGGCGAAGATGAAGCCCCGGCCGTCGAGGACGGCACGGATCAGGCTACCGGAACGGCCGACTGACGGCCGTTTACCTGTTGCAGCAGATACCGTTCCCTCCGGAACGGCGACCGGCCGGGAGCCGGCACATGAAAGGTCCGAGGCCATGGAAGACACCCTTCTGAACGGCACCGAGAACGAGGGCGATGCGTTCCGCGACGAATGCGGCGTCTTCGGCATCCTGGGACGCGATGACGCGGCCGCGGTTGTCACGCTCGGCCTGCACGCGCTCCAGCACCGCGGTCAGGAAGCGGCGGGAATCGTCTCCTTCGACGGAACGCAATTCGCCGTCGAGCGCCACATCGGCCTGATCGGCGACACGTTCACCAAGCGCTCCGTTCTCGACCGCCTGCCCGGCGACCGCGCCATCGGCCACACCCGCTATTCGACCACCGGCGGCGAGGGTCTGAGAAACGTCCAGCCTTTCTTCGCCGAATTCGCCGGCGGCGGCTTCGCCATCGCCCATAACGGCAACATCACCAACGCGCTCACCAAACAGCGCGAATTGCAGAAGCGCGGCGCGATCTTCTCCTCGACATCCGATACCGAGACGATCCTCCACCTGATCGCCTTCTCCGAAAAGACCCGCATCGTCGACCGCTTCATCGATGCGATCGGTCAGCTCGAAGGCGCCTATTCGCTGGTCGGCCTGTCCGAGAAGAAGATGATCGGCGCGCGCGATCCGCTCGGCATTCGTCCGCTGGTCCTTGGCGATCTCGACGGCGCCTATATCCTCGCCTCCGAGACCTGCGCGCTCGACATCATCGGCGCCCGCTTCGTGCGCGACATCAAGCCCGGTGAAGTGGTCGTCATCACGCCGGACGGGCTCGAAAGCCATTTCCCCTTCGAGCAGCCCAAGCCCCGGTTCTGCATCTTCGAATACGTCTATTTCGCGCGGCCCGATTCCAACATCGAGAACCGCAACGTCTACGAGGTGCGCAAGAACATCGGCATGGAACTGGCACGCGAAAACCCGGTCGAGGCCGATCTGGTGGTTCCGGTCCCCGATTCCGGAACGCCGGCGGCGATCGGTTTTGCCGAAGCCGCGGGCATTCCCTTCGAACTCGGCATTATCCGCAATCACTATGTCGGCCGCACCTTCATCCAGCCGACCGCCTCGATCCGCCATATGGGCGTCAAGCTCAAGCACAACGCCAACCGCCACATGATCGAGGGCAAGCGCGTGGTTCTCGTCGACGATTCCATCGTCCGCGGCACCACCTCCCAGAAGATCGTGCAGATGGTTCGCGAGGCCGGCGCCAAGGAGGTGCACATGCGCATCGCCTCCCCGCCCACCATGTCGTCGTGCTATTACGGCGTCGACACCCCGGAAAAATCCAAGCTCCTCGCCTCGCGCATGAGCATCCAGGAAATGGCGGACTTCATCCGCGTCGACAGCCTCGGTTTCCTGACGATCGACGGGCTCTACCGCGCCGTCCGCGAACCCTCGCGCAACAACGAACAACCGCAGTTCTGCGACGCCTGCTTCACCGGCGAGTATCCGACTGCGCTGACCGACCTCGGCGGCAAGGACAACGTCCGCTCGCTCTCGCTGCTGGCAAACAACGGATAAGCACTCATGGGACTTCTCGACGGACGGCTGGCACTGGTGACAGGCGCCTCCCGCGGCATTGGTTATGCGACCGCACGCACTCTCGCCCGTGAAGGCGCCCACGTCATCGCGGTGGCCCGCACGGTAGGCGGGCTCGAGGAACTCGACGACGCCATCAAGAAGGAAACCGGGCAGTCGGCGACGCTCGTGCCGCTGGATCTCAAGGACATGGCTGCGATCGACCGGCTGGGCGGCGCGATCCACGAGCGCTGGGGCAAGCTCGACATCCTTGTCGCCAATGCCGGCTCGCTGGGGGTGATCTCCCCGGTTGCCCATGTCGAGGCAAAGGTCTTCGACGAGGTCATGGATATCAACATCAAGTCGACCTGGCGGTTGATCCGCTCGGTGGAGCCGCTTCTGCTCAAATCCGACGCCGGCCGTGCCTTGGTGCTGTCCTCGAGCGTCGCTCATACCGCCCGTGCCTTCTGGGGCCCCTATGCCGCCTCCAAGGCCGCGCTGGAAACGCTTGTCCGCGTCTGGGCCGAAGAGCAGGAAAAGACCGCGCTGAAGGTGAATTCCGTCGACCCCGGCGGCACCCGCACCGCCATGCGCGCCCGCGCCTTTCCCGGCGAAGACCCGGCGACGCTGCCCAAGCCCGCGGAAGTGGCCGAAAAACTCCTGAAGCTCTGCACCCCCGATCTTGCCGTCACCGGCAAGCTCTACAAGGTGCGCGAGGACGCCTTCTTCGACTACCGGCTTCCGGAAGGGATCTAGCGAGCGCTCCTCTCCCTCGTCATCCTCGGGCGAGCGTAGCGAGACCCGGGGATCCAGCAGCGAACATGTCCATGATCGCGGGAGATGGCTGCGTGCTCGGCTCTGGATTCCGGGTTTGGCCCGCGCCAGTCCGGGCATGACGACGAAGTATGTCGTCGCGGCCGACAAGCGCTCAGCTCTGCGGCTCGTCTCCGTCCGTCTCCCCCGTGGCTTCGACGGGCTCGCGCTTGCTCACCGCGTTCGGGCCATAGTTGCGCGACCAGTGCCAGCTTCCGAAAGGAAGGCTGAGCAGGAAGCCGATGGCGGTCACGGTGAGCGTCTCCCAGGTAAAGCTCATCAGCAGCGAGACGTAGATGACGCCCACAAGCGTGACCGGCATCACAAGATCGCGGCGCACGCGGTCGCCGATGCCCTTGCCGGAGAAGACCGGCAGACGGGAAATCAGCAGGAAGCCGATGAAGACGGTGTAGAGCGACCAGAGAAGCGCCGAGGGCTGGCCGGGCGTCAGCCCGAGAAAGCCCAGATAGACCGGCAGGAAAACGATAAGCGCACCGGCCGGGGCCGGTACGCCGACGAAGAACAGCGCCTGCCAGCGCGCCTTGGTGGGACTTTCGGCGGAGACGTTGAAACGGGCGAGGCGCAGGGCGGCGGCAATCGCGTAGACGAGGCTCGCGATCCAGCCGAAGGAGCCGGCCTGGTCGAGCATGTAGAGATAGAGAACCAGCGCCGGCGCGATGCCGAAATTGATGATATCGGCGAGCGAATCCATCTGCACGCCGAAGCGCGACTGGGCCTTCAGGAGTCGCGCCACCCGACCGTCGATACCGTCGAGGAAGGCGGCGATCAGCACCATGGTGACGGCGAGCTCGAAGCGGTTCTCGATGGCCAGACGGATGCCGGTCATGCCGGCGCAGATGGCGAGCACGGTGATGAAGTTCGGCACCAGCAGCCGGACCGGGATCTGCCGCAGTTTCGGACCGCGACCGCCGTCGTCCTGGCCGTTGGGTTCGAAGGGGGGAAAGACGGTGCTCATCGCAAGCCCGTCAGTCGCGCCGGCTGATCGCCGGGCCCTTGTCGGAACCGAATTCCGCGATCACCGTCTCGCCGGCGATGGCCGTCTGGCCGAGCGTGACGGCCGGTCGCGTATCGGCAGGAAGGTAGACGTCGAGACGGGAGCCGAAGCGGATCAGGCCGAAGCGCTCGCCGGCGGCGAGCTGTTCGAGCGGGCGCGACCAGCACAGGATGCGGCGGGCGACGAGACCGGCGATCTGCACGACGCCGATTTCGCCGTGGGCGGTCTCGATGACCAGCCCGTTGCGCTCGTTTTCCGAGCTCGCCTTGTCGAGATCGGCATTGACGAACTTGCCTTCCCGGTAGGCGATACGGGCGATACGGCCCGCCATCGGGGCGCGGTTCACATGGCAATTGAACACGTTCATGAAGATCGAGATCCGCAGCATCTCGTCCGCGCCCAGTTCCAGTTCCGGCGGCGGCACCAGCTTTGCGACGGCGGACACCCGGCCATCGGCAGGCGAGATCACCAGATCCGGATCGAGCGGGGTATGGCGCTCGGGGTCGCGGAAGAAATAGGCGCACCAGGCGGTCAGGATCACCCCGATCCAGAACAGCGGCTCCCACAGGAAGCCCAGAAGGACCGTCACCACTGCGAAGATGGCGATGAACTTGTAGCCCTCGGGATGGATGGGAACGAGGGTCTTCTTGATGGTATCAGCGAGGCTCATGGATGATGCGGCCCTTTCCGTCGTTACCCGCTATGTAACGTTTGGGCCCTGCGGAGGGAAGGACGTCGGGCAAGAAAGATGTCGCACTCCTGGCTGGCTGCCTTGACTTCAGCCACCCGTTGACTTCCCGGCAGACCGGCCCACTTCCCTCTCAGCCGATCCGGCGACGCCGAGGAACTGACCGGCACCGGACGATCAGACCTGAAGGGAGGTTCTCATGACGACGACAATCTACGACGCGATCCGCAAGGACCACGACCATCATCGCGAATTGCTCGCCACCCTGGCCGATACCCACGGCGACAGTGCCGAGCGGCGCAAGGCGTGGAAGGATTTCTATTACGACGTCAAGAGCCACGCCGCGGCCGAGGAGGAGACCTTCTACTCCAAGCTGATGGAGAAGACCGACGGGCAGGACGACGCCCGCCACTCGGTCTCCGAGCACAAGGAACTCGACGACATCATGGAGGAGCTCAACCAGATGGATTTCGACAGTCCCGGCTGGCTGACGCGCTTCAAGACGCTCAAGCACGACTACGAGCACCACATGGACGAGGAGGAGGAAGATATCTTCCCCAAGGCACGCGAAGTCGTTGACGAGGACAAGGACGGCAAGCACGCCGAGGCCTTCCTCACCCGCAAGAAGAACGAGCGCAACCTCGTGGACGAGAAGGCGGAAGAGAGCCTCGAGGAATAGGCTCCGGAAGGCTCAGAACTCCGAGGCCTCCCAGCCAGTCATATCTCAGTCCGCGTCGGCGTCCTCGCCGGCGCGGTGGCGTTCGAAGATTCCGTACTCGTCGTTCTCGCGCATGCTCTGCAACCGGGCCTGGACCTCGGTGGCCTCGCGCTGGCGATCCCACATCGAGGCGTAGAGGCCGCCCTGGTTCAAGAGTTCTCCATGGGTACCGCGTTCCTGGATCTCGCCGTCGCGCAGGACGATGATCTCGTCGGCATTGATGACGGTGGAAAGCCGGTGGGCGATGACGAGCGTCGTGCGGCCCTCGGAGACGAAGTCGAGGGCAGCCTGGATTTCCTGCTCGGTGGCCGTATCGAGCGCCGAGGTGGCCTCGTCGAGGATGAGGATCGGCGGCGCTTTGAGGATGGTGCGCGCGATCGCCACGCGCTGCTTCTCGCCGCCGGACAGTTTCAGCCCCCGCTCGCCGACCATGGACTCGTAACTTTCCGGCAAGCTCTTGATGAAATCGCCGATCTGCGCCATTTCGGCCGCCTTGCGCACGTCCTCGTCCGACGCTCCGGTGCGGCCGTAGCGGATGTTGTAGGCGATGGTGTCGTTGAACAGCACCGTATCCTGCGGCACCATGCCAATCGCCGCGCGCAGGCTCTTCTGGGTCACGTCGCGCACGTCCTGGCCGTCGACAGTGATGCGGCCCTCCTGAACGTCGTAGAAGCGGTAGAGGAGCCGCGAGATGGTGGACTTCCCCGCCCCTGACGGTCCCACGATGGCGACGGTCTTGCCGGCCGGCACCTCGAAGCCGATGCCCTTCAGAATCGGCCGCGCGGCATCATAGGCAAAGTGGACATCCTCAAAGCGGATGACGCCGTCGGAAACCGCGAGCGGTTTTGCATCGGGCGAATCCTGTACTTCCGCCTCGACCTCAAGGAGGTCGAACATCTGTTCGATATCGGCCAGCCCCTGGCGGATTTCCCGGTAGACGAAACCGATGAAGTTGAGCGGGATGGAAAGCTGCATCAGCATGGTGTTGATGAAGACGAAGTCGCCGAGCGTCTGCTCGCCGCGCTGCACCGCGAGCGCCGACATGACCATCATGATCGCCATCCCGGCGCCGAAGATGACACCCTGGCCGAAGTTGAGCCAGCCGAGCGAGGTCCAGACTTGGGTGGCCGCCTTCTCGTAACCGGCCATCGAGGCATCGAAGCGCCGTGCCTCCATGTCTTCGTTGCCGAAATACTTGACCGTCTCGAAGTTGAGAAGCGAATCGATAGCCTTGGTGTTGGCGTCGGTATCGGAATCGTTCATCGCCCGGCGAATGGCGATGCGCCAGTCGCTCGCCTTGATGGTGAACCAGGAATAGAGGACCACCATGGCCGCGGTGACCGCCATGTAGGCCCAGCCATAGGCGACGGCGAAGATGATTGCGGTGAGCGCGAATTCGAGCAGCGTCGGGATCGTATTGAGAATCGTGAAGCGGACGATGGTCTCGATGCCCTTCGTCCCGCGTTCGATGATGCGCGACAGACCGCCGGTGCGGCGTTCGAGATGGAATCGCAGCGACAGCCGGTGGACGTGAACGAAGGTGCGGTAGGCGAGCTGCCGGACGGCATGCTGGCCGACGCGGGCAAACAGCGCGTCGCGCAGCTGGTTGAAGCCGAGCTGCAGGATGCGCATGACGTTGTAGGCGAGCACCAGCATGACCGGCGCGGCAAGTACCGGGGGAAGCCATTCGGGCAGCGTGCCGCTGGTGTCGAGTGCGTCCGTCGCCCATTTGTAGAAATAGGGAACGAGGACGAGGATCACCTTGGCGAGCAGCAGATAGAGCGTCGCCCATAGCACCCGCATCTTCAGATCGGGCCGGTCCGACGGCCACATGTAGGGCCACAGATTGACGATCGTCGTCAGCGGATTGCCGGAATCCGCGGAGACGGTCTTGTTGCCGGTCGGCTTGCTATTGGGCTTTTTCGCAGGCTGGGTGGTGTCGGTATTGGTCAAGTCGCAAATTTCCTTGTCGGCCGCGTGCCGCGGCTCCGTTTTATTGGTCCCGCCCTGTCGCGCAGCATCCACCGCAGACAGCCTGGACGATGCCGTCAAGCGAATCCGAGACCGAGGCGAGTGCCTTGCCATTCAGGCTGTAGCGCGAACTCTGTCGTTCAGGCCGGTAGGTCACGAGGCCGGCATCGAGAAGGGTTCTGAGATGTTGCGAGACGGTGGACTGGGCAAGTCCGACCCGACCGACCACATCCTTCACGCAGCAGGCGTCGGCCTCCCCCAGGCAGCGGAGGATCGACAGCCGAACCGGATGGGAGAGCGCCGCCAGCTTGCGGGCGAGCGCCTCGTCATCCGTGGCAACGGTGTCGGCATGGGAGGCTGGCATCAAATTCATCGTAAATCGGCGATATACGATGAATTAAAGGACGTCAATCAGTCCGTCGCAGGTTTCTGGTGCTCGAGAAGATCGTGGTGAGTCCGCTCGGCGTTCTCGTCCCACTTCTCCGGCAGCTTGAACACCTGCCCCGGCGAAATGCGGTTCGGATCGGTGATCTGCTGCTGGTTGGCGAGGTAGATCGTGGTGTAGCGCACACCCTGCCCGTAGGTGCGGCGGGAGATCTGCCACAGCGTATCGCCCTTGCGGATGATCACCGAGCCCGACGCCGGCGTCAGACGGTCCTGCTCGACGGTGGTGGAGGCGCCTTCGGTCGATGCATCGGCGGTGGGAGCCTGACCTTGTGCAGCGGAGGTTTCGTCGGGTTGCGGTGCAACGGCGGCCATGCGGTTGCCTTCCGGACGATTGAAGGGCACGACCGCACGCATGGCGACTTCGCCGCTGCCCGGGGCCAGCAGTTCGGCCGCGACCTGATGCTCGCCGACCGAAAGATCGACCGGCGCCTCGACGATGAAGCGGCCGCCCTCGTCCGATTTGGTCGACCCGATCTCGGCATCGTCGGCCAGCACGCGAACCTCGAGCCCCGGCGTCGCCGAACCCGCCACGTAGATGGTGGAATCCTCGATTTCCACGGCGTCGACGCGGATGGAGTAGTCCGTATCCGGCGCGGGAGCCGGTACCTCGGCCGTTTCACTTCCGCTCACGGCCTGCGGCTCGGAGACGTCGGGCGCAAGCGCGGCGGTTTCGGTTTCCGGATCGGGTTTCGGTGCATCCGGGGCGACGGCGGCCGCGTCGGCCTCCGTCTGATCGGGCTGGGGCAAGTCGACTTTGGGCGCAGTGCCGGAGAGATCGCCCGAACCTGCAGGCAGGTCCGGCATCGATGCGGTTTCCGTCGCCGGTTCGGCAGCGGGTTCAGCCGTTGAAGACGGCGCAGGCTGGTCGTCGGTGGTAACGGCCTGCCCCGGCTCGGCGGATGCCATTTCCTGCGGCGCGGCGTCCTTGGCCGGCTCCGGCTGGGTCAGGATCCGGCTTGCCTCGCCCGGTTTGCCGACCATGGCCAGAAGCTGGTCCGCATCGTCGTGCGGGATGGAGACTGTGGCAATCTCTTCGGAGAGCGTCTGCGTGCCGTCGGGCGCGGTCGAAAGCAGTTGCAGCTGGTAGTCTCCGGGCGCCAGCGGCTCGTCGAGTACGGCGACGAAGTCACCGGAAGGGCCGGCATCGGTCGCAGCAATCGTCGCCTCGCCGCTCAGCACATCGATCTTGCCGTTGGCTTCCCCGGTCCCCGCAATCAGCAACGAGCCGTCGGGCTCGACGCGTACGATGTCGAAGGACGGCACCACAGGCGCGGCGGTCACATCGGGCGCGACTTCCTGCGGGTCGGCCTTGGCCACCTCGACCTCGTCGGCTGGCGCCTCCGGAGAGCCGGCCGGCGCTTCGTCCGCGACACGATCGGACTTGCCGCTCGCCGCACCACTCTCGTCCGGTGTCTGCTTGCTAGCCACCGCCGGTTCGTTGCGACCGAGCAGTTCGGGCACCAAGTAAAAGCCCCCTACTCCGATCACACCCGCGATGGCGAGATAGGCGAGGTAGATGAGTTTGCCATTCAGCATCATTGTCTCCGAGGCGACCGACGGTCGCGAATCTTGCTGTCCCCCTGACAGAATTGTCTGAAACGCTAGTCTTTTTGGCTTTCGCATACAAGAACGGCGACAGCGCGGCACCGTGTGCCGCCCGCCTGCCGCGGACATCTGGGGCCCCAGCGTTTTACTTGACGCGGATCGTCGGCTGATGTTCTGTCGCCCGATGAGCAGTCCTTTGAAGTCCCTCTCCCACATCTGTGTCTATTGCGGTTCCCAGCCCGGCCGGAATCCGGCCTACACCCAGGCCGCGCGCATCCTCGGCAAGGCCATGGCGGAGAATGGGCTGGGCCTCGTCTACGGCGGCGGCACGCGCGGCATCATGGGCACCGTCGCCGACGCTGTGATGTCGGCCGGCGGGAAGGTCACAGGCATCATTCCGGAATTCCTGATGGACAAGGAAGCCACCCGCCACGCGCTCGGCCAGCTCGACGAACTGGTGGTCACGAAAGACATGCACGAGCGCAAGCACCTGATGTTCGAACGCTCCGATGCGTTCGTGGCCCTTCCGGGCGGCATCGGCACTCTCGAGGAAATCATCGAGATCATGACCTGGGCGCAGCTCGGCCGGCACAACAAGCCGATCGTGCTCGCCAATGTCGGCGACTTCTGGAAGCCGCTCGAGAGCCTGCTCGACCACATGAAGGATCAGGGCTTTATCCACACCGCCCATCTGGTCCGGCCGCTGGTGATCAGCGACCCGGCGGAGATCGTCCCGGCAATCGAGCGCGTGCTGTCCGAACAGTCGGAACAAGACGGCGACGCCGCAGTGATCGAAAAGCTCTGAACTTCAGCGCTCCTCCCGATGATGGCAACGGTCTGGTAACCATCTTTCTATTAGATGTTTCTGAAACGAGGGTCCAGAAGCATGTCGATGACCATCTCCTCCGCCTCCACGGCGTCCACCCTGATCTCAAGTTCGAGCCAGACGTCGTCCGTCGACGAACTCGAGGCACAGCTGACCAGCAAGGAAGAAGCACTCGCGAGCGCCACGACCGACGACGAAAAGTCGTCGCTCGAAACGGAGATCGCGACGCTGAAGTCGAAGATCGCAACGGCCAAGGCGTCGGAGAGCACCTCGTCGTCGGCTGGAGCCTCCGCCGCCGCGCCGGCGCCTCAGCCATCACAGCCTGCCGCCCTCTCCGGAGAGAGCGAAAAGATCGGCACCAGGAACTTCGACGACGCCACGCCCTTCGGCGAACGCGTCGCCTGGGTTTAGGCGTTGCGGGCGCGGTGCTGGCGGACCAGTGAAACCGTGTAGATCGCCAGCGCCGTCCAGATCAGCAGGAAGGCGATCAGTTTCTCCAAGCCGAACGGCTCCTTGAAGACGAATACGGCGATCACGAAGATCATCGTCGGCGCGATGTACTGCATGATCCCGATCGTCGACAGCCGTAGAAGTTTCGCACCGTTGGCGTAGATCATCAGCGGCACCGCGGTGACCAGACCGCAGCCGAGCAACAAAAGCACGTCGGCCATTCCGGTCGGGCCGAAATGGCTCTGGCCGGTCGCCACGAGATAAGCGATATAGCCGAGTGCCGGGATAGTCAGCAAAAGCACCTCGAGAAAAAAGCCCTGGTTGGGGCCGACCGGCAGCGTCTTGCGGAAATAGGCATAAAAGCCCCAGGACAGCGCCAGGCAGATCGATACCCAGGGCAATCCGCCGGCCTCGAACCCGAGAACGCAGACGGCGAGGAAGGCGATGCCGATCGCCAGCTTCTGCAACCGGTCGAGCTTCTCGCCGAGCAGGACCGCGCCGAGCAGAACCGACAGAAGCGGGTTGATGTAGTAGCCGAGCGCCGTTTCGACCGCCCTGCCCGCGCCGATCGCCCAGACATAGATGCCCCAGTTGACGCTGATGATCGAGGCGGTGAGGAAACCCATGGCGAGCGTGCGCGGTGTCCGGAGCGCGACCTTGATGTCGGCGGTGCGGCCGAGCCAGACAAGCACGATGCCGGCGAGCGGCACCGACCAGACGACGCGGTGCGCGACGACTTCCGACGCCGGAATGTGGGCGACCGCCTTCATGTAGAACGGCAGAAAACCCCACAAAAGATAGGCGGTGAGCGCGAAAGCGAACCCGCGAGGACTGTCGTGGTCTCCGACCACTTTCGGCGGCGGGGTCAGCGAGGTTTCTTCGGCGCTTGTCACGGAATGCATCCTGTCGAGGGGCGACGGCGCGCGGCACGTCGAAAGCCGATGGCTTTATCCCGCCCACCCGGGCGCATCAACGGCAGCCGACCGATCGATCCATCAACAAAACTGATGGGTCATACCCGAATGACAAATCCTTTCGCCAGGTGATTGCGGACGAAATAGATCATCACAAGGCCTGGAACGAGCGAGAATACGGTCATCGCCATGACGAGGCCGATATCGGTCTGGAAGCCGAAAAGGCTGTTGATCGCCATGGTGATCGGCTTGCCCGCGGTCACGGTGAGAATGCGGGCGAACACCACCTCCACCCAGGAGAAGACGAAGCAGAAGAAGGCGGCCACACCGATGCCCGGCGCGATGGCCGGAACGAGCAGCCTGAGGAAGAAACGCGGTACGGAATAGCCGTCGAGAAAGGCGGTCTCGTCGAACTCGCGCGGGACGGCGCTGATAAAACTCTCGAGAATCCAGATGGCGATCGGGATGTTGAACAGGCAGTGGACGATTGCGATCCCGACCGGCGAATTGATCAGGTTGAACTTGGCGAAGAGAATGAACACCGGCAGCGACAGCACCACCGGCGGCGTGATCCGGAAGGCGAGCAACAGGAAGAAGATATGCCGGTCGCCGACGAAGCGGAACCGCGAGAAGGCGTAGGCAGCCGGCAGCGCGGCGAGAAGCGTCAGTCCCACATTCATCGTCACATAGAGGATCGAATTGAGGATCGAGGACCTCAGCGCCTCGGAACGGAAGATGTTGAGATAGTTGACGAGGCTGAATTGGCCCTCCTCCATGCCGTCGCGCGGAATGGTGCTCATGAAGGAAAGCATCACCGTCTGGACGAGCGGCACCAGGATGAAGACGGCAAGAGAAGCGAGCGCGAGCACGCGCATGAACCGGCCGCCACCGCCTGTCGACTGGTCGACGGCACCCCTCATGCCGGCACCTCCGTCAGCCCTTCCTGACGGCGCAGCATGGCGGTCCGGAAGGCCCAGGCGATGGTGAGGACCATGAGGAAATAGACCACCGAATGGGCAGCGGCGGAGCCGTAGCTGAAGCCGTTGATCGCTTCGCCGAGATCGAGCGAGAGGAAGGTGGTCGCGTTGTTCGGTCCGCCGGCATTGATCCGGAAGGCCTCGATATAGATCATGAAGCTGTCCATGAACCTGAGAAGAAGCGCCATGAACATCACATCGGCGATCTTCGGCAGTTCGATATAGCGAAACACCTGATAGCGCGAGGCGCCGTCGATGGCCGCGGCCCGGTAATAGTCGGACGGGATACCGGAAAGCCCGGCATAGGCGAGCACCGCGACCAGGCCGATCCAGTGCCAGGTGTCCATCACCACCAGCACGATCCAGGTGTGGACCGCGTTGAACTTGTAGTCGAAGTCGATGCCGAGCCAGACGAGCGCGCGCCCCACGAGCCCGCTCTCGGGATTGATCAGGCTCAGCCACATGGTTGGGATCATGTTCCAGGGCACCACCAGCGGCACCGCGAGCAGCATGAGGAAGACGATGCTCGCCCGCCCGGTGCGCCGCAGAAGGAGCGCGATGCCGATGCCGAGCGGCATCTGCACAGAGAGCACGATCGCCGAGAACAGGAGGCTGCGGCCGAGGCTCGCATAGAAGCGTTCGGAGCGCAGGATCTGCTGGTACCACTCGCCGCCGATCCAGAAGGCGGAATCGAGCGTGAAAATATCGAAGAACGAGTAGTTGAAGACCGCGACCAGCGGCACGACACCCGCAAAGGCAAGTATCGCCAGCGCCGGCACGAGAAACAGCCAGGCGCGATTGTCCTCAGGCTTCATGGGGTGATTTCCCGTGGCATCGGTTTCAGTGGATCACCGGCACGCGGGCGCGGCCGGCAGGGCGATCAGTAGAGCGTCGTCCGGTTGGCGTGGTCGATATAGCTCTCCAGTTCCGGAAGCGGATCGTCGATCGCGCAGTGCGCCTTGATCATTTCCGCAAGGCTCGGCACATCTGCCGTGTCCGGCCACTCTTCGGGATGCCAGGCTTTCGAGCGCATGAACGCTTTCGGACAGTGGCTCAGCAGCCGTTGCACACGCACGAGTGTAACAAGCCCCGCCGGGCGACCGTCGACCGCCATTTCCTCCGACAGTTGCGGATCGCGGACCACGGCCGCCTGTCCGGAGATGCGGACCGTGTCGTCGACGCCCGGGATCAGGAACAACAGCCCGATGGCGCCGTCGAGGATGACGTTCTCGATATTGTCCATGCGGTTGTTGCCCGGACGATCCGGGATGGCGAGCGTTTTGGAATCGAGGAGCTTGATGAAGCCAGGCGGGTCGCCGCGCGGTGTCAGGTCCACTCCGCCATCGGCGCGGCGGGTGGCGATGATGGCGAGCGGCGACGCGGCAATGAATCGCGCGGCGGTCTCGTCGACGTGATCGATCACCTTGCCGGCCGGCAGCCGCCCCGGAGGCGGAACCTCTTCCCGCAGTTGCTCGATTGAGGTGATGCGCTGGGCCACCTCCCGGCCAAAGACATCCAAACCCACGGCATCCTCCTCATGCACTTCGCTGGTCGCTTAAGCATGCGCTGAAACGCTTCGCGGTCAAGACCCTCCCTTCCCGGTCGCCTACTCCGCAGCCACCCGCCCTGCCAGATCGCGGTTCTTCATCAGCTTGTAGACGATGGAGTCCTGCAGCGCCTGGAAGGACGCGTCGATGATGTTGTCGGAGACGCCCACCGTCCACCAGCGCGCGCCGGTGCCGTCGGTCGATTCGATCAGCACGCGCGTGATCGCCTCGGTGCCGCCGTTGAGGATGCGCACCTTGTAGTCCGCCAGTTCCAGGTCGGCAATCTCCGACTGGTAGGCGCCGAGATCCTTGCGCATGGCGATGTCGAGCGCGTTGACCGGACCGTGACCTTCCGCCACCGACATGTGCTCCGACCCGTCGACGTCGATCTTCACCACCGCCTCGGACACCGTACGCAGGTTGCCGTTGGCGTCGAAGCGGCGCTCGACCATCACACGGAAGCTGACCACGTTGAAGAAATCCGGCACCCGGCCGAGCGTGCGGTGGGCCAGCAGTTCGAAGCTCGCATCCGCGCCCTCATAGGCGTAGCCCGTCGCCTCGCGCTCCTTGACGATCTCGATCAGCCGGTCGAGCCGCGGATCGTTCTTCGACACCTCGATGCCGCGGCGGGCGAGCGCGTCGACAAAATTCGACTTGCCGCCTTGGTCCGAAACCATGACCTTGCGGTAGTTGCCGACGCTTTCGGGAGTCACGTGCTCGTAGGTGCGCGGATCCTTGAGGATAGCCGAGGCGTGGATGCCGGCCTTGGTCGCAAATGCCGAGGCGCCGACATAAGGCGACTGGGTGCCCGGCGAGCGGTTGAGCATCTCGTCGAAGGCATGGCTGAGCGCGGTGATTTCCCGGAGCTTCTCTTCGGAAAGACCCGTGTCGAACCGCTCGGCAAAATAGGGTTTCAGCGCAAGCGTCGGGATCAGCGTGATCAAATTGGCATTACCGCAGCGCTCGCCGATGCCGTTGAGCGTGCCCTGTACCTGCCGCACGCCCGCCTCGATTGCCGCCAGCGAATTGGCGACCGCCTGGCCGGTATCGTTGTGGGCGTGGATGCCGAGCCTGTCGCCCGGAATGCCAGCCGCGATCACCTTGCCGACGATCTCGGCCACCTCGCCCGGCTGCGTTCCGCCGTTGGTGTCGCAGAGCACGACCCAGCGCGCGCCGGCCTCGTAGGCCGCCTTCACGCAAGCCGTCGCATAGTCCGGATTGGCCTTGTAGCCGTCGAAGAAATGTTCGCAGTCGAGCAGCGCCTCCTTGCCGGACGCGACGACCGCTCCGACGGATTCGCGGATCGAGACGAGATGTTCCTCGTTGGTCGAGTTCAGCGCGACCCTGACGTGATAGTCCCAGCTCTTGGCGACGAGACAGACGGCATCCGCCTTCGACTGAATCAGCGCAGCCAGACCCGGATCGTTGGACGCCGAAACGCCGGCGCGCTTCGTCATGCCGAAGGCGACGAAGGCGGCGTTGGCAGTCCTCTTCTTCGAAAAGAAGGCAGTATCGGTCGGGTTGGCGCCCGGATAGCCGCCTTCGACATAATCGATGCCGAAATTGTCGAGCATCGTCGTCACCGCGATCTTGTCCTCGAGCGAGAAGTCGATCCCGGGGGTCTGCTGCCCGTCGCGGAGCGTGGTGTCGAAGAGGTAGATACGTTCTTTGCTCATCTCATTCCGGTTTGTGACAAACCGCCTCGATGTTGTTGCCGTCCGGATCAAGCACGAACGCGCCGTAATAATTCGGGTGATAGTGTTCGCGGATGCCCGGCGCGCCGTTGTCGCGGCCGCCGGCACCCATCGCCGCTTCGTAGAAGGCATCGACCTGCGCGCGGCTGTCGGCGGTCAGGGCGACGTGGACCGGCGGGGTCTGCACCTCGCCTTCGGTAATCCAGAAATCGGGCTTGCCCCGGCCGTACCCGGCGACCATGCGTCCGCCGGTGAACTCGGTCGGAACCGTCATGACCAGGGCGCCACCGAGCGCGGCGAAGGCGGCATCGTAGAAGCGAGCTGCCGCGGGATAGTCCGAGACGTGAATTCCGATGTGGTCGATCATCATTTTGTCTCCGGATGGGCAAAACGATCCGTCGCCCGAATAAGTTGGTCGAGGATGCCGGGCTCGGAAAAGGCGTGGCCCGCGCCCTCTATCAGATGGAAATCGGCCTTCGGCCAGGCCTTGTGCAGCGTCCAGGCGAACCGGGCCGGGCACGGCATGTCATAACGGCCATGAACGATGACACCGGGAATGTCGGCGAGCTTGTGGGCATCGCGCAGCAGCTGCCCGTCCTCCAGCCAGCCGCCATGGGTGAAATAATGGTTCTCGATGCGAGCGAAGGCCAGCGCGAATTCGTCCTCGCCGAACGTGTCGCTGGTCTGCGGCTCGGGCATCAGCGTGATGGTTTCCCCTTCCCACTGGCTCCAGGCCAGCGCGCAACGCAGCTGCTCGTCGGGAGCATCACCGACGAGGCGCTTGCGGTAGGCGGCGATCATGTCGCCGCGTTCGGCTTCCGGAATGGGCGCGATGAAGCGCTCCCACTTGTCAGGAAACATCTCCGAGACGCCGAACTGATAGTACCAGTCCATCTCGGCTTTGGTCAGCGTATACACACCGCGCAACACCAGTTCCGACACACGCTCGGGATGGGTTTCGGCATAGGCGAGCGCCAGCGTCGACCCCCAGGAGCCGCCGAAGACGAGCCATTTCTCGAAGCCCGCCATTTCCCTGAGCTGCTCGATATCGGCGACCAGATGCCACGTCGTGTTGGCCTCGAGCGAGCCGTGCGGCGTCGACTTTCCGCAGCCACGCTGGTCGAAGAGGATGACGTCGTAGAGATCGGGATCGAAGAGCTGGCGATGACGTTCGTTGAAACCGCCACCGGGCCCGCCATGCAGGAACACGGCAGGCTTGGTGCCGGGCGTCCCCACCCGCTCCCAATAGATGTAATGGCCATCGCCCACATCCATGTGGCCGGAATCGAAGGGTTCGATTTCCGGGTAGAGCCCGCGCATTTCGGTCATCTTCTCATTCATCGGTCGTCTCTTCGTCGTCAGGCCAATTCTCGGTATCACGGTCGGGATGCTGATAGCTCTCGATGGAAGCGAAGAATGTGGTCATCTCCTCGCTTTCGAATGCAGGCTTTTCGAACAGATGATCGATCCATGGCAGCCGCTGGTGGTGGTTGACCTGGATCTGCGGCTCGAACAGGTCCGGATGGTCGAAGGCGCCGATGGCAAGCTCGATGCCACCGGGATGGCGATAGGCGAGCGGCGTACCGCAGTTGCGGCAGAAGCCGCGATGGACCTTCTGCGAGGAGCGGAACCAGGCCGGCTGGCCGCGGGTCCACTGCAGATGCGCCTGATCGGCGGTCACGAAGGCGCCGAACAGGCTGCCGAACTGCTTCTGGCACATCCGGCAGTGACAGATCGACGGACGCCCCAACCCGCCAGCGCGAAAACGGACGGTGCCACACTGGCATCCGCCACTGTGCGCTTCTCCTCCGGTCTGCGATCCCGAACCTTGCTTGCTCACGCGCTTTCCTCCGCCGGCCAGCGATCGGTGTCATGATCGGGGTGCTGGTAGTTCCTGAGCTCGGTGAGGAACGGCGCGGCCACCTCGTCCTCCATCGTGTGCCGTTCGGGCAAAGACGGCACGGAATCGCACCAGATCCGCTTGCCCTCGACCCCGTAGGCGATCACCGGCGGAAAGG
>CAZEJG010000030.1:0-4447 GCA_964511625.1 uncultured Hoeflea sp.
CAACTCAGCGAATTGTGGGCGCAGATCACCCGCACCGCGCGCCCCGGCGCCCGCGTGATCTTCCGCACGGCCGCGGCCCCCTCCCCGCTCAGGGGCCAGGTACCCGACGCCATCATGGACAAGTGGGAGTATCGCACCGAGGAGAGCCTGCGCTTCACGGCTCTCGACCGTTCGGCCATCTATGGTGGCTTCCACCTGCATGTGCGCAAGGACGACTGAACCAATGGCCGCCCGTCTCCCGATTTCCGAGCCGAACGCCTCTCTGATGGACGGCATCTACCGCTACCAGCGGCATATCTATGATGCGAGCAGGCTGTACTATCTTCTCGGCCGCGATCGCATGATCGCCGAACTCGGCGTTCCCGATGGCGGAACGGTTCTGGAAATCGGCTGCGGTACGGCGCGCAATCTCGTCGCCGCCGCCCGGCGGTATCCCGAAGCCCGGTTCTACGGCATCGACATCTCCGCCGAGATGCTCAAATCCGCCCAGGCCAACATCCGTCGCGCCGGGCTCGAACACCGGATCACCGTGGCCCGCGCGGATGCCGCCCATGTCGACGGTCAGAGCCTGTTCGGCATCGCCCGCTTCGAGCGGATCTTCTTTTCCTATAGTCTCTCGATGATCCCGCCGTGGCGGGAAGCGCTTGCGGCTGCCTGCGCCAACCTCTCCCCGCGCGGCGAACTCCATACGGTCGATTTCTCAGCCCAGTCCGGTCTTCCGTCCTGGTTCGGCCGGGGCCTCAATCGGTGGCTCGCATCTTTTCACGTCTCGCCGCGCCTCGACCTCCGCCGGGAACTCTCGCTTCTCGCGACCGCCCGCGGCGGCCATGCCGTCACCCGCCCCATCTTCCGCGATTACGCGGTCATCGGGCGCCTGATCGCGGGCCCGCTCCGTTAACATTTTAACGAATTGAGTTGCCGCGCCTTCACCGCAATGCGGTTTCCGTGCGTCCTTGTGCATCCGATCAAAGAATTTTGATCCATGCACATTCGGCATCAATATCGAATTTTTTCAACGAGTTGATATCGGGGTCGAAGCTGCAAAGGCAGCATATCGACCGCTTTTGTGTATTCATCCGCGAAGAATAAGCGGAACGAAATCGCCAATCCAATCGTTAACAGTTCGAAATCCGCAAAGCACGAAGACGAAAGTCGGACTGCTTCGGGGTGTGAGAGAATGCACAGGCAGACGACAGAGTAGAAGATAGAACAGTCTGCAAGGAGGCGGTGACAGAGATCACCGATGAAGCCGATGAAAAACGCAACCGTGAAAAATACCGTCCGCAACGTGATCGCAGGAGCCTTCGTGCTTGGCGCCGTTCTTTCGGCCACGCAGTCGGCAAGCGCATTCCAGCTTGAAAATGAGAACGCAGCCCAGGCACCCGAAACTGTTCTCGCCTATGCCGATCCGAACTTCGATGCCCGCTTCGGCAACCTGCCCGACACCGAAGAATCGGCCGATCACGAACTCAACGATGCCTGGCTCGGCATGAACGTCACTTCCGAGAACGGTGAAGTGCTGGGTTATGTCGTCGACGCCCTGATCGGTCCTGACGGCCAGGTCACCGATCTCGTCATCACCGACGACCCGAATTCAGAGATCGAAGTCTTCGTTCCGGCCCGTCTAGCCACGCTGACGGACACCGAAGTGCAGCTTTCGCTCGATGCAAACGATGTTGCAGCTCTGCGTACGGCCTACCAGACCGTCGCCTCGAACCAATAACAGTTAGCCGACCTCCAGCAAAAGTCAGGGCCCTGTCCCCCGCCCTCCTTTTGGTTCGGCTCGCCGGCCCGGTGTTCCCCCCCCCATCCCCCCGCACCGGGCCGGCACCTCCCTTTTTTCCCTTCCCCCGTTTCCCGAATTGTTGGACACTGCGCCCGCTGCGCAGCCGCACGGCTTCGTGGTCCGGTCTCATCCGGATATCGCCGCAAGCGAAAACGGACCCCTGTCATGATCCGACTCCTCCCCGTCGCCGCCGCGCTTCTGATTTCCACCGCGTCATCGATCGCATTCGCGGCAACTGACGCGGTCGACGGAACGACACCCGAATCCGCTTCTGCACAGGAAACGGTCGGCGCCCTCGACCTCGTAGACGCACCGGCGCTGCGCGCCTATCTCGAGGGCCGCGGCTACATTCGTCCGGCCACGAAGATCGAACTGTTCAGGACCGGTCCAGACGGCGAGAGTTCAGGCAAGATTACCGATGTCTATGCCCTCCAGTACCTCGATGCAGGAAATTGCGGCTCGGCCGGCTGCACCCAGATCATCGTGACCAGGGACGAAAGCGGCGCTTTTCTTCTCTATGAGGAGTGGCTCGGCACCGGGCTGACCATGCTCGACGAAAAAACCGACGGCGTGAAGAACCTGGTCACCCGGACGGACCAGGGAATTCTCGAGGGCCACTTCAACGGGACGAAATATGTCTGGTCGCCGAAACAGGCGGATGCGGCGTCTGCCGGCAATTCGACCGTCCGCCAGCTCGGCCAGACGATCGTCGGAGCGGAAGGATCGAATGCGCCGGCCGAAACCTCGGGCCAGTGCGTCGACGACCGGACCTGGCATGGCTACGACAACGGACTCAGCGCCGGCGGTGGCGGAGCGCTCGGCTACGGCCTCTGCCGCTCCAATCGAAGCGCCAATTTCATCCTGTTCGAATGCGCCCCCGGAAAGCCGGAGATCGCGGTGAAGGTAAACCTGCCCTCCCGGCGCCTCGATGATTCCGATCCGGTCAAGGTGACGCTCTCCATCGACGGCCAGTCGTTTGATTTCAGCGGAACGGCCTATTACGACGTGATGACCGGAGAGGTTGAACCGGAGATGGAACCGATTTCGCTCGATCACCCGGTGTTCAAGGCTCTTGAAGGGGCAAAGAGCACCGGCACGCTGTCGATGAACGGCCGGCGCCAGACCATCACCCTGTCGGGCGCCCCGGGTGCGGCCGAGATGATGCATCAGGCCTGCCTGCCGCCGCCTAGCGCGGACTAGCTAGCTTTTCGCGGACGATCCGGTTTGCTCCTCGCCCGTCCGGTCGCGGCGGTTACGCCAGCGGAACCGGTCTCGGAAACGCGTCCATGCGGCCGTCACCTTGCTGTCCTTCGAGCGAGTGACGATCATCAGGAGAGATGGCGTGACGATCAGCGTCAGCACCGTCGAGAAGGCCAGACCGAAGACGATGGCACTCGACAGCGAGATCCACCATTGCGTGGACGGCGCGCCAAAGGTCGTTTCATGGCTGATCAGCTCGAGATTGAAGCCGAAGGCGATGGGCAAGACGCCGAGGATCGCCGTCACCGCCGTCAGCACCACCGGACGCGCGCGCTCGCGGCAGGTCTGCAGGACGGCCTCCAGCTTGTCCATGCCCTCGTGGCGCAACAGGTCGTAGGTATCGATCAGCACGATGTTGTTGTTCACCACCACGCCCGCGAGCGCGATGATGCCGATGCCGGTCATCACCACACCGAAGGGCTGGCTCATGATCAGAAGCCCGAGGAACACGCCGATCGTCGACATCACCACGGCCGTCAGCACCAGGAAGACGGATATGAACTTGTTGAACTGGGCAAGCAGCACGATGAAGATCAGGAAGATCGCGGCGCCGAATGCCTTGCTGAGGAATTCGCCGGCGGCCTTCTGCTCCTCGTCCTCACCGCCCAGCTTGTAGCGGATGCCGAGGTCGTTGAGGTTTGCCGCCTCGAGTTGTTCGACGATGCCGCGCCTGATCGGATCCGCCTGGACTCCTTCCTTGAGCCCGGCGTCTACGACCACCGTGCGCGCGCCATCGATGCGGGTCAGGGTCCCGGTACTCGGGGCGGCCTCGCGGGTGACGAAATTGGAGATCGGCACCGCGCCCTGGTTGGTCTGGATGCGCAGATTGTCGAGTTCCGAGAGCGTCCGCCGATCTTCCGGAAGCCGCAGACGGATATCGACCGCGTCGTCTACGCCTGCCGGCCGGTAGTCGGTCAGTTTCAGCCCCGTCGTCACCAGTTGCACGACCGTGCCGACCGCAGCGGGACCCACGCCATAACGCGCCGCGGTGGAGCGGTCGACCTTGAGCTCCCAGTCGACGCCGGGCGGCGGAAGACCGTCGGAAACGTCGATCACGTCCGGGATCTTGCGCAATTCGTCGGCCACCTTGCGGGCCACCTGGGGAAGGTTTTGAGGATCGGCCGCCGAAAGCTCGATCTGGATCGCCTTGCCGGTCGGCGGGCCGCCCTCGGGCACCTTCACCTCGATCTCGACGCCGGGAAAACCGGTCATGTTGGCGCGGAAATCGGCCAGAATCTCGCCGGCCGGCTTGCGTTCGCGCCAGTCGACGAACTCGTACTGGATCACCCCGACCACGTCCTGGGCCACGTCGTTGCCGCCGCCCGAAACGCTGCCGACGCGGGTGTAGACGCTCTTGATGCCCGGCCAGCCGAGGATGCGCTGCTCGGCCATGCGCACCGC
>CAZEJG010000030.1:4547-7846 GCA_964511625.1 uncultured Hoeflea sp.
AACATAGCGCCCAGCGTCGGCGTGAAGACAAGCGCGTAGAGAAGCGAGGCCGACAGTGTCGCAATCAGCGTGATCGGCATGTATTTCATGAACTCGCCGACGATGCCCGGCCAGAACAGGAGCGGCGAGAAGGCGGCCACACGCGTCAGCGTCGCCGCGATCACCGGGCCGGCCATGCGCTTGGCGGCGAGCGAGAACGCTTCGCGTCTGTCCATGCCTTCCGACATCCGCCGCTCGGCAAATTCGGTGACGATGATGGCGTCGTCGACCAGCATGCCGACCGCCAGGATGAGGCTGAACAGCACCACGATGTTGACCGTCAGCCCGGCGAGCGACAGCGCCAGAATGCCCATAAGGAAAGAGGCGGGAATGGCGAAGCCGATCAGCAGGGAGGCCCGGCCGGACAGCGCGTAGAGAATGACGATGAAGACGAGGATCACCGCCGTCAGAACCGAGTTCTGCAGGTCGCTCAGAAGCTGCCGGATCGAGGTCGACTTGTCCTGGCTGTAGCTGATCTCGGCCCCTTCGGGCAAAAGCTTGGAATACGAATCCGCAACCCTCTTCACCGCATCGACAGTTTCGAGCAGGTTCGAGCCGCTGCGCTTGGACACCTCGACGGCGATTGCCGGCTTGCCGTTGAGCCGGGTGATCGTGGTAGCGTCCTTGAAAGTCGAGCGGATGGTTGCGAGGTCGCGCACCCGCACCACCGCGTTCGGTCCGGCCACGACCGGCAGGTTGGCCACGTCTTCGACGTCTTCGATCAGCAACGGCACCTTGACCGCGTAACGCCCCTCGTCGCCCTCGATCGAACCGGCCGCCACCACGGAATTGCCGGCATTGATGCCCTGGATCAGCTGATCGAGCTGCAAGCCGTAGGAGGACAGCTTGACCGGATCGATGATGATCTCGACCAGATCGTCGCGCGCGCCCTGGAGATTGGCGTCGAGAACGCCGGAGACTTCCTCGATACGGTCGCGTAATTCACGCGCGGCGCGGGTCAGCGCCCGCTCGGGCACGTTGCCCGACAGGGTGACGACGAGCACCGGAAATTCGGAAATGTTGACTTCGTGCACCGAAGGCTCGTCGGCGCCGGACGGCAGGTCCGGTTTGGCGTCGTCGACCTTGTTGCGCACGTCGTCGAGCGCCTTGTCGAGGTCGGCGCCCGCCTGGAACTCGAGCACCACGTTGCCGCCGCCCTGGTAGGCGGTCGAGCGCATTTCCTTGATGCCGGTGATCGTCTGGAGCTTCGTCTCCATCGGCCGGAGCAGCAGGCGTTCGGAGTCCTCGGGCGAAATGCCCTGATAGGTCATGCTCACATAGAGGACCGGGATCTGGACGTCCGGCTCGGCTTCCTTCGGGATGTCCATATAGGCCATCGCCCCGGCAATCAGCAGGAACAGGAGGACGGCGAGGGTCAGCCGGGCATTGCGGATGGCAATGTCGACAATGTTCATTCGACAGCCCCGGTATTGATCTCGCCGGTCTCGCTGGCGGAGACCGCGTTGACCACCTCACCCTCGGTGACGAGATCCTGACCCGAAACCACGATCCGCGAATCCTCCGGGATGCCCCCAAGAACCAAGCCTTCCGGCGTGTCGTCGATCAGGTCGATCGGCACGAACTCGATCTTGTCGTCCTTCGAAACCACCCGGACGCCGAGATTGCCATCCTCATCGAGCGTGACCACCGAACGCGGCAGCCGAACCGCACGCACCGGGGCCGCGCGCAGCCGGATTTCAGCCGTCATACCCGCCGGGATGGCATGCTCGGGATTGGCCGCTGTGACTTCCAGCGGGAAAGTCCGCGTCTCCGAAGTCGCCTCGCGGCTGATGAAGCGGATCGTGCCCGAGACGGAGGTGCCGTTGATCAGCACCACCTCTGCCTCGCCACCGACCTCTATGAGACTGCGCTCGCGTTCGGAAATCTCTCCGGCGGCCACGATCGGATCGAGCGAAAGAAGCGTCGCCACGGTCTCTCCTGCGGGCGACCAGCTGCCCGCCTCGACGGAAACACTGTCGATAACCCCGTCGAAGGGCGCACGAACCTTGAGCCGGTCGAACTCCGCCTGTGCGGCTTCGAGCTGGGAGCGCGCGGCGGCCAGTGCCGAACGCGCGTCGTTGGCCTGGGTCTTGGGGGAAATGCCGCGGCTGATCAATTGCTCGACATTATCGGCCTCGGCCTGCCGCTGCTCGAGCAACGCCTGCGCGGTATCGACCGCGGCCGCCTTGTCTGGGCCATCCAGGGTCAGGATCACGTCGCCGGACTTGACCCAGTCGCCCTTCTCGACCGCGAGGTCGGCGATCACGCCGGCCACCTTGGTCGCGAGCGTCGTCTTCTTGTCGGCTTCGGTGACCCCGGAAACGCGCACGATTCGGTTGTGGTCAATGAAATCCGGATCGGCGACCGCGACGGTGTGTTTCGGGGCTTCGACGGCAGGCGCTGCGGGTTCCGTCACCTGCGTATCGGTCTGCGCCGGGTTCTTGGCCTCGTCGGTGGCGCTGCCAACGGAAGCGAATTCGCCCGTAGCCACCCATGCAGCCGACACGGCAAGCACGACGAACGCAGCCACGCGGTGAAACCTCATACTCGGCATGATGCACTCCCCAGTGTCGCCATCGTCCGGCCCCGGCTCCCCGTCGTCCGGTCTCGATGGCCTGCGCCTTCCCGGCGCGATGCGCGGGAGCGAAAACGGCTACGTCTATATAGGTACTCTGGCCCCACGTAAAAGGTATTCACCGGTGTATATGCGCCCATTCTAACACTCGCCATACGCGAGGTGATCCACGGCAACGGTCCATCGACGCATTCTCCAAGACACCCATTCGCCCCCATGGCAGCAGTGCATCGCGCACAATTGCGATGGAGGCGCGGGAACCTCCGTCAAACACGGCCGTTCGTCCTAATGCCGCCGAGATTTGGCGGCATGTTCAGTTTGCGTTCAGCTTGGATCGTCCAGTTTGGGAGCCAGGCATCATTGATACGGGATACACCATGCTCGTCCGTCGTTTGACTTTATCCGCCGCTTTCCTTGCCCTGACCGCCGCGGTCTCGGTTTCGGCCCCCACAATTGCGGGTGCCCAGGAATGGAATACATTTCTCGTCACCCCTGATGGCCGCATCATCGACGATGTGCCCGAAGCAGGCTCCGTCCGTACCACGAGGGACGTCAATGGACGGGTTCTCGTCCTCGACAGAAACAACGTCGTCATCGGCTTCCAGATGACCCCGCGCGAGTATCGTCGCGAATTCGGCCGGCGCCCGTTCCGCGACGGCGGACGCGACCGTGGCTATGCCTACGA
>CAZEJG010000030.1:7946-43437 GCA_964511625.1 uncultured Hoeflea sp.
GCCGGCGGACAGCGGATCGATCCGGAGAATGCAAAGGACATCATGGATCGCCTCGCCAGCGGCGACGGCATGGCCTTTACCACCTACGAGATCACGCCCGAGGACGCGGCGGGCCCCTATGTGGCCTCCATCCCGACAGACTACAGCGAAAAGGCCAAGCTGGACCGGTTGGGTTACACTTCGACCATCGAAAAGCTCGCCGAGCAGTTCCACATGGACGAGGACTATCTCAGGGAAATCAATCCCGGCGCCGATTTCACCCGTCCGGGCACCCAGATCAAGGTCGTGGCACCCGGCCCGAACCGCAAGGGCAAGGTTGCCAGCATCATCGCCGACAAGGCCCGCAAGCAAGTCCGCGGTTATGACGCCAGCGGCAAGCTGCTGGTGGCCTATCCGGCGACCATCGGCTCCAGCGACACGCCGTCGCCGACAGGCACCGTGAAAATCGAGCGGATCGCGCACAATCCGGGTTACACCTACAACCCGAAGATCAACTTCAAGCAGGGCGAAAACGACAAGGTTCTCGAGATTCCGCCGGGCCCGAACGGCCCTGTCGGCAGCACCTGGATCGCCCTGTCGAAACCGACCTACGGCATCCACGGGACGCCCGAGCCCTCGAAGATCGGCAAGACCGCCTCGCATGGCTGCGTCCGCCTGACGAATTGGGACGCAAATGAACTGGCCGGCATGGTAGAACCGGGCGTCACCGTCACCTTCCAGGAATAGAAGTTCCCATCAGGGGACCGACGACCGCGCCGCCACCGAGGCGGTGCGGTTCTCCATTGATCGCGGTCAGTCAGTCGACTGGCTGAGTATGTCAGAACACCTGTTCGACGATCATCAGCCAGAACCCGGAACTGGCGGCGGCCAGAGCCGTGCCGATCGTCATCGACGTCGAGGCGAGCCTCTGGCCGGTGCCGAAACGGGTGGCGATCAGCCAGGTGTTGGCGCCGGCGGGCAGCGATGCGGCAACCACCGCCACCTTAGCAGTCAGTTCCGGCAGGCCGAGCGCGATCGCCATCACCAGCGCGACCGCCGGCATCACCATCAGCTTGAGACCGACAAGCACCAGCGAGGACGGGATCTGGCCGCGGACGCCGTAGCCGTAAAGCGAGATTCCCATCGAAAACAGCGCCAGCGGACCGCCCGCCGATCCGAGCGCGACGATCACCCGGTCGGCGACGTTCGGCACGGGCAGTCCGGTTACCCGGACGATCAGGCCCGCGAAGATGCCGATGATCAGCGGATTGGCCAGAAGTTGGCGAACGAAGCCCTTGGCGAGATCCAGAGGGCTCGCTGCCTTCTCCGCGAATCCGTCGCGGCGCATGCCGTAATCGAAGGCGATTATCGAAACCGCCATCATGATCGGCAGATGCACCGAGAGGATTTGCGACAGGATCGCCAGTCCCTTGTCTCCGTAAATTCCGGAGAAGAATGGGGCCCCGATCAGCAAAAGGTTAGAGAACGACGCGGTGACACCGCCCACCACGCCGCCGCGCACGTCGCGCCCGAAGAACAGCCGCAGCAGCGTGTGCCCGATGGCCCAGGTCGCGAACACAGCGGTGAAATAGGTCAGCCACAGAAGAAACGGCAGACCATGATCGAATTCAGAGTGCACGATCGTTCGGAAGAGAAGCAGCGGCAGCGCGATCGTGAAGACGAAATCGGCGAGCCCCTCCCCGGTCGACTGCCTGATCAGCCTTTTCCACGCGGCCCCGTAACCGAGCGCGATGAGAGAAAAGACCACGATGATGGTTTCGGCGAAGGCGGGCATGCGGAAGGCTCCGGAGGGGAAGGTCGTTCCTAACCCGCTGCCCCACCGCTGCAAAGCCCCCTCGCCGAGGGACTTGCGGCAAGCCCTGCGGCCCGCTACGGCATCGGGCACCCACATTGCGCCTTGGGGAGGACGACGCCATGGATGCCTTTCGCCGTTTCACCGACCTTGCGGAATCGCTTCCGCCGACCGTGCCCTTCGTCGGGCCGGAGACCCAGGAACGGGCGATGGGCCAGGCTTTTCGGGCGCGCCTGGGCGCCAACGAGAACGGGTTCGGTCCGGCGCCGTCGGTGATCGAAGCCGTCCGCGAGGCGGCCCCGCTCTCCTGGCGCTATGCCGATCCCGAGAACCACGACCTGCGCGAAGCGCTCGGGCAGCATCTGGGTCTGGCGGCAAACCGTATCGTCGTCGGCGAGGGAATCGACGGCCTTCTCGGCCTCGTCGTCCGTCTGGTGGTCTCGGCGGGCACGCCGGTCGTCACCTCGCTCGGCGCCTATCCGACCTTCAACTATCACGTCGCGGGTTTCGGCGGGCGGCTGGTCACGGTTCCCTATCAGAGCGACCGCGAAGACCCCGACGCCTTGCTGGAGGCGGTCCGCCGCGAGGACGCGCCGCTGGTCTACCTCGCCAATCCCGACAATCCGATGGGGAGCTGGCACGATGCGGACACCATCGTCGCCTTCGCCCGCGCGCTGCCCGAGACCACGCTTCTGGTACTCGACGAAGCCTATTGCGAATTCGCCCCCGAAAGCGCCCTGCCCGCGGTCGACGCGCTCGCCGACAGGCCGAACGTGATCCGCTTGCGAACCTTCTCCAAGGCCTACGGGCTCGCCGGGCAACGGGTCGGATACGGCTTCGGCACGGCAGGCACGATCTCCCGCTTCGATCGGGTGCGCAACCATTTCGGCGTCAACCGGCTGGGCCAGATCGCCGCCGTCGCCGCACTCGCCGACGCGGACTGGCTCGCTCATGTGAAGGCCGAGGTGTCCTGCTCGCTCGACCGTATCGCCGAGCTCGGACGCGAACACGGTCTCGCGCCGCTGCCGACAGCGACCAACTTCATAACGCTCGATTGCGGCGACGCGGCGCGCGCCAAGGCGATCCTCGACGGGCTCGTCCGTCACGGCATCTTCATCCGCATGCCGGGCGTCGCACCGCTCAACCGCTGCATTCGCATTTCAGCCGGTCCGGATGCGGAGATCGATAGTCTGGCGGAAACGCTGCCAAAGGTGTTGGCCGAGATCGGATAAGCCGGCTTCTGCCGGAACGAGAAAAGCCGCGCCAGCCTGTTCCGGCCGGTCGCGGCTTTCTCGAAGTCCGGACGTGTCTCCTCACTGTCCGGCGTCCCCGTTCCCCCCGGGGTAGCGAGCTGACGCACCCTGTCCGGTGCGACGGCCTTATCATTCGGTGCGCTGATCCGGTCAGTGCCCCAACCCGTCAGTGCCCCAACCCGTCAGTGCCTCAACCCGTCAGTGCATCGTCATCCATTCACGCGCCTGGCGGAGGGCCGTCGCGAGATCGGACTTCGACATGGTGTTGGCGAGTTCGGCGCGCAGCGCCGCGGCCCGGTCGGAGCCCTTGACGGCCGCGATGTTGAGCCACTTGTGGGCGGCGACCATGTCCAGTTCGCAATCGCGGCCGGTGGCGTACATCAGGCCCATTTCGCAATAGACCTCGGCGCGGGTTTCTCCGCCCATGGCGGCCTGGTCGAGATCGTGAATTTCATAGCGTGCCATTGTCATTCCCCGTTGTCTCTAAACGTCGCTTTGCCCTGTCAGCCCCTTGAGAGCCGTCTTCGTTTTCCGCCGGCTTTTACCGGTCGTTTCTCGCATCCGGCCGGTGTGTCCCGGCGCTCGTTCGATGCTTTCGACTTTGCCGCAAGCGATTGAAAAGCCCGTTAAATTGAATGATTAATGCGCGACGAACAAAGTTCAAATGCTTGGTAAATTTGGGTTTTCGTTAAGCATCGAAATCCAGCCGGCCCGCCCTTCCGCGGCGATTTTAACGCTCTGTTTGCACCTGAAAAATCAACCGACGGGTAACCACGCTGCAATCGCATTTGTCTCAAATGCGTTCTAATCTCCCGTGGCATCGGCTGCCCGCCCGACGAAATCCGGTGCGGAAAAGGCCTCTCGACGCCGCTTCTCAAGGTCTGCGTCCCATGCACAGTTCCGTCACAGCGTCGCCAGATTCTCCATTTACGTTTACGTAGCTTGGAGCTAAGTAAGAAATTGACGCGCTCGCACGGCGCGACAAAGGGAGGAATTCATGAAACGCATTCTCACGACTGCTGCCTTGCTCACCGCGTTTTCGATCGCCCCGGCGCTTGCCGACCCGATCGAGGGCAACTGGAAGACCAAGAGCGGCGAAACCGCTGCGATCTCGAGCTGCGGCGGCTCCTATTGCGTGACGCTGAAGACAGGCGAGCATGCCGGCAAGCGCATCGGCAAGATGTCGGGTTCGAACGGCAGCTACTCCGGCTCGATTACCGACCCCTCCAAGGACAAGACCTATTCGGGCAACGCCACGCTGAACGGCAATACGCTGAAGATGCAGGGCTGCGTGCTCAAGGTCCTCTGCCGGTCGGAGAACTGGAGTCGCATCTGATCCGGACATCCGGAACGATCGAACCCTGAAAGCCGCGGCGTGAGAGCGCCGCGGTTTTTCTTTGTTCGCTCCCTTCCCGCGCCGCCGTTAATCACCTTGAACGCCAGATGAACGTCCCTCTCAGAGTTGGTTCAGCCGGGTTTTGCCATATTCCGGCCACGAACAAACGAGGGACCACCGATATGACGATCCTGGCACGCCGCTTCATCCTGATCTGCCTGGTTGCAGCCATCTTCGCGATGCTTCTGGCAGCCGCCGTCGCCCAATCGGATCGCCGCGACTGGATCAGCGCTTCGCGCTTCTGCTCGCCGGCCGATGGTCCCAATTGCCTGCTGGTTCGCCAGTAAGAGAGGAACCGACCATGATCCGCGCCGCAACACGCTCCGCCAGCCGCTCGATGGGACTCGCACTCCGCATCGCCCTGTTCTCGTCCTTCTTCATCGCCCCGGTCGGCGCCTTCGCCTATTCGGCCGCCAACACTGCCGGCAACGGTCTGTCGGGCGCCGGCTTCGTTCTCTTCGTCAGCCTGCAGCGCAACGCCGGTTGAGCCGCCGCTCAATCCGGCGGGGATAACTCCCCGCCGGGGGAATTCACGCACGCCCGAACCATGGTAACCTCCGCCGCGGGGCAGTGAAGGAAACAAGTCTATAAAGGAGGCATGATCCATATGGCGGAAAAGAGCTGGTTCTACGCGCAAAACGGCGAACGCCAGGGACCTGTGAGCGAGAGCGAGGCGCAGCGCCTGGTGCAGGCCGGCACCATCGGCGCCGATACGCTCGTCTGGACCGAGGGCATGCAGGACTGGGCCAAGGCCTCCGCCGTGCTGCCGATGATGGGCGGGACACCGCCTCCCCCGCCGCCGCCCGCCACACCCGGTCCGATGACGACCTCGACTTCCGGGGACTATGAACATGCTTACGCCGGTCCCGGTGACCATCCCACCGGCTTCCAGGACAGCGTCCGCACCGTCTTCAAGAAGTATGCGACCTTCACGGGCCGCGCCCGCCGGCCGGAATACTGGTGGTTCGTGCTCTTCAACTTCATCGGCAATTTCGTTCTCTCCATCATCGACGCGATGGTTTTCGGCTCCGGTGACACCGGACCGCTGAGCGGGCTCTTCTCTCTTGCGATACTGATTCCGTCGATTGCGGTCGGCGCGCGTCGCCTGCACGACATCGGCCGCTCGGGCTGGTGGCTGCTGATCGGCCTGATCCCGCTTCTGGGCTGGATCATTCTGATCATCTGGCTCGTCAAGAAGGGCGACGAGCACCCCAACGAATACGGCCCCGCCTGATTCCTCCGACGGCCCGGCAAGCCGGGCTGTCGGCCACGCCCTGTCTTTCGCATGTCGCGATGTTGCGGCTATAACTCGTCATGGACAAACGATTCTCGACCCGGCCGGAAAACGGCATCATCACCCCCGAGCCTTTCGAAGCCCGACAGTTCGACGACGCCACCGCCGCCGTCGATGCGCTTATGGAACTCTATGAGCGAAACACGAGCTTCCTGCGTCGCTCCTTCGAGGCACTGGCGCGCGAGAAGCCGCGCGGCCGCTACCGGGCGCTCTATCCCCAGGTTTCGATCCAGACCAGTTCCTTCGCCCATGTGGATTCGCGCCTGTCCTTCGGACATGTCGCGGCCCCCGGCCTGCATGTCACCACCATCACCCGGCCGGACCTGTTCCGCACCTATCTGATCGACCAGCTTTCCCTGTTGATCAAGAACCACCAGACGGTGGTCACGGTCTCGGAATCAGACACACCCATCCCGCTCCACTTCGCCTTCGGCGAGGGCGCCTATGTGGAAGCCGAGGTCGCGGCCAATCTCGACGTGCCGCTGCGCGACATCTTCGACACGCCGGACCTCACCAATACCGACGACGACATCGTCAACGGCACCTATGAGCCCGCCCCCGGCGAAGGCTATCCGCTGGCGCCCTTCAAGGCGCAGCGCGTCGACTACTCGCTTGCCCGCCTGTCGCACTACACCGCCACGAGCGCAGCCCATTTCCAGAATTTCGTTCTGTTCACCAACTACCAGTTCTATATCGACGATTTCATCGCCCATGCCCGGCAGCTGATGGAGGAAGGCGGCGGCGGCTACGAGGCCTTCATCGAGCCCGGCAACCTGGTGACCCCGGCCGGGCATTCCGAACCCATCAGCGGCATGCCTCCGCCCCGCGCCCCACAGATGCCCGCCTATCACCTGATGAAGAAGGGCCACAGCGGCATCACCATGGTCAATATCGGCGTCGGCCCCTCCAACGCCAAGACGATCACCGACCACATCGCCGTGCTGCGCCCGCATGCCTGGCTGATGCTCGGCCATTGCGCCGGCCTGCGCCACAGTCAGGCGCTCGGCGACTACGTGCTGGCCCACGCCTATGTGCGCGAGGACCACGTACTCGACGACGACCTTCCGGCCTGGGTGCCGATCCCCGCGCTCGCCGAAGTGCAGGTGGCCGTCCAGGAGGCGGTCGCCGAGGTGACCGGCTATGACGGCTACGACCTCAAGCGGATCATGCGCACCGGCACCGTGGCGACCATCGACAACCGCAACTGGGAACTGCGCGACCAGAGCGGCCCGGTACAGCGCCTGTCGCAGTCGCGCGCCATCGCGCTGGACATGGAATCGGCCACCATCGCCGCCAACGGTTTCCGCTTCCGCGTGCCCTACGGCACGCTGCTCTGCGTCTCGGACAAACCGCTGCACGGCGAACTGAAACTGCCGGGCATGGCGTCGGATTTCTACCGCGAGCAGGTCAACCAGCACCTCAAGATCGGTCTGCTGGCAATGGAGAAGCTCGCCGCCATGGCGCCGGAGCGGCTCCATTCGCGCAAGCTGCGCTCCTTCTTCGAAACCGCGTTTCAGTAGGCTCGACTAGTCGACCAGAAACGGCATGAGAGCCGCGAGCACCGCGTCGGGGTTTTCTTCCATGGCAAAATGCCCCGCCTCGATCGCCTGCCCCGTCACCGTCTCCGCCCACTCCCGCCAGGTGCCGAGCGGGTCTCCCGACCTTGCCGGGAAGCCGCGATTGGACCAGACGAAATGCAGCGGGACCGCGATCTTGCGGCCTGCCGCGCGATCATCCTCGTCGAGCGCCCTGTCGATCGTCGCGCCCGCCCGGTAATCCGCGCACATCGCGGCGACGCGATCGGCCTGCGAGAAAGCCTTGCGATAGAGGTCGAGGGCGGCAGTATCGAAGACGTCGAGCGACTTGTCGCGCGTCCAGCTGCGAAGCGTCCAGTCGATATAGAATTGGGGATCCGCAGCGATCAGTGTTTCCGGCAACGGTGACGGCTGGGCCAGGAATGCCCAGTGGTAGGCGCTCATGCCCATCGCGGCATCGAACCTTTGCCACATCTCCGCCGTCGGTATGACCTCGATGATGCCGAGCTTCTCGATACGGTCGGGATGGTCGAAAGCGAGCCGGTAGGCTACCCGTGCACCGCGGTCGTGACCGACAAGACGAAACCGGGCGAAACCGAGCTGGTCCATAATAGCAAGGACATCGCGACCCATGGCCCGCTTGGAATAGGCCGCGCTGTCGGCGCCCGCGACAGGCACACCGCTCTGCCCGTAACCGCGCAGATCAGGGATGATCACCGTGAAGCTCTGCGCAAGTGCGGGCGCGATCCTGTGCCACGTGGCGCAGTTCTGGGGATAGCCGTGAAGAAGGACGAGCGGCGGACCTGATCCGCCGATCATCAGATGGATGTCGCAGCCGTCTCCCGGCACGATCCGGCTTTCGAAACCCTCGAACAGCTCAGGCATCGCAAAGGGCCTCCCCCCGCTCTCGATGCGCGCCTACATGTCCTGGTAGACGGGACCCTCACCGCCCTGCGGCGGCACCCAGTTGATGTTCTGGTTCGGATCCTTGATGTCGCAGGTCTTGCAGTGCACGCAGTTCTGAGCGTTGATGACGAACTTCGCGCTGCCGCCCTCTTCGACCCATTCATAGACCCCGGCCGGGCAGTAGCGCTGCGAAGGTCCGGCATAGACGTCGTGCTCCGAGCGCTTCTGCAGCTCCATGTCCTTGACCTGAAGGTGGACCGGCTGGTCCTCCTCGTGGTTGGTGTTGGACAGGAAGACGGAGGAGAGCCGGTCGAAGGTCAGTTCGCCGTCGGGTTTCGGATAGTCGATCGGCTTGTACTTCGATGCCGGCTCCAGGCAGGCGTAATCGGGCTTTCCGTGCTTCATGGTGCCGAAGGGCGAGAGACCGAAAAGCGTGTTGCACCACATGTCGACGCCGCCCAGCATCACGCCGCCGACGGTGCCGAGCTTCGACCACAGCGGCTTGACGTTGCGGACTTTCTTGAGGTCCTTGCCGATCGCCGAATCCCGCCACGCCGCGTCGTAGCTTTCGAGCGTGTCGTTGGCGCGACCGGCGGCCAGCGCCTCGACCAGATGCTCGGCGGCCATCATGCCCGAAAGCACGGCATTGTGGGATCCCTTGATGCGCGGCACATTGACGAAACCGGCGGAACAGCCGATCAGCGCGCCGCCCGGGAAGGCGAGCTTGGGCACGGACTGATAGCCGCCCTCGGAGATCGCCCGCGCACCGTAGGAGATACGCTTTGCGCCCTCGAACACCGGCGCGATCGCCGGATGCGTCTTGAAGCGCTGGAATTCCTGGAACGGCGAAAGATAGGGGTTCTTGTAGTTGAGGTGGACGACGAAGCCCACCGAGACGAGATTCTCGCCGAAATGATAGAGGAACGAGCCGCCGCCGGTTTTTGAATCGAGCGGCCAGCCGAAGGAATGCTGCACGGTGCCCGGCTTGTGGTTCTCCGGCTTGATCTCCCAGAGTTCCTTGAGGCCGATCCCGTATTTCTGCGGCTGGCTGTCCTTCGCCAGATCGTATTTCTCGATGAGCTGCTTGGAGAGCGACCCACGCACGCCCTCGCCGAGCAGCACATACTTGCCGAGCAGCGCCATGCCGCGCGCATAGGCGCCGCCGGGTTCGCCGTCGCGACCCACGCCCATGTCGCCGGTGGCCACACCGATGACCGCGCCCTCGTCGTTGTAGAGCACCTCGCTCGCCGCAAAGCCCGGATAGATCTCGACGCCCAGCGCTTCGGCACGCCCGGCAAGCCATTTGCAGACATTGCCGAGCGAGACGATGTAGTTGCCGTGATTGTTCATCAGCGGCGGCATCATCGCATTGGGCATACGGATCGAACCCGCAGGTCCGAGAACGAGAAAGTGGTCGTCTGTGACTTCGGTGCGGAACGGATGGTCGGGATCATCGCGCCAGTCGGGGATCAGCTTGTCGATGCCGACCGGATCGACGACGGCGCCGGACAGGATATGCGCGCCCACTTCTCCGCCCTTTTCGAGCACCACCACCGTCAGCTCGGGATCGAGCTCCTTGACGCGAATTGCGGCCGACAGGCCGGCGGGTCCAGCGCCGACGATGACGACGTCGAATTCCATGCTTTCGCGTTCCGGGAGTTCCATTCCGATATCCTCTTCCCTGTTCTTATAGCGCAGATCCGGAACCGGAGGCTGTTTCCGCGCACTCGCAATATCTTGTTCTCTGGCAAATGCCGGCGCGCCTGTCGAGTTGCATCCCTGCGAATGCACCGGACAAGCGCGATTTCATCTACCAATTTTTGACGTGAACGTAAATGTCAGAAAAGGGAAGCCGACCGGCTAGTAACCGGCCATGTCGCCGAGCGCGTCGAGGTCGGGGACGAACACGTGACGGTTGTTGCGCACCTCGATGACGCCTTCCTTGCGCAACTTGGTCAGCTGCCGGCTGACGGTCTCGATCGTCAGGCCGAGAAAGTCGGCGATGTCGGAACGGGTCAGCGGCAGGTCGAACTCGGCCGAATCGCCCTCGTTCTCCGGATCGACATTGGTCGCAATCAGAAGAAGGAAACTCGCCACCTTTTCGGCGGCCGTTTTCCGGCCGAGCGTGACCATCCAGTCCCGCGCCTCGTCGAGTTCCTTGAGCGTCTGCTCCAGAAGCCGGTGCTCGAGTTCCGGCGTATCCGAGATCATCCGGTCGATGACGGTCTTCGGAAAGGTGCAGACGCTGACATCGGTCGCAGCTTCCGCCGTCAGGGAACTCTCCGCCCGGAAAGGACGACCGAGAAAATCGGGAGCGAACTGCAGTCCGACGATCTGCTGGCGGCCGTCGGCCAGCATCTTCACCAGCTTCACCACGCCGCCGATGATATTGGAATAGCTCGAGGTCGTCAGGCTTTCGCCCACCAGTTCGGTGCCCGAGCCGAGCTTCTTGCGGCTCGAGGACTTGCTCAGCAACTGCAGTTGCTCCGCCGACAGCGCTCCGCAGACGCCGCGGTGGCGCGCCTCGCAGGCGGTGCAGACGACGGGAACGTCGGAGTTATGGATGTCCTTGCGGGTGGCGTCCATCTGTGCAGTCCCATGCTTCATTCAGGCATTACGTAACATACTAATTCTCGCGTGTATGCGAAACCGGTATGCATCGACCGTTTCGGTCCTCGAGAAGCCGACATTGATCGACATCAATGCAAACATGACCCCGAGGCGGCATTCAAGGATACCGCCAACAGGAATTTCCGAGCATGCAGAAAGAATTCGTCGAGCGCCATG
Source organism: uncultured Hoeflea sp. (assembly GCA_964511625.1). Taxonomy (GTDB): domain Bacteria; phylum Pseudomonadota; class Alphaproteobacteria; order Rhizobiales; family Rhizobiaceae; genus Pseudohoeflea. The sequence continues at coordinate 18,910 of CAZEJG010000030.1, forward strand.
CCGGCCCCGCGCCCCGCTATACAAGTTATCCGACCGCCCCGCACTTCCATCAGGGTGTGGATTCCGCGACATACGGTCGCTGGATACGTGCAATCGAGCCAGGCAGTACGCTCTCGCTCTATATCCACATTCCCTATTGTGATCGCCTGTGCTGGTTCTGCGGCTGCACGACCAAGCAGACCCGCCGCTACGAACCGCTGACGACCTATCTGGCCGCACTCAAGCACGAGATCGACACGATTTCGGCTCTTGTCGATCCGGCCTGCCGGGTGACCGCCCTGCATCTGGGCGGTGGTTCTCCGACCATGCTCAAGCCCGAAGACATGATCGCCCTGTCTGATCTCCTGCGCAGCCGCTTCACCTTCGATACGGACGCGGAGATCAGTGTCGAGATGGACCCCAACGACCTCGACGGGCCGCGCTACGACGCCCTTGCGGAAATCGGCATGACGCGCGCCTCCATCGGCGTTCAGGACTTCGACGAAAAGGTGCAGAAGGCGATCAACCGCGAGCAATCCTTCGAGCAGACCCGCGATGTCATCGAACAGGTCCGCGCGCGCGGCGTCCGATCCGTCAATTGCGACGTGCTTTACGGCCTGCCATACCAGACCCGTGATTCGGTCGATCGCACCATCCAACAGGTGCTCTCGCTCGCTCCGGACCGCATCGCGCTCTTCGGCTACGCCCATGTGCCGTGGATGAAGACACACCAGCGGATGATTCCCGACGAAGCCCTTCCGGATGTCACCGAACGTTTCGCCCAGATGAACCGGGCCTCCTCGCAGGTGACCGCCGCCGGCTATGCGGCAATCGGCATCGACCACTTCGCCCTGCCGAACGACAGCCTCACGCTCGCAGCCGCCACCGGCCGCATGCGCCGCAACTTCCAGGGCTATACGGCAGATACGGCCGACGCGCTGATCGGTCTCGGCGCCTCCTCGATCGGGCAATTGCCGCAGGGCTATGTGCAGAACGTCGCGGCGACGGCGGAATATCAGCGCCGCGTCACCGAGGGCCAATTGGCCACCGAACGCGGCTTCCAGCTCGCCGAGGACGACCGTGTCCGCGCCCGCATCATCGAACTCCTGATGTGCGACTTCGCCTTTTCGATTGCCCGTATTCGCGACGAGTTCGGCGAAGCGGCAGCCGACGTGATCGAGGAAGCGACCTACCTCGCGGAAGTGGAACCGGACGGGCTGATCGAGCTGCGAAACGGGTTTTTCCGCGTCACGCCGAAGGGGCGGCCCTTCGTCCGTTCGATCGCCTCGGCCTTCGACACCTATCTGCAGACCGGCAAGGCACGCCATTCCCTGGCAGTCTGAGGGCATCAGGACGACTGCGCGGAGAAAGGAAATCTCCGCGCATTCTCCCCATTGGCTTTTGGTGCGGTTTTTTCTATAGCTTGCCGCAATTCGCACGACCAACAGGGAAGAAGCGCGTGACCGCTACATTCGACAAGGTCGCCGACATCATCGCAGAAACCAGCGAGATCGACCGCGACAAAATTACGCCCGAGAGCCACACCATCGACGACCTCGGCATCGACAGCCTCGACTTCCTCGACATCGTCTTTGCGATCGACAAGGAATTCGGCATCAAGATTCCGCTCGAAAAGTGGACCCAGGAAGTCAACGACGGCCAGGCCTCGACCGAGGAATATTTCGTTCTCGGCAACCTGTGCACCAAGATCGACGAACTCCGCGCGGCCAAGGCCTGAAGCGCGCCGACGGATGCTGCTTGAATATTTCCAGATGATTGACACTGTCGTGGCGTTCGACCGCCACGAGGGTCGTCTGACGGCCAACAGCACCGTCCCCGCTGAAAGCACCGTCTTCGAGGGACACTTTCCGGGCATGCCCATCGTGCCCGGTGTGCTTCTCGTGGAAACCATGGCCCAGGCCGGCGGCTTTCTGGTCATGGGGCGAAGTGATTTCACCGTCATGCCGTTCCTGATGTCGGTGGACAAGGCCAAGATGCGCGACTTCGTCAAGCCGGAGACCGAACTGGTTGTCGAAGCCGAACTCGTCCACGAAGGGTCGGGCTTCGCGGTCACCAAGGGCAGGATCACATCGGCGGGGAAATTGCTCGCCGATTGTCAGCTCAAGTTCCGTACCATACCTTTCGACCAGACACCGCTGGCCGACGTGGTCCGCAAACGCGCTTCTGAAACCGGGCTCGTCGCGCTTGCCGAAACCGGGCAATGAAGCCGGAGGTCAGTCATGAGTAACTCAGCCAACGATGTGGTCATCACAGGCATTGGTATCGTCACCTCTCTCGGCATCGGCCGCGAGGCGCACGAGAAACTGCTGACCGGCAAGGGACCGATCAAGCCGGTCGTCGACAACACCCTGGAAGCACATTACGCCGTCCATCCACTTCCGGAAATAGACTGGTCCGAGCAGATCCCCCGCCGCGGCGATCAGCGGCAGATGGAAAACTGGCAGCGCATCGGCGTTTTCGCCGCGGGCCTCGCGCTCGACGACGCCGGCCTCAAGGACAATGAGGACGCCTGCGCCAATATGGACCTCATCGTGGCGGCCGGCGGTGGCGAACGCGACATCGCGGTCGACACGCTGATCGTCGAGGAATCGCGCAAGACCAACGACCGAGAAGTCATGCTCAACGAAAAACTGAGCACGGAATTGCGCCCGACCCTGTTCCTCGCCCAGCTGTCCAATCTTCTCGCCGGCAACATTTCCATCGTTCACAAGGTCACCGGCTCGTCGCGCACCCTGATGGGTGAGGAAGGCGCCGGCATTTCGGCCTTTGAAACCGCACGCGCCCGCATCGCCGCAGGTCAGTCGACCCATTGCCTGGTCGGCGGCGCATTGTCCGGCGCGCGTGCCGATCTCATTCTGATGATCCAGTCATCCGGTGTCGCCGACAAGCGCCAGGGCAACGCCGAAGACCCCTCCTCCGTCATGCCGGACGGCGTCGTCTTCGGCTCGGCCGGTGCGTTCCTGGTTCTCGAATCGCGCGACCACGCCGAAGCCCGCGGCGCCACCATCTACGCGACGCTCGACGAGGTCGAAGGTGATCGCGGCGCGCGCGACGACGGCAAGCTCGAGACCCGGCTGGCGCGGTTGGCCGATCGTGTTGCCGCCGACGCAGGTTCCATCGATCTCGTGATCTCGGGCGCCGCCGGTGAACCGGTGATTGCCGCCCGCGAGGAAAGCTGGCTGAAGGATCGCTTTTCAGCCGCCAGCCTGCGCCGCCAGGCCATCGCCTTCGGACACGGCGTGGAAGCACAGTTCCCGCTCGCCATCGCACTCGGCGCCATCGCGGTCTCCGCCGGTCAGCCGATCGCGCGTTTCTCCGCCGAAGGGGAAACCGACATGCCCGCAGCCCCGAAAACCGCCCTTGTCACCGCGCTGGGTTTCCGCCGCGGCGAAGGCATGGCGCGGGTGTCGAAGGCAGGGTGAAGGAGACCGTCATGGCATCGAAGTTCACAGATCATCTGGGTCGCCCCATCGTCGCCGTGACCGGCATGGGGGTTCTCACCTCCCTCGGCGAGGGCGTCGAGGACAACTGGAAGGCGCTCACCTCCGGCCAGTCGGGCATCCACACGATCACCCGCTTCCCGACCGAGCATCTCTCGACGACCATCGGCGGCACGGTCGACTTCATGGACATTCCGGCCGCAAACGCCGTCGAACGGTCTCACGCCATGGCGCGCAGGGCCGCAATCGAAGCACTCGCCCAGGCCGGCATCTCCGGTGATTTCGGCGGGCCGCTCTTTCTCGCCGCCCCGCCGGTGGAGCCCGAATGGTCGGCAAGGTTCGAACTCGGCGATCGGGTTCCCGACGACGCCCGTGAGGGCAACGCCTATACCCAGTTCCTCTCGGTGCTGCGCGACAAGCCCGATCTCGCCCTGCATGAAGCCATGCTGTTCGGCACGATCTCCGAACGTCTGGCCGACGATTTCGGCACCCGCGGGCTGCCGGTCACGCTTTCGACGGCCTGCGCCTCGGGGGCGACCGCCATCCAGCTCGGCGTCGAGGCGATCCGTCAGGGCCGCACCGACCGCGCGCTCGCCGTCGCCACCGACGGCTCGGTGACCGCGGAAGCGCTCATCCGCTTTTCGCTTCTCTCCGCGCTTTCCCGCCAGAATGACGCACCGGAGAAGGCGTCCAAGCCCTTCACCAAGGACCGCGACGGTTTCGTCATCGCTGAGGGCGCCGCCACCCTGGTGCTGGAATCGCTCGAAAGCGCGATGGCGCGCGGCGCGAAAGTCCACGGCATTCTCGCCGGTTGCGGCGAGAAGGCGGACTCCTTCCACCGCACACGCTCCTCGCCCGACGGCGGACCGGCGATCGCGACCATTCGCGGTGCGCTCGAAGACGCCGGCCTCGACGAAAGCGGCATCGGCTACATCAACGCCCACGGCACCTCGACGCCGGAAAACGACAAAATGGAGTATCTCGCCATGTCGGGCGTGTTCGGCGATCATCTCAAGTCGATCCCCGTCTCCTCGAACAAGTCGATGATCGGCCACACGCTGACCGCGGCCGGCGCGATCGAGGCGGTCTTCTCGCTGATGACGATGGCGACCGGCACCCTGCCGCCGACCATCAACCACGACAATCCGGACCCGGCGATCGAGCTCGACGTGGTGCCGAACGTCAAGCGCGATCAGGCCGTCACCTCGGTGTTGTCGAACTCCTTCGGCTTCGGCGGACAGAACGCCTGCCTTGTCATGACGGCGGAACCCGCTTAATCGGACGATCACGCACTTTTTGATTTCCAGGAATCCGCCGCAGGGTCGGCGGGGGAGCTGACATGCAGGCACTTCAACTCATCGAGGACCGGAAGCTCGAAATGGTCGAGGTCGCTGACCCGGATGCCCCGGGCATCGGCGAGGTCACGGTCCGTATCGGAGCCGTCGCGCTCAACCACATCGACGTCTGGGGCTGGCGCGGCATGGCGTTTGCCAAGCGCAAGCTGCCGCTGACCATCGGCGCGGAAGCCGCCGGCACCGTCGAGACGGTGGGACCCGGCGTCTCCGGCCTCGTCCCCGGCCAGCTCGTCTCCATTTATGGCGCCCGCACCTGCGGCCTGTGCCGTCCCTGCCGCGAGGGCCGCGACAATCTCTGCGAACACGTTTCGGGCGTGCACGGCTTCCATCTCGACGGTTTTGCCTGCGAGCGCGTCAACCTGCCAGCCCGGCTGCTCGTCCCGGCCCCGCCCGGCGTCGACGTCGTCGGCGCGGCGCTCGCGCCCGTCACCTTCGGCACCGTCGAGCACATGCTCTTCGACAATGCCAAACTCGAACCCGGCGAGCACATTCTTGTCCATGCGGGCGGATCGGGTATCGGCTCCGCTGCCATCCAGCTCGCCAAGAAGATCGGCTGCACCGTCTACACGACCGTCGGCTCCGACGAGAAGATCGAACCGGCCAAGGCCCTCGGCGCCGATCACGTCATCAACTACCGCACCGACCGCTTCGAGGGCGTCATGCGCAAGCTGACGAAGAAGCGCGGCGTCGACGTGGTCTTCGAACATGTCGGCAAAGATACCTGGGCGGGCTCGATGTTCTCGCTCAAGCGCGGCGGCCGGCTCGTCACTTGCGGCTCGACCTCCGGCGTCTCCACCGAGGTCAACCTGATGATGCTGTTTCAGCAGCAGCTGCGCCTCATCGGCTCCTTCGGCTGCCGGATGGAGAACATGGCCAACGCCATGCAGAAGATGGCCGCCGGCCTCGTCCACCCGGTCATCGACACCGAGGTCGATCTCAAGTCGATCGACAAGGCGCTCGCCCGCATGGAAACCCGCGATGTCTTCGGCAAGATCCTCCTGAGGCTCGACTGACCCGCGGCATGAACAAGCGTCCGCTTCCCCACCCCTTCATCGTCAAATCCTACGTCCTGTCGCGCAAGCTGCGCGACTGGACGATCGGGATGACGGCGCTCGGGTTGCTGAAGCTGGCCTCGCTGTTCCCCGCCAATGCCGCAATCGACGGCACCGACTGGCTGGCCCGCAGGCTCGGACCGCTGACGTCACGTCACCGACTGGCACTCGCCAATCTCGAACTCGCTTTTCCGGAAAAGACCGCCGAGGAACGCGAGACGATCGCCCGCGACATGTGGGGCAACATGGCCCGGCTCGGCGTGGAATACGTCTTCCTCGACCAGATATTCGACATCAACGTGGACAATCCCGCCGCGGCCCGCGTCGAGGTCGAGGGCGTGGAGATTTTCGAGAAGCTCATCGCCGAGAAGAAGCCGTTCATCGTCTTCACCGCCCATACCGGAAATTTCGAGCTTCTGCCGATCGGTGCAGCCGCTTACGGGCTGGAGGTCACCGCCCTCTTCCGTCCGCCCAACAACCCCTATATTGCCCGCCAGGTGCTCTCGGCACGCCGCACGCGCATGGGTCATCTGGTGCCATCACGCGCCGGGGCGGCAATCGCGCTCGCCCGCAAGATGGAGAACAATGGCGGCGTCGGCATGCTTGTCGACCAGCGTTTCCAGCGCGGCCCCAAGACCACCTTCTTCGGCCATAAGGTCATCACCAATCCGCTGCTCGGCAAGCTCGCCCGCCAGTTCGAGTGCGAGGTCTACCCGGCCCGCTGCATCCGGTTGCCGGAGGGGCGTTTCCGGCTCTCCATCGAACCGGCGATCACCCTGCCCCGCGCGCCCGACGGCCGCATTGACGTCGACGCGACCTGCCAGATCCTCAACGACAAGATCGAAGCGTGGGTGCGCGAATATCCCGGCCAGTGGCAGTGGTTCCACGACCGTTGGGGCATCAAGCACCAGGTAAGAAAGCGGAAATAGCAAGGGCGCCTCAAGGGCGCCCTTTCCATGTCATCCCTGCGTCCGGAAACCTGTCAGTGATTGATCACGATCCGGATGTTGGAGCGGCCATTGCGCTCGACCATCGAGTAGAAGGTCGCCGCGTTCGCCGTGTGCAGGCGGATGCAGCCGTGCGAAGCCGGACGGCCGAGGCGGCTGACCTGGTTGGTGCCGTGCACCGCATAACCACCACGGAAGAAGACCGCATAAGGCATCGGCGCATTGTTGTACTTGCGAGAACGATGGTGCTTGGAGAGCCACTTCGGCGAATAGCTGCCGGTCGGTGTCGAGTAGCCCTTGCGGCCCGTCGAAACCTTCCAGCGATACTTGACCACACCGTTCTGGCTCACCGTCATGGTCTGCGATGAAATGTCGATCTTTGCCACGATTCTGGCCGCATAGGCCGATGTCGCCGACATCAGCATTCCGACCGCTACTGCCCCTGCAAGAAGGAATTTCTTCATCCCACTTTCCCCTCATGGTTACGCATGGAAACTGCCCCTGTGGAAAAACAGTATAATTCCGGCGTGATCAAATAAAGTTAAAAACGACGCTCAACTGTGATCGATAATATCAACACCTTGTTTTATTTCAGGAAAAACGCTCCGAGAAACATTACGAACACCGCAACTGTCAGCAAGCTGGAGGCAATTTCGCCAAGTCCGACAGCCCGCTCGACCGTGTGGGAACCCGCCTCGCGCGATCCGGATCCGTTGAGACAGGGCGCAGCGACGACCACCTCGCTATAGGTGCGCGGACCACCGAGCGCCAGCCCCAGCGCACCGGCGACAGCCGCCTCTGGCCAGCCCGCATTGGGAGAACGATGCAGGCCGGCATCGCGCAACGCGGCGCCAAGAGCCCGCCGCGCTGCCTTCGCACCGCTCATCCAGCCGGCAGCCAGTGCGAAGAAGAGGGCCGAGAGCCGTGCGGCCGGCCAGTTCATCACGTCATCGAGCTTCGCCGATGCTCGTCCGAAATCGCGGTATCTGGTGTTCAGATGTCCGATCATGGAATCGGCGGTGTTGACCATCTTGTAGGCGAACAGTCCAGGCAGACCGCCGATCAGGTACCAGAGCGCCGGCGCGACCACGCCGTCCGAATGGTTCTCGGCAAGGCTCTCGATCGCCGCCCGGCAGACCGCCGAACGATCGAGCGTATCGGGATCGCGTCCAACGATCATCGACACCGCACGACGGCCGCCGGCAATCCCCTCGCTCTGCAACGCCTCGGCGACGGCGCGGACATGGTCGAAGAGGCTCTTCTGCGCCAGAAAGACGGAGAGAACCACAGCTTCCAGCACGATGCCGACCCAGCCGAACAGGCCGAAGAGATCGGACAGCAGCCATCCGGCCACAATGGCGATTGCAACCAGCCCCGCGATCGCCACCAGCCCCCGCCTCCTGCGGACGGCATCGGTCTCCGCCGGATCGATCATGTGCCGGTCCGCAAAGCCGATCAGCCCGCCGAAGAGCACGACCGGATGCGAGAACCGCCGCCAGAGGAAATCCGGATCGCCGACCAGGCGATCGATCACCAGACCAAGGAACAGGATGAGAAGCCGGGTCACGCCGGCCCCTTTTCGAGCGCCGCAGCCAGCCGCTCGGCCTGCGCCTCATCGGCCACCAAGCCGATCCGCAACCGTCGCGGCGAATGATCGAAGGCCCGGGTCAGAATTTTCCGCGCGGCGAGCGCATCGCGCAGGGCCGCGCCGTCATCTGTCTCGAGCAGGAAGAACAAGCCTGTCTCCCCCGCGACCGACCGGCCGGCCGTTCGAATCGCTTGTGCGGTCAGCGCGTGGCAGCGCGCGATCTCCGCCTGCTGCCGCTCCAGTGCTCTCGGATCGGAAAAGGCGGAAGCTGCGATCGCAAGTGCGGGGCCGGACACCGGCCAGGGACCAAGTGCCTCGCCAAGCGCCTTTGCCGTCGGCTCGGCGAGGAAGGCAAAACCCAGCCGAACGCCAGCCAACCCGAAGAATTTACCGAAAGAGCGCAGCACCATCAGTCCCGGCACCTGTCCGGCATCGGCGGCCACGCTGACCTCCGGATGACAATCGGCAAAGGCCTCGTCGACGACCGTCAGACGTTCACCCCGTGCCTCGGCAAAAGCGCGCAGCTCTTCGGGTGCGAATTGCCGGCCGTCGGGATTGTTGGGATTGGCTAGCACCACGGCGTCCGCCTCGCGCGCATCATCGAGAGAAGCGACCTTTTCGACAGCGTAGCCGGCCCGCGCGAAAGCGGCCTCGTATTCCCCGTAGGTCGGCGAGAGGATCGCCACAGTCGCAGCTACGCGACGTAGCCGCCGCGCCAGCATCGGCAAGTTCTGGATCGCCGCCTGACTGCCGGGCGTGATCACCGGCCGGACGGTGGCGCGGTAATGCGCGCGGGCATGTTCTGCGACCGAAAGCGCATAGGCCGGGTCCGGCAGCCGCCTCCAGACATCTTCGGGCAGCTCCGGCAGAGGCAGGCTGACGGGGCTGATGCCGGTCGACAGGTCGAGCCAGTCCGCCGCAACTCCGCCGTGGAGACGCATCGCTTCGAGAAGCGCGCCGCCGTGGTCGATCACCGCCATCTCCTCGCTCCGCCCCTCAGCCCGCGATGTCGATGACATGCATGTAGGAGCCCGCCACCCGACCGCGCCGGCGCCCTGCTTTCGGCAGCTCGGTTCCTTCGGCGTCGGACACCGAGAACAGCGGATCGCCGGGCCCTTCCGAGACTACCGTCGAATAGTGGAATTCGTGCGCGGTCAGCGGCATGTCCCAGATGAAGCCGGGCTCGGGAACCAGCTTGCGATAGCCGAGATGGCGCTTGCGCTCGGCGAAACTGGTGACCAGCGGCAGCGCGCCCAGCATCTCGTGACGAACGCCCTCGGCGTCGACCAGCCCCTCACCCAGAACCATGTAGCCGCCACACTCGCCATAGATAGGGATGTCGCGGGCGATCGCCTCGGCCATGCCCCGCCGGAAATTTTCAGCCGCTGCGATTTTACCGGCATGAAGTTCCGGATAGCCGCCCGGCAGGAACACCGCATCGGCATCAGACGCGGGTGCCTCGTCAGCGAGCGGGGAGAAGAAGCTCAGTTCCGCACCCCGGCGCCGCCAGCCGAGCAGGCTGTGTTCGTAGGAAAAGGCGAAGGCCAGATCGCGGGCGATCGCAATCTTCTGCCCGAGCGGCGGCAGTCGCGGAATATTGGCAGTCACCTCGAAAGGCGTTCCGAGCACCGAGAGCTTTTCGATCCTGTCGAGATCGACATGCCTCTCGATCCGGTCGGCCGCGACATCGACGAATTCTTCGAGATCGGTGTTCTCGCCGGCCTGCACCAGACCCAGATGCCGCTCGGGGAGCGAGAGTGCCGCATCGCGCGGCATCGCGCCGAGACAGTCGACATTGGCCTGCGCAAGGGCCGCCCGCAGCATCCGCTCGTGCCGCTCGCTACCAACACGGTTGAGGATGACGCCGCCGACATAGAGATCGGGGGCGAAATCGGCAAAGCCTTTGGCGAGCGCCGCCACCGAATGGGACATTTTTGCGCAATCGATGACGAGGATGATCGGCAGTCCAAGCGTACGGGCGAGATCGGCCGACGAACCGCTGCCATCTGCGGCGGCGTCATAGAGCCCCATCATCGCCTCGAGAACTAATATGCGCCCACCCTCGGCGGCGAGGCTCGCATTGGCGCGCACGAGATCCGGCCGCATGCCCCAAGGGTCGTAGTTCATGCAGATCGCGCCGGAGGCGACCGAGTGAAAGGCGGGGTCGATATAATCGGGTCCGGCCTTCGCGGGCGCCAGCTTCACGCCGCGCCGCTTGAGCGCGCGCAGGAGCCCGAGCGTCACCGTCGTCTTGCCGGAGCCCGAATGGGGCGCGGCGAGCATCAGGCCTCTCATGCGCTGTCCTTCTGCTCCGCCGCGCGCGTGCCGAGCGGATCGGGCGTGAGCGCCTTGCCGTCGAGTGCGCCGAGCCAGTCGAAGGCCTTGCGGAACTCCACCACCTTGCCGACGACGACGATGGCCGGCGGCTCGAGCCCGGATGCGGCGAGATCGGCGGCGGCTTTCCCGAGCGTGGTTTCCAGCACCTTCTGGTTTTCGGTGGAGGCGTCGGTGACGAAGGCCACCGCCTCGCAGGCGTCCCGGCCGGCGTCCATCAGCCGGCTGGCGATGGCGTCGAAATGTTTCATCGCCATGTACATGACGATCACCTGACTGCCGCGCGCCACACCCTCCCAGTCGATCCCGTCGGGAACGGCGCCGCTCGAATTATGGCCGGTCAGGAAGGTGACTGTATGGTTGGTCTCGCGGTGGGTGACGGGGATGCCGGCATAGGCCAGACCGCCGATTCCGGCGGTGATTCCCGGCACGATGCGGAAAGGCACGCCATGCTCCACGAGCGTCAGCGCCTCCTCGCCACCGCGTCCGAAGACGAAGGGGTCGCCGCCCTTGAGCCGGAGGACGCGCTTGTTGCGCTTGGCGAGTTCGACCAGACGAAACGAGATGTCCCGCTGCTTGGCGGACGGCTTGCCGCCGCGCTTGCCCGCATATTCGATCTCGGCGCCCGGCTTGGCGAGACCGAGGCAGGCCTCGCTCACCAGCGCGTCATGGACGATGAAGTCGGCCTGCATCAGCGCGTGCACGGCGTGGAGTGTCAGGAGCCCGGGGTCTCCCGGTCCCGCGCCCACCAGCCAGACCTCGCCCGGCTTCATCTCCGGCAGGTTCGCGGTGATCTGTCCCAGTCCGTTTTCCATCGTCGCGATGATCGCTCCTTGTCGCTTTCCGGTCTATCGCGCGAGCGCTATATCGGCAATCGCACAATAGGAATAATGTGGCCGATATGACGGAACAAAACCGACAGGAGACGACGGAATCCGGCAGCGCGCTCAAGCGTGGCTGGACCACCGGCGCCTGCGCGACCGCCGCCACCAGGGCGGCGCTGACCGCACTCCTGACAGGCCGTTTTCCCGATCCCGTCACCATCACCCTGCCGCGCGGGCAGACCCCCTCCTTCGCGCTCGCCTTCGAGAAGATCGAAGCAGGGATCGCGCAGGCGGGAATCGTCAAGGATGCCGGCGACGACCCCGACGTCACCCATGGCGCCACCATCATAGCCACCGTGCGCAAGGGGCCGGACCAATCGGGCATCGTCTTCCGCGCCGGTGAGGGCGTCGGCATGGTCACACTGCCGGGCCTGCCTGTCGAGCCGGGTCAACCGGCGATCAACCCGGTGCCGCGGCGGATGATGACGGAGACGGTCGAAAGCCTCTGCGCCGAGCACGGCGTTCGCCCCGACTACGAGATCGAGATTTCCGTCCCGGGCGGTGAGGCGCTGGCCGAGAAAACCTGGAACCCGCGTCTCGGCATCAAGGGCGGCCTGTCGATCCTCGGCACCACCGGCATCGTCAATCCCTTCTCCTGCGCGGCCTGGATCCACTCGATCCATCGCGGCATCGACGTGGCCCGTGCGGCCGGTCTCGACCATGTGCTCGGCTCCACCGGATCGACCTCGGAGCGGACTGGGCAGCAGCTGTTCGGCCTGCCCGACATCGCCTGCCTCGACATGGGCGATTTTGCCGGCGGCCTGCTCAAATATCTGCGCCAGCATCCGTTGCCGCGACTGACCATCGCCGGCGGTTTCGCCAAGCTCACAAAGCTCGCCCAGGGCGCGATGGATCTGCATTCAGGCCGCAGCCAGGTGGACATGGAATGGCTCGCCGACAAGGCCGGACCGAACTTGAATCAGAGTGTGAGGGAGAGGATTCTCTCTGCCAACACCGCGCTCGAAGTCCTTGAATTGACTCGTCAAGACGGCATCGACCTGCCGGCAATCGTGGCGCGCGACGCACGGCTGACGGCGCTCGACGCCCTGCGCGGGGCTCCGGTCGAAGTCGACATCCTGGTCACCGACAGACAGGGCAACATCCTCGCCCGGAGCGTCGCCGATGCGTGAAACCATCCTCATTCTCGGCGGCACCCGCGAGGCCGCCGAGCTGGCCGCACGTATGGTGATCGAGCGCCCCCACGCGCGCATCGTGACGTCGTTGGCCGGCCGCACCAAGGAGCCCTCTCCTGTTGCCGGCGAAGTGCGGACCGGCGGCTTCGGCGGGGCCGAGGGACTCGCAGACTGGCTCCGGGAAAACCGCGCTTCGGTTCTCATTGACGCCACCCATCCTTTCGCGAAAACCATATCGGCCAATGCCCTCAAGGCATCCGAAATATCCGGCGTGCCTCTTCATCGCCTTGCCCGTCCGGCCTGGACAAAACAGGCCGGCGATGACTGGACAGAAGTTGCAACGCTGGAAGACGCCCGCGACGCGATCCCGCCACGCGGCCGCGTCTTTCTGGCACTCGGCTCGCAATATCTAGCCGCCTTCGGGGACCGTGAGGACATCCATTTCGTCGTCCGCATGATCGACCAGCCGGAGCAGAAGCTCGACCTCCCCGACCACGCGCTGGTGCTCGGCCGCCCGGGCGACAGCGCGGCCGCGGAGACGATGCTGTTTACCGCCCATCGGGTCACGCACCTCGTCTGCCGAAACTCTGGCGGCGAGGCCGGCTACGCCAAGATCGAGGCAGCGCGCATTCTGGGTTTGCCGGTGATCATGATCGCCCGGCCAAAATCGTCGAAGGATGGCCATGCCACCATCGACGACCTTATCGCCGCACTGGGTTAGGCCGAGGCCTTCTTTTTCTTGCCGGCGTTCCGGAGCACGTGGGAATAGTCCGCATTGTAGAGGTCGCTATCGCGGAAATTGACTTCGCCGAACACCTTGCCGACCAGAATAAGCGCGGTGCGGGTGATCTTGTGCTTGCGCACCTCCTCCTTCATCCCGGCGAGCGTGGTGCGGATATAGAGCTCGTCCGGCCAGGTGGCGCGATAGGCGATCACCACCGGACAGTCGTCGCCATAATAGGGTTCGAGCGCCCGGCGCACGTAGTCGAGATTGCGGATCGAAAGATGGATCGCCAGCGTCGCCTTCGAGCGGCCGAGGATTTCGAGCTGCTCTCCTTCGGGCATCGCCGACGCCTTCATGCCGGTGCGAGTGACGATGACCGTCTGGGCGATCTCCGGCAGGGTCAATTCGGTCGAAAGCCGCGCCGCCGCACCCGCGAAAGCCGGCACCCCGGGCACCACCTCGTAATCGATCCCCAGCGCATCGAGCCGGCGCATCTGCTCGGCCACCGCGCCGTAGATCGAGGGATCGCCCGAATGCACACGCGCCACGTCATGGCCTTCGGCATGCGCCGCCTCGATCTCGGCGACGATCTCGTTGAGATGCATCGGCGCGGTGTCCATCACCTTCGCCCCCTCGGGTGCCGCCTTGACGATCTCCTCCGGCACCAGCGAACCGGCATAAAGGCAGACCGGGCAGCGCTCGATGAGTTTCAGACCTCGTACGGTGATGAGATCGGGGGCACCTGGGCCCGCTCCAATGAAATAGACCGTCATTCCGCCGCTCCCTTCAATTCTCCGGCCGGCTTCATGGCGCTGCCCTCCTTGCGGGCGTAACCGCGCGGCGTATAGACCCAGTCGCGCCCGTCGCCGGTCCGCGTGACGGATGTATTCGACGAACCGACGATGACGACGGTCAGCATGTCGACATCATCGACCTGCAACTCGCCGAGCGGCACCACCCGCACCGTTTCGCCCTCGCGACCGAGATTGGTGGCGAGGATCACCGGCGTCGAGGCCGGGCGATGGGTCAGCAACTCGTCGCGCGCCCAGGCGAGCTGCGTGCGCCGCTTGCGCGACACCGGATTGTAGAAGGCGATGACGAAGTCCCCCTCGCCCGCCGCCTTCACCCGGCGCTGGATATCATCCCAGGGTGTGAGCAGGTCCGACAGCGAGATGGTGCAGAAATCATGCCCCAGCGGTGCCCCTGCGCGGGCGGCAGCGGCCTGCAGCGCGGAGATACCCGGGCTGCACTGGATGGCGATCCGCCGGGCGGCATCACTGAGCCCGTCCTCGCCGCCCGCCTTTTCGAGCAGCTCGAAGACCAGCGTCGCCATGGCGTAGATGCCGGCATCACCCGAACAGACCAGCGCCACCGTCCTGCCCTGGCCGGCCAGTTCCATCGCATGATGGACGCGCGCCTCTTCCTTGCCGAGATCGAAATCGTGCCGCGCCTTGTCTTGGGCAAGCGGTCCGAGAAGATCGAGATAGAGCGAATAGCCGACGAGATCTGTCGCCTCGCTCACCATGCGGCTGACCTCCGGTGAGCGCCAGCCGTCCGACCCCGGACCGATCCCGACGACGAAGAGCGTGCCGCGAGCACGGCCTTGGAGCTTGTCTTCCGCCAGTACCACCGGAGAGCGGCCAATGGCGACGGTGGCCCGCCGGCTCTTGATCTTGGCGACGGCCAGTTCGCCCGCCGCGCGGACGCTGGCGAGCGCCGCCCCCTCGGCCACGCCGTGGCAGCCCACTTCCGCGAAGACGACATCGGAGGGCGTTGCCAGCCGCGGCGTTTCCGCCTCCAGCCGCGCCGCATCGAAGAACCGCGCCGGCACGCGGAAATGCGCGGCGACCGCATGAATCGCTGCTTCATCCGCCTTCAAATCGAGTGAGGCAACCGCCGCAACCGATTCTGGCGACAGGCCATTTTCGGAAAGCGCCTTCTCGGCGAGGGCGATCGCCTCCGCCGCCTCGCAGCCGCGCTCGCAGCCCATGCCGAGTACCAGCGTCGCCGGATGATAGACGAGTTCGAGTTTGCCTGCTTCATGCACGCGGTCGGTGACCGTAAGCGTAACGGCGCCATCCTCCGCGAAGGGAAGCGTCGAATTCCGGAGCCAGGAGGACTGTGCATTCTTGCCTGCTAGTCGCACCGAAGCCCCCGCCACCAGTTCCGCCATAACCGCCTTGGCGGCGTCCGGATTGCCGAGTCGGACACCCTCCGGCGGCGCGTCGAGCGCAATGCCGAAGCGCAGATCGCCTGCCGTCGTCACCGCGGCCACGCCCTCTAGCGCCGCGGCAATCTCCCGCGCCAGATCGTTGGCGCCGTGATGGCCGCCGAGCAGCGGTACCGCCACGGAGCCGTCCTCGGCCACCGCGATCACCGGCGGCTCTGCCTGTTTGTCGGAGAGCACAGGCGCGAGCAGCCGGATCACCGCCCCCGCCGCCATCACGGCGACGATGGGCCGGCCCGCCGCGAACAGCGCGCGAAGATGCGTGCCCGTCTCCTCGAACGCCACATCCACGTCCTCGACCCGCCGCTGGAGCCCGTGGATCTCGCCACCGGTCGCGGCCTTGATGCGGCTCGCCACCGGCAGCGCCGAAGCCGTCAGAATGAGGATCGCGGTCTTCGAAGTCATGAGTTTGCCTCTGCCGGCGCGGCGGGTCTGGCCCAGCTTTCAGCGCCCTTGTAGATCAGGATGATCGAGAAATAAGGAGCCGTGTCACCGCTCACCTCTGAAAGCGGCATGACGCGCTCGCCGGCAAGCGTCACCCGCTCCGCATAAACCGCTTGAGCCGTGAGATTCAGTTTCTCGATCAAAGCCCGCAAACGATTGAAATGACGGCCGACTTTCATGATTGCGACAGCACCTGAATCGGCGATACGCGCGGAAATCTCGTCATCCGGCAGCGGCCCCGGGATCACGGTGAGCACGTCGTTGCGCGCCGAAAGCGGCCGCCCGGAGGCGGCACCCGCTGCCATGATCGAGGAGACGCCGGGAACGATTTCGGTCTCGTAGCGCCCAGCCAGCCGCTCGAAGAGATACATGAAGGAGCCGTAGAAAAACGGGTCACCCTCGCACAGAACCGCGACGTCGCGGCCGGCATCGAGATGAGCGGCGATCTCCTCTGCCGCGCGATCATAGATCTCCTGCGCCGGAAACCGCTCGACCCGCATCGGCACCCGGATCGCGATCTCCGTCTGCCCGCCGGGCAGATGGGGTGCTGCGATGGAGCGGGCGAAACTGTCACCCTCGTCGGGCGCGGGCCAGGCAATCACCGGTACGGATTTGAGGATCCTGAGCGCCTTGAGCGTGAGGAGTTCCGGGTCGCCGGGACCGAGCCCGACACCATAGAGCCTGCCGGTCATGCTAAACCCTTTCTCACCGACCACAGCGTGACCGGCATCATCGGTTTCCAGCCGAAGAAGCGGCCGACCGGTTCGGCGCGACTGACCTGCATGCGTGCGAGCTCGCCGCCGAAATGCTCGCGCAGGGCATAGAGACGCGCCTCGCTTTCTACCGTCACCGCATTGGCGACCAGCCGGCCGCCGGGCTTGAGCGCCGCCCAGGCAGCTTCAAAAACACCCTCTTCGCTCATCCCGCCGCCGATAAAGATGGCATCCGGCGCCTCGAGCCCTTCGAGAGCCAGCGGCGCCTCACCGTGGCGGACATCGAGCGTCGGCGTCCCGAGCGTCAGCGCATTGGCCGCGATCCGCTCGCACCGGGTGGCGTCACTCTCGATCGCAATAGCGTTCGCGCAGCGCGCCGCACGCATCCATTCGATGGCGATCGAACCGTTGCCCGCCCCGATGTCCCAGAGCAGAGCGCCGGGCATGGGGCCGAGATGGGCGAGCGTGGCCGCGCGGATCTCGCGCTTGGTCAGCTGTCCGTCATGCTCATAGGCTTCATCCGGCAGACCCGGCCCCGGCGACAACCAGGCCGCGTCCGGATCGGCAACGCAATCGATAGCAAGCGTGTTGAAATCGGCAAAGTCTTCAGAGCCGGACCGGATGTCCCGCGCGGCCATCTCGACGATCTTCTCGCGCCGGCCGCCCATATGTTCGAGAACCGCAATCCGCGAACCACCGAAACCGCGCGCGACGAGAATGTCGGCGGCCTCGCAGATGGTCCGTCCGGTGGAGGTGAGTGCGATGATCCGGTTTCCGGGCTGGAGATGCGCCGAAAGCGCGTGCACGGACCGCCCGTGAAGCGAGATCATGGCAACGTCCTGCTGCGCCCAGCCGAGCCGTGCGGCGGCGAGCGAAAACGCGGACGGGGTCGGAATGACACGGATCTCGTCGGCGCCGATATGGCGCATCATGGTCGCGCCGATGCCGAAATGCATCGGGTCACCGGTGGCGAGAATGGTAATCGGTTCGCCGCGACGCTCGAGCAACAGCTCGATCGTCTGCTTGACGCCGAACGTCCAGGGGATCACTTCGCGGTCGCCCGTCTCTATCTCTTCGAGGACGCGGGCCGGCGCGATGATCGTGCGCGCGGCGTCGAACAGGGAACGCGCCGCCGGCGTCAGGCTGTCGAGCCCGTTGTCGCCGACGCCGAGCAGGGTCAGCCAGGGTGTCGTCGATTTTTCCATTTCAGCCATGCCCTTCCAGCCCCGCCGCGAGCGCGTTGAGCGCCGCAGCCGCGATCGCCGAACCGCCACGCCGGCCCTTCACCGCGATGAACGGCACGCCGCGCGAATCGGCAATCAGCGCGTCCTTGGATTCCGCTGCCCCCACGAAGCCAACCGGCGCCCCGATGATGGCGGCCGGTTTCGGCGCGCCGGCATCAATGCGTTCGAGCAGCCGGAAAAGCGCCGTCGGCGCGTTGCCGATCACCACCACGGCGCCTGCGAGATCATTGTCCCAAAGATCCACCTGCGCCGCCGAGCGCGTCGTGCCGATCGCTTTCGCCCTCTCGGCGACCGAGGGATCGGAGAGCGCGCAGATGACCGGATTGTTAGCCGGCAGCAGCCGCTTGATCACGCCGTGGCGAACCATCTCGACATCGCAGATCACCGCCCCTCCGTTCTGGAGAGCGTCCTGCCCCGCGGACGCGAAATCCGGCGATACCACGATGTCGGCGGCGAGATCGGTCATCCCGCAGCCGTGGATCATGCGCACCACAACCGAAGCCGTCGGCCCGTCGAAGCGCGACAGCTCCGCCTCCGCCCGGATGGTGGCGAAGGATTTTCGGTAGATCTCGTCCGGATCGGTGATGTAGCCGGTCATGCTCACCGCTTGGGCTTTTCCATCGATTTCGGTCCGTGCGGATGGTCCGCATGCGGATAGGGATGGTGGTGGTGATCATGCCCCCCATGGCTGTGGCTATGGGAATGGCCGTGCCCATGCCCGTGGTCATGCGCATGATCGTGATCGTGGTGATGATGATGCCCGTCGCCATGATGGTGGTCATGGTCGTGTCCATGGTGGTGGTTATGACCGTGATCGTGCACCGGTTCGAGCGGCCCCGGCTCGGCATGGCTGTGCACCGGGGTGAACGGCAGCCCGTGCTTGCGGCAGAAATCCTCGTCGCGGCAGGAGGCGTCGCAGTCGCCGCCACAGGGACAGTTTTCCAGCCCCCCGCCGATGCCTTCGACATGATGGTGATGGCTTTCCTGCGGCAGGCCAACTTCCGCCTCGAAGCCCAGCACCTGCTCACGGTACTTGCACATCTGGCAGTTCATCAGCGCCTGCCCCTCGACGATCTCCTTCACCCGGTCCTGGAAGGTGTCGAGCACCAGCGGATGATCGTTGAGATAGGGTGCCTTGACGAATTCGATCTCCGGATGCTTCGCCGCAACCTCGTCGGTCTGCGCGTAGATGCGCTTGACCAGGACGCCGGTGAACAGGAAATACGGGAAGACGATGATGCGCTTGTAGCCGAGCCTGGCGGCATGCTCGAGCCCCGGCCCGACCAGCGGGAAGGTGACGCCCGAATAGCAGGTCTCCGCCCAGCCGAAGCCGAAACCTTCCCACAGCATGCGCATGACCTTGGAGACGTTGGAATTGGCATCGGGATCCGACGAGCCGCGTCCGACCACCATCAGCATGGTATCGTGGATCGCCACCTCGCCGTTATCCCGGTTTGCCGCGTCGAGCGCCTCCCGGATGCGTTCGCCAGCGGCACGGATCATCTTCAGGTCGATGCCCAGTTCCCGACCGTAATTGATGACCATGCCCGGATTTTGCGCCTGGTAGGTGTTGAGCACGCTCGGGATGTCGTTCTTGGCGTGGCCTGCGGCAAACAGCATGCCGGGAACCGCGAGCACCCGCTCGACGCCCGCCTCGCGGAGCCGGTCGAGCCCGTCGGCGATCACCGGATTGCAGAATTCGAGATAGCCGTATTCCACCGGCATGTCCGGATAGCGGGCGCGCAGGCCTTCGGCGACGGTGGCGAATTCGCGGGCGGCGTTCTGGTTGCGGCTGCCGTGGCCGCAGACCATGATTCCGGTCTTGCTCATCTCATGCTTCCTTCCGGCGTGACACGGCACGCTTTTGCAGTCGTCTGACAGCTCAGACGAAAAACGGATCGGCAATCGGAAAGGATGCGCGTGTCCGAACTCCGTCAGGCGTCGTTTCGCGTACGCAACGCCGGACCGGCCCGCGGAAAGAACCCCGGGTCAGGAACCGAACTGGACAGCCCCGGACTTGGCCCTTGGAATAAGTCAGCCGCACCGGGATAGCTCTCAGCCTGTGGTCAGGCGCCGTCGCACATCGTGGCCGGACATTAGGCAAGCGGACGGGGGGCGTCAAACAACGATTGCGCCGCGCGCCGTCGCGTTTCCGTCATCCACGGGAAATGGGAGAGTTATTCCAGACCCAGCCGCCGGGCCGTGGCGTGGAAGAGCGCCTTTTCGGTTTCGGAGACCGATCCGTCGGCGCGCGCCATTTCAGCCAGATGCGCCATGATCGCGCGTTTGCGTGCGTCGGACAGCTCCCTCAGCATGTCCGCTGCCTGCGCCGTCGTCGTCTCGTAGCCGAAATCGTCGATGAACTGCAGCACCTCGCCCGCCTCGTCCGCCGACAGGCCAAGCTCGCGGCTGACGATGGACTTGAAGGTGGCGGCCTCCGGCGCGTTGACCGAGCCGTCGGCGAAGCTCATTCGGACGAGCAGCAGAAGTTCGGCCATCAGAGCGGGATCGTCGGCCACCTTCTCGACCGACGACCTCTCCGAAATCATCGCGCCAAGCAGGGAGGCCAGCTTGCCGAAACCGCTCTCGCTCATGGCTGTCTTATGCCTCCTCGGGCTGCGGCGCCAGCAACCGCGCCGTCATCGTGACCAGACGGATCGCCTGGTCGGTATCATCGTCGCCCGCATCCGCCAATTCCCGCATCAACTCCATCATCCGGCAACGCGCCGGTGTGTCGAGCTTGCGCAGGAGGAAAAACAGCTGCGTCTCCGCCGCCCGCCCCTTCGGCGATTCGAGCAGATCATGCAACGACGGCAGTTCATGCGGCTGGATGCCGAATTCGCGGCTGCAGATCGTCTCGAACGCCTCGAGTTCGCGCTCGCCGACGATCCCGTCGACCAGCACCAGCCGGAACAGGAGCAGGATCTGCGCCATCGCCGACGGATCGTCCGACAGTTTCCGCAAGCCACGCGAAACAACCGCCTTCCGCCACAGTATTTCTGGAAGTGTCCCCACCAGCATCAGTCAAGCCCCCCGGCCTTCTGGTCTGTGATTCTTCACATGTGAATCGTAAGAGTGTCGGCCGGATTGTCCAGTCTCACTGTATGTGCAAGAAGCGCTCTTCGCGTTTTCTGGTGAAAAAACTCGCCTTTCGGACCCATTCCCGGCCATGCAAGATCTTCCAACCTATTTTTTACTGGCGCTGCTCCTCGCCGCCTTCGCTGCCGGCTTTGTCGATTCGATCGCCGGCGGCGGCGGGCTGATCACCATTCCGGCGCTGCTGATCGCCGGTTTTCCGCCGGTCGCGGCACTCGGCACCAACAAGCTGCAGGGTCTCTTCGGCTCGGCTTCGGCGACGATCGCCTATGCGCGCGGTGGCCATGTCGACCTGAGGACGCAGGGAGGCGCAGCACTTCTCTCGGCTCTCGGGGCGGCGGTCGGGGCATTTGCCGCCACCTATGTGCCGGGCGAACTCTTCGGTGCGGTGTTGCCGTTCCTGCTGATCGCCATTGCGCTCTATTTCGCGTTCAAGCCCAATATGGGCGACATCGATCGCGCCCGCCGCCTCTCGCCGTTCCTGTTCTCGGCGACGATCGTGCCGGTGATCGGGTTTTATGACGGGCTCTTCGGCCCCGGCACCGGCTCCTTCTTCATGCTCGGCTTCGTGGCGCTTGCCGGCTACGGCATGCTCAAGGCCACCGCCCACACCAAGCTTCTCAACTTCGCCTCCAATGTCGGCGCTTTCGCAGTCTTCGCCTCGGTCGGCGTGATTGCCTGGAAGATCGGCCTGATGATGGGAGCCGCGCAGTTTCTCGGCGCGCAGATCGGCTCGCGCGTGGCCATGAAGAACGGCGCGCGCATCATCAAGCCGCTGCTGGTGATCACCTGCGCCGCCCTCGCCATCAAGCTGATGGCCGACCCGACGCACCCGATCCGGATCTGGCTGGGGGTCTAGAACACGGCCAGGATGATCGCACCGCTTGCGACAAGAGCCACGCCAAACCAGTTGATAAGACTCAGCTTCTCGCCGAGAAAAAGCACGCCGAACACCGCGACGAGAACGATCGAAAGCTTGTCGATGGGTGCCACCCGCGATGCGTCCCCCATTTTCAGGGCCCGGAAATAGGCGAGCCACGATGCGCCTGTCGCCAGACCGGACAGGGAGAGAAAAATCCAGGTCTTGCCCGGAATGGAAGACGGCGCCTGCCACTGGCCGGTCATCACCACGATCCCGGCGGTGACGCACAGGATGATGCAGGTCCGGATGAGTGTCGCCATGTCGGAGTTGATCTCCGATATGCCGACCTTGGCGAATATTGCCGTCAGCGCCGCGAAGATGGCGGCGAGAAAGGCCCAGAACTGCCAGCTTTGCGTCACCCGATCATCCCTCAGTACTCGACACCGATCTGCGCCTTGATGCCCGAACGGAAGGGATGCTTGATCATCTCCATCTCGGTAACGAGGTCGGCGAACTCGATCAGTTCGTCGGCGGCATTGCGGCCGGTGAGAACGACATGGGTCATGGCGGGCTTCTCCGCCTCGAGGAAGGCCACCACGTCGGCGACGGCGATGTAGTCATAGCGCAGCGCGATGTTGATCTCGTCGAGAAGCACCATCGTGTTCGTCTCGTCACGGATGAGTTCCTTGGCCTTCTCCCAGGCGCTCTGGGCCATGGCGATGTCGCGCGCCTTGTCCTGGGTCTCCCAGGTGAACCCCTCGCCCAGCGTGTGGAACTCGCAGATATCCGAGAAACGCTCCTCGATGAGGTTGCGCTCGCCGGTGGCCATGCCTCCCTTGATGAACTGCACGACGGCGCATTTCCGCCCGTGCGCGATATGTCGGAAGATCATCCCGAAAGCAGCGGTCGACTTGCCCTTGCCCTTGCCAGTATGGACGATGACCAGCCCCTTCTCGTCGGTCTTGGTCGACATGATCTTCTCGCGCGCGGCCTTCTTCTTTGCCATCTTCTCCGCGTGGCGGGCAAAATCGTCGGTTTTGGTCATGATGCTCTCATCGTTGTGAAATCTTGTCGGGCTTTCAATAATGATACCGGCAGGCTGCGATCTGCAGGGATTGGTCTTCCCCCTCACCGCTTAGGCGATAGACGAGACGATGTTCCCGGGTGATACGGCGGGACCAGAAGCCCTTCAGTTCTCCCTTGAGCGGCTCGGGCTTCCCGCTTCCCTGAAACGGCGTACGCTGGCATTCGCGGATGAGCCCGTTGATACGGACGAGGACCTTCCGGTCCGCTTCTTGCCAGTAGATATAATCCTCCCACGCGTGCCGCGACCAGACGAGTTTCACTCGCTATCATCCAGCACGCGGCTTTCGCCCTGGCCAGCATCGAGTTCCGAGACCGCTTCCCGCAACCGCCGCGCATTGGCGGGGCTGGCGATCAGATGCAGGGTTTCGATCATGCTGTCATATTCGTCCTCGGAGAGAACGACGACCGACTTGCCCTTCCCGCGCGTCACCACAAGCGGCGCCCGGCTTTCGCTCACTTCTTCCAGATGGGCGGCCAGGTTCTGACGGAATTCGCTGACATTCACGTGAGCCATCGCGGCCTCCTTATGTACGCGATATTGTACGAAACTGGCTTAAGACTTGCAATCCCGGCAGGAACAGATGAATCTCGCTTCAGCCGATCGATCAGAGGGCGCAAGATGGCTGAAGCAGCAATACTGTCGACCAACTTCCGGATTTCCGTGCCGAAAGCCGTGCGCGAGAAAGAAAACTGGCACCCCGGGCAGAGATTTGCATTCCTGCCAAGCGAGGGCGGGGTTCTTCTGGTGCCGATCCCGAGCTTGGCCGGGTTGAGAGGTCTCGCCAAGTGTGCGGACCGGAGTGGGGTGCGCGAACGGATTGAGCGTTCCTGATCGCGTCACTTCGCCACCCCCGGCAACGTCATCCATATCCCGAACAAATAGGCTCACGCGGCCGCCATCTCCTCCAACTGGAACCGCGCCGAGTTGGACTTCGGTGTCCACAGTTTGCGGTCCATGGCTTCGAGAAAGCGTTCGGCCATTTCCCTGAGTGCGTCCGGGTTCTTCTCATCCAGAAACTCGCGCACGGAATCATCGGCCAGATAGGCCTGATAAAGCGCCTCGAAATGGTGGTCACGCACCGCGCCGGTGGTTGCGGCGAAGGCGAAGAGATAATCGACCGTAGCCGCCATCTCGAAGGCGCCCTTGTAGCCGTGACGCATGACGCCGGCGATCCATTTGGGGTTTGCGGCACGGCCGCGCACCACCCGCGCAATCTCTTCCTCCAGCGACCGGATCACCGGCCGCTCGGGGCGGGAATGGTCGTTGTGGTAGATCGCCGGCCGCTCACCCTTGAGCGCTTCAACGGCCGCCGTCATCCCGCCCTCGAATTGGTAGTAGTCGTCGGAATCGAGCAGGTCGTGCTCGCGGTTGTCCTGATTCTGCACCACCGCCTCGACC
>CAZEJG010000031.1:0-40491 GCA_964511625.1 uncultured Hoeflea sp.
CGGCTCGTTACCTTGTCGCCCTCCGTGCCGGCGAGCGGGCTGTCGTTGACGATGAAGGACATCGTCACGGTCGGCGGATCGATTGGCTGCGCCTGCAGCGGCTCCGTCACCGACGGATCGCAGAACGTGTCGGCCACCGTGCCCTTCGACAGGCCGGCGATCGCCACGATGTCACCCGCATGGGCTTCCTCGATCGGCTGACGCTCGATGCCGCGGAAGGCGAGGATCTTCGAGATGCGGCCGGTTTCCACCGTCTTGCCGTCGGCGTTGAGCACCTTGATCGCCTGGTTCGGCTTGATCGAGCCCGAGTGGATACGCCCGGTGATGATGCGGCCCAGGAAGGGGTTGGCTTCCAGCAGCGTGCCGATCATGCGGAAGGCGCCATCCTCGTCGCCGACGCTCGGCTCCGGCACGTGCTTGAGCACCAGATCGAGAAGCGGGCCGAGGCCCTCTTCCTTCGGGCCTTCCGGATTGACGTTCATCCAGCCGTCGCGGCCCGAACCGTAGAGGATCGGGAAGTCGAGCTGCTCGTCGCTGGCGTCGAGCGCTGCGAACAGGTCGAAGACCTCGTTGATGACTTCCTCGTGGCGGCCGTCCGGGCGGTCGATCTTGTTGATCGCCACGATCGGCTTGAGGCCGACCTTCAGCGCCTTGCCGACCACGAACTTGGTCTGCGGCATCGGGCCTTCGGAGGAATCGACCAGCACGATGGCGCCGTCCACCATCGACAGGATGCGCTCCACCTCACCGCCGAAGTCGGCGTGGCCGGGCGTGTCGACGATGTTGATGCGCGTGCCCTTCCAGATCACAGACGTCGCCTTGGCGAGGATGGTGATGCCGCGTTCCTTTTCCAGATCGTTGGAATCCATCACGCGTTCGTCGACGCGCTGGTTCTCGCGGAACGAGCCGGACTGCTTGAGAAGTTCGTCGACGAGCGTGGTCTTGCCATGGTCGACGTGTGCGATGATCGCGATGTTGCGAATGGAGGACATGGTTCTTGGGTCTCGGGAATTGCGCGCGCCGCTGCATTTTTCTGCGGGGAATGGACGTGCGTCAGGTTTTGTTTGCAGCGCACATAAACCAGTTTCGCCCAAAACGGAATGGGGGGCGTGTCAAAAGCCCGCAGACGTGGTGAATGTGCGACAGGAACTCGCCCCCGTCAGTTGTAGTCCTCGACACCGCGCATCTGTGCGTCGGTGTAACGCGAGCCGTGCGCCCAGCCGAGCGGCATGACGTCCTCGATCTCGTCGAGCAGCGCATCGGACAGGTCGAAGTCCGCTGCGGCCGCGTTCTCCTCGAGATGCGCCACCGTGCGGGTGCCCGGAATGGCGATCGAGTCCGGCGCGCGCCGGAAGGTCCAGGCCAGCGCCAGCGTCGCGGTCGCCACGCCCTCGCGTGCCGCGATTGCCCGCAGCCGCTTCACCTTGGCGACATTGACCGAGAAATGCGGCTCGATGAAACGCGGGTTCGGGCGTCGGAAGTCGTTTTTCGGAAAATCTGCAGGATCGAGTTCCACATCGGTCAGGATTCCGCGCCCCACCGGCGAAAAGGAGACGAAGGAGGTACCGAGCTCGCGGCAGGTCTTCAGCATTCCGAGTTCGGGAAGTCGGGTCCAGAGCGAATACTCACTCTGGATGGCAGCGACCGGATGAACGAGCGAGGCCTGCTGCAGCGTCGCCGGGGCGATTTCGGAAAAACCGATCGCGCCGATCTTTCCGGCCTCGATGAAGCCGACGAGGGTCTCCATGACGTCCTCGATCGGGACCCGCTGGTCACGGCGATGGATGTAAAAGAGCTCCACATGGTCGGTACCGAGCCGCTTCAGCGACGCATCGAGACACTCGGTCAGATAGGACCGCTCATTGTTAAATTCGCGGTTCGGCTGCGTGACGATCCCGGCCTTCGTGGCAATCACGAACTTGTCGCGGTTTCCGTTCTGCCGGAAGAAGGACCCCATCACCTCTTCGCAAACGCCGTTGCCGTAGATATTGGCGACGTCCAGATGATTGACGCCGAGATCGAGAGCTCGCTTCAGGGTGGCGAAACTGTCCTCTTTACTGGTGGCCCCGTAGATGCCGCCAAAGCTCATGCAGCCGAGCCCCACGGCTCCGACCACGGGTCCGTCCTGTCCGAGTCTGACTTCGCGCATCGATTGCCCCTTCCTTACGCAACTTCAATTAGGGGAAGCACGAAAGGAAGAAAAGATTGCAACGCGAATACTTGCAACCCTTAATTGATGCTTGTGTAAAAATAAGTTGAAGACTGTTGGATTTCCGATGTTTATCTCGGTTGCTGATGGAAACGACGGACCGAATTCCGGTCCGCCGCCGGATTTGCCAGGCTCAAGCGTGGCGGACGGGCTCGAGCTCCATCTTGTACAGCTCGTTGTCGTCGCGATCCATCAGCCGCACTGTCATGACCTCGCTGTCGCCGTCGATATCGACCAGCCCGAAGAACTGGTAGCCCATCGAGGGCGGCATGTTCTGGCCCTGCTCGGCGCTCGGCGCCTTGACGAATTTCAGCTCCGGCCCGAACGTCATGTCGAGATCGCCCGGTCCGAAGGTTCCGGCATGCAGCGGTCCGGAAACGAACTCCCAGAACGGCTCGAAATCCTGGAACTGCGCCTTGTCCGGATTGTAGTAGTGAGCCGCGGTATAGTGGACGTCCGCTGTCAGCCACACGGTGTTGCTGATGCCGGCCGTCTTGATGAAGCGCAGAAGATCGGCGATCTCCAGTTCGCGCCCCTTGGCCGGCCCGCTGTCACCGTTGGCCACAGCTTCGGCGCCGGCCTTGTTGGCGAAATCGTTCCAGACGATGATGCCGAGCGGCATGTCCGCCGCGATGACCTTCCAGGTGGCCTTCGACGCGGCCAGTTCGCGCTTCAGCCAGGCGATCTGGTCGGCGCCGAGAATGCGCGCTTCCGGCGTCAGCTCGGTTTCCATCGCGTCGCCATTGGGGCCGCGATAGCTGCGCATGTCGAGAAAGAACACATCGAGGAGCGGTCCGTAGGCGATCTTGCGGTAGACGCGGCCGGGTTCCGCCGGCGTGAAGCTGATCGGCGTCATCTCGTGGAAGGCGCGTCCGGCGCGTGCCGACAGAAGCGCCACCGATTTCACCGTGTAGCGGTCGTCACCCGAAAGGTCCTTCGACGGCGACCAGTTGTTGACCACCTCGTGGTCGTCCCACTGGAAGAAGGTCGGGCAGACGGCGTTCAGTTCGCGCACATGGGTGTCGAGCATGTTGTATTTCCACTGGCCGCGATATTCGTCGAGCGTCTCGGCGACCTTGCGCTTCTCGTCGGTGACGATCCTGTTGATCCACTTCGTTCCGTCGGCGAGTTCCACCTCGTCCTTCAGTGCCCCGTCGGCGTAGATCGTGTCGCCCGAGTGCAGGAAGAAGTCCGGTTCGTGCTTCGCCATGGTGGAGTAGGTTTTCATTCCTTCGTCGTCGATGCCCCAGCCCTGGCCGGCGGTATCGCCCGACCAGGTGAAGCGCACCGAGCGCCGCGACGTTGGCGCGGTGCGGAAACGGCCGATCAGCGGTTCGGACTGCAGATTGATGTCCGACAGGTCGGCGGCCACGAACCGGTAGAAGATATCCTGGTCCGACGGCAGGTTCTCGATCAGGCGCTTGACCGCGAAATCGCTCTCCGGCAGCGCATCGACCGACGGCAGCCTGACCGGATCGGAGAAACTCTCGGTGGTGGCGTATTCCATCATCACCCGGCTCGCCCGGTCCGGACGGGTCCAGATCATGCCCGACGACGGGCCGACGTCGCCCGACTGGACGCCGTGACCGAAGACCGGCCGTTCGGCCGCCCGCACGAAGGCGGGAGCGGCGAGACCGGAAAGCGAGAGAACGCCGGTGGCGGCGGTGGACTGCAGGAAGAGACGGCGTGAGACATCACTGGCACGACGGGACATGGTTCGCTCCTTTGCTGGCGGCTGCTGGCCGATGCGGGGGAGCGTCCATCCGTTACATGTCAGCCATATCTCGGTTTTGTGAAACTCGCCGTCACGAACTAACCCCGGATAGTCTTTCGAAAACGCTCCACTGATCCGTCGCGGTACAGCAGATTGTAGGTTTCGAAGGGAATGAGCTGGCCGGCAACGGTCGGCCCGATTGTCGACACTGAATGAGGTCCCGGGACCATTCGCGCCACGCAGGTCGCGCAAGGCCGGGCAGCCAAACCGCCGCCCGGCCATTGACGTCGAGCCTCACTCGACGTTAGCCATCACAGCGTCGCCAAACGGATGATCGATCACCATTTGCCATCCACCGGCGGGCTGCCGCCGAAGAACAGCAACCGACAGGGCCGTTTGAGTACCCTCCGGTGTCGCGGCAGTCCATTTCATGAGGTGCAACCCGATGTCGCCTGCGACAACGACCTCATGTCCGCCATAGGTGAAATTCACCCCGGCGGCGATGAAGTCCGCAAACATGTCGCGGAGCTCCGCCTCCCCACGCACCGGCTGACCGGGCATCGCCATCACGGTCGCCCCGCCCTCGTAAGCTGTCATGACAGTATCCACATCGCCCTTGGCGAAAGCCATGGTCATCTGATCGATGGTCTCGACAATGGCGGCTTCCGCATCTTCGGCGGCGACCGTCGTGACCGACAGTCCGGCGCATATCGTCGCGCCAAGAAGTGTCAGGAGTTTCTGTTGCATGGGTGTATCCTCGTTGCTTTGACCCGGACAGGGATGCAGTATCCCTGTGACAGTTTCTGGCAGGGGTTTGCCAATGCGCATCTTCCGGCTGTTTCGCCTTATGGACACGCTGCGGCTCAGGACCGTTCCCGTCACTGCGCGCGCCCTCGCGGATGAGATGGGTGTCTCCATACGCTCGATCTATCGTGACATTGCGGACCTGCAGTCGCTCGGCGCACCGATCCGTGGCGAAGGGGGCATAGGCTATGTGATGGAACGCGGCTATTTCGTGCCCTCACTCGGTTTCGACAGTGAGGAACTCGACGCGATCTCCATGGGGTTGCAGCTGGTTGCCGAGCGGTCGAGCGACAGTCTGTCAGCCGCTGCAGGCCGCGCCACGGCCAAGATTGCCTCGGCGATCGGCGAGGCCAGGCGGAGGGATCTCCTTGAAACCCCGCTCTATGACCAACTGAGAAAAGCGATCAAGGATCGCGACGTGCTTCGCATCGAATATCTCAGTGTCGCCGGCAAGCGTTCGTCCAGGATCGCTCATCCCCTAGGGCTGACTGCCTTCGACGATACATGGCTTTTGACGATCTGGTGCGAAAGCGCGGAGGATTTCCGGCATCTCAGGCTCGACCACATCCAGAAGATCGAACCGACGGGAACCCGTTTCCACCATGAACGCGGGAGACGCTTTGCCGATGCTCTCGCGCGCGAACGCGACAAGATGACCGCCGGAAACCCCGCCAGATCAGTCTAGACGACACGGCCCATGCCTCGGCCCGGCGGCTTAGCATGTGGCCACCGGTTTCGCATGTGAAAGGCCCCTTACGAAAACCTAGGCCAGACCCTTCTTGGCGAGCATCGGCTCGGCCGTCGGCATCCGGCCCCGGAAGGCGGTGTACAGCTCCGCCGGGTCGCGGCTGTTGCCGGCCGAATAGATGTTGGCCTTCAGCTTCTCGGCCATGGCCGGATCGAACGGGTCGCCGGTTTCCTCGAAGGCGGCGAAGGCATCGGCGTCGAGCACCTCCGACCACATGTAGGAATAATAGCCCGCCGAATAGCCCTCGCCCGAGAAGACGTGCAGGAAATGCGGGCTGCGGTGGCGCATCACCATGGCTTCCGGCATGCCGAGTTCGGCGAGCTTGGCGGCCTCGTAGGCCTTCGGCGCGCTGCCGTCGGTTTCGCCCGCATGCCAGGCCATGTCTATGAGCGCCGAGGCGGTGAACTCGGTGGTGGCGAAGCCGGAATTGAAGGTCCGTGCCGCCAGCACCTTGTCGAGCAGTACCTTGGGCATCGCCTCGCCGGTGGTGTGATGGCGGGCATGGGTGGAAAGGATTTCCGGCACCGTCAGCCAGTGTTCGTAGAGCTGCGAGGGCAGTTCGACGAAGTCGCGCGACACCGAGGTGCCGGCGAGCGTCGGATAGGTGACGTCCGAAAGCATGCCGTGCAACGCGTGACCGAATTCGTGGAACAGCGTGCGCGCGTCGTCGAGCGACAGCAGCGCCGGCCTGCCCTTCGCCGGTTTCGAAAAATTCATCACGTTGAGGATGATCGGCGTCTGCCCGATCGTCCCGTCCTGGTTCGTAAGCTTGTGCTGACCCTGAAGCGCGCTCATCCAGGCGCCAGAGCGTTTCGAGGGACGCGCGAAATAATCGGCGATAAAGACGGCGATAAGGTCGCCGGCCTTGTCCTTCACCTCGAACACCCGCGCATCCGGATGCGGGCCGGCAATGTCGGTGCGCTCTTCGAGCGAGATGCCAAACAGCCGCCCGGCCACATCGAAACAGGCCTCCATCACCCGGTCGAGCGAGAGATAGGGCTTGAGTTCGGAATCGGAAAAATCGAACTTTTGCGCCTTCAGCTTGTCGGCGTAGTAGCGCCAGTCCCAGGCTTCCACCGGATGGTTGGCGCCCTCCGCCGCGACCAGTTCGGACAGCGCCGCGCGTTCCTCGTCGGCTTTGGCGGTGGCGCGCTTCCAGACATCGCCAAGAAGATCGCTGACAGCCTCCGGCGTCTTCGCCATGGTGTCGTCGAGCTTGAAATCGGCATAGCTGCCATAGCCAAGCAGTTTCGCCTTTTCGTCGCGCAGCTTCACGACTTCGGAAATGATCTCCCAATTGTCGGTCTCGCCGCCATTGTCGCCACGCGATATCCACGCCTTGAACGCCCGCTCGCGCAGCTCGCGCCGGGTGCTGAGCGACAGGAACGGCTCGATGATCGAGCGCGACAGGGTGACGGCATATCGTCCCTCGGCGCCGCGATCTGCGGCGATTGCCGCCATTGCGTCACGCAGATAGTCCGGCAGACCGTCGAGATCCTCGCCCTCGTCGACGAGCATCATCCAGTCGCGCTCGTCGGCAAGCACGTTCTGCCCGAAGCGCGCGCCCAGACCCGCGAGCCGCTCGCCGATTTCCGCGAGCCGCTGCTGGCCGGCGTCGTCCAGATTAGCACCCGCCTTGACGAAGGACTTCCAGATCTTTTCCAGAAGCCGGCTGCCCTCCGGCGAGAGACCGAGTTCGGCCCGCGTCTCGTGCAACGCATCGACGCGCGCGAAAAGCGCCTTGTTCATCGCAATCTTCGAGTAGTGCCGCGACATCTTCGGCGCGATCTCGCGTTCGAGCGCCTGGATGGTGTCGTTGGTGTCCGTGCCCGCGCGGTTCCAGAAGATCGCCGAGACCCGCGACAGTTCCTCTCCGGCAAGCTCCATCGCCAGGATCGTGTTGTCGAAGCTCGGCGCCTCGGGGTTGTCGGCAATCGCGTCGATGTCCGCTTCGTGCCGCGCGAGCGCCACCTCGAAGGCGGACGCAAAATCCGTATCGGCGATGGCGCCGAATTCCGGCAGACCGAGCGGACCGGTCCAGGAGAAGATGGCGTCGTTGACGGGCGTGGTCATGGGAGCGGTTTCCTTTCAAGGTTCCCACGACTTAGGCGCGCGGTCCGGTCGCCGCAAGATCGACCACGACGCCTTTTCGCCAAACCCTTGGCGGACCCCACTCTTTTGGCCCTCGGGAGACAACAACCTGAATGCGTAGTTTCCGAAATAACTAAATTTCAGATGGCAAAATATACCAACCCTTAAGCGTGCCGGTTCAACTTGCACACGTAAGGCGGCACAGCCTCGACGTGTATTGAGTTGGCTGCCGGGAAATAGTGAACTTCGACGAAGGATACAGGTCCATGAAGTCATTTCGCGTGTCCACGCGGGTGATCGCGGCTGCCGCTTTGCCGTTTCTCATCCTTGCCGTTTTTATCGCCGCCGAGCTCGACATGCTCTGGAAGGAGAAGTCCTCCGCCCGCCATACGCTCGTCTTTGCCGAACAGATGGGAGCGGTCTACGAGCTCATCCACACGCTGCAGGTCGAGCGCGGCATCTCCGCCGGTTTTGTCGGCTCGAAGGGCGCCCAGATGGCCGACGCGCTCGCACAGGCACGCGGCAAGGTGGACGGCAAGTGGGACAATCTCGCAAACGCCACGACGGCCCTCGGCCCGATCGGCGGGGAGCGGATGAGAGCCTATCTGGACTCCTCGGCCGCCAAGCTCGCCCAGGTCCCCGCCCACCGCGCCCATGTCGACGCCTTCGACATGCCGGTCGGCGAGATCATCGCCTTCTACTCCGGCCTGATTGCCGAAATGTCGCAGATCGCCGACGAGATCGTCACACACGTCGGGGACCGGCATATGGCCATCATGATGGCCGGCTACGCCGACGTCATGGCCGCCAAGGAACTGGCCGGCCAGGAGCGCGGCATCGGGGCCGGCGCCATCGGGGCTGCCACGTTCTCGGATGCCTCCTTTGCGGCCTTCATCGGCAAGAAGCAGAGCGAATCGGTGCTGATCGACCGCTATCTCTCGGTCATGCCTCCCGAGATTTCCGAGGCTTCGAAACCGCTGCTGGAATCGGGCACCAGTCCTGAGCTGGCGGCTATGCGCGCAGCCATGATGCGGCGCGACTTCACGGCCCTCGACGCCGGCGTCTGGTTCGCGGAAATGACCAAGTGGCTCGGAGCGCTCAACACCGTGGGCGGAATGGCCTCCACCGCGATCAACGACGAAGCGCGCCAGATCGTCGCCGACAAAACAAGCCACCTCACCGTTCTCGGCGCGGCCAGCGTCGGTGTCTTCCTGCTTCTTGCAGGACTGGTGACCGTGATCGTGCGCTCGATCATCAGTCCGCTGGCGGCGATGCGCGGCTATCTCGAGACGATGGCGGCCGGCGAATTCGACATCGAGATTCCGATGGCCTCCCAGCGCAATGAGATCGGCGCGATGGCCCGCGCCGTGGGCGAGCTGCGCGAAGCCCTGCGCGAAAAGGCCGCCGGCGAGGCGCTCGCACGGCAGCGCCGCGCCGAAAAGGAAGCCGCCGACATGCAGGAACGCGCACGTCTCGAAGAGGAGGAAAAGGAACGGCTTGCCTCCTATTGCGGCACCGTCGGCGAGGCGCTGACAGCCCTTTCGGCGGGCGATCTCAGCCACCGCATCACCTTCGAGTTCCCGGGCGCCATGGACAAGCTGCGTGCCCACTACAACATGGCCTCCGACAAGCTCTCGGTCACCATGGGTGAAATCGAAAGTTGCGCCGCCGGCATGGACTCGATCGCCAACGAGATCCGCCAGGCCTCCGACGAGCTGTCGCGTCGCGCCGAGCAGCAGGCAGCCTCGGTGGAACAGACCGCCGCCGCGGTCGAACAGCTCAAGACCAACTTCCAGCTCGCCACCTCCACCGCGGGCGAAGCGAGCGCGCGCACCACCGCCACGAGCGCCACGACCGAAAAATCGCTCCATATCGTGCGCGATGCGGTTGCCGCTATGGCCGAGATCGAGAAGTCGTCCGAGGAGATCGTCAAGATCATCAGCGTGATCGACCAGATCGCCTTCCAGACCAACCTTCTGGCGCTCAATGCAGGCGTCGAGGCGGCGCGCGCCGGGGAAGCCGGGAAGGGTTTTGCCGTCGTCGCCCAGGAAGTCCGCGAACTGGCCCAGCGTTCGGCCGACGCCGCCAGGGAGATCAACGAACTGATCACGAACTCCCGCACCAAGGTTACCCAGGGCGTCGAACTGGTCGGAGAAACCGGAAACTCGCTGGAGGGCATCGGCGCCGACGTCAGCCATCTCGACAAGCTGATCGGCCAGATCGCGTCCTCGACCCGCGAGCAGTTCATCGCCATGCAGGAAATCTCCCAGGCGATCGTCTCCATCGATCAGGTCAACCAGCAAAACACCGCGATGGCCGAGGAAACGACCGCCGCGACCCATACGCTGACGGCCGACGCGGCAAACCTGCGCGAACGTCTGGCCCAGTTCGTCCTGCCTGACCAAAGACGCGACCATCGAACCACCCGCGCCGCCTGACCTTCGGGATCAGGGGGAATTCGCGGCGACCGTGCGATAATACGGTCGCCGCGAATGTCATGTGTCGCGCAGCGGCCGGTAGTCGATTTCCTGGAAAGCCGAAACCTCCTTCATCCAACGGTTCTGGACGAAATCCTGATGGAGCGGGTGATCGTTGTAGAAGTCGTAGGCGGCCTGATCGGCGAATTCCATCGAGAAGCCATAGGCATAGTCGCATTTGGGGCTGACCTGACGAAGCTGTTCGAACTCTTGAACAGTATCGATCGTCGCCAGTTTTTCGGCAGCCTCCATGAAGTCCCGCTCTGCCTGCGAGCCTTCGGCATGCTTGAGTGTGAATACGACCGTATGCCTGATCATCCGCGTTCCTCCCGCCCTTGGCGAGGCGACACAATACGGGCGCCCGTCAAGGATGCAACTGCCGCAAATACTCTGCTGCACTATCGCTTGCGTAGCTCACGAACTCTCTTGCACGGGGTGCCCGTGCCCAGTGACAATTCCGCAACAGCTTGTTTCTAAAAGGAAACAATATGCTTTAGTACTTGCGTAAATTGAACTGGAACAATACCGTCGCGTAAATCCTACCGGGAACATTCCATGCGCGCCCTGCTTCTTTCCAGCGTCGTCCTCTTCGGCTGCGTCGAATCCTCGACAGCTGACGACATGTCGAACCGCTTTGCCGGCCCCTCGATCGGCATCACGCTGAACGGCACTCAGTCGCAGCCCAAAATCAACGGGTATCGCGCCGATGAACTCGATGATTCGCAGTTCGACGGCGGAATCTATGTCGGGTACGACTGGCAGAACGGGAGTTCAGTTGTCGGCGGCATTGTCGATTTCGATTATGTCGACATGGCATCATCCGGCAAGGCGGACATTACCGACTATACCTACGATGTTGACTGGGTGGCTTCCGCCCGCATGCGAGCCGGCTTTACGCCGACCCCGGACAGTCTCGTCTATTTGACCGGCGGTGTCGCCGCCGGACAGTTTTCCGCGACCGCAGTTCCTTTCTTTGGAACGCCGTCGGAAGCCGACGACATTAAACTCGGTGCCGTCGCCGGTGTGGGCTTCGAATATGCCTGGGACAACGGTCTCCTGGCGAAATCCGAACTGCTTTACTACGGCTTCAAAAGCCTTGATCTTGGCGGTTCCAGCCTCTCGCCATCGTTCACCACCCTCAAGCTCGGCGTCGGTTATCGCTTTTAGCGACTCGCCGTTCAGTCTTCCGTATTCGGCACCCTGGTCGTGAAGGCAGCCATCGCCTTGTCGTATTCCGACCGCAGCAGGCCATAGACCCGCTGGTCCAGCCGCTCGCCGGTGCGTCCGTCGATGCGGTGTGAGCGGAACGTGCCCTCATGCTTGAGCCCGCTCGCCTCGCAGATCGCGATGGCCTGGGTGTTGCGCTCGAGCGGCTGGAAGGTGATCTTTTCGAGCTTTCGGTCGAGAAAGGCGTGGTGGCACGCGAGGATGGCGCCGCGCGGCGCGATCCCCTTGCCGCGGCTGTCCTCTTCACCAATGATCGTGTGGATCGATCCGGTCCGGTGCCGCGGGTCGATGTCGAGGAAGATGAGCCCGCGCGGCGTCTCTTTCGGCCCTTCGAGAATGACCATCAGGTTCCGGGCGAAATTGTCGAAATGCGCCACATAGGCGCGGAAAGCGTCGAGGCCCATTTCTGTACGCGGGGAATTCAGCCCCTCCATCACCGCCGGATCGGTCAGCCATTCGGCGATCTCTTCGGTCACCATGTCCTGGGTCAGGGTCCGGATGCGTACGCCGAGATCTTCTCGGTCGACCATCACCGGCTCGTTCTTGCGACGCACCAGCGGCGGCACCGGGCCTCGTTGCGGCGGCAGCGTCACCCTTGGCTTGCGCGGCATCTTCGGCATGGGAACATCCTGACCTGACGGGAGGTTTGGCTCCGGCGGAGGACATCCGCCGGAAACCGATGCTCGGAGAAAGTCAGCCCTTGCGGTTGCGTGCGGCGAGTGTCCGGAGGCGCAGGGCGTTGAGCTTGATGAAGCCCGCCGCGTCCTTCTGGTCGTAGGCGCCCTGGTCGTCCTCGAAGGTGACCAGCGCATCCGAATAGAGCGACTTCGGCGACGAGCGGCCGGCAACCATGACGTTGCCCTTGTAGAGGCGCAGCGTGACCGTACCCTCGACGTCACGCTGGCTGTGGTCGATCGCCGCCTGCAGCATCTCGCGCTCGGGCGAGAACCAGAAGCCGTTATAGATCAGCTCCGCATAGCGCGGCATCAGCTCGTCCTTGAGGTGAGCGGCACCGCGGTCGAGCGTGATCGATTCGATCGCGCGGTGAGCGGTGAGCAGGATGGTGCCGCCCGGGGTCTCGTAGACACCGCGCGACTTCATGCCGACGAAACGGTTCTCGACGAGGTCGATACGGCCGATGCCGTTGTCGCGACCCAGATCGTTGAGCTTCGCGAGCAGGGTCGCCGGCGACAGCTTCTCGCCGTTGATCGAGACCGCGTCGCCCTTTTCGAAACCGATCTGGATTTCGGTCACCTGATCGGGCGCGTCCATCGGCGAGATCGTGCGCATGTGGACATATTCGGGGGCGGCTTCGGCCGGATCTTCGAGCACCTTGCCCTCCGACGACGAGTGCAACAGGTTGGCGTCGACCGAGAACGGCGCCTCGCCCTTCTTGTCCTTGGTCACCTGGATCTGGTTCTTCTCTGCGAAGTCGAGAAGATCGGTACGGCTCTTGAACTGCCAGTCGCGCCACGGCGCGATGATCTTGATGTCCGGGTTGAGCGCATAGGCCGAGAGCTCGAAACGAACCTGGTCGTTGCCCTTGCCGGTCGCGCCGTGGGCAATCGCGTCGGCGCCGGTCTCCTTGGCGATCTCGACCAGCCGCTTGGAGATCAGCGGACGGGCGATCGAGGTGCCGAGCAGATAGGTGCCCTCGTAGACGGCATTGGCGCGGAACATCGGAAAGACGAAGTCGCGGACGAACTCCTCGCGCACGTCCTCGATGTAGATTTCCTTGATGCCGAGCATCTCGGCCTTCTTGCGCGCCGGCTCCAGCTCCTCGCCCTGGCCGAGGTCGGCCGTGAACGTGACCACTTCGGCCCCGAACTCGGTCTGCAGCCACTTGAGAATGATGGAGGTGTCGAGCCCGCCCGAATAGGCGAGAACGACCTTCTTGACGTCCTTGTGCGATGCCATGGGTAAAATCCTGTCGTCTCGTGCGGCCCCAGAGATTGTGCGCCGGACGCGCCGGGCCGCGGGTCGGGCGGCACTTTAGCCATAAGTTCCGCCGACACAAGCTTGCTTTCGGCGGGACGGCGTGGAATTGGGCGCTGTGCCCACCCGTCACGGATACTATGATGAACTACCTGCCCGAAACGCCGACGCTTCTCGCCTTCATCGCCGCCTGGTTCGTCATCGGGATCACGCCCGGCCCGGACATGACGCTGCAGATCGCCCGGGTGATGTCGAGCGGGCGCGCCGCGGGACTGGCCTGCGGCTTCGGCGCCATCGCCGGCCTCGCCGTCCACACGCTCCTCGTAGCGCTCGGCATCTCCGCGCTTGTCGTCGCCGCCCCGATGGCCTTCCTGGTGCTCAAGGTCTGCGGCGCGCTCTATCTGCTCTGGCTCGCCGTCCAGGCGATCCGCCACGGCTCTACCTTCGACTTGCGCCCGGCGAAGGCGGCACGCGAGCGCTCGCTGTTCTCCCATTTCCTGCAAGGCGTGATGGTCAACCTGCTCAATCCGAAGATCGTGCTGTTCTTCATGACCTTCCTGCCGCAGTTCGTCCGCGCCGGCGATCCGGCCATCACCGGCAAACTGCTGTTTCTGGGCGGCCTGTTTACCGTGCTGTCGATCCCGCTGATGACCTCGATCGTCCTCGGCGCTCACCAACTCACCAACTGGCTCAAGGCCCGACCGGCCGTCACGCGCGCCATCGACTGGCTGTTTGCCGGGGTCTTTTCGCTTTTTGCGCTGCGCATCCTGATGACCCAGTCGCGCTGACAGGGCAACTTCAGGACAGGGGCGGCGGCGTACCCTTTTCATCCGCATCGCCGGCCGTCGGCGACGACGGGGTATTCGCCGGGCTGGCAGCCCGGGCGCGATTGTTCCTGGCCAGCCATTCCTCGGCGCGACGCTTGCGTTCCGAGGGAAGCCACGAGCCCGAACTCCGCCCCACGATCAGCCAGTAGACGCTGCCGCCAACAGCGCCCGCAACGGCCGAAACCGCCAGCGGCCAGGCCACGGCGTCGCCGGCAGAATTGTTCATCGCGATCGCACCGGTGCCGGCTCCGATCACCAGGCCGCCGATGCCGAAATAGAGCCAGTCGCGCTTGGCCAGAACCTCGAGCACGCCGATGACGATCAGCGCCGGCAGAAGTGCGGCGCGGGCGAAGGCGGCGGAGACGCCCATGGTGCCGACAATCAGGGTGAAAGTAATCTCGATGCCCGGCACCCGGCCGAAATCCTCGGGCCGGATCAGGCCGGAGAGGAAGACGTAGGCGATGCCTGCCGCAAGGCTGGCGATCAGATAGCCGAAGCCGATGGCGAAGAAGCGGATGATGAGGTCACCGATCGATCCCATGATGTAGTCGTCCTCGCCTTCCCGGCTGTCGTAATCTGCGGTCCGGCCCGCATCCGAGCCCTCGCTCTGCGTACGCAACTAGAGGCCGGCCGGCTGCAGGTCAATCCGGAGGCCCGGCCTCAGCGGCGGGTGCCGGCTGTATGGAAGTCGGATCATCAGGCCTGCGAGACCGGCAGGCAGCCTTCCGGTGCGCGAGAAAAAGCTTCTCCGCTTCGCTCTGCGACAGGCTGATCGCCAGAGAATAAGCCACCTCCGCCTCGGCGAACCGCCCGGTTCGCATCAACAGATCCGCATGAGCGGCGTGGAAAGGCTGGTAATTCGCAAGCACGCTCGCCAGCGGACGAAGCTCGCCGAGTGCCACTTCGGGGGAAACCGCATAGGACAGCGCGACGATACGGTTGAGATCGTGAACCGGATTGGGGAACCGACGGGACAGGACATCGTAGATCAGCGTGATCTCGCGCCAGTCGGTGGCCTCGAAGCTCGCGGCCTCCGCATGGATCGAGGCGATGGCCGCCTGCATCTGGTAGGGACCTGGCGCGCCACGGCGCAGGGCCCGCTCGACGAGCGCAGACCCTTCCACGATCTCCTCGCGCCGCCACAGGCTCCGGTCCTGCGCCTCGAGCGAGACAAGCGCGCCATCAGATCCGAGCCGGGTCTCCCGGCGCGCATGATGCAGCAGCATCAGCGCCAGCAAGCCCTCGATCTCCGATTGCCGGGGACACAGCGACACCAGAAGCCGGGCCACCCGGATCGCTTCCTCGCACAGATCGTGCCGAACAAGTGTCTCGCCCGAGGCGGCATAGCCTTCGTTGAACATCAGGTAGATCACAGCCAGCACGCTCTCGAGCCGGCCGGGCCACTCCGCCGGTGCCGGGATTTCGTAGGCGATGCCGGCCTTGGCGATCTTGTGACGCGCCCTGACCAGCCGCTGCGCCATCGCGTCGGTCGAATCGAGAAAGGCGTCCGCCACCTCTTCGGTTTTCAGGCCGCAGACCGAGCGCAGGGTGAGCGCGACGCAGGTCTTGCGGTCGAGCGCGGGATGGCAGCAGGTGAAGATCAGCTTCAGCCGCTCGTCGCCGAAAGGATCGGCGGCCTCGGCTTCGTCCTCGGCGGCGAGCATCTCGATCAGATGCGCCACCTCCGCGGATTTTCTACCGAAGTTCGAACGCCGTCGCAGCCGGTCGATCGCCTTGCGCCGGGCGACCTGCATGAGCCAGCCCTGCGGCGAGGCCGGCGCACCGTTGCGCCGCCAGTGCAGAAGCGCCGATTCGAGCGCATCCTGCAGGCAGTCTTCGGCCAGCTGGAAATCGCGCAGCGTCCCGACGAGCGTCGACAGGAGCCGGCCGTGATCCTTCCGCACGATCTCGTCGATCAGACGGGAGACCTCGCCGGCCCCTGTCGACGGGCCGGTCATCAGCGATCGAAGACCATGATCGGCCGCACCTCCACCGAGCCGGACGCCGCATGCGGGATCATCGCTGCGTAGCGGATCGCCTCGTCGAGGTCCTTGCAGTCGAGGATGTAGAAGCCGCCGAGCTGTTCCTTGGTCTCGGCGAAGGGACCGTCCATCGTCTCGGTCCTGCCGCCGCGCACCCGCACGGTGGTGGCGGTGCTGGCCGGCTGCAGCGCGTCGCCCGCCACATAGACCCCGTCCTTGGCGTAGGTCTCGTTGCAGACCTGGTAGCCGGCCATCATCTTGCCGAACTCAGGGCTGTCGGGCGGCGTCTGCCGGGCGGGATCCGAATAGATCAGTGCAATGTACTTCATGAGGCATCTCCTGTTCGCTACCCCTTCGCACAAACGCGAAGGTTGACCGGTAACGAACGGAAGACAAGCCGATCGACATCGCCCGAAAGAATTTTTTATGCGTCGGCGCCGTGCCCGGCGATCATCATCGATTCCAGCGCCAGCCGCTCGGACTTGCGCATGCGCTCGGATTCGGACTTGAGCTGACCGCAGGCAGCAAGGATATCGCGGCCACGCGGCGTCCGGATCGGCGAAGCATAGCCGGCCTGATTGACGAAATCGGCGAATGCCTCGATCTGCTCCCAGTCCGAACATTCATAGGCCGAACCCGGCCACGGATTGAACGGGATCAGGTTGATCTTGGCCGGAATGCCCTTGAGCAGCTTCACCAGGTCGCGCGCGTCCTGCAGGCTGTCGTTGACGCCCTTGAGCATGACGTATTCGAAGGTGATGCGGCGGGCATTGGAGAGCCCCGGATAGGCCCGGCAGGCCTCCATCAGTTGCTCCAGCGGATACTTCTTGTTGATCGGCACCAGCTCGTTGCGCAACTCGTCGCGCACGGCGTGCAGCGAGATCGCCAGCATCACGCCGATTTCCTCGCCGGTACGGTAGATTTCCGGCACCACGCCCGAGGTCGACAAGGTGATCCGGCGCTTGGACAGCGACAGCCCGTCGCCGTCGGACGCGATCAACAGCGCCTTCTTGACGTGCTCGAAATTGTAGAGCGGCTCGCCCATGCCCATCATGACAATGTTGGAGACCTTGCGGCCTTCCGCCGGCACGATCGCGCCCGCCGGCGTGTCCTTGTCCGGAAAATCGCCGAGACGGTCACGCGCGACCAGAAGCTGGGCGAGGATCTCGCCCGCCGTCAGGTTGCGCACCAGCTTCTGAGTGCCGGTGTGGCAGAACGTGCAGGTCAGCGTGCAGCCGACCTGGCTCGAGATGCACAGCGTGCCGCGGCCTTCCTCGGGGATGTAGACGGTCTCGACCTCGACGGGACGTCCGGCGCCGCGTGAGGGAAACCGCATCAGCCACTTGCAGGTGCCGTCGGTGGAGACCTGTTCCTCGATGATTTCCGGCCGTGCGATGGTGAACGCGGCATCCAGCCGCTCGCGCAGATCGCGCGCGACATTGTGCATGTCGGCGAAATCGGACGCGCCGCGCACGTAGAGCCAGTGCCAGATCTGGCTCACGCGCATGCGGACCTGCTTGGCCGGAATGCCGAGCCCGGCGAGCGCAGCACCCAGTTCCTCGCGGTCGAGGCCGATCAGTTCGGTCTTCTCGACTGGCTTGGCCGGCGCGCGGGCCGGTGCGTCGGTCTTGTGATCGATATCGATTGAAAGTGCCATGGCATCCATGATCCGTTTTCGCCCCTGTAACAGCTTTCGGCCCTCAGGTCATCCCGTCGGGCCGGTCGGGGTATACGCGAAATGCCGAGAGCCGCTGGGATGCAGCGGCTCTCGGCTGTTGTTTCATTGGCGGTCATGCGGAGGTTCCGCAAGCCGACCGGTCTCGCCGGTCGTCGCTCCAGGCCTATTGGCAGGACTGGATCTGGCTCAGCGCAGCGGTCACGCCCTTCAGCGAATAGCTGTAGGAGGTGTTGGTGCCGCGCCGCGAGACCGCCTTGACCGTCATCGCTGATCCGGCGCGCATGGCGGCCACAAGCTGCGGCTCCTCGGCGGCATTCTCCACCCAGGCCGAATTGCCCCGGGTAAACAGGCTGAACTTCCTGCCGTCCACGTCGACCTCGACCTTCGAACCTTCCTTCAGCGGATAGCCCATCATTGCCTGGGGCTCGTAGCTGATGTTCTGGCCCGGCCGCTGCGAGACGAGAAAGAAGATATCGCCATGGTCCACATTCGCGGGCTGCTTGGCCGTCGGCACCGAAAGCACGTAACAGACCTTCGAGTTGCCCGAATTGTACGAATAGGCGCCCCAGGCATCGAATTGCTTGATGCGGGTCGGCGATTGCGCAGCCGCCGCCGCAGTCAGGGCGAAGAGGACCGTGATCGCGGTTGCAATGGATTTCCCAATCATAGCTGTCCTACCGGTAGTCGTGAGTTTTCAGGGCGGCACCGCGCCGACGGCGCGGAAGATCGTTCGCCCCGGATCGATCGATTTATTTTGACTTAATTCAGGTTACCAAATCGTCAATCTCGCAGGTTTTCCGCTCGAAAACGGGACATGTGCGGCACGGACGGGCCATGGCTTCCTCTCTGGTCGTCACAGTCTGTAACATTCGGAATCGGGCAAGAGTTTGACCGAGGCTTTCCCGGTGGACGCAGCGCATCTGCTGCACCACTTGATTGACCGGGCAGCGAAAACCGGCCCTAATGGTGTCTGGCGGAGAAAATCAAACGCGCTTTATGACCAATGGCATGGATAGAGATTTCTCGGATCTGGCGCGTCGCGTGGCCGTCGGCCGCGACAAGGACGCATTTACGGAGATATTCGACCATTTCGCCCCCCGCCTGAAATCCTATCTGGTCCGTCTCGGCGCCTCCGGAACCCAGGCCGAGGAACTCGTCCAGGAAGTCATGATCGTCCTGTGGCATCGCGCCGAGCTGTTCGATCCCTGCAAGTCCTCGCTGTCGACCTGGCTGTTCCGCATCGCCCGCAACCGCCGCATCGACGCGTTGCGGCGCGAGAAGACGCGCTCGGCCGACCTCGACGATCCGATGATCATGCCCGAGCCGATCGAATCCGCGGAGACGATGCTCGAGGCGGAAGATCGCGACGCTCAGGTCCGTACCGCACTGACCGGCCTGCCGGAGGAACAGGCGGAGCTGTTGCGCTTGGCGTTCTTCCTGGGAAAGACCCACAGCGAGATATCGGCGGAAACCGGGCTTCCGCTGGGTACCGTCAAATCACGGATAAGGCTCGCCTTTTCGCGCATGCGCGCGAATCTTGCGCGGGTCGGCGTCAAGGGTGTCTGACGTTATCGCGCCTGAAGCGGTGACTTGCCTTCGCCCATCCGCTTGATCGCCGCTTTTGCGGCATCGCGATGGGCCTCCGTGATATGCGAACGGATCGACGAGATCGCCACTGTGAGCACGGCGATGTCGTCACCGAAGCCGATAATGGCGAGCATGTCCGGGATGGTGTCGAGCGGGAAGACGAAATAGGCCAGCGCTCCGATCAGGATCGCTTTCACGCGGCTGGGCGTCTGCGGATCGAAGGCGCAGTAATAGGCGGCCACCACGTCTTCCGCGAAGGGAATGCGGCCCGCGGCCTTTCCGAATGTCGACCAGAACCCCTTGCGGACGGATTTTTCGTCCTCCGGGTTCGGCGCGTCTCCGGGCTGGAGAATTTCTCCGTCCAATACGGGCATGCGGGTCACTCCTTCCCTGATCCCTGGTCAGCGTTTCTTTCCACCAGCGGTGCTTTCAATATGGGCACGGATACCGTCGCGATCAATATTGTCGCACCCCGACCGAGGCTCAGCCCGTCTCGCCGGCAAAGGCGTCCATCTTCTTGGCGAGCTTGAAATCCAGCTCCGTCAGACCGCCGGCATCGTGGGTCGACAGCGACACCTCGACCGTCTTGTAGACGTTCTTCCACTCCGGATGGTGGTCGAGCTTTTCGGCTGCCAGCGCCACCCGGCTCATGAAACCG
Organism: uncultured Hoeflea sp.; assembly: GCA_964511625.1. Taxonomy (GTDB): domain Bacteria; phylum Pseudomonadota; class Alphaproteobacteria; order Rhizobiales; family Rhizobiaceae; genus Pseudohoeflea. The sequence continues at coordinate 19,938 of CAZEJG010000031.1, forward strand.
AAGGCCTGCGAGAAATCCCTGAAGGTGAACTTGCGCAGGATGGCGTTGCCGCTGACGTCGAGCTCCCACTCTGGCGTCTCGGCGAGCCTGGCTTTAAGGGTTTCGGCATCGAGCTTTTCGGCCGGCATGACGGTCCTCCTTCGAAAAATGGTGATCCCGATGACAGATAGTGGAGTTGCCGCAAAGGCGAAGCCCCCGGCCTCGGTTCTTTTCGTCTGCCTGGGCAACATCTGCCGCTCGCCACTTGCAGAAGGGGTGTTCCGGTACCAGCTCGAAAAGGCGGGATACGCCGATATCCGCGTCGATTCTGCCGGCACCGGTGGATGGCACCTCGGCGATCCGCCCGACCCGCGCTCGATCGAGACCGCTGCACGCCACGGACTCGACATCTCCGGCCAGCGCGCCCGCCGGCTGAACGAGAGCGATTTCCGCGATCACGACCTGATTCTCGCGATGGATCGCTCCAACCGCGACACCCTGCTGGCCCGCGCGCCGGCTGCGGCGCGTGGTCGCATCCATCTATTCATGGAGATCGCACTTGGGGAGACGCGGGACGTCCCCGACCCCTATTACGGAGCCGGCGACGGCTTCGAAATGGTCTACCGGATGCTGGTGGAGGGCAGTTCGGCCCTCGTCGAGAAATGGTTCGACGGCCGACGCTCGGTCAGCGGATAGGCCTCCTCGACGATGTAGGGTCCGCCGCCCACGGAATCCTTCGACGACATCACCACGAAACGGTCGACCGTGAACGGCATTGTGCGGAAATTGCCGAAGGCGTGGAGATAGTTGACCACGTCCTCGAGGCGGGCGTTTCTCAGCCTGGCCAGCGTGACATGGGGAGCGAACTTGCGCGGATCGGCAGGCAGACCTAGCCGCTCGCAGATGCGGGCGATCTCGGCCTGCAGCGCCATGAGTTCCGGCGAGGGAGAGACGCCGGCCCAGATCGAATGCGGCTTCTTCGAACCGAACGACCCGACCGAGTTCAGCGACAGCGTGAAGGGTCTGCGGTCGATGCGGTCGAGCGCGTGGATGAGTTCGTCGGCGACGTGACCGTCGACATCCCCCACGAAGCGCAATGTCATGTGATAGTTCTCGACGTCGATCCACCGGGCTCCCGGCAGGCCTCCCCGCAGCAGTGACAGCGACAGGGCCGCGTCAGGCGGGATTTCGAGAGCGGTAAAGAGCCTCGGCATGGCCAGATCCCCCGAATCAACGTGTTATCCCGAGCGAATCACGCCAGCCGCCAGGGGGCAAGCGATTTCGCCCCGACCATCCTAATTCGCTGCGCCCTCCTGTGGACGCGATGCCTCGATCCGCCCCAGAAATTCCTCCGCCACCGGCACGAAACGTTTGACCATTTCATCGACTCCGGCGGGATTCGGATGCATGCCGTCCGACAGCACCAGATCCGGCTCCGCGGCCACTCCGTCCAGGAAGAAGGGGTAGAGGACGAGGTCGTACTTCTCGGCCAGTTCCGGGTAGATCGAATTGAACTTGTCCTCGTAGTCGGGGCCCATATTGGGCGGCGCCAGCATGCCCGCGAGCAGCACCGGTATGCCGCGTTCCTTGAGCCGCTCGATCATGGCTTCGAGGTTCTCGCGGGTCTTTTCGGGGGCGATCCCGCGCAGTGCGTCGTTGGCGCCGAGTTCGAGAATGACCCCGTCGGTACCGTCTGGCACCGACCAGTCGAGCCGCGACAATCCGCCCGAGGTGGTGTCGCCGGACACGCCGGCATCCGCGATCTCGACGTCGTGCCCGCGCTCCCTGAGTGCGGCCTGCAGCCGCGCCGGAAAGCCCTCTTCCTTGGCGAGATCATAGGCCGCCATCAGGCTGTCGCCGAAGCCGACGAGCTTGATCGTGTCGGCCCGCGCCGGCAGCGCCAGGGCGACCAGAAGGCCGGCGATCACGAGGATTTGGGCGGGCAGGACTTTAAATCGCAAGGAACCACTCCTAACTTCGACGGCAGACGCATCCGGGTCCGTATCCCCGACAATATAGGAAGCCGAACCGTGGCGGAAACCATCGTTGAGATCATATCGGCTGACCTGACCCTTGGTTCCGGCGCCTCCTCGGTCCGTGTCCTGAAAGGCATGGACCTGAAAATCGAGGCAGGCCAGTCCGTCGGCATCGTCGGACCTTCGGGGTCGGGCAAGTCGACGCTTCTGATGGTGATCGCCGGTCTCGAACGGCTCGACAGCGGCAAGATTTTCGTCGCCGGCGAGCCGCTCCACGATCTCGCCGAGGACGATCTCGCCGCCGTTCGCGGCAGATCCATCGGCATCGTCTTCCAGTCCTTCCACCTCATCCCCAACATGACGGCGCTCGAGAACGTCGCAGTACCGCTGGAGCTCGCCGGCCGTCGCGACGCATTCGAACGCGCCCGCGCAGAACTCGAGGCCGTGGGTCTGGGCGAGCGCCTGTCTCATTTCCCCGGACAGCTGTCGGGCGGCGAGCAGCAGCGCGTGGCGATCGCCAGGGCGCTGGCCCCCGATCCGGCGCTGATCGTCGCCGATGAACCCACCGGCAATCTCGACGGCGACACCGGCCGCCAGATCGCCGATCTTCTCTTCTCCAAGCAGGCCGAACGCGGCGGCACGCTGATTCTCGTCACCCATGACGAGAAACTCGCCGCGCGCTGTGACCGTCAGGTCTCGGTCCGGTCCGGCGAGGTCGTCGACGACAGCGCCGGCACCGCCGAAGCGCCCGCACGGGTTCCCGCGTGACCGTTCCGTCCGGGTCCGGTCCCGGTTTCGCGCTTGCCCTCCGGCTGTCGCTGCGCGAACTGCGTGGCGGACTTTCCGGCTTCTACATCTTCATCGCCTGCGTGCTGCTCGGCACCATGGCGATCGCCGGCGTCAATTCCGTCTCGACCATGATGACGGAATCCATCCGCGCCGAGGGCCGGACCATCCTCGGCGGCGATATCCGCTTCGAAACGAACGGCCAGCCCGCCAGCGACGCTGAAAACCGGTTTGTGGGCGAGCTTGGAACCGTGACCGAAGGCGCAAACATGCGCACGATGGCGCGTACCCTGGACGAAAGCGACCAGAGCCTTGTCGAATTACGGGCCGTCGATGACATTTATCCGCTCTACGGATCGCTCGGGCTGTCGCCCGACATCACGCCCGAGGCGGCTTTCTCGGAGCAGGACGGAGTTTACGGCGCCGCCGCCGCCCCCATCTTCTTCGAACGGCTTGGCCTAAAGGTCGGCGACCGCATTTCGGTAGGGCGCGCCGAATTCGAACTGCGCGCTCAGATCACCAACGAGCCCGACGCCCTGTCGGAAGGATTCGGCTTTGCGCCCCGTCTGATGATCTCGATGCCGGCGCTGGAAGCCTCCGGTCTGATCCGGCCCGGCAGTATCGTCGAATACTCCTACCGTGTCCGCCTCGACGGCGGCGCGACGGCGAGATCGGTGGCCGACCGCGCAAAGGCGGAATTCCCCGAGGCCGGCTGGTCGGTGCGCACCAGCGACAATGCCGCGCCGGCGCTGTCGAACAACATCGAGCGTTTTTCGCAATTCCTGACGCTCGTCGGCCTGACCGCGCTGATCGTCGGCGGCGTCGGCGTCGCCAATGCCGTACGCGCCTTCATCGACGGCAAGCGCGGTGTCATCGCTACGCTCAAATGTGTCGGCGCGTCCTCGCGCTTCGTCATTCTCGTCTACCTGATCCAGGTCATGCTGATCGCTGCCGCGGGCATTCTCGCCGGCCTCGTCCTCGGCGCGGCCATTCCGTTCCTTGCCTCGGGCGCGCTCTCGGCGATCCTGCCAGTGGCCGGAAAGGCGGCCATCTATCCCGCCGCCCTCGCCCAGGCGGCCGTCTTCGGCCTGCTGGTTGCCTTCGCCTTCGCGCTGGCCCCGCTGGGCCGTGCCGGCGACGTTCCCGCCACCGCGCTTTTCCGGCAACTGAGCTTCGAAGGCACCGCCTGGCCGCGCTGGCCCTGGCTTCTGGGCTCCGGCGCGGCGCTTGTTCTGCTCTGCGCGCTAGCCGTCCTGTTCGCCGACGATCGTCGCATGGCCGGCATCTTCCTTCTGGCCGTCGCCGCCGCCTTCGTCGTTCTCGAACTCGTGGGCCGGCTGGTCCAGGCGATCGCCCGCCGCGCGCCCACGGTCCGCTCGACGCCGCTGCGGCTCGCCATCGGCAACATCCACCGACCCGGCGCGCTCACCCCGTCGGTGGTCCTGTCGCTCGGCCTCGGGCTGGCGCTGCTCGTCACATTGGCGCAGATCGACACCAATCTGCGCCGCGAGATCTCCGGCAACCTGCCCGACCGCGCGCCGAACTTCTTCTTCGTCGATATCCAGGCGAGCGAGATCGATGCCTTCCGCGCCCGGCTTGCAGAGCTGGCGCCCGATGGCGAAGTCGAGACCGTGCCGATGCTGCGCGGCCGTATCGTCGCGCTCAATGGCGAGACGCCGAATGCCGAGAACGTGCCGCCGGAAGGCCGCTGGGTGCTGCGCGGCGACCGCGGTATCACCTATGCTCCCACTCTGCCCGAAGGCGCGACGCTGACGGCGGGCGAATGGTGGCCCGAGGACTATACCGGCGAACCGCTGGTGTCCTTCTCCGCCGAGGAAGCCGCTGAACTCGGCCTGTCGGTCGGCGACACGGTGTCGGTCTCCGTTCTTGGAAGGACCATCACCGCGAAGATCGCCAATCTCCGCGAGGTCGAGTGGGAGTCGCTGTCGATCAACTTCGTGATGGTCTTCTCGCCCTCGGCCTTCGCCGGCGCGCCCCATTCCTGGCTGGCAACGCTGACCGAACCCGGAGCCACCAATGAGCAGGAAGGCACGCTCCTGAGAGCGATCACCACAGATTTCCCGACCGTCACCTCGGTTCGCGTCAAGGACGCCATCGAACTCGCCGACCGTCTCGTCGGCCAGATCGGCACTGCCATCCGGGCCGCTGCTGCCATCGCGCTTGTCGCCTCGGTCCTGGTTCTCGCCGGCGCGCTCGCCGCCGGCAACCGCGCCCGCGGCCATGATGCGGTGGTGCTGAAGACGCTCGGCGCCACCCGCAGGACGCTCGTCGGCGCCTATGCGCTGGAATATGGCCTCATCGGCCTGTCTACCGCGCTCTTCGCGCTCGCCTTCGGGGCGCTCGCCTCCTGGTTCGTGCTCGCCCGCATCATGCAGCTGCCGTCGGAATTCGTGCCGGCCATCGCGATCGCCACCATCATCGCGGCCCTCGTCACCACCATCGGCATCGGCCTCGCCGGCACATGGCGAGTCCTGGGACAAAAAGCAGCACCCATGCTGCGCGAACTTTAGGGTTCCGGGTCAGGATCTATGCCCGACAGGAGCGCCGCATAGTCGCGCCCACCATAGAACACATTCGTGATTTCGACCGTGCCGTCGACGACGCGATAGAGGATTACGGCCGACTTCTCGAATGGCACGAGACGAATCCCCTCCCCGAGATCGGGCCGCGGCGCACCGCCGTTCGGCGCGTCACCGACGGATTGGCAACGCTGGCGGATGCGGCGTACGAACCCGAGGGCTATGCCGGGCATGCCGCTCTTGTCGGAAATGAAGTCCGCAATCTGTATCAGGTCCTCGACGGCGGCCGGCCGGAGCTTGACCGGAATCCGCTTCATCCCTTCGACGGGCCGTCTGGCGCATATCGGGCTTCAAGATCGTCGAATACGTCGTCGAGCGGCGTCGAAGGTCTGGGATCACTGATGGAGGCGTCAATCCGCGCGCGGATGGCCTTCATCCGGCCCTCGTGTTCCTCCTCGCGCCGCATCCACGTTCGCATCGCTTCACGCAGCACTTCGCTCGTCGATGCATAGGCGCCCGAACGCACTCTTTCCTTGATCACGGACACCATGTCTGCGGGAAGCGTGATGCTGAGTTTCTCGCTCATCGGATTGGCTCCTGCCCTGTGACGCAGAACAAAGTAGGATAAAATCCTACCGCTAACAAGTTGCGCTCCTCCGAGCCGCCGCTGGGACAAAAAGCAGCACCCATGCTGCGCGAACTCTGAAGAATCGGCGCGATTCGGCCCCCGGATTAACGAAACCGGCCATTTCCCTGATTTCTGACGCGAAATTGAACCCGAATAACCTTGCGGCAGATCGGCAGGCATCACATATTGTTGTCAGTGATGCTGAGCCCCGCAGCGGCACCTGGGAATACCCATCTGTTCAATCCGGGGCTGATAGAGGAAACAATGGCTGACTTTCGCAATACGAACGTCCACACCGCGCCCCGCCAGACCGCCGGTGTAGCCTATGACGAAGGCCTGCGCGCCTACATGCTGCGGGTCTACAATCTCATGGCCCTCGGCCTCGCCATCACCGGCGTCGCCGCCTATGGTACCTTTGCCGCCGCCGTCTCCAATGGACAGCTCACCCAGTTCGGCACCATGCTCTATGCCACCCCGCTGAAGTGGGTGGTCATGCTCGCCCCGCTGGCGATGGTCTTCTTCCTGAGCTTCCGGATCCAGAAGATGAGCGTGCCCGCTGCGCAGACCGCCTTCTGGGTCTACGCAGGCCTGATGGGTCTGTCGCTGTCCTCGATCTTCCTGGTGTTCACCGGCACGAGCATCGTCCAGACCTTCTTCGTCACCGCGGCCGCCTTCGGCGCCCTGTCGCTCTACGGCTACACGACGAAGCGCGATCTCTCGGCGATGGGTTCGTTCCTGATGATGGGCCTGTTCGGCCTGATCATCGCGATGGTGGTCAACATCTTCCTGCAGTCGAGCGCCATGCAGTTCGCGATCTCCGCGATCGGCGTGCTGATCTTCGCCGGCCTGACCGCCTACGACACCCAGTCGATCAAGGACATGTACTACGAAGTCGAAGCCGACGAGACCATGACCGGCCGCGCCGCCATCATGGGCGCGCTGCGTCTCTACCTCGACTTCATCAACCTGTTCATGTTCCTGCTCCAGTTCATGGGCAACCGCGAGTAATCGCGACGGAACATCGGTTAACGGACAGGGCGGTCTTCGGGCCGCCCTTTCTGTTTGGGCCACCTTTCGGAGGCTCTTTACCGGCCGGGGATTTGGCCGCATAAGTCCGGCAACACGCGAACCTCCGGACACCGCCGATGCATATCAGAGACGCCACCCTCGCCGACCTGCCCGCCATTACCGAGATCTACGCCGAGAGCGTCGACAACGGTGTCGCCACCTATGAGCTGTCGGCGCCGTCGCTTGCGGAGATGACGGCGCGGTTCGAGGGCATCACCGGCAACCGCTATCCCTATATCCTCGCCGAGGACGATGGCGTGATCCTAGGCTACGCCTATGCCGGGGCCTTCCGCACCCGGCCGGCCTATAACTGGATCTGCGAGGATTCGATCTATCTTTCCCCGGCAGCGCGCGGGCGCGGCGTCGGCTCGGCGCTGCTTGCCGAACTGATGAAACGCTGCGAAGCGCTCGGCTTCCGGCAGATGATCGCCGTGATCGGCGGCGCCCACCCGGCCTCGGTCGCGGTTCACAGGAAGGCCGGCTTCGAACATCAGGGCACGCTGAAAGCCACCGGCTACAAGCACGGCCGCTGGCTCGATACCGTCTTCATGGAGAAATCGCTCGGCGAGGGCGCGTCCACCGATCCCGATACGGAAACCTATCCCGGCACGCTCTATCGCTGAGCCGGGATCAGACGATCCGCGGTGTCGGCTTGTCGAAGACCTTGAGCACCTGCGCGAGTTCATGGCCGCGCTTGAGGATGGCACCCGAGGCTGCGACCACCGAATAGGCGCCCTGCCTGCGGGCGCGAGACGGATCCTTGACGATCTGGAACAGCGCCACTTCGCTGGTACGGCGAAACACCGAGAAGACGGCCCGGTCGCTCAGATGGTCGATGGCGTAGTCGCGCCATTCCCCCTCTGCGACCTTGCGGCCGTAGAGGTTGAGGATGAGGTCGAGATCGCGGCGGTGGAAGCTGACGAACTGCACCTTCTGGCGTCTTCGATGTTCGCTGAGATCGACCAGATCGGCCGCGCCCGAACCCTGTTGCACCAGATAGGAATTGCCTCTGTCCGCCATGTCGTCTCCGTGCGGTTTCGAATCCTCACAGTGTGCCGGATGATTTGTGGAATGCAAGGGTGGCGGGGAAACCGGGCGGACACGCACACAATGGATTTTGACCGGTGATTTTCTGTGGCGGGTTCACGGGCGGAAACAATCGGTAGCCTCACTTTACCGGCGCTGCGGGAAAATATGCACGAAGGCGCATTTTCGCCCCAATTCAGCCCAACCGCCGCCGGAATTCGTGAACACTCTGTCCTTGTTGCCTCAAGACCCGGCTTGAGGGTTCCGGCCAAATTGCCCCCCAGCCCCCTCGGAACCCATATCAAGCCGGGTCTAGTTCCCTCCGATTCTTCCCGGTTCGGCGGGCGGCAACACCCCCGATACTAAGGGCCGGCCAGAGTGCCGGTCTTTTTTTATGCTGGCGACCTCGTACCTGTCGCGTGATGCGAAGCGGCGGCCGGCTCCACCCACATTCCCGTTGCATCACCACTCCTGCCATGGCTTGATAAAGCAACTGCGGCCGAACGCTCAACAGCCTGCCGCTGCCAAAGCGTCCACGAACCATGCGGTGCAGGACATGATCGACTTCGCAAATCTGGCTGCCGTCGCCCTCGCCTTTCTCGTCGTGACCGCCTCGCCCGGCCCTGCCAATATTGCCGTCGCCACCGTTGCGATGAGTTTCGGCCGCGCCGACGGCCTTCGCTTCGGGGCGGGGCTTTCCATCGGCCTGGCCTTCTGGGGACTGGTCGCCGCGACGGGGCTCAGCGCGCTGCTGCAGGGATCGGCATATGTCTTGACGTCGCTGAAGATTGCCGGCGGCCTCTATCTGCTATGGCTTGCCTTCGCATCCGGGCGCTCGGCGCTTCGACCGGGGCCCGGGATGGACGAGCGGATGCGGCGCGACCGCTTGTTCCGGCGGGGCCTGATCCTCAATCTCTCCAATCCGAAAGCGGTGGTGGCCTGGATGGCGGCCCTGTCGATGGGCCTCGGCGACAGCCATGGCGCGATGCAGCTCGTCGCGGCCACGGGACTCTGCATCCTGATCGGTTGTCTCAACTATACCGGCCACGCCCTCGCCTTTTCGCTCTCGGGCGTCATGGCAGCATACCGTCGGCTCCGCCGCTGGATAGACGGAACGGTCGCCGCCCTGTTTGCCGTCGCCGGTATGGGATTGATCCGGTCGGCCGTATCACGTTGAGCAGGAAAAGCGCTTGATCAGCCGTCGGCACCGGATGAGAGCATCGCTGCGCCGATGATCGCCGCTGGACGACCCTTGCCGTCGATGCGTTGCAGCAGCACCGCACAGCCTCGATCCGGATTGTTGCCGAGCACGGTGCCCGGCAGATCGATCCGCAACTCCTGCCCCGTCCACATGCCGATGATCTCGAGATCACGGACACTATGGTGGTAGGTCAGGCGCTTGCCGCGGTTTTCGCCGCGCTTGATCTCGACCGTCGTGGCTTTGTCGAAATAGATCATGACGATTTCGGCCTTGCCACCGTCAGGGGCCCCGGCAATCGTCACTTCGAGCATGTCTTCCTTGCGCGTCAGTCCGACATCCACCGTCAGCCCCGTTCCGCTGGTCTCGAATTTTGAAAGCAGACCACGGATGGCGGCGGCGTCCGCGCCTTTGGCGTGGTCGCGACCGTTGATGACCGCCTGCGGCGTATAGACGGACTGGGTGCCGAGCGTGCGGGCATAGCCGTTTTGCCGCTCGGAATTGGCGGGATCGGACAGCGTGTCCTGCCATCCGAGATAGTTCCAGTAGTCGACATGATAGGAGAGCGCCAAGATATCGCCTTCCTGCGTCAGCCGACCAAGTTCCACATCTGCCGGGGGGCAGCTCGAACAGCCCTGGCTGGTAAACAGCTCCACCACGCCGCGCAGCTCGCCCGCGGCGGCGGGAAGAACCCCCAGCGCCAGCGGAAGACAGAGAAGCAGAAGCGGAATTTTACGGTTCATTGCTGACACGGATACCTGTTTCGATCGTCGGGAACGCTCCTGTCCTACGCCCCCGCGCCACACACGTCCAAATCACGTTGAGGTGAGACCGATCACGTTTGAATCCCCATAGGATTTTATAGGCCAGATTTCGGAAAACGCCGAATCACAAAAGGGGAGCAGCACGCAACAGAAAACCCGCCGGAGTTGCCCCCGGCGGGTGTCGTGTTTCTTGCGATGTCGCGCGCGTTATGCGGCGAGGTCGCGCAGCACGGTCTGCAGGATGCCGCCATTGTTGACGTAGCCGAGCTCGTCGGCCGTATCGATCCGGCAGAGGATCGGCACGTCCTTGGTCGTGCCGTCAGCATAGGTCACCTTGGCGACCATCTTCTGGCGCGGCTTGATGTCGGTGAGACCCTCGATGGTGACGGTCTCGTCACCCTTCAGACCCAGCGATTCCCACGACGTGCCCTCTTCGAGCGTGAAGGGAACGACCCCCATGCCGACCAGGTTCGAGCGGTGGATACGCTCGTAGGACTGGGCGATCACGGCCTTGACGCCGAGCAGGTTGGTGCCCTTGGCAGCCCAGTCGCGCGACGAGCCGTTGCCGTATTCGCCGCCGGCGAAGATGACCAGCGGCACACCTTCTTCCTTGTAGCGCATGGCGGCGTCGTAGATCGAGATCTCCTCCTTGGAGGGATAGTGGATCGTGTAGCCACCCTCACGGCCGTTCGGCCCGAGCATGTGGTTGCGGATGCGGATATTGGCGAAGGTGCCACGCATCATCACCTCGTGGTTGCCGCGACGCGTGCCGTACTGGTTGAAGTCGGCGACACCCACGCCATGGTCCATGAGATAGGCGCCGGCCGGCGACTGTGCCTTGATCGAACCGGCCGGGGAAATGTGGTCGGTGGTGATCTTGTCGCCGAAGAGGCCGAGGATGCGCGCGCCCTTGATGTCGGAGATCGCATCCGCCGTCTTGCCCATGCCGACGAAATAGGGCGGGTTCTGCACATAGGTCGAGTTGTCGTCCCAGGCATAGGTCTGGCTCTGCGGCGCTTCCACCGCCCGCCAGTTCTCGTCGCCCTTGAACACGTCGGCATACTTGGTCGCGAACAGCGCCCGGGTGACGTATTTCAGGATGTATTCCTGGATCTCCTCGTTGGAGGGCCAGATGTCCTTGAGATAGACGTCCTTGCCGTCCTTGTCCTGGCCGAGCGGTTCGGTGGTCAGGTCGGTATTGACGGTGCCGGCGAGCGCATAGGCCACCACCAGCGGCGGCGAGGCGAGATAGTTGGCCTGCACATCGGGCGAGATGCGGCCCTCGAAGTTTCGGTTGCCCGACAGCACGCCGGCAGCGATCAGACCCTTGTCGTTGATCGTCTTGGAGATCGGCGCCGGCAGCGGACCGGAATTGCCGATGCAGGTGGTGCAGCCGAAGCCGACCAGATTGAAACCGATCTGGTCGAGTTCCTTCTGCAGGCCCGAGTTTTCGAGATACTCGGCGACGACCTGCGAGCCGGGGGCCAGCGAGGTCTTCACCCACGGCTTCTGCTTGAGGCCGAGGCGGTTGGCGTTGCGCGCCAAGAGGCCCGCGCCGATCAGCACGCTCGGGTTCGAGGTGTTGGTGCACGACGTGATGGCGGCGATCGCCACGTCGCCGTGGCCGAGATCGTAGTCCTGACCCTCGACTGCATAGCGCTTGTCGAGTTCGGAAGCGTCCTTGCGGTATTCCTTGACGAAGGCGTCACGGTAGCGCGCGCCGACATCTTCCAGCGACTGGCGGCCTTCCGGACGCTTCGGACCCGCCATCGAGGGGACGACGTCGCCGAGGTCGAGTTCCAGCGTGTCGGTGAAGATCGGCTCGGCCGAACCGGTCTCGCGGTACATGCCCTGCTCCTTGGCATAGGCTTCCACGAGCGCGATGCGGTCGGATTCGCGGCCGGTCATGTTGAGATAGTTCAGCGTTTCCGAATCGATCGGGAAGAAGCCGCAGGTCGCGCCATATTCCGGACCCATGTTGCCGATGGTGGCCGCATCGGCGAGCGTCAGATGGTCGAGGCCGTCGCCGAAGAATTCGACGAACTTGCCGACCACGCCCTTCTTGCGCAGCATCTGGACGACGGTGAGCACGAGGTCAGTCGCGGTCACGCCTTCGCGCATCTTGCCGGTCAGCTTGAACCCGATGACTTCCGGCAGCAGCATGGAGATCGGCTGACCGAGCATGGCGGCCTCGGCCTCGATACCGCCCACGCCCCAGCCGAGCACGCCCAGGCCGTTGATCATGGTGGTGTGGCTGTCGGTGCCGACGCAGGTATCCGGATAGGCGATCGTCTCGCCGCCCTCTTCCTTGGTCCAGACGGTCTGGCCCAGATATTCGAGGTTCACCTGGTGGCAGATGCCGGTGCCGGGGGGCACCACGCGGAAGTTCTTGAACGCCTGCTGGCCCCACTTCAGGAAGCGGTAGCGTTCGCCGTTGCGCTCGTATTCCTTCTCCACGTTCTGGGCGAAGGCGCGCGGCGTGCCGAATTCGTCGACGATGACCGAGTGGTCGATGACGAGGTCGACGGGCACCAGCGGGTTGATCTTCTCCGGGTCACCGCCGAGCGAGACCATCGCATCGCGCATGGCGGCGAGGTCGACCACGGCCGGAACGCCGGTGAAGTCCTGCATCAGAACGCGGGCCGGGCGATAGGCGATTTCGTAGCCGGCTTCGCCCTTGTCGTTGATCCAGGCGGCGACGGCCTCGATATCGGCCTTCTTGACCGAATTGCCGTCTTCGTTGCGCAGCAGGTTCTCGAGCAGGACCTTCATCGAATAGGGCAGTCGGGAAATGCCCTTCAGTCCGTTCTGCTCGGCCTTTGCCAGGCTGAAATAGGTGTACTCCTTGCCATCCACCGTCATGGTGGACCGGCAGTTGAAGCTGTCGAGTGAGTTGGCCACTTGCTACCCGCTTTCTAATTGTTCGACCGAAACTCCGGATCCGGCTGGATCACGGGGCGAACACCTGCCGCGCATCAACGCGACGAGGGTGCGGGTACGACCATTTCCGCTGTCCGCCCGTGGCGGTGGGAAGACCGCCATGTTCGGCTCTGAATGACATTCACGCCGGCCGCTGGCGTGTTGCTGGCCTTATAGATAATTTCACAAAACCGATCCAGAGCTTATTGTCGATTTGGCATTTGGACTTGGGTATGAGATCGAGGGCTGCGGCGGCGCTTCGATTGCGGCCCCGATCGCGAGAGGCCGAAGGGAATATCCGGGGAGACGATGCGGGCAATTGCGGACAATCTGGCGGGACGGCGGGGGGCGAACCTGCTGTTTTCCGGTGTGGGTTTCACACTCGGCCCCGGTGAGGGCCTGACCGTGACCGGCCCCAACGGCGTGGGCAAGTCGACGCTTCTGCGCATCCTGGCCGGCTTGCTGCCCGCCGATGCGGGACGTTTCGCGGTTCACAACGCCGACAGCATTGTCCCGGCCGTCGACGCGATCCACTATCTCGGCCACCGCAACGCCATGAAGCGCGAGCTCACCGTTTCCGAGAACCTCGCCTTCTGGAAATCGTTCCATGCCGATGAAACCGAGAAAGGCCTGTCCGTCGCCGAAGCGATTTCCGCCGTGGAACTCGACGGCATCGGCCACCTGCCCTTCGGCTACCTCTCGGCCGGCCAGCAGCGCCGAATCGCGCTCGCCCGGCTGCTGGTGACCCACCGGCCGCTCTGGCTTCTCGACGAGCCGACGGCCGCGCTCGACAAGCGCTCCGACAAGCTCTTCGGCGAACTCGCCTCGGCCCATCTGAAGAGCGGCGGCATGATGATCGCCGCGACCCACCTGCCGCTCGACATCGCCGGCGTCGGCAATCTCGAAATGACCCGGGCGGACGAACCGGCCGACGGCCCGGCGGAGGCTTGGATTTGACCGCTCTCTTCCTGCGCGAGATCAGGATCGCGGGCCGCTCCGGCGGCACCGCCATGCTGGGCCTTCTGTTTTTCATGGCCGTGGTCGCCGTCATCCCCTTCGGCGTCGGCCCCGACCTCAACCTCCTGTCGCGAATCGGCCCCGCCATCCTCTGGATCGGCGCGCTCCTGGCCTCGCTGCTGGGGCTCGACCGGCTCTTCCAGGCGGACCGCGACGACGGCTCTCTCGATATCCTGCTGATGCAGGATTTTGCCGGCCTGGTGCTGACGGTTCTCGTCAAGACCGCCGCCCACTGGGTGGCGACCGGTCTGCCGCTGGTGATCGTCTCGCCGCTGTTGTCGCTGATGATGAACATGGACCTGACGGCGTCCGGCGCCGTTCTGGTCACCCTCCTGGTCGGCTCACCGGCCGTCGCGCTGATCGGCGCGGCCGGAGCGGCCATCGCCGTTTCGCTGCCGCGCGGCGGGCTTCTGGTTTCGGTGCTGATCCTGCCGCTCGCCGTGCCGGTGCTGATCTTCGGCGTCAGCGCCGCCTATGCCGCCGTAACCGACCCCGATCCCTTCATGCCGCCCTTCCTGATCCTGTGCGCGATTACCCTGTTCTTCGCCGTCATCGGCCCGCTGGCGGCGGCGCTGGCACTCAGGGCTGCGGCGGATTGACAGTCTCCGGCATTGACCGAAATCATTGTGATGACCGCCCGGATGGCTTAGATAGTTGGCTCATCGGCCTCCATCCGCACCGCCTTGGGTGGAGAAAACGGCCCCGCACGACGCCGCAGGATCGCAATGAGTGAATCGACCACACCCACCGCAGGATGGCTGACGAGCCTGGCGAATCCGACGCGCTTCATCGGCCTCGCCGGACGCCTCATTCCCTGGCTCGCGGCTCTTTCCGCCATTGCATTGGTGATCGGCCTCTACATGGCCTTCACGGCGCCCGAGGACTATCAGCAGGGCTCGACCGTGCGCATCATGTTCATCCACGTGCCGTCGGCCTGGCTCGCCATGATGTGCTATTCGATCATGGCGGTCTCGGCCATCGGCTCGCTGGTCTGGCGTCATCCGCTGGCCGACGTCTCGATCAAGGCCGCCGCGCCCATCGGCGCGATCTTCACCGCTCTCGCTCTGATCACCGGCAGCCTCTGGGGCAAGCCCATGTGGGGCGCATGGTGGGTGTGGGATGCGCGCCTGACCTCCTTCTTCGTGCTGTTCCTGATGTATCTCGGCCTGATCGCGCTCGATCGCGCCATGGACGATCCCGTCCGCTCGGCGCGGGTGACCGCCGTCCTCGTGCTGATCGGCTTCATCAACATCCCGATCATCAAGTTCTCGGTCGACTGGTGGAACACGCTGCACCAGCCGGCGAGCGTCTTCCGCGCCGACGGCCCGACCATCCATCCCTCGCTTCTCTATCCGCTTCTGGTGATGGCGATCGGCTTCACGCTTCTGTTCTTCACGCTGCATCTGACCGCCATGCGCAACGAGATCTGGCGCCGCCGGGTGACCATCATGCGCCAGACCGCGGCGCGCAGGATTGGGGCCAAGTCATGATGACCCATGCGACATATGTCGCGCTCTCATACGCGGCCGCCGTCCTGCTCGTGGGTGGGCTGACACTGGCGATCTGGCTCGACGGCCGCGGCCGCCGGCGCGACCTCGCCAAACTGGAAGCCCAGGGCGTCCGCCGCCGCTCCTCGGCCGACCGGGACGCCGCATCGAAATGAGCGCCGACGACACCGAACACCGCCACGGCGCGGACGACGCCCCGCCGGCGAAGGCCGGACGCAGCCGTTTCGTCTTCGCCTTCCTGCCGCTCGTAGTCTTTGCCGTGCTGGCCATCTTCTTCTACATGCAGCTCGTCTCCGGCCGCGATGCCAGCGAGGTGCCTTCGGTGCTGATCGGCACCAAGGCGCCGTCGCTCGACCTGCCGCCGCTCGAGGGGCTGAGCCGCGACGGCGCTCAGGTTCCGGCGCTCACGGACGCGGAAATCGGCGGCAAGCTGGCGCTGGTCAACGTCTTCGCCTCCTGGTGCGTGCCATGCCGGCAGGAGCACCCGTTCCTGCTCGAACTGTCGAAGGATCCGCGCATCGAGGTCGTGGCCATCAACTACAAGGACAAGACCGAGAATGCGCTGCGTTTCCTTGGCGAACTCGGCAATCCCTACGCCGCCGTCGGCACCGACCCGCGCGGCCAGGCCTCCATCGACTGGGGCGTCTACGGCATTCCCGAGACCTATCTGGTCGGCCCGGACGGCACGATCCTGTTCAAGCAGATCGGCCCGTTCACCCAGGAGGTCATCGAGGAAAAGCTCGAGCCGCTGATCGCCGAGCACGCGGCGAAGTAACTAGGCCGGCGGACCTTCCGCATAGGCGGCCATGCCGTCGTTGAGCTGGACCCAGGGTTGTTTCGACGACAACCAGATATGCATGTCGGGCTTGAAGAGCGCCGGGTCGTCGAGCGTTGCCGACGTCACGCCCACGGCGCCGTTTGCCACGCGGCGCGAGAACAGCGTGGTGCCGCATTTCGGGCAGGAGCCGCGGTCGATGGCGTCGGACGAGGCGAACCAGTTTACGTCACCCGTCATAACGAGATCATCGATCCGGAACAGAAGCCGGGCGTTGAAGGCCGCGCCGATAGCCTTCTGGCAGAGCCGGCAATGGCAGACGCGCTCGTTGATCGGCACCTCGGTGCATTCGTAACGCACCGCGCCACACAGGCACCCGCCGCGATAGACCGTCATCTCGTCTTCTCTTTCATCTTAACCAATTGGAAATTTACCCTGAGAAACTTGTTGTTTAAGAACTACCCGCTTTGTACATTTTTGAAACAACGGCACAGCCTTCCGTCGTCGCCAATACCAAACGCGGGATACATTTCGTTCATAAGCCATAGATATCTCGACAAAAATTATCGGATTTGCCATGCGTTCCTTAATTAATCTCCTTGCCGCGGCCACGTTCTTCTCGAGCAGCTTGTTTACGCCCGTACATGCAACCAATTTGTTCGAGCGAGCCGCGAAAGAGCTTGACCGGGCACTCCAGCAGAAGCGACCCGCTTCCACGCATACAGCCCCGGAGAGGGTGAACGAGCCACGAATGTCGCGTGAGACACGGCGACAGGTTCAGCACGCTCTCAACCTCCTCGGGTTCGATGCGGGCGAAGAGGATGGTATCCTTGGTCAGGGCACTCGGAAAGCCATTTCCGCGTTTCAAAGAAGCAGCAACCAAAATGCCACCGGCTTCCTTACGGCCAGCCAGCTCGATATGCTTCTAAACGCAGGCGCCGCGGCCGAGGCGTCCAATGCCGCTGCGGGAAACGAGCTCACCTCCCAGCAAATCCGTACGCTCCAGACCAATCTGAGAGCCTTGGGGTTGTACAGGTCTGACATCGACGGTTCATACAACGAAGCGACCGATCTCGCCGTCCGTAGCTTTCTGCGCAAACAGGGCCGCAACCCGGACACCGTTTCCGCCGGGGAGGCCTTCGATCTCGTCGCTAAGACCATGGGCGTCGATATGGAAAGTGCGAATGCCGGCGCCGGAGCTTCACTGCTCGACAGTCTCGGCGCGAAGGAACCCGCCCAGACGGACGGCTCGGCTGATACTTCCTCCGGCGATTTCACCAAGTCGGACTACGCCCCCTCCGCCGAGAACACGGGCTTCAATCTCCAGCTGGAAATCAGCCGCCGGGCTTTGGCGGCAAAGCCGGACTATCTCGATGAGCGTAGAGCCGCCGAGACGTGGATCAAGACCGAGTTTCCCCAATATGCCTACGGGAAGAGGGGCAGCGCCTCCACGCCGGATACATTGAAGTTCTATGGGGGAACGGAATTCGACCGGAAGGACGCCATTAACAGCCTGCGTGAGGTGATTCAGGCCAACGCGACCGCCGCGCCACTGAAATTCCATACGGCTCTGCCCGTACGCCTGCGGACCACGGACTACGACCCCGCCAAAGGCATCCCCCTAGGCAGCACAAGAGATACGTCCGGCGCAGTTTCCAATCTGGAATCTCTGACACTCTATCTCGATCATGTGCGACGATCGATCGAGTTCGTGTTTCCGAACGCGCCGGATGTAAGCCATATACCCGTCGGCGAGCAGCGCGCACGAGAGATTGCGACCTTACTGAACGATAATCCCTACAATGAACTCGAAATGCAGGTTTACATCACCTTGCAGGGCGTGCAGCCGACACTCACGAGTCAGGACAGGGAAGGTCGGTTTCAAGCGATCGCCAGCCTTGATGCGGCGGAGATTCTCATCAAGCCGAGGAAGGGCTCCGGGGTGACCGAGCCGACTGCGCTTTTCACCTGGGTTCTCGCCGGAGAAGAAGGCAACGCTGTTGCCAGCGGAAGCGAGACGCCTACTGAATATGCACGATGGCTGGACATTCCGCTGACTCAGGGGCACCTGACGCACTTCGACAACTTCAACGGTTTCGGTATCCCGCTATCCGTCGCGGAGCAGAAGGCGAACGCCGAGCGGTGGAACAAGCTGCAGCTTCTGAGCCACCTGAATGGCAATCCGTCTCTCCTGGATGACGACGAACTTCTTCTCCTCTATGCGGACGCCACGCTAAGCACGGCCGACAAGCAAGTTATCAGCAAGGGCAAGGCACTGTTTCCCTCGCTTGACCCCTACGCTCTGGAGAATGGCTACGCGGCGCTCAACGAATTTGAACAGCATGCCGCCAAACGGCTGATGCGCGAGGAATACAGCGAAAAGATACTCGCCAAGTCGCCAGGTTTCCCACTGCCGGTGGTCGAGATAACCCAAGCTGTGGTTCGTGACTATGATTTCGATCGCGAGGGTTTTCTGATCGACTGGGAGGATTCAGGCGTTACGGCGGGCAACGCGGGCGTCTTCCAGAATTTCAACATCAAGTTCCGCTACGATATGTTGCGTCCGCAGCAATCGCGATCAAATTTCAAGAACTATCCGGACATACTCGAAGTACCGCCGGAAAAGGCGGAGCAACTGGCCAATCTACTGGAAAACAAGAAGGCCAACCGAGGGTACCGGTATATCTATCTCGCAGTTTTTGCGGATCTTCCGTCTCCGAAAGTCGTAAACGAGCGCCTGTTGTTCGATTTTCAGGCCAAACGCGCTGCGCTATTTGCCGATATCGACCTTAAGGAATTGATCGCCGAAATTCCCGTCAGCAACGGCTGGCCGTCGCCAGCCACTGTCTCGGACATGATCGACCCCGCTCGACCTGTTCCGCTCACGCCCGATACGGCCTTTCTATGGGTGGCAAAGACGCAGCCGAAAATCCTCGAGGATCAAGGTTTCCTGGTCCAGGCCTTCGAACGGCGGCTGAAAGCCGAGCGGAAGTATAGCGAGGAAAAGCTGTTCGTGCAGCGCTTCATCCCCAAGGGACTCCTGAACGGGGATACCAGGGCAGACGAACGAGACTACGAAACATTCAAGTCCATCTACAGGGCGATGGCCGAGAAAGCCGACTTTTCCACCATCAGGATGGCCGGCGGAGTGCGTGCCGAGCGGGGTTCCGACGCCGGGTTGGAAATCAATCTCGATACACATTTCAAGCGGAACTTGGGGCAGAGCGCCGAACCGCTGAAAGCGGCCAGACGATCGGTCCCGCAAGGAATAGACCAATACCTCGTCCAGAATGAATCATTTATGCCGGTGGTCCTCGTCAATACCGTGGAGAAGGAGTGGTACGGCGTGGCCTTTCCTTTCCCGACCAACGCACAGGCGGATGAATACGGCCATTATCCGGGCTATATCGACCTCGACGTCAATGCCATGCAGGTTGTTGCAGACGCCAGCAACCGGACGGACAGGCCGGTCATGGTCATTTCGGTGTCACCTCGGTCGGTTGCAATCGGGAGAGGCGATCAGGCCGCCGTTTACGCTTTCGGCACCAACTCGACAGGGCAGGATGCCACCGCCAATCCCGACTATGAAGCCGTTGATATCCGCCAGATTCGCCTCGGCATGACACTGGAAGAGGCTGCCGAAATGGCTTCCGCAGCGGAAAGCGGTCTCACCCGGCAGAAAATCGGCAGCACGGTTCCGCACCCCTACCGGTTGACTGACGGGCTGGAACTGTTCCGGCTCGGTCGCAACGGGAACGAAATGGTCTTCGTCCTCCTGACCGCGCCGGGGCAGGAAAATGGCGAAGTCCTCGCCATCGGCAATGTTCAGAACTACGAGGACAAGACCCTCGACGTGGACGGCATTGCGGCCGCACTTGCCGGCAAATACGGCGAACCGGATTACACCCACAGCTATCATCGCGGCGCCACCACATTCGCCTGGATCATCAATCCCGACTCCAGAAAGAGAGTGGCCGGCAAGGTGAGTGATTCCGACTGCTATCTTCAGGCAAACCGTTCGCTCTACCTGTCGCATCGCGGCGGGCTGGCGCGAAAGGAGGGGGCTCCGATGCTGATTACGGGAGAAGTGAAAGCAGATTGCGGCGTTGTACTGACCGCGATCGTCGATGAACACGGATCGGCGACCCTGCTTTACGACACGAGCCGTATCCTGGAGGTGCGCAAAGAGGTCGCGGAGACCCTGGAGGCCGCCAAGAGCCAGAAAGCCGAAGAATCGTCGGTGATCACAAAATTCTGACGCACCGAAGCTCTGCGTCCTAAACTTTTTTATTTGCGCGTTTCTCCTTCGCCCTCCTCGGGCAAGGCATGGCGCATCATCAGCGGCATTTGGCTGAGCATGAAGATGATCG
>CAZEJG010000032.1:0-7614 GCA_964511625.1 uncultured Hoeflea sp.
ATCGCCGTCCTCGGCCTCTGGTCGGTGGCAGGGCTCTGGCAGTTTCCCGACGCGGTCCCGCAGTCGCTCACCGCACGATCCTGGATGCGGGCGCTGCCACGCTTCGTCGAACCGCTGACGGTGACGCTGGTCGTGGCGGCCGTTTCGGCCGGGATCGCGGTTCTGCTTACGCTCCTGTGCCTCGAACGGGAAAACGAGACCCGGCGCAGCGGCGGCACACGGGCTTTGATGCTTCTTTATCTGCCGCTGATCGTGCCGCAGATCTCCTTCCTGTTCGGCATGCAGTACCTGGCGATCCTCGGCGGGCTCGACGGTAGCATTACCGGTCTGGTGCTCGCCCATCTCGTCTTCGTGCTCCCCTATGTCTTCCTGTCGCTGTCCGATCCATGGCGCAGCTATGACCGGCGCTACGACACGATCGCGGCGGGCCTCGGCATGGGGCGGGTACGCACGGTGTTCACCATCCGGCTGCCGATGCTGTCGCGCGCCATCCTGACGGCGTTCGCCGTCGGGTTCGCGGTCTCGATAGGGCAGTATCTGCCGACGGTGCTGATCGGCGCGGGGCGACTGACGACGATCACCAGCGAGGCGGTGGCGCTGTCGGCCGGCGGCAACCGCCGCGTCATCGGCGTCTATGCCTTCCTGCAGACGGTGCTGCCCTTCCTCGCATTCGCGATTGCCACCGCTTTGCCCGGCTTGCTATTGCGCAACCGGCGCGGCTTGCGCGTGTGAACGGAGCGGACATGACGACGGCGGAGGGGCTGCGGCTCGAACACATCTCGATTGCGCTCGGCGGTCGCGACCTGATCGCGGTCGATGCGACAATCAAGCCGGGAGACGTGCTGACCGTCATGGGGCCGTCCGGCTCCGGCAAGTCGACCCTGATCGCCTATGTCGCCGGTTTTCTGGATCCTGTCTTCTCCGCCGCCGGCAAGGTGTGGGCCGGAACGACCGACCTCACCGAACTGCCCGCCGAGGCGCGGCGCGCCGGCATCCTGTTCCAGGACCCGTTGCTGTTTCCGCATCTGAGCGTACGCGACAATATCGCCATCGCCGTTCCGCAATCGGTTTCGAGCCGGCGCGAGCGGCGCGACATCGCCATTGCCGCGCTGGAAAGGGTGGGGCTTGAAGGCTTCGGCGACCGCGATCCCGATACGTTGTCGGGAGGACAGAAGGCGCGGGTGGCGCTGCAGCGGGTCATGGTCTCCGAACCCCGCCTTCTGCTGCTCGATGAACCCTTCTCCAAGCTCGACACGGCGCTGCGCGACCAGGTGCGCGAGATGGTATTCGAGCAGGCCCGTGCGGCCGGGCTTCCCGTCATTCTCGTCACCCATGACGCGGCCGATGCAGAGGCGGCGCGCGGCCGGATCATCGAAGTCGGGGCGGCATGAACCGGATCGCCGACAGGTTCACGACGCTCCCCGTCCATGAGGCGCTTCCTGCGCTCCGGGCGGCGCTTTCGGCGACGACGCGCGCAGTGCTCGCCGCCCCGCCGGGAGCCGGCAAGACGACTTTGGTGCCGCTCGACATGCTCGAGGCGGCCTGGTGTACCGGCAGGATCATCCTTATCGAACCCAGGCGGCTCGCCGCCCGCGCCGCAGCCCGACGAATGGCGGCGATGCTCTCCGAACAGGCGGGCGAAACCGTCGGTTATCGCATGCGGCTCGACAACCGGGTTTCGGCGAAGACGCGGATCGAGGTGGTGACCGAAGGCGTGTTCACCCGCATGGCGCTCGACGATCCGGAACTTTCGGGCATTTCCTGCGTGATCTTCGACGAATTCCACGAGCGCGCGCTGGAAGCAGATTTCGGGCTGGCGCTGGCGCTCGACATTCAGTCGGGACTGCGCGAGGAGCTGCGCATCCTCGTCATGTCGGCGACGCTCGACACGGAACGTGTGGCCGACCTGATGGAGACCGACGCCATCGTCGAAAGCGCCGGCCGCGCCTTTCCCGTCGACATCCGCCACGCCGACCGGCCCGGCGGCGAACGGATCGAGGAGACGATGGTCCGCACCATCCGCCGGCTGCATGCGGAGGAGGAGGGCTCTATCCTCGCCTTCCTGCCGGGCCAGGGCGAGATCCTGCGTGTGGCGGACATGCTGGGCGACACGCTCGCCCCTAAGACCTCCGTCCATCCGCTCTATGGCGGGCTGTCCGGCGAGGAGCAGGACCGGGCGATCCGGCCGGCCGAACCCGATAGCCGCAAGGTGGTGCTGGCGACACCGGTGGCCGAAAGCTCGATCACCATCGACGGCGTGACGATCGTCGTCGATTCCGGGCTGGTGCGGCAACCGGTACTCGAACCCGATACCGGGATCACCCGGCTCGAGACGGTGCGGGCCTCGCGCGCCTCGGCGGACCAGCGCGCTGGTCGCGCCGGGCGAACGGCACCGGGCATCGCGGTGCGGCTCTGGCATCCGGGACAGACAGTCGCGCTGCCCGCCTTCGCGGAGCCGCAGATCCTCGCCTCCGATCTCTCCGGACTGGTACTCGACTGTGCCGCCTGGGGTGTCGGCGATCCGCGCGATCTCAAATTCATCGACCCGCCGCCGGAAGCCGCCGTTACCGAGGCGCGCAAGCTGCTCGTTTCGCTCGGTGCGCTCGACGAGACCGGCCATATCACCGAGCGCGGCCAGGTGATGCGCGCCCTGCCGTTGCCGCCGCGGCTGGCGGCCATGGTGGCGGAGGCGCGCGAAGGCGGCGACGGCTTCACGGCGGCGGCGATCGCCGTGCTGCTGACGGAACAGGGGCTCGGCGGGCGTTCCACCGATCTCGACGACCGGCTGACGCGTTTCCTGCGCGACAGTTCTCAGCGCGCCAAGGCGGCGCGGTCGCTCGCCGCCCGCATGGTCGGCGGGAAGGAGCGCGCAATGGCGCAAGGCGATCTTGCCGGCGCCCATCTGGCGGTCGCCTTTCCCGACCGAATCGCCCGGCAGCGCGGCGGACGCGGGCGCTTCGTGATGGCCAATGGTCGCGGTTGCGAGATCGACGAGACCGAGCGGCTGGCAGGCGCAGACTATATCGTGGTCGCCGACCTGACCGGTCGGGCGGCGCGGTCTCGGGTGATGGCTGCGGCCGAACTGGCGGGCGCGGATCTCGAAGCCATCCTGTCTCGCGCCGAAGAGAGCGAGGAGTACCGGTTCGACGCCGAAAGCGGCGGCGTGCGGGCGCGCAAGACCCGCCGGCTGGGCGCGATCGTACTCTCGGAAAAACCGGTCGAGAAGCCGGATCCGGACCGGGTGCAGGCGGCTCTCCTGGACGGGTTGCGCCAGACCGGCATTGCGCAACTGCCATTCTCGAAAGCTGCCGAGCATTTGAGGGAACGCGTCGGTTTCCTGCGTCGCACGGAGGGCGAGGACTGGCCGGACATGGGTGACGCGGCGCTTTCGGCCGAGGTCGGCGACTGGCTCGGGCCGTTCCTGGCAGGTGTAAGCAACATTCGCCGGATTGGCGCCGACACGCTCTACGAGGCGCTGAAGGCACGGATCGGCTACGAGCGGGCTGGCGAGATCGACCGGCTGGTGCCGACCCATTACGAAGCGCCGACCGGGTCCCACGTGCCGATCCGCTATGACGGCGACGAACCCGTTCTGGCGATCCGGGTGCAGGAGCTCTTCGGCGAGAAGGTCCATCCGGCGATCGTCGGGGGGCGGGTGCCGCTGCTGCTTGAACTCCTGTCGCCGGCGCAGCGGCCGATACAGACCACCCGCGACCTGCCGGGCTTCTGGCGCGGATCCTGGTCCGACGTGCGGTCCGACATGCGCGGCCGCTACCCGAAACACGAATGGCCCGAACGGCCGGAAGAGGCTGCGCCCACCCGTCGCGCCAAACCGCGACGGGATTAGGCGCGTAAAAGGAATAAATGCGAGAACACGATTACATTTCACCGCTTGCGGGATAAGACCGTTTCGAGATGACGAATTACGAGCCCTTTGTCGACAATCGCGCGATCCGCCACAGGCTGCGGCTGAGCACCTTGACGCGGCTGCGCTGGCTGGCGGTGGCCGGGCAGAGTGCGGCCGTGGTCATTGTCGCCCACGGCTACGGCTTCCCGATGCCGGAGCTGTTCTGTTTCGTCATGATCGCATGCTCGGCCTGGCTCAACATCTTCCTCAGCGTCCGGTTTCCGCCGAGCCACCACCTGCCGCCGGCGGGTGCGACGGCGGTGCTCTCCTTCGACGTCATCCAGCTCGCGAGCCTCCTGTTCATGACCGGGGGCATCGCCAACCCGTTTTCGGTGCTGGTCTGCGTGCCGGTGATCATCTCGGCGGCCTCGCAGCCCGTTCCCTACACGCTCGGACTGGGCGGCCTGGCGCTGACCTGCCTGACCGTCATCTCCTACTTCTCGCTGCCGCTTCCCTGGCATCCCGGCGTGACGCTCGAGATCCCCTTCCTGCTGATCGCCGGCAACTGGATCGCCATCGTCTCGACAACCGCCTTTGCGGCGATCTACGCCTATCAGGTCTCGGCGGAAGCCAATGAACTGGCCGACGCACTGACATCGGCCGAACTGGTTCTGCAGCGCGAGCATCATCTCTCCGCGCTCGACGGACTGGCGGCGGCTGCCGCGCATGAACTCGGCACCCCGCTGGCGACGATCTCGGTGGTGGCCAAGGAGATGCAGAAGGCGCTCGCCGGCGATCCGCGTTATGCCGAAGACGTCCAGCTTCTCCTCAGCCAGGCCGAGCGCTGCCGCGACATCCTGCGCCGGCTGTCGAGCCTGTCCACCACCGAGGAAGAGCACATGCGGCTCCTGCCGCTCGATTCGCTGATCGAGGAGATCGTCGAGCCGCACCGCGAGTTCGGCATCGCCATCACGGTCAAGCGGGAGGGCGACGGCACGCGCGAACCGGTGGGTCTGAGAAACCCCGGCATCCTCTACGGCCTGGGCAACATCCTTGAAAACGCCGTGGATTTCGCCAAATCAGGGGTAGAGGTTCGATCCTTCCACGACCGCCAGTCGGTGGTCATAACCGTTTCCGACGACGGTCCGGGCTTTTCGCCCGAAACGCTCGCGCGGATCGGTCTGCCCTTCCGCCGCAGTCGCGACCGCAGCGAACGGCAGGGCGCCGGAGGTCTGGGGCTGGGATTGTTCATCGCCAAGACGCTGCTCGAGCGATCCGGCGCCGAACTGAGCTTCGAGAACGCAGAAGGACCGGAGCACGGCGCGCGGGTGACCATCGCGTGGCCGCGCGAAAGAATGGACATCGGGCCGCAAGCGGGACAATACCGGCCAGGGTTAACTCATTAATCGTCAAAGTCCGTACAAGGTGATCGCCATGGAAGAGAGCAACAACGAAGTCAGCACCGTCGCACCGGGGTCCACCCTGCTTCTGGTGGATGACGACGGGCCGTTCGTGCGCCGCCTTGCGCGCGCCATGGAAAGCCGCGGCTTTACCGTCGACATCGCCGAGACGGTCGCCGACGGACTGGCGAAAGCCAGCGCCACGCCGCCCGACTATGCGGTCGTCGACATGCGCCTGGGCGACGGCAACGGGCTGGACGTGATCGAGGCGATCCGCAAGGTGCGCGAGGACACCCGGATGATCGTGCTGACTGGCTACGGCAACATCGCCACCGCGGTGAACGCGGTGAAGCTCGGCGCCATCGACTATCTCGCCAAGCCGGCCGATGCCGACGAGATTTTCGCCGCACTCACCCGCGAGCCGGGCGAGAAGGTGGAGATGCCGGAAAATCCGATGTCGGCGGACCGGGTGCGCTGGGAGCATATCCAGCGGGTCTACGAGATGTGCGACCGCAACGTGTCGGAGACCGCGCGCCGGCTCAACATGCACCGGCGCACCCTGCAGCGCATTCTCGCCAAGCGCGCGCCGCGCTGATCAGCCGGCTTCCTGACCGCCGAAGGCTCCGGCCATTCCGTGGGCGGCGAGTTCGGCCTGCATGAGCCGGTCGGCCGCCAGCCGGGCGAACTGCCGCGTCAGCGTCTTGCGGCGGGCGGGTGCGAGCTTGTGCTCGGGCGCCTCGCGCAGGAGATGGGCGCCGTAGGCATCGGCGACGATGAGACCGCAATCCTCGGGAAAAATCCCGGCGGGCACGCCGTCATGGGTGGCGAAGTAGAGCCGGTCGCAATAATCGCGATAGCCCGGCCATTTGGTGTCGACCCGGAAATCCTCGATCGACGACTTGATCTCGACGATCAGCAGATCACCCTTGTCGGTGAGTGCGACCAGATCGGCACGGCGGCCGGAAGCGAGCGTCATTTCCGGAATCAGGGACACCCGCAGGTCGAAGAAGAAGCGCTGCACGCCGCGGCGGACCAACAAGGCGCGATCGGACTGGCGACCGTCGATGAGCGGCGAGGACTTGTGCGGGGTGATGATGGCCATGGGCGAAAGGTGGCATCGGGCGACCGATTCGACAATGCCGCGAACCGGCTTTGTTGCACAAAAGACAAAAGCCGCGAAAAATCAGCGGGCCGCGCTTTCGGCCTCGCGACATCTGTCTTGCCAAATCGCATTTGATTCAAAATAACGGCGACGGGGTACGCGGCGCGCATCGGCGCCCGCCTGATTCGTTGGAAGACAAGCACATGACATTTCGCTCCGTTGTGACTGCGCTGGGCATGGCCGCCGTGCTCGCGCTCGCCGGTTGTACGACCAGTTCGGAAGAGGGCGCCGGTCCGGCTACCCAGATTTTCACCTCTGAATATGGCGCCGTGACCGATGCCGGCTACAATGTGCCGGCGATTCCGATCTCGAAGATCGACAAGCGCTATCATCGCCAGATCGTGCGCTACAATTCCGGCGAGAAGCCTGGCACGATCATCGTCGATACGCCCAACCGCTTCCTCTATTACGTGCTGCCGGGCCGCAAGGCCGTTCGTTACGGCATCGGCGTCGGCCGCGAGGGCTTCGCCTGGCAGGGCAATGCCTATATCGCCTGGAAGCAGGCCTGGCCGAAATGGACCCCGCCCAAGGAAATGGTCGAGCGGCAGCCGAAGCTGCGGAAATTCGCCGAAAACGGCCAGCCCGGCGGCCTCACCAACCCGCTCGGCGCGCGCGCGCTCTACCTCTTCAACGAGGACGGCCAGGACACGCTGTTCCGCCTGCACGGCACGCCGGAATGGAAGTCGATCGGCACCGCCGCCTCCTCGGGCTGCATCCGCCTTATGAACCAGGACATCATCGACCTCTATGACCGGGTCCGCCCCGGCAAACAGGCCAAGGTCATCGTCAAGCAGTAAGGCTGCCTGACATAGCCGACCAGAA
Source organism: uncultured Hoeflea sp. (assembly GCA_964511625.1). GTDB lineage: Bacteria > Pseudomonadota > Alphaproteobacteria > Rhizobiales > Rhizobiaceae > Pseudohoeflea. The sequence continues at coordinate 7,232 of CAZEJG010000032.1, forward strand.
GAAAACCGCCGCCGGATCGCTCCGGCGGCGGTTTTTCGTTGTCGGGTGTTTACGTCGTGCTCAGGCGACCTTCGCCTTGAACTCCAGCCGGCGGCGGTGGAGGACCGGCTCGGTGTAGCCGTTGGGCTGTTCGCGGCCCTTGAGCACCAGGTCGAGGGCCGCCTGGAAGGCGACCGAGCCTTCGTAATCGGCGGCCATCGGGCGATAGGCGGGATCGCCCTCGTTCTGGCGGTCGACGACCTTCGCCATCTTCTTCATCGTCTCGACGATCTGGGCTTCATCGACCACGCCATGGTGGAGCCAGTTGGCCATGTGCTGGGAGGAGATGCGCAGGGTGGCGCGGTCCTCCATCAGGCCGACATCGTTGATGTCGGGCACCTTGG
>CAZEJG010000032.1:7714-39592 GCA_964511625.1 uncultured Hoeflea sp.
CGCAGGGTGGCGCGGTCCTCCATCAGGCCGACATCGTTGATGTCGGGCACCTTGGAACAGCCGACGCCCTGTTCGACCCAGCGCACCACGTAACCGAGAATCCCTTGAGCGTTGTTGTCGAGTTCCGCCTGGATTTCCTCGGGCGTCCAGTTCGGCCGCGGGGCGACAGGCACCGAGAGGATGTCAGACAGCCTGGCGCGGGGACGGTCCTTGAGCTTCTCCTGCACCGCGGCGACATCGACCTTGTGATAGTGCGTCGCGTGCAGCGTGGCGGCCGTCGGCGAGGGCACCCAGGCGGTGTTGGCGCCCGCCTTGGGGTGACCGATCTTCTGCTCGAGCATGGCGTGCATCAGGTCGGGCATGGCCCACATGCCCTTGCCGATCTGGGCATGGCCCTTGAGGCCGCATTCGAGACCGATATCGACGTTCCAGTTCTCGTAAGCGGAAATCCAGGCGGCCTGCTTCATATCGCCCTTGCGGATCACCGGGCCCGCTTCCATCGAGGTGTGGATCTCGTCGCCGGTGCGGTCGAGGAAACCGGTATTGATGAAGACCACGCGCTCCGAGGCCGCGCGGATGCATTCCTTGAGATTGATGGTGGTCCGGCGCTCCTCGTCCATGATGCCCATCTTGATGGTGTTGGGCTTCATGCCGACGGCCTTCTCGACCCGGTCGAAGATCTCGACGGCAAAGCCGACTTCCTCCGGGCCGTGCATCTTCGGCTTGACGACATACATCGAACCCTCGACCGAATTCATGTGCCGACCGTTCGGGCCGATGTCGTGGAGCGCGATGAGCCCCGTCATGAAGGCGTCCATGATGCCCTCTGGCACCTCGTTGCTGTCCTTGTCGGTGATCGCCGGGTTGGTCATCAGGTGACCGACATTGCGGATCAGCATCAGCGCCCGGCCCTTGACCGAGGTCGGCTTGCCGTCAGGCGTGGTGAACTCGGCGTCACCCTTGAGCTTGCGGGTGAAGGTCTTGCCGCCCTTGGTGACCTCCTCGGTGAGGTCGCCCTTCATCAGGGCGAGCCAGTTGCGGTAGACGAGAACCTTGTCCTCGGCATCGACGGCGGCGACGGAATCCTCGCAATCCATGATGGCGGTGACGGCGGATTCGAGCGCGATATCGCCGATGCCGGCGGGATCGGTCTTGCCGATCATGCTGTCGGGGTCGACGAAGACCAGCGTGTGCAGGCCGTTGGTGGTGAAGTAGAGCCGGTAGGCGTGCTCGTTCTCACGCTTGAAGCCGGCATATTGCTTCGGATCAGCGAGCGTGGTCTCGCCTGCGGCAGTCTCGATCTTCAGCTCGCCGTTCTCGAAATCGAAGCCCGTGGCATTGGCCCACTTGCCGCTTGCGAGCGGCACGCTGTCGTCCAGGAAGGACTTGGCCCAGGCGATGACGCGGCTGCCGCGTTCGGGATCGTAGCCGCCGGCCTCGGGCAAATCGCCCAGCGCATCGGTGCCGTAGAGCGCATCGTAGAGCGAGCCCCAACGGGCATTGGCGGCATTGAGCGCATAGCGGGCGTTCATCACCGGGACGACGAGCTGCGGGCCGGCAATGGTGGCGATCTCCGGGTCGACATGGCTGGTCGAAACCTTGACCGGGCCGCCCTCGGGGACGAGGTAGCCGATCTCGCGCAGGAAATCCTGGTAGGTGTCCATGTCCGACGGCGCGCCGTGCTTGCGGTACCAGGCGTCGATCTCGGCCTGCATCTCGTCGCGCTTCTTCAGAAGCCGGCGGTTTTCCGGACCCAGTTCGTGGACGGCGTCGGCAAGCGCGGTGAAGAAAGCCTCAGGCTCCACCCCGGTGCCGGGGATCGCCTCGTCGACGATGAAATCGTGGAGTTCACTGCTGATCGACAGGCCGTATTTGTCGACGTTCGTCATGTCCTGCTCCCTTGAAATGAACCGGCACGCACGCATACCGGAAACTGTCTGAATGTGGCGTCGAGACTGCCTTCCCGGCCATTTTCCGTCAATCGGACAAAATCGAACAGGATTATTTCCAATCTGGAAAAGGTGGCCATTCGCGAGGGCGGGTCAGTGGCGTGGCGTCACGCGCATGCGCACACCGCCCGAGGGCTGCGTCGTCAGTTTCTGAACCGGCCACGGGCTGGTCGACGGCAGCGTATCGAAGCGGAACTGGCCGAGCAGGACCGCAAGCGCGATGACGGCTTCCTGCTGCGCGAAGGTGGCGCCGATGCAGACACGCGGCCCGGCGCCGAAGGGCAGATACTGGAACCGGTCGATGGCGCCCCGGTTCTCTGGCAGGAAGCGCTGCGGCATGAAGGCCTCCGGCTTGTCCCACAAGGCCCGGTGGCGGTGGACGATCCACGGCATGATGAGCACGGTGACGCCCTTGGGAATTTCCACCGAACTGCCATCGGGGGCGGTGTAGAAATCATCCTCCAGCGCCCGGCGGTTGATCGACGGGGCCGGCGGATATAGCCGCATGGCCTCCTCGAAGGCGGCTCGCGTCCACGGCATCTTCTCGAGCCAGGCGACGGGATCCGGTTCCTCGGCCACGACGCGGTCGATCTCTTCTTCGACTGCGGCACGCTCGGCGGGCGAGTGGGCGAGGCAGTAAAGCGTCCAGGCCAGCGCCCGGGCGGTCGTTTCGTGCCCGGCGCCGATGAAGGTGATCAGATTGTCCTCGACCTCCTGCTCGGAGAGGCCGTCCGGCCCCATCTGGCGAAGAAGCAGGGTGAGGAAATCCTCCGGAACCGAATCCGGATCGGCCTTCATCTTCGCAAGCCGCGCTTCCATGGTCTGGCGGACGATGGAACGGAACTTGTCCATGACGCGGCGGCCGGCGATGCGCATGACGCGCGGGATCCAGGAAGGCGCCTTGACGAGGTCGAGCGGGTCGACGCGACCCATGGTCGACAAAAGCCGGTCGACATCGGCCGCAAAGGCGCCGTCGGACCCCTTCACCTCGTCGGAAAACAGGGTCTCGGAGAGGATATCGAAGGTGAGTTCCGTCATGTCGCGGGCGATCTCGAATTCGCCGCCCTCGGGACCGGCTGCCCGGTAGCGGTCGACGAAATGCTCGCTGCGCTCGAGCATCTGGTTGGCGAAGCCGCGAGCGTGGCGGGGCGTGAAGACGGGTGCCATCGCCTTGCGCGAGCGCTTCCAGGTCTCGCCTTCGGCGGTCAGCAGCCCGTCATTGAGGATCGGCCGCAGCACCAGCTGGCGGACGATCGCCATCGGATAGTTGGCTGGCTTTTCCACCAGTACGTGACGGATGAGCCCGGGATGGCTGGCAATCAGCGTCCGCTCGTTGAGAAACTTCGTCAGGATCCAGGGCTCGGTGTAGGAGGGCTCGCCGAACAGTTCGAGCGGATTGCGCATGACGGTGCGGATGATCTCGAGCGCGCTCGGCGGTACGGTGCGCGGGATCGGGGCAGGCGGGATGAATGGCTCGGGACGGGCATCCATGGGCTGTCTCCTTTGCCCCTGAAGATAGGGAGGAATTCCCGATCCGGCCAGATGTCGGAAAGACGACCAGGCATGGAGCGACCGGCTGAGGGCGGGCTTGCGGCCAATGTCGGCTTGACAGGTGATGTATGACGGTTCGTAAATGCGTCCACAGGCAGCAGAGCGACAACCGCCGATGCCTGCGAGAGTTTTTGGGAGGAAACAATGAACAGAACAATCGCGCGCCTCGCCGCGGGCGCGATCTTTTCCCTTGCCATCGCGCTTCCGGCCTCGGCCGCCGAATGCATCGCGCCGGCCAATCCCGGCGGCGGCTGGGACTTCACCTGCCGTCAGGTCGGCAAGACGATGCAGGATCTCGGCCTCGTCGACGGCACGGTGCAGGTGACCAACCTCGCCGGGGGCGGCGGCGGCGTCGCCTTTGCGGAAGTGGTCAACAAGCGCAACGACGACAACGAGTTGATCGTGGCGGCCTCGTCGGCCACCTCCACTCGCCTGGCGCAGGGCGCCTTTCCCGGCAACACGATGGATCAGGTCCGCTGGCTCGCCTCCGTGGGCGCCGACTACGGCGTCATCGCGGTCGCCAAGGATTCCGAGATCAACACGCTCCCCGAGCTGATGGACGCGATCAAGGCCGATCCGACCTCGATCTCGGTGGCCGGCGGTTCGGCCGTGGGCGGCTGGGACCACCTGAAGGTGCTGATCGCCGCCAAGCGCGCCGGCGTCGCGGACGTGCGGCAGATCAAGTATGTCGCCTTCGACGGTGGCGGCGAGGCCGTGACACAGCTTCTTGCCGGATCGGTGCAAGCCTTCACGGGCGACGCCTCGGAAGCCAAGGGCTTCGTCGATTCCGGTGACATCAAGGTCATCGCCGTTCTCGCGCCCGAACGGATGGAAGGGGATTTCGCCGATTATCCGACCGCCAAGGAACAGGGTATCGACGCGGTCGGCGCCAACTGGCGCGGTTTCTACGCTCCCGGCGGCATGAGCGACGAGGCCTATGCCGAATGGGTCGAGAAGATCGGCAAGGTCTACGATTCGGAGGAATGGAAGGGCATCATGGCCACCAACGGTCTCGCGCCGCTCGATCTGCGCGGCGAGGATTTCCAGACCTTCGTCGCCGAGAATGTGAAGGAAATCCAGGACCTGTCGAAAGAAATCGGCATCCTACAGTAAGGCGCACAGCGTCTCGTGACCGCCCCGCACGATATCGCTGCGGGGCGGACATCCAGTCGATTTCCGGGGGGCGAACACCATGAGCGACCGTATTCTGGGAGGCGCCTGCGTTCTGCTCGCCGCCTTCTACATCTGGGCAGCGACCCAGATCCAGCTGAGCTTCCTCTCCGATCCCGTCGGACCGCGCACCTTTCCGATCATCATCGGGGTCATGGTCGGTCTGGCAGGCCTCGTCATCCTTCTTCGCCCCGATCCCGAACCCGACTGGCCGGCGCGCAGCCAGCTCGTCGAGATCGGCGCAGCCGTCGTGGTACTCGTCGGCTACGCGCAATTGCTGCCGGAACTGGGTTTTCTGATTTCGACGGCGATCGCGGCGGCCTATCTGTCGTGGCGGCTCGGCGCCGCTCCGATCGCCGCCGTCGTCGCCGGTCTTGCCATCTCGATCGGCATCTACGTCATCTTCCACCTGATCCTCGGGCTGTCGCTTGCCCGCGGACCGCTCGGCTTCTGAGGAGATTTTCATGGAAACGCTCTCCTCGCTCGGTGACGGTTTCGCGGTCGCACTGACCTTCCAGAACCTCGGCCTGGCCCTGCTCGGCTGTTTTCTCGGCACCATCATCGGCGCGCTGCCGGGGCTGGGGCCGTCGAACGGCGTGGCGATCCTCATCCCACTCGCCTTCACACTGGCTCTGCCGGCGACACCGGCACTGATCCTGCTCACTTCGGTCTATTACGGGGCGATGTATGGCGGCCGCATCTCCTCCATCCTGCTCAATATCCCCGGTGACGAGCCGGCGATGATGACCACGCTCGACGGCTATCCGATGGCGAAGAAGGGCCAGGCCGGCGAGGCGCTCGCGATTTCCGGCATCGCCTCCTTCATCGGCTCGTTCGTCGCCACCTGGGGCCTTGTCTTTCTCGCCCCGCAGCTGGTGAAGGTCGCGCTCCTGTTCGGGCCGGCGGAATATTTCGCGCTCTTCACGCTCGCCTTTGCGACGCTCGGCGGGCTTGCCAGTCGCAACCAGGCCAAGGCAGCGCTTGCCGCCGGCATCGGCCTCGGCATCGCTATGATCGGCGTCGACGGCCAGACCGGCGTGCCCCGGCTCGCCTTCGGCGAAGTGCATCTGTATGACGGGATCGATTTCCTCGTCGCCATCGTCGGCCTCTTCGCGCTCTCGGAAGTGTTCATCTTCCTCGAACATCGCGGTGGCGGCAGCGGCGGCGAGGCCGCGAAGATCAAGCTCGGCCGGATCATCCCGCCGCTTTCGATGCTGAAGTCCACATCAGGCGCCATGAGCCGCGGCACGCTGGTCGGCTTCATCGCAGGTGTGCTGCCGGGAGCCGGCGCCTCGCTCGGCTCTTTCCTCGCCTACGGCCTCGAGAAGAAGGTCTCTGACAAGGACAAGACCTTCGGCACCGGCGATCCGCGCGGCGTCGCCGCGCCCGAGGCGGGCAACAACGCCTCGGCCGGCGGCGCGCTCATCCCGATGCTGGCACTTGGCGTCCCGGGTTCGGGTACGACGGCCGTGCTGCTGGCCATGCTGCTGGCGCTCAACATCACGCCGGGACCGTTGCTGTTCACGCAGAATCCGGACGTGGTCTGGGGTCTGATCGCCGCTCTCTTCATCGGCAACGTCATGCTGCTCCTGATGAACATTCCGATGGTCGGGCTGTTCATCCGGGTGCTGCTGGTGCCGACGAAATACCTGATGCCGGCGGTGGCGATGATCTCCTTCGTCGGCATCTACGGGATTTCGGGATCCACCTTCGACCTGATGGTCATGATCCTGTTCGGCGTGCTCGGCTGGGTGCTGCGCAAATACGACGTGCCGCTGGTGCCGGTCATCCTCGGTGTACTTTTGGGCAACCAGATGGAGGTCAACCTGCGGCGCGAGCTGACGATCTCCAACGGCGACTGGTGGGCACTGGTCGATTCGCCGCTCGCCGTTGGCCTGTGGCTGGTGGCCATCCTCGGCTTCCTGGCGCCGATCCTCGTAGGTCGCTACCTGCGCCCGAAACGGGCCGACGACGCGGCCAACGAGGTTAATGTCGGCGATTGACGCGTGAAAGGCGGGGCGCGCGCGACGGGCCTCGCCTTCCATCCGCCCGGTGCAGCCGACGCCCCGCCGGCAGCCGATCTACCGGTGCTCTCATCCACCGCTAATCGGCGGTCCGGATTTGGCTTTTCGGCCTGAATTCCTATATCTTGAAGGGATATTCGTCCCTGATTCGCTTCCCTCCTTCAGGCAGCAGCAAGCGTCAAAAGACATACAGGAATTTCATGAGCGACACACCGATCGATCCACCAGTCGACACGGGGGCCGTCGAGCCCGAATACGGCGCCGATTCCATCAAGGTTCTCAAGGGCCTGGATGCTGTGCGCAAGCGGCCCGGCATGTATATCGGCGACACCGACGACGGCTCGGGCCTGCACCACATGGTCTACGAAGTGGTCGACAACGCCATCGACGAGGCGCTTGCAGGCCATGCCGACCTGGTGACGGTGATCCTCAATTCCGACGGTTCCTGCACCGTGATCGACAACGGACGCGGCATTCCGACCGACCTGCACACCGGCGAGGGCGTTTCGGCGGCCGAAGTGATCATGACGCAGCTGCATGCAGGCGGAAAATTCGACCAGAACTCCTACAAGGTCTCGGGCGGCCTGCACGGCGTTGGCGTCTCGGTGGTCAACGCGCTGTCGGATTTCCTCAAGCTGAGGATCAACCGCAACGGCAAGATCCACGAGATGCAGTTCTCGCGCGGCGTCGCCGATGCGCCGCTGGAAGTCGTCGGCACCTATGTCGAGAGCAAGCAGCCGCAGACCTATGAGGGTCGCTCCGGTTCGGCGATCACCTTCATGCCGTCGAGCGAGACCTTCACCAAGACCGAATTCGACTTCGGAACGCTGGAGCACCGGCTGCGCGAACTCGCCTTCCTCAATTCCGGCGTCCGCATCATTCTCACCGACAAGCGCCATGCCGACGAGAATACCGTCGAATTGCACTATGAGGGCGGTCTGGAAGCCTTCGTGCGCTATCTCGACCGCACCAAGAAGCCGCTGGTGGCCGACCCGATCGCGCTGGCGGGCGAGAAGGACGGCATCACCGTGGAAGTGGCGATGTGGTGGAACGACAGCTACCACGAGAACGTGCTGTGCTTCACCAACAACATCCCGCAGCGTGACGGCGGCACCCACATGGCCGGGTTCCGCGGCGCGCTGACGCGCCAGGTCACCTCCTATGCCGACCAGTCGGGCATGACCAAGAAGGAAAAGGTGACGCTGACCGGCGACGATTGCCGCGAAGGCCTGACCGCCGTCCTCTCGGTCAAGGTGCCGGATCCGAAATTCTCCTCGCAGACCAAGGACAAGCTCGTCTCCTCCGAGGTGCGGCCGGTGGTCGAAAACCTCGTCAACGAGGCGCTGTCGACCTGGCTCGAGGAACATCCGACGGAAGCGCGCACGCTGATCGGCAAGGTGATCGAGGCCGCTGCCGCCCGCGAGGCGGCGCGCAAGGCGCGTGAACTGACCCGCCGCAAGGGCGCGCTCGACATCGCCTCGCTTCCCGGCAAGCTCGCCGACTGCTCCGAACGCGATCCTGCGAAATCCGAACTGTTTCTCGTCGAGGGTGATTCCGCAGGCGGATCTGCCAAGCAGGGACGCTCGCGCGAGACGCAGGCGATCCTGCCGCTCCGCGGCAAGATCCTCAATGTCGAGCGCGCCCGCTTCGACAAGATGCTGTCGAGCCAGGAAATCGGCACGCTGATCACCGCGCTCGGCACCGGCATCGGCAAGGACGAATTCAACCCGGACAAGCTGCGCTACCACAAGATCATCATCATGACGGACGCCGACGTGGACGGCGCCCATATCCGCACCCTGCTGCTGACCTTCTTCTTCCGGCAGATGCCGGAACTGATCGAGCGCGGGCACCTCTATATCGCCCAGCCGCCGCTCTACAAGGTGAGCCGCGGCAAGTCCTCGCAGTACCTCAAGGACGAGAAGGCGCTCGAAGACTTCCTGATCTCCAGCGGCCTCGACGAGGCGGTTCTGGAACTCGACGGCGGCGAAATGCGCTCGGGACAGGACCTGCGCGAGATCATCAATGACGCGCTCCGCGTGCGCAGCCTGATCGACGGGCTGCATTCGCGCTATGATCGCGACGTCATCGAGCAGGCGACGATCGCCGGCGCGCTCAATCCCGAGCGGATCGCCTCGCCCGAGAGTTCCGCCACCACGGCCGCCAAGGTGGCCGAGCGGCTGAACCTGATTTCCGAGGAGACCGAGCGCGGCTGGACCGGCGAGGTCACCGACAATGGCGGCCTCAGGTTCGAGCGCACGGTGCGCGGCGTGACCGAATCGGTGCTGATCGATTCGGGCCTCATCGGCAGCCAGGATGCGCGGCTTCTCGACCAGATGATGCCGAAGCTCACGGAAATCTACGAGCGGAGCCCGAAACTGCGCCGCAAGGACGCGGTCGAGACGATCGCCGGACCGCGCGGACTTCTGGCCGGCGTCTTCGCCACCGGCCGCAAGGGCCTGACCATGCAGCGCTACAAAGGCCTGGGCGAGATGAACGCCGAGCAGCTTTGGGAAACCACGCTCGACGCCAATGCGCGTTCGCTGCTGCAGGTGCAGGTGCTCGACGCCATGAACGCCGATGACCTGTTCTCCCGCCTGATGGGCGACGAGGTGGAGCCGCGGCGCGAGTTCATCCAGGACAACGCGCTGAGCGTGGCGAACCTCGATATCTGATGCTGCCGTGAACTGACCCGCGGAAATCCGCGGGTCCGCGGCGCCTTTTCCCCAGTTTCGCGCCAGCCCGCGGGCCTAAAGTCGTGCCTGCCGGCCTTGCTGCGCCGCATATATTGCCATGCAGCGGAGGCGTGATACTGTAGCGGGGTTTTGATACCCGCCGGCGGAATGGCCGTCGCGGCGGGAACGCACTCCGGGCGGGGCGGTCCGGATGCAGAGCGACGGAAACCGTCGACGAAAGGATCTCGGGCCATGATGTATCAATTCTACGAGCTCACACATGCCGCTCTGGCGCCCTGGCGCGCCGCGGCCGACACGATGCGGCTGGCCTACAAGAACCCGCTCAATCCGTGGTCGCACACGCCGATGGGACGCTCGATGGCCGCGGGTCTCGAACTCTTCGAGCGCACCACCCGCCGCTACGCCAAGCCTGAATTCGGGCTCAACAAGACCAAGCTGAACTCCGGCCCCGTCGAGGTAACCGAGGAGATCGTCTGGTCGAAGCCGTTCTGCAATCTCATTCATTTCCGCCGCAAGCTGCCGGCGGGCCACCGGCCCGACCCGAAGATCCTGCTGGTGGCGCCGATGTCGGGCCATTACGCCACGCTGCTGCGCGGCACGGTGGAAACGCTGCTGCCCAAGGCCGAAGTCTACATCACCGACTGGGTTGACGCCCGCATGGTGCCGGTTCTGGAAGGTCGTTTCGACCTCGACGACTATATCGACTACATCATCGAGATGCTGCACGAACTCGGCCCGGACGTGAACCTGATGGCCGTCTGCCAGCCGTCGGTGCCGGCGCTTGCCGCCGTCGCCGTGATGGAAACCCGCGAAGACCCGCTGGTGCCTTTGACCATGACGCTGATGGGCGGGCCGATCGATACCCGCATCAATCCCACGGCGGTGAACCAGCTGGCGCAGGAAAAGCCCATCGAATGGTTCGAGAACAACGTCATCATGAACGTGCCGTGGCCGCTGCCGGGCGTCGGCCGTCCGGTCTATCCGGGCTTCCTGCAGCTGTCGGGCTTCATGTCGATGAACCTCGACCGTCACGTCATCGCGCAGAAGGATTTCTTCGTCCATCTGGTCGAGGGCGACGGCGATTCGGCCGAAAAGCACCGCGATTTCTACGACGAATACCTGGCTGTCATGGACATGACGGCCGAATTCTATCTGCAGACGGTGCAGACGGTCTTCATCGACCACGCGCTGCCGAAGGGCGAGATGATGCACCGGGGTCTGCCTGTCGACACCACCGCGATCCGCAATGTCGGGCTGCTGACGGTGGAGGGCGAGCGCGACGACATTTCCGGCCTCGGCCAGACGGAAGCCGCGCAGACCATCTGCCCGAACATTCCCGAGGACAAGCGGCACCACTACGTTCAGCCGACGGTCGGCCATTACGGCGTGTTCAACGGCTCGCGTTTCCGCGCCGAGATCGCCCCGCGCATCCTCGACTTCATCCGCACCCAGCAGCAGATGAAGGACAAGGCCAAGGCCTCGCCCGGCCGCATCCGCCGCGTGATCACCGGTGGCAAGGCGGGATAGAGCCGTACGGTTTTTCCCAATAAAGACGGCAGTTTAATCAAAATCGACCGGTGTTTTCTTGAACCGGCGGGCGCGTGTAACCACATCGATTGCAAGAGGCGGCGATATCCGTGGCCTCAGCTAGATGAGGTTATGTAAGATGAACACCAACGCACTGATCCGTCCCGCATGGACGCCGGCGACCATCGCGCTGATGGTTCTGGGCTTCATGGTCTTCTGGCCGCTCGGCTTTGCCATGCTGGCCTACATTATCTGGGGCGATCGCCTCGACACCTTCAAGTCCGAAGTCAATCGTTCGACCGACGATTTCTTCCGCTCCTTCCGTGGCAGCCGCCGCGGCTCGGCCTTCGGAGAAAGATCCGGTAACGTGGCCTTCGACGAATGGCGCGACGCCGAAATCGAACGGCTGAACGAAGAGCGTCGCAAGCTCGATGAAGCCCGCGCCGAATTCGACGCCCATATGCGCGACCTGCGCATGGCCCGCGACCGCGAAGAGTTCGACGCCTTCATGGCCCGCCGTCGCAAGCCGGACAATGGCGGCACCCCGCCGAGCGTCCCGGAATTCGGCTGAGCCGGATCCCATCGATACACAGGAAACGGCGCCTTCGGGCGCCGTTTTCTTTTGCGTCCCATCTTTTGCGCCATGTTTCCGCGCTAACCTTGTTTCCGTATCAGTCTTCAGCGTCGAATCGGGTAAACAGTCCGCATGTTCGCCAGCCTCCGCAAGAAACCCCTTTCCCGGCCCAAAGGCCCGGTGCTCCGGGAGCACGAAGTCAACGGCCGCATGCTGCCGCTGACCATCCGCGAGCATGCGCGGGCGACGCGCATCACGCTGCGCATCGAACCGGGTGGCCATGCGCTGAAGCTCACCATTCCCCCCGGCCTGGCCATGCGCGAAGTCGATGATTTCCTGCGCCGGCACCAGGGCTGGCTGATGACCAAGCTCGCCCATGTTCCGGGCGATTCCACCGTTGCCGAAGGCTCGATCGTGCCGATCCGCGGGATCGACCATTTCATCGAGCGCAGCGGCAAGCTGCGCGGTCTCGCCGAAACACTTGTGCTCGACGGCGAGCATGTGCTGCGGATCTCCGGTGCGCCGGAACATGCCGGACGCCGGGTCGCAGACCACCTCAAGCGCGAGGCGAAGCGGGATCTCGAAGAACTCGTCGCAGGCCATGCGGCCACGCTCGGCCGCAAGGTGCGCTCGATCTCCTACAAGGACACCAAGAGCCGCTGGGGCTCGTGCTCGTCGGACGGGCGGCTGTCGTTTTCCTGGCGGATCGCCATGGCGCCGCCGCTGGTGATCGACTATCTGGCCGCCCACGAGGTGGCGCATCTGGCTCAGATGAACCATTCCGCCGCCTTCTGGGCCGTCTGCGAGGAGCTCTGCCCGCGCACCGACGAGGCCAAAAGGTGGCTCAAGAAGAACGGCAACCGCCTGCAGGCGCTGCGCTTTTAGTTAATCGGAATATTTTCGTATTTAACTAATCCATCTTCTGTACGAATATCCATGCGTGTAAAACCTTTAGCCTCAAGCGGGACGCCCTCAATTTCCCAATTAAGAGGATAAATAATACCAGCAGGAAATTTAAACTCTACAGACCGGTCGTAGCTTTTTGACCAATTTTTTGATGAAAGTTTTAATATTTTGTTATCTGTTAAGGCGTCTGTAAATGCTCTTGTTTGATTGGTGTAGTCCGACATCTGAATTGAGTAACCAGTATCGTCTTCACCGCTATCGTTTTTTATCAGCGCCTCACACTTAACAGCGCTACCAGAGCGCTTGCACACCGGTGTACCCCATTCAATACCGTCTAGACGGATTCCGCTCGATATTTGGGCAAAATCCACTTGGACCATGGCATTAGATGCTAACGGAAGGACTTTTCCGCCCTCACCATTGACGCCTGCTGGACCGGTCTCGCCTTTCTCTCCCTTAGGACCAGATTCACCCGTGTCGCCCTTGGGGCCGCGGATGACGTCGAGATGTTTCTCAACAAGAACAGCTGCAACCTCTTCCGCACTTGGCGCCGAACCGCCAGACACTCTGCTGGATTTCGCATTTTCCAATGACTTTAGTCGCTCGAATGATTCAGACAGCAGCCCTCTAATTTCTGCTATCTCCTTCTTGAGAGATGAATTTTTGGAGTCTATCTCCTTTACATACTTATCAATTTCAGTCGCCCGACCATCTGACTTAGCCTGCCAGTATGCAAATGCATATGCTCCACTGCTTACTATTGAAATAGTCGCAATAACTGCCGCCGTATTCTGGATCCAAGACAACACGCATTCTCCCGTCGACTCGTTGCTGTAATTTCTTCCCGGTTTCGTGAGCAAAATCAAGGCGGCGTATTGCACGCAAAATCGGTGTTGTATCTCGACTCCGCCTTGATTTCGTGCCAGTTGGGCGGCCATGGCAACAAAGGTCAAATTCTGCGGTCTGAAGACGTCGGAAGCCGTTCGGCTTGCCGCCGAACTCGGCGCCTGGAAGATCGGTTTCATCTTCTTCCCGAAGAGCCCGCGCCATGTGGGCCTCGCGGAGGCGACCGAACTCGGCCGTCTCGCCCGCGACATCGGGCTTGAGACCACGGCCGTGACCGTCAATGCAAGCGAGGACGAGCTCGCCGAAATCGTCTCCGCCGTGCGGCCGAACCTTCTGCAGTTCCACGGCTCGGAGACTCCGGAGCATGTCGGCGCGATGAAGGCCCGTTTCGGCCTGCCGGCGATGAAAGCCTTCTCCATCCGCGAGGCGAGCGATCTCGAAGCTGTCGAAGCCTATCGCGGCGTGGCCGATTACGTGCTGTTTGACGCTAAGGCGCCGAAGGGATCCGAGCTTCCCGGCGGCAACGGCGTGTCGTTCGACTGGTCGCTTCTCGGTGGACTTCCCGCCGAACTCGATTATGTGCTCTCAGGAGGGCTGACCGTGGACAATATCGGCCAGGCGCTCGCCGAAACCGGCGCCCGGTTCGTCGATGTCTCCTCCGGGATCGAATCCATGCCGGGGGTCAAGGACCCGGCCAAGATGCGCGCCTTCGCGGCGGCCGTCAGCCGTCACGATCAATCCGTAGCGAAGACAAGGGAGTCTGTGGCGTGAACCAGCCAACCATTCCGAATTCATTCCGTACCGGCCCCGACGAGCAGGGCATGTTCGGCATTTTCGGCGGCCGCTTCGTCGCCGAGACGCTGATGCCGCTCATCCTCGAGCTGCAGGACGAGTGGAACAAGGCCAAGACGGATCCCGAATTCCGCGCGGAACTCGAACATCTCAACACCCACTATACCGGACGGCCGTCGCCGCTCTATTTCGCCGAGCGGCTGACCGAGCACCTCGGCGGCGCGAAGATCTACTTCAAGCGCGACGAGCTCAACCACACCGGTTCGCACAAGATCAACAACTGCCTCGGCCAGATCCTGCTCGCCAAGCGGATGGGCAAGACCCGGATCATCGCCGAAACCGGTGCGGGTCAGCACGGGGTCGCCTCGGCGACGGTCGCCGCGCGCTTCGGCTATCCGTGCGAAGTCTACATGGGAGCCACGGACGTGGAACGGCAGGCGCCCAACGTGTTCCGCATGAAGCTCCTCGGCGCCAAGGTCAATCCGGTCACCGCCGGTCACGGCACGCTCAAGGACGCCATGAACGAGGCGCTGCGCGACTGGGTGACCAATGTCGACGACACCTATTACCTGATCGGAACGGCAGCCGGTCCGCACCCCTATCCGGAGATGGTGCGCGACTTCCAGTCGGTGATCGGCCAGGAAGCCCGCGAGCAGTTCCTCGCTGCCGAAGGCAAGCTGCCCGACATGCTGGTCGCAGCGGTCGGCGGCGGCTCCAACGCCATCGGCCTGTTCCATCCCTTCCTCGACGACAAGGACGTGAAGATCGTCGGCGTCGAGGCCGGTGGCAAGGGCCTCGAGGGCGAGGAGCATTGCGCTTCGCTGACGGCCGGTTCGCCGGGCGTGCTGCACGGCAACCGCACCTATCTCTTGCAGAACGACGACGGGCAGATAAAGGAAGGCCATTCGATCTCGGCCGGTCTGGACTATCCGGGCATCGGTCCGGAACATTCGTGGCTGAAGGATTCAGGCCGGGTCGAATACGTCCCGATCATGGACGACGAGGCGCTGGAAGCCTTCCAGCTGCTGACCAGGCTCGAAGGCATCATTCCGGCGCTCGAGCCGGCTCATGCCCTGGCCGAAGTCATCAAGCGCGCGCCGAAGATGGGCAAGGACCAGACGATCGTGATGAACCTCTGCGGCCGCGGCGACAAGGACATTTTCACCGTCGGCAAGATCCTCGGGATGGGGCTCTAGGCGGCGATGGACGACCGGCGCAGCTTCTGGCCGGTTTGACGAGACGATTTTGACGGCTGACGCCGCTAGCGACAGGACTGACAGTTCGATGAAGACGCGTATCGACACCCGTTTCGAAAAGCTCAAGGCAGAGGGCCGGCCAGCGCTCGTCACCTATTTCATGGGCGGCGACCCGGATTTCGACACCTCGCTCGCCGTGATGAAGGCGCTGCCGGCGGCGGGTTCGGACGTGATCGAGCTCGGCATGCCGTTCTCGGACCCGATGGCCGACGGTCCGGCGATCCAGGCAGCAGGCCTGCGCTCGCTCAATGCCGGCCAAACGCTCAACAAGACGCTGGACCTGGCGCGCAAGTTCCGCGAAACAGACAACGAGACCCCGATCGTGATGATGGGTTACTACAATCCCATCTACATCCACGGCGTCGAGGCCTTCCTCGCCGACGCAAAGGAAGCCGGCGTCGACGGGCTCATCGTCGTCGACCTGCCGCCGGAAATGGACGAGGAACTCTGCATTCCCGCCATCAGGGCCGGTATCAACTTCATCCGGCTCGCCACGCCCACCACCGACGACAAGCGTCTGCCGGCGGTTTTGCGCAACACCTCGGGTTTCGTCTACTATGTCTCGATGAACGGTATTACCGGCACCGCGATCGCCGACACCTCGAAGGTCAACAGCGCGGTCAAGCGGATCAAGGACCACACCGACCTGCCGGTGTGCGTCGGCTTCGGGGTGAAGACCGCCGAACATGCCCGCGCCATCGGCGCGACCGCCGACGGCGTCGTGGTCGGCACCGCGATCGTCAATGTGATGGCCGATGCCATCAAGGCCGGCAAATCGGCCGGCGAGACCGCCGACGCCGTGAAGGCGCTGGTCGGCGACCTCGCCCGTGGTGTGCGTGAATCGCGCCTCGCCACGGCAAAGTAGTAGACGCCTGAACAAGACCAATAAGACGGAGAGACCGCGTTGAACTGGATCACCAATTTCGTCAGGCCGAAGATCAACTCCATGCTCGGCCGCCGGGAAGTGCCCGAGAATCTCTGGATCAAGTGCCCGGAGACGGGCGAGATGGTCTTTCACAAGGACCTCGTCGACAACCACTACGTGATACCGGCTTCCGGCTATCACATGAAGATGTCGGCGCTCGACCGCCTGAACCACATGTTCGACGATGCCGAGTACGAGATCCTTCCCGCGCCCAAGGTGCCGCAGGACCCGCTGAAGTTCCGCGATTCGAAGAAATATGTCGACCGTCTGAAGGAAAACCGCGCCAAGACCGGGCAGGACGACACCATCGTCGCCGGCTACGGCACGGTTCACGGCGTTCCGCTTGTGGCCTGCGTGCACGATTTCGGCTTCATGGGCGGCTCGCTCGGCATCGCCGCCGGCGAAGCGATCGTGCAGGCCTTCCTCGCAGCCGTCGAGCGCAAGGTGCCGCTCGTCATGTTCCCCGCTTCGGGCGGCGCGCGCATGCAGGAAGGCATCCTCTCGCTGATGCAGCTGCCGCGCACCACGGTGGCGGTGGAGATGCTCAAGGAAGCCGGCCTGCCCTATATCGTGGTTCTGACCAACCCGACGACCGGCGGCGTTTCGGCCTCCTACGCCATGCTGGGCGACATCCAGCTCGCCGAGCCCGGCGCCGAAATCGGCTTTGCCGGCAAGCGGGTGATCGAGCAGACCATTCGCGAAAAACTGCCGGAAGGCTTCCAGACCGCCGAATACCTGCTTGAGCACGGCATGGTCGACATGGTGGTGCACCGGCACGACCTGCCCTCGACCATCGCGCGGCTGCTCAGCATGCTTCTGAAGAAGCCGCCGATCGCCACACCGGAGATCGAGGACCAGTCGGGCGCCAATGGCGTCGAGCTGCTGCCCTCGCCGACCAACGGCGCTTCGCCGGCACCCGCCTCCAACTGACGCGGCGGGTTCCGAGCGAGTCTTCCGAATCCACTCTCACCCGCAGCGGAGCGCGGACTTGTCCCAGGCGGAAGCCGAAATCGAAGCGCTGATGGCGCTTCATCCGAAGGGGTACGACCTGTCGCTCGACAGGATCCGCCGCCTTCTGGCACGTCTCGACAACCCGCAGGACCGCCTGCCGCCGGTTATCCACGTGGCCGGCACCAACGGCAAGGGCTCCGTCTCGGCCTTCTGCCGCTCGATTCTCGAAGCAGCCGGGCATACAGTCCACGTCCACACCTCGCCTCATCTCGTCAACTGGCACGAGCGCTTCCGGCTCGGGGCAGAAGGCGGCGGCAAGCTGGCCGACGACGCCGTTCTGGCCGAAGCTATCCGCCGTGTGGCGGCGGCCAACAATGGCGAGCAGATCACCGTCTTCGAGATCCTCACAGCGGTCATGTTCGTCCTGTTCTCCGAACATCCGGCCGACGTGGCGATCGTGGAGGTGGGGCTTGGCGGCCGGTTCGACGCGACCAATGTCATCGACCGGCCGGCGGCGAGTGTGATCATGCCGATCTCGCTCGACCATCAGGCCTATCTCGGCGACCGGGTGGAACTGATCGCCGCGGAGAAGGCGGGCATCATCAAGCGCGGCTGCCCCGTCGTCATCGGCGAACAGTCGGAGGAAGACGCCGGAGCGGTGCTTGTCTCGACCGCCGAGCGGCTCGGAGCACCCTTTACCGTCTACGGGCAGGATTTCCTCGCCTTCGGCGAGAACGGCCGGATGACTTATCAGGACGAGGATTCTCTTCTCGATCTGCCGGCGCCTCGGCTGCCTGGACGTCACCAGCTCGCCAATGCCGCCGCGGCGATCCGCGCGCTTAAGGCGGCCGGCTTTGCGCCCTCGGAGGAAGCCGCAGCCAAAGGGCTGGAACACGTCGACTGGCCGGGCCGGCTGCAGCGGCTGACGTCAGGGCGCATCCACGATCTCGCCGCTTCCGGCACCGAGATCTGGATCGACGGCGGCCACAATCCCGGCGCCGGCCGAGTGGTGGCGGAAGCCATGGCGAACCGGGAGGAGATGGATCCGCGGCCGCTCTTCATTATCGCCGGCATGCTGAATACCAAGGAGCCGCGCGGCTTCTTCGAGCCCTTCGCAGGCATTGCACGGCATGTCTTTACCGTGCCGATCGAATCGAGCGACGCGGGGCTCGATCCTGTGGCGCTTGCCGCGGACGCCGACGATGCAGGCCTGTCCGCAGAACCGGTCGACGATGTGGAGACGGCGCTGCGGACGATCGCAACCATGTGGAGCGACGAAGACAACCCGCCCCGGGTGCTGATCGCCGGTTCGCTCTATCTGGTCGGCGATGTTCTGAGGCTGAACGGCACGCCGCCCCGCTGATCCGAACTTCGAAAGTCGCGCATAACGAAAAACCCGCCGGCGGAACCGGCGGGTTTTTCTTATTCAACGATGGTCTTGAAGGATCAGGCGGCACCGGCGATCCAGCCCGTCAGGGCGGTCTTCGGCGAGGCGCCGACCTTGATGTCGGCGACGGAACCGCCCTTGAACATGGCGAGAGTCGGGATCGAGCGCACGCCGAACTGAGCGGCGAGTTCCGGGTTCTCGTCGATGTTGAGCTTGGCGATCTTCACCTTGCCTTCCATCTCCGCGGAAATTTCCTCGAGGCTAGGGGCAATCATCTTGCACGGGCCGCACCACTCCGCCCAGAAGTCCACGACGACCGGAACGTCGGCCTCGAGCACTTCGGACTGGAAATTCGCATTGTCGACTTTCACGGTTGCCATGGTCAGGCACTCCTTCGAATTCTGGATCGGTTGCCCACAATGTGATGATTCGGGGCGGGTTATTCAAGGGCAATTATCCCCCCGGCTTTGCTTCCCCCTAGTCTCCGGCACCCCTGCCCGAGGCGAGGCCGGCGAGCGCCGCATCCATCTCGTCGTCGCCCAGCACCACCAGCCGGGGCAGCGCGGTATAGAGAAGGGCCGCGCGCACGTTCTTTCCCGGATAGAGCGGGCGGAGCAGGTCGCGATAGGCGGCGAGCTGCACCGTGTGAGCCGGATGGGCCCGCTCGCCGGGCAGCATGGCGCCGGTCTTGTAGTCGAGGATGAGCACTTCGTCGCCGTTAACCGACAGGCGGTCGATCCGGCCCGACACCGCACGCTGAATCCCGCCGATCTCGAGAACCCCCATCACCGAGACCTCGGTACGGCTGTCGGCGGCGAAGATTTCGGCGAATTCCGGATCTGTGAGCACAGCCATGGCTTCGGCGACGAGCGCTTCGCGCTCTTCTGACGGCATGGACGGCAGAGCGCGCTCGCAGTAGCGCCGGGCGGCGGCCTCCCGCTCCGCAGGCGGAAACCCGGGAAGCACCTGCAGCAGACGGTGGGCCGCCTTGCCCCTCTCGGCGGCCATGGAGCCCGCCTTGCGATCGGCGGAGAAGGGCGAGACGAAGGCGTCGCGTGGCTCGTCGCCGGACAGCGCCGCACCAGCAGCCGATGGAACGAGCGGACGCGGCAGGCGCGCCGGGCGCGGCAAGGGTGCCGAAGGACAGTGGAAAATCGGACGCGCGGGCGGTTCGGCTGCCGCTGTTTCCGCGGGTGGAGCAGCGGGCAGCGTCTCGCTGCGACAACGCATGCGCCGGACGGCGAAACTCTCCTCGCCCACCGGTCGCTCGAAGGTCTCGACTATCAGTTTCTCATCGGATTCGCCGCGTACGAAACCGGCCTCGACCAACGAATGCCAGGTCGGCGTCTTCACCTCGTTGACGCCGCGATAGCCGCAGACCACCAGCCGGTCGGCCGGGCGGGTGAGACCGACATAGAGAAGCCGGCGATATTCCTCTTCCGCTTGTTCGCGCTGGGCGACGACGGCGGTACGGGCAGCGGGCACCGATCGCGCCGCCTTGTCGGGCAGCCAGAGCGGATAGGGTCCGCCGGGCCCGTCGACCAGCCAGAATTTCGGCACATGCGAGGCCTGGAAATCCGCGCCGCCGGAATCGACAAGGAAGACGATCGGCGCTTCCAGACCCTTGGAGGCATGTACGGTCATCACCCGCACCGCATCGCCCTCCTGTTCCATCTCGCGCTTGATCTCCGGCGACTGGCTGTCGAGCATGGCGATGAAGGACTGCAGCCCCGGAATGCCGGCCTCGTCGTGGTCGAGCGCCAGACCGAGAAACTCGTCGAGCACGTCGCCCACTTCCGTTCCGAGCCGAGCGAGATAGGCAGCGCGGCCCCCGTCGGGGCCGAGAATGGTGGCGTAGAAATCGTGGACGGAGAGGCGATCGGCCAGCGCCCTCCAATGCCGGGTGCGCTCGTGGAAGACCGCGAAAGCGGTGTCGGTTTCGGCGAGTTCGGCGAGGCGACGTGCCAGAGACGCTCCGGGCTCGCGTTCGGCGGCCAGGCGGAACAGCGCCTCCTCGTCGAGGCCGACGAGAGGGCTCTTGACGAGGCCCGCGAGCGAGAGATCGTCGCCGGCGTGCAGCACGTGGCGGCCGAGCGCGATCAGGTCCTGCACGGCGATATGATCGGTCAGCTTCAGCCGGTCGGCGCCAGCAACGGGAATGTTGCCGCCAGCCTTGAGCATGCGGAGCAGCGTCGGCGCGAAACCGTCGCGCTTGCGGACCAGCACGAGGATGTCGCCCGGCCGGATGGGTCGCAAATTCCCCTTCTTGTCCGCGATCGTTTCGGTTCCGATCCATTCCCGCAGCGTGGCGGCGATGCGGGCTGCGAGCCGCGCGGCGGGGGCCGATTCGGGCACATGGTCGAAGGGATCGGTCCAGCTGTCGCCGGTCTCCGTCTTCTCGGCGGGGATCACGTCCCAGAGTTCGACCTCGCCGGGCGCCGAGGGTCGGGCGCTTTCGTGAATGATGGCGGCGGAATCCTCGCCCATCCCGCGCTGCGCTTCATCGTTCATATAGACGAGATCGACGAGGCGGAGCACTTCGCGGGTCGAGCGGAAGGAGACGCGGAGCGGAATTTCGTCGAAATCGAGACCCGCTGCCGCGGTCCGCCTTTTGACGAAACGCCGCTCCTCGGAAAAGCGCTCGGGCCGCGCGCCCTGGAAGGAATAGATGGACTGCTTCTCGTCGCCGACCGAGAACAGTGTGCGGATACCGCCGCGCGATCCTTCGCCGGCAAAGAACTCGCTCGCCAGCGCCCGGATGACGTTCCACTGCAGGGGTGCCGTGTCCTGTGCCTCGTCGACGAGAATATGGTCGATGCCCTGGTCGAGCTTGTAGTGCACCCACGCGCCTGCGCCGGAGCGCGACAGCAGCGCGTCGGTGGCGGCCACAAGATCGTCGAAATCGAGAAAGCCCTGCCGCTGCTTGAGCCGCTCGAAGGCGGCAATGTAGCGGCGGGCGAGTTCGAGCGCGGCGAGGTTGTCGGCAAGCGCATCGAAGGCGGCGCGCTTGTCCAGCGCCGCGGCGACCTGGGCCTTTGCCCGTTCCAGCCGCTCGGCGATATCGGGGATCACGGCTGCGACCTGTTTTGATCCCACCGTCTTGAGGGCCTTGATCTCGCCTTTGGTATCGAGGAACGCGGAAGCGACGATATCTGCCCGCTCCCTGCTTGAAGCGCGAACAGCGGTGAGCATGTCTTGCGCGAAGGCGAGAGCGACCTTGGCCGGCTTGTCGCCGCCTGCAGCGCTCTCCATCTGCTTGAGCGTCTCGACGTCGAGGCCGTCGAGCGGCCAGAACAGCGCCAGCGCATCCTCTGGCGTTTCGTCCGGGGCGATCCCGAGCAACCGGCGAAGGGCTAACTCGACGCCCCCACCTGCATCGGCGCGGGCCAGAAAACCGGAGATGGCACGGCGGTGGGTGTAGATGTCGGCGAGCAGCGTCTCGAGCCCGGTCTCACCGGCGCGATCGAGAATGGCGTCGATGGCGGCCGGCACCGGACTTTCCCCCTCGGCGAAACCGGCCGAGAAAACCAGCCGGCGCGCCTCCGCGAGAAGATTGCCCGCCTCCTGATCGTCGAGCACCTGGAACCGTCCCGCGATGTTGGCCTCCAGCGGAAAGCGCTGCAGCACCGCCTCGCAGAAGGCGTGGATAGTCTGGATCTTCAGGCCGCCCGGGGTTTCCAGCGCCATGGCGAAGAGCTGCCGCGCCCGCGACAGGGTACCGGGCTGCGGACGATCCTCGCCGAGATCCTCGATGGCTTTCGACAGTTCCGCCTCGGGCATGCGGGTCCAGCCCGCGAGGATGCGGAAGACGCGGTTCGACATCTCGGCGGCGGCCGCCTTGGTGTAGGTCAGGCAGAGGATCGAGGACGGCCGGGCGCCGGCCAGCAGCAGCCGGATCACCCGGTTGGCGAGAACATGGGTCTTGCCGGAGCCGGCATTGGCGGCCACCCAGGCGGACAGGCCGGGTGTCGCGGCGCGGCGCTGGCGACGGGTGGTTTCGTCGATCGGATTATGAGCGGGATCGATGCGTGGGAGGCCGGAATCACTCATCGCCGCCTCCATCATTGCTCTCGGCCGCCACCTGCCATTCGGCGACGCGGGCCAGGTGATCATAGTCGCCGGCGAAATCGCGCGCCGATTTCGGGATCACGCGTGACATGAACCCACGGCGGCCGTCGCGCAGGGCTGCGACGAGACCCTCGAACTCGCGGGCGGCGCGGGCAGCCAGCGCCTCGGCGCGGTAATCGGGATCGTCGTCCTTGCGCGGCGCCTTGTCGACGCGGTCCTCGTATTTTCCCTTGCCGGTGAGGCGCAGATAGAGAAGCTCGGAGACGGGCACCGAAGGAATACCGCCGAAGCCGCCGAGACCCAGCACATGTGCTTCCAGCGCCAGCTGCGGATCTAGAAGCGTGCGGGCCTGTGCAAGAGACGGCGAGGAGCCGGTCTTGTAGTCGATCAGCGCGGCGCTGCCATCGGCGAGGATCTCGATCCGGTCGGCGAGACCGCGCAGTTCGGCACCGGACGGCAGCGTCATCTTTCCGTAAGCTTCGACGAACGTTTGGTCACGATTGCCGGCCCGGACCGATTCCCATTCGGCGATGGCGGGGGCGGCACGCGCCAGGCGGTTGCGCCAGACCAGACCGATCTCGACCGGCAGGTTTTCCCTGGCGAACTCCTCGTCGGCGATCGCCATCAGCCGCGTCGCGGTCAGGTCGTGTGGCGCGCCCTCGCGGACGAAGCGCTCGAGAATGGCGTGATAGAGCGTGCCGCGCTCGCGTGGTCCGGGGTCGGCGATGAAATCATCCATCGCATCGAGCATCAGGATGCGGCGGGCATAGATCGCATAGGGGTCGCGCCGCAGCGTGCCGACTTCGCTGAAGCTGTAACTCGTCGGCTGCATTCCGGCAGGCGGCCGCGGCTCGGGGCGACCCGGCAACGTGCCAGATCGCGCGACTTTCGCGTTGCGGACATGGGCGAGGATCGCCTCGCCGCGCTCCTTGATGGCGGACGAAGCCTCCTTGCCCGCGGTCGCCGCCAGCCTCTGCAGCCAGCGCGAGGCGACCGTCGGCGCCCGGCCGGCCCGCAGCGAACGGGACAAGACCACGCGCGGCATGGCGATCGCCATCTGCACGTCGTGGGCGGCCTGGCCGATGCGGCGCTCGGGCGGTTCGAGCCCGATCGCCGCCTTCATGGCGCGGGAGAGGAACGGATCCTCGGTACCGGGCGCCGGCCAGCTGCCTTCGTTGAGCCCGGCGAGCAGCATGGTGTCGACCTGCTGGAGACGCGCTTCGAGCGCGCCCCAGACGAAGGCGCGCGGATGGCCGCCGCTATCGGGCTTGACCACCTGGCCCGACAGCAGCGCCTCGAGCGCGGCGATCCACTCGAAGCCGGACATGAGAAGCGTCGAGCGGCTGTCGCGGCAGTCGGCGAGAAGCGCCGCCAGCGCCTTGCCGGCGTCGTCGCCCCAGAGACCGGCGAGCGAGCCGTCTTCGGCAATCGCGACCGCTTCGAGGACGAGGGCCGTGGCGAGCGCGAGCTCCCCCACCGGAACGGTCTCTTTTCCGGGGCCAAACAGGCCGGTGAGATGCGCAAAAGCCCTGTAGACGTTGCGTGCGTGGGTGCGTGCATCCTCGATATCGGTATCGCCGAGGCGCTTGAGCCAAGCCGGGGCATGGCGGTCGGCGCGGCGGTTTCCGCCGGCTTCAACGAGCCTTTCGAGAGTGTCGAGCCGGGCCTCGCCGGGCTCGCCCCTCAGTGCGGCCGATTCCACCATTTCGCCGCGGCGTCTTGCCTCGACGGCATCGAGGCCGAACCGAGCAAGCGGATGTTTGAGAAGGGCCGCGAGCGCGACCGGGTCAGCGGGTGCGAAAGCGACCGAAACCACGAGCCGGGCCAGTCCGCCGGGCTGTGTGTCGCCGAGGTTGCGGCCGCCGGAATCATCGGCCTCGATGCCGTATCGGCCGAGCTCGATGACGACGCGGCGGGCGAGCGCCCTGTCGGGGGTGACGAGTGCCACCACCGGTTCGGCGCTCTCCGCCGTCGGTTCGAGGGCGGCGCGCATGGCGGCGGCGAGCGCCTCGGCCTCCTCGCGCTCGTTGGCCGCCTCGATGAGCGTCACCCCGTCGAGCGCGGTGGCGATTTCCTCTCCCGCCATCAATCCGGCAGGATCGGACCAGGCGGTGGTGGCGGCCGGCGGCAGAAGCGCGGTCGAGACCAGGCGGTTGCGCGCGGCGATGGCGGGCGACGGGGCGCCCAATTCGGGAGTATCGTGCACCGCGGAGGGCGGCAGCCCGAGCGCGCCGAGCAGCCGGAACAGGCCGTATTGCGGATGCGAGCGAATGGTCACCGCATCGAGCCGCGCGGAGGGATTGAGGAAACCGGTGTCGGCGGGCTCGGCGAGATCGGCAAGCATCGACCAGTGCGCCGGCGCCATCAGCCGGTCGAGGCCGGGGAGCACGACCGCGCCCCGCGGATGGGAGGCGACGGCGGCGATCAGCCGGGCGGTGGACGGCCGGGTGCCGGTGGAGCCGGCGACGATCACCGGACCATCGAAACGGCCCTCGGCGATGCGCCGGGATTCAGCATCGATGAGCGCATTGTGGTGTGCGGCAGGGCTCGACTGGCGCCGCTCATCCAGAAGCGCCGGCCAGAACTCGCGCGCCACCTTCAGGAACTCGGCGGTGATCTTCCACCATTCCTGCAGATCCGCTTCGATCGCCGTGTCGAGCTTGCCGAAATCCGCTTCCTCCGATTCCACCGCCTGAACGAGATCGAACAGCGCGCGGGCGAGCCACACCGCGTCGGCCGGGCTGGCGGGCGCCATCATGGGAACGCCGTCGAGATGGGCGGCAATGACTTCGGGAAGTTTCGCCTTCCAGGCGATGACCAGTTCGGCGAGCGAGAGCACGGCGTCCACCGTGCCGACCGGCGGGTCGAGCTCCAGCGCCACCGGCGTGGCTTCCTCGAAATAGCCTGTGTCGTCATCGGTTTCGCCCAGCGCCCGAATCACCGGAAGAATGGCGCTGCCGGTGGCGAGCCGGTCGGCGATCTCCGAGCGCAGCACACGGGCGGCACGGCGGGTCGGCAAATAGATGGTCACACCCGCCAAGGCCATGGGATCTGCCCCCGGATCGTGCAGGCCAAAGCTAAAGGCATCGCTCACCAGCGCGTCGGCGAGGACCTGCAGGAAGGCCGCGCCCGGCGGGATGGAAAGGATGGTGCCGCGCGCGGGAGCACCGGTCACGAGGCCGTCGTCCGGCGATAGGCGTCCATGGCCGCCTCCGCCTCACCTATGGCTTCCGGCGTTCCCACGGTCAGCCACAGACCCTCCATTGGCACACTATGGAGGCGGCCGCGAGCGATCGCCTCGTCGAAACAGGCATTGAGCGAGAATTTCGCCGGGCGGTCATTACCCAGGATGGCGGGGTCGAGGATCAGCGCCCCGGCATAGATCAGCGGATCGCCGGCGCCGCGAAACCGCGAGAGCCGGCCCGCTTCGTCGGCCGCGAAATCGCCCTTGCCGTCAAACCCTGTCGCCTGATCCGGCCGTGCCGTCATGAGGGCGATGTCCATTTCAGCGGCATCCCAGGATTTTATGAGCCGGCTCATGTTCTCTACGGACGAATTCGGATCTTCGAGCCAGAAGGTGTCGGCGTTGATGACCACGAAGGGATCGGGACCGAGAGCCGGCAGGGCGTTGACGATGCCGCCGCCGGAATCGAGCAGTTCGGCGCGCTCGTCGGCGATGGTGACTTCGTAGCCGGATTCGGAGAGCCAGTCTTCGAGACGGTCGGCGAGATAGTGCACGTTGACGACGATGTTTGCGACGCCCGCCGCGCGCAAGGCTTCCAGCCCGTAGGCGATCAGCGGCTTACCGTCGACCTCGACCAGCGGCTTGGGGATGCGCTCGGTGATCGGGCGCATTCGGGTGCCAAGGCCCGCGGCCAGCACCATGGCGGAGCGGATGGTCATCGGCGCGGAGATCTCCCGTTTCACGAATCGGCGGAGGCGATTCCAGCGTCTGCAAACCAGGAACGCAAGGGCGCAAGCGCCGCATGGGCGAGTGAGCGCGCGATATAGGCCTCGATGCGCGGCAGATGAGCGAGATAGGCCGGCTTGCCGTCGCGGCGATCGAGGCGGACGAAGATGCCGAGGATCTTGGCGGCCCGCTGGGCGGCCATGATCGCGTAGACCGCGCGGAAGGCATCGGGATCGAAGGCCGGATTGACCGAGAGCCGCCGCTCCTCGTAACGGGCGAGCAGCATGTCGGCGAGCGGATCGGGCACGGTGACCCGTGCATCCTGAACCAGCGAGGCGACGTCATAGGCCGCGGGACCGATAAGGGCATCCTGAAAGTCGATCAACCCGATCCGGTCGGTGCCTTCGCGCTCGGGGCGCCAGATCAGGTTCGGCGAATGATAATCGCGCAACACGAGGGCTTTCGGCGCGGTATCGAGCAGGTCGAAGACCTCCGCCCAGCGGGCGAGATAGTCGGCGCGGACCGCATCGGACACCTCTTCATCGGTCTTGTAGGGCAGGTACCAGTCGGTCAGGAGTTCGACCTCGATGCCGAGCGCCTGGCGGTCATAGGGCGGAACCTCGTAGGTGCCGCCGCCCGGAACGGCGATGGGGCCGGGCACGCCCTTTTCGTGAAGGGCCGCGAGACAGTCGATCGCGGCGGCATAGCGTTCGGCATCCGGTTCGCCATCCTCGCCGCGGATCGTCCGGCTGCCGAGATTTTCAACGAGCAGGAAGCCGTTCTCGAGGTCGGCGGCGGGAATCTCCGGAGCGGCAAAGCCCCAGTCGCGCAGCTGCAGGTCGATCGCCACGAAGGGGGTGATGTCCTCGGCCAGATGGGCGATGCGCGAATAGGGCAGGCCATGGCGGACCGGGGGGCCGTCGGGCTTGCGCGGTGCATTCATCAGGATCAGGCGGCCGTCGCCGATCCGCTCATAGGAGCGTGTCGAGGCGTCGCCCTGCAAGAAGCGCCGGCGGGCGCCGCCCTGCCCGTGGGCGCGAAGAAACTCTCGGCCCATGCGAGATCGGAGAAAACGCTCGACGAAGGGGCCGGCGCCGGTGATCTCGCAATCGCGGCCCGAACCGCTGCCGGTCAGGCGGAGCGCGACGGCGTCTCCCGGCAGCATGCCCTCGGCCCGCTCCGGCCATTCGATCAGCGCCGCGCCGGTTTCCAGCGCCTCGTCGAGCCCGAGTTCGTCGAGTTCGTCGCCCGACCCCAGCCGATAGAGATCGAAATGACTGACCGGCACCCGGAGGTCATAGGTCTGGACGAGGGTGAAGGTCGGGCTCGGAACCTCGAGCCGGTCGTCGTCGGCGATGGCGCGGATGATGGCGCGTGCGAGCGTCGACTTGCCGGCGCCGAGATCGCCCGACAGGGTCAGGCAATCGCCCTTGGCCAACGCCAGCGCAATGTCCTCGGCGAGGCGCAATGTCGCCTGTTCGTCCGCGAGGTGGATGAGGCTCGAAAACTCCGACACGGAAGGCCTACTCGGCCGCGTCGCGGGCGGCCTGCGGATCCGGGGGAAAGCGGCAGGTGACCGTCGCGCCGCCGTCCGGCCGGTTGTCGATGGCCACGGTACCGTTGTGCAGGCCGACGAAGCTCTGGACGATCGACAGGCCGAGGCCGGCGCCGCGCTTGCGGCCCGACTGGGTGCCGGTGGCGAAGCGCGAGAAGATGGTTTCGCGCAGTTCCTCGGGGATGCCCGGACCGGAATCGGAAACCCGGAAGACCACCTCACCGCCCTCGCTGCAGCATTCGACCTCGATGGCCGAGCCTTCCGGCGCATAGTTGGCGGCGTTCATCATCAGCTTGAAGAGGATCTGCTTGAGACGCTGGTGGTCGCCGATCATCGTGTCCGGCGCCTCTTCGGCGTGGATCTCCACCCGGAGGCCGCTTTCCTTGAGCCGGCTGGCCATCTGCTCCCGCGCCTCGTCGATCAGATCGGCAATGCGGACATGGCCCAGATCGAGCTGCATGATACCGGCATCCACCGTGGCGAGGTCGAGAATGTCGTTGACGATGGTCAGCAGCACTGCCGAAGAGGCCGAGATATGATCGACATATTCGCGCTGGCGCTCGTTGAGCTCGCCGATCGTCGGCGTGCCGAGAAGATCGGCGAAACCGATGATGTTGGTCAGCGGCGAGCGCAGTTCGTAGGAGACGTGCTGGACGAAATCGTTCTTCAGCGCGTCGGCCTTGCGCAGCGCCTCGTTCTTCTCCGTCAGCATCCGTTCGGCGCCGACCGAATCGGTGACGTTGACGAAGGCGATCATCGTCTGGGCGTTGGGCAGCGGCACGACCGCGTAATCGAGGATGAGGCCGGTGTTGAGCTCGAGCCGTCCGTCGCGCGTCTTGCGGTCCTCGTCGAAGCCGGTGATCGCCGAGGTGAAGAGCGGCCAGCCGTCCGGCTTGTCATGCGAAGCCTGGCAGAGCGTCGCAATCTCGCGGATATGGGTGCCGGGCCGGGTTTCGGCTTCGGTCAGGCCCCAGAGCGAGCGGAAGGCGGTGTTGGCGAGCTTGAGCTTGCCGTCGGGGCCGAAGACGCTGACACCCTCGGTCAGGTGATCGATGGTTTCGCCCTGCACCCGGACCAGCGTGTTGTAGCGGGCCTCGAGATCGACCTGTTCGGTGAGGTTCTCGAAAATCCATGTCGCGCCGCCGAGCGGGTGGGCATTGGCGATGACGTTGAGCGTCTGGCCGTCCGGCAGATGCCAGAGCTGCGGTTCGGTATCGACCGAGCGGTAGACGGAGAGGACCTGCTCCTTCCAGTCGCGCCAGGAATGCGGCTCGGGCAGCTTGCCGAGACCGCGGAGCTTTTCGAGAAATTCTCCATTGTCGGGGCGGCGTTCGAGATAGCCGGTATCGAGATCCCACAATTGCAGGAAAGCCTGGTTGAAGAACTGCAGGCGCTGTTCGCGGTCGAAGATGGCGACGGGCGTCGCCAGCTGGTCGAGCATCTCGGAATGGCTGCGCAGCGTGCGTTTGAGTTCCTCGCGCACATCCTCGATCTCGGAGACGTCGAGCGCAAGGCCGGCCTGGCCTTCGGCGGTCTTGACGTCGGCCACCTCCAGGAAGCGGCGATGGCCGCGGATGACGGTGGACACCTTTTCGAGGAAAGGCCGCTCGGGCGTCACCGACACGCGGATGCGCTCGCGGGTGGCGGTGCCCAGGAGTTCGAGCCGGCGATTGATGGCGTCCTGACGGTCGGCGCCCTCGACGGCTTCGGCGTAAGCCTCGTTGACCCAGCGCAACTGACCGTCGGCATCGCGCAGCCAGACCGGCATGTCGATGACGTCGAGCATGTTCTGGAACAGGTCGAGCGAGGTGAGGAGGCGATCGCGCTCGTTACGCAGCGCGGCCAGTTCGGCGCGCAGGTTGGACAGCGCGACCAGCCGGACGAAAGCGCGCCCGCCGGCGACACGGCCTTGCGCCTCGAGGCACTCGCCCGACAGCGTCTCGATGGTCAGGTCGAAACGCTCGGCGCTTGAGCGGAGCCGTTCGGAACAGGTTGTCAGCATCCGGGCGGAGGACGGGTTCAGCCAGCGATCAAAGGCGAGAAACTCCGCCGCGTCGTCCGGCGCGCCCAGTTCGGGCGGAAGGCTGCCGAGGATCTCGGCGGGCAGTCCGACGCCTTCCCAGACGATGATACGGCGATTGCGGTCGATGATGAGAGACTGGTAGCGCGCCGCACGTGCATTGGCGTCTGCCAGCGAAGAGCGCAATTCACGGTTTTCGGCGTCGGTGCGGCCGCGCTCGCGGATGAGCCAGATGGCCGAGATCATGGCCGCCGAGACGGCGCCGATGACCATGGCGAAATTGACGACGTCGAGGGTGGAAAGAGACAGTTCCGCGCCCTGGGCGGTGCGCGCGCTGCCGGTCACCGCTGCCGAAAGCACCGTACCGGCGGCCAGCCAGCGGCCGATTCGTCTCAGCCGCGTCGAATCCCCGACCTGGCCGGGCGCCTGATCATCTGTGCCGCCCGACTGCATTTTCGCCGTCATCGAATTGGTCCCCTGCCGGGCGATGCGCGCGTCGCCCCGGTGCCTGGCCGGTCGCTCGGAAGGTTGCCTGCCTGCCGGGCTCAAGTCCTCGTGCGCGAATCATCGCCCCAAAAACATACCGGTTTGTCGAATCACGGTGAAGACCGAAGCGGCCAAAAAGAAAACCGCGCCCTTTTGTCAAGGGCGCGGCCACAAGATGTTGTGGTTTTACTTGCGCGAATTAATACCGGTAGTGTTCCGGCTTGTAGGGGCCTTCCGGCTTCACGCCGATATAGGCCGCCTGCTCTTCGGACAGCTCGGTGAGCTTGACGCCGAGCTTGTCGAGATGGAGCCGGGCGACGCGTTCGTCGAGGTGCTTGGGCAGCACGAAGACCTTGTTGTCGTATTCGCCGTGCTTGGTGAACAGCTCGATCTGGCCCAGCACCTGGTTGGTAAACGAGGCGCTCATCACGAAGGACGGATGGCCGGTGGCGTTGCCGAGGTTCAGCAGGCGACCTTCCGACAGAAGGATCAGGCGCTTGCCGTCCGGGAACTCGATCATGTCGACCTGCGGCTTGATGTTGTCCCACTTGTAGTTTCGCAGCGAGGTCACCTGGATCTCGTTGTCGAAGTGGCCGATATTGCCGACGATGGCCATGTCCTTCATCGCCCGCATATGGTCGAGGCGGATGATGTCCTTGTTGCCGGTGGTGGTGATGAAGATGTCGGCGGTTTCCACCACGTCTTCGAGCAGCACCACTTCAAAACCGTCCATGGCCGCCTGCAAAGCGCAGATCGGATCGGCTTCGGTGACCTTGACGCGGGCGCCGGCGCCCGAGAGCGAGGCGGCCGAGCCCTTTCCGACGTCGCCGTAACCGCAGACGACGGCGACCTTGCCGGCCATCATCACGTCGGTGGCGCGGCGGATGCCGTCGACGAGCGATTCCTTGCAGCCATACTTGTTGTCGAACTTCGACTTGGTGACGGAATCGTTGACGTTGATCGCCGGGAAGGGCAGCAGGCCCTTCTGCTGCAGCTGGTAGAGCCGGTTGACGCCAGTGGTGGTTTCCTCGGTTACGCCGCGGATGGCGTCACGCTGTTTGGTGAACCAGCCCGGGGAGGCCTCGAGGCGCTTCCTGATCTGGGCGAAGAGCACTTCCTCTTCTTCCGAACCGGGCTTGGACAGCACGTCCTCGCCGGCTTCGGCGCGGGCGCCGAGCAGGATGTACATGGTGGCGTCGCCACCATCGTCGAGGATCATGTTCGACAGTCCGCCATCGGTCCACTGGAAGATCTGGTCGGTGTAGGTCCAGTATTCCTCGAGCGT
>CAZEJG010000033.1:0-38147 GCA_964511625.1 uncultured Hoeflea sp.
AACGGCGAGATCAACACGCTGCGCGGCAACGTCAACTGGATGGCGGCGCGCCAGGCTTCTGTTTCCTCGCCCTTGTTCGGCGACGACATTTCCAAGCTCTGGCCGATCTCCTACGAAGGCCAGTCGGACACTGCCTGTTTCGACAACGCGCTGGAGTTCCTGGTACGCGGCGGCTATTCGATGGCCCATGCCGTCATGACGCTGATCCCGGAAGCCTGGGCCGGCAACCTGTCGATGGACCCCGACCGCAAGGCCTTCTACGAGTATCATGCGGCCCTGATGGAGCCGTGGGACGGTCCGGCTGCCGTGGCCTTCACCGACGGCACGCAGATCGGCGCGACGCTCGACCGCAACGGCCTGCGTCCAGCCCGTTACATCGTGACCGACGACCACCGGGTGATCATGGCGTCGGAATCCGGCGTGCTGCCGGTTCCGGAGAAGAACATCCTTCGCAAGTGGCGGCTGCAGCCGGGCAAGATGCTGCTCATCGACACCGATGAGGGCCGCATCATTTCCGACGAGGAGATCAAGTCCTCGATCGCCCAGAAGCATCCCTATCGCGAGTGGCTCGACAAGACGCAGCTGATCCTCGAGGAGCTGAAGCCGGTTTCGCCCCGTGCGCTGCGCGGCGACGTGTCCCTGCTCGACCGCCAGCAGGCCTTCGGCTACACGATCGAGGACACCCGCATCCTGATGGCGCCGATGGCGACGACCGGCCAGGAAGCCATCGGTTCGATGGGCACCGACACTCCGATTTCGGCGATGTCGTCGAAGTCGAAGATGCTCTACACCTATTTCAAGCAGAACTTCGCGCAGGTGACGAACCCGCCCATCGACCCGATCCGCGAAGAGCTGGTGATGAGCCTCGTCTCCTTCATCGGTCCGCGCCCGAACATTCTCGATCACACGGGGGCGGCCCGCAGGAAGCGTCTGGAAGTGCGTCAGCCGATCCTGACCAATGGCGACCTCGAGAAGATCCGCTCGATCGGCCACACCGAGGACCGTTTCGACACCAAGACGCTCGACGTCACCTACGCCGCCGAAAAGGGCGCCGAGGGTATGGAGGCCGCGCTCACCCGTCTGTGCGAGCGGGCGGAGGAAGCGGTGCGCGGCGGCTACAATATCATCATCATTTCCGACCGGCAGATCGGACCGGACCGGATCGCCATTCCGGCGCTTCTGGCCACGGCCGCGGTTCATCACCACCTCATCCGCAAGGGGCTTCGCACCTCGGTGGGCCTGGTGGTGGAATCGGGCGAGCCGCGCGAAGTCCATCACTTCGCCTGCCTCGCGGGCTACGGCGCGGAAGCCATCAACCCCTATCTCGCCTTCGACACGCTGCTCGACATGCACGGTCGCGGCGAGTTTCCCCCTGAAGTCGACGCCCACGAGGTGGTCTCGCGCTACATCAAGGCGATCGGCAAGGGTATTCTCAAGGTCATGTCCAAGATGGGCATCTCGACCTACCAGTCCTATTGCGGCGCGCAGATTTTCGATGCCGTTGGCCTGTCGTCGGATTTCGTGAAGGACTTCTTCACCGGAACCGCCACCACCATCGAAGGCGTGGGTCTCGCCGAGGTCGCCCGCGAAACCGCCCTGCGCCACGCCGCCGCCTTCGGCGACGATCCGGTTCTCGCCCGCAACCTCGAAGTGGGTGGCGAATATGCCTACCGCATGCGCGGCGAACACCACAGCTGGACGCCGGATGCGGTGGCCAAGCTGCAGCATGCCGTGCGCGGCAATGCCAAGGACCGCTACGCCGAGTTCGCCGAACTGATGGACAGCGAAGCGCAGCGGATGAACACCATCCGCGGCCTGTTCAAGATCAGGAAGGCTGAGGACACGGGCCGCAAGCCGGTCTCCATCGACGAGGTCGAACCGGCCTCCGAGATCGTCAAGCGGTTCTCGACCGGCGCGATGTCCTTCGGCTCGATCAGCCGCGAGGCGCACACCACGCTGGCGGTCGCCATGAACCAGATCGGCGGCAAGTCGAACACCGGCGAGGGCGGCGAGGAATCCGATCGCTACCTGCCGATCCCCGGCACCACGGACATCAATCCCGAGCGCTCCTCGATCAAGCAGGTCGCGTCGGGCCGCTTCGGCGTGACCACCGAGTATCTCGTCAACTCCGACATGATACAGATCAAGGTGGCCCAGGGCGCCAAGCCGGGCGAGGGTGGCCAGCTCCCAGGCCACAAGGTCGATGCGACGATCGCCAAGACCCGTCACTCGACGCCGGGTGTGGGCCTGATCTCGCCGCCGCCGCACCACGACATCTATTCGATCGAGGACCTGGCGCAGCTGATCTTCGACCTGAAGAACGTCAGCCCTACCTCAGACATCTCGGTCAAGCTCGTCTCCGAGGTCGGCGTCGGCACGGTGGCAGCGGGCGTGGCCAAGGCGCGCGCCGACCACATCACCATTTCCGGCTTCGACGGCGGCACCGGCGCCTCGCCGCTGACCTCGCTCAAGCATGCCGGCAGCCCTTGGGAAATGGGCCTCGCGGAGACCCAGCAGACGCTGGTGCTCAACGGCCTGCGTTCGCGCGTGGCGCTGCAGGTCGACGGCGGCCTGAAGACCGGCCGCGACGTCATCATCGGTGCGCTTCTGGGCGCCGACGAGTTCGGCTTCTCCACCGCGCCGCTGATCGCGGCGGGCTGCATCATGATGCGCAAGTGCCACCTCAATACCTGCCCGGTCGGCGTTGCCACCCAGGATCCGGTCTTGCGCAAGCGCTTCAAGGGTGCGCCCGAGCATGTGGTCAACTACTTCTTCTTCATCGCCGAGGAGGTTCGCGAGATCCTCGCCTCCATGGGCTACACCAAGCTCGAGGAGATCGTCGGTGAGGTCGGGCTCCTGGACAAGGATGCGCTGATCGCGCACTGGAAGGCCAAGGGTCTCGATTTCTCGAAGATCTTCTACAAGCCCACGGCGCCGAAATCGGCCATCCACTGGACCGAGCGTCAGCAGCACCCGATCGACGACGTGCTCGACCGCAAGCTGATCACTGAAGCCGCGCCCGCCATCAACGAGCGCACCCGGATGACCATCGAGACCGAGATCAAGAACGTCGACCGTTCGGCCGGCGCCATGCTCTCGGGCGAGATCGCGCGCAAGCACAATCACCGCGGCCTTCCCGAGGACACGCTGACGGTCAAGCTCAAGGGCACGGCCGGCCAGTCCTTCGGCGCCTTCCTCGCCCACGGGGTAACCTTCGAACTCGAGGGCGACGCCAACGACTATGTCGGCAAGGGGCTTTCGGGCGGCCGGATCATCATCAAGCCGGCGGCCGACAGCCAGATCGTGCCGGAACAGTCGATCATCGTCGGCAACACCGTTCTCTACGGCGCCATCGAGGGCGAATGCTACTTCCGCGGCGTGGCCGGCGAACGGTTTGCCGTGCGCAACTCGGGCGCCATCGCGGTGGTCGAGGGCGTGGGCGACCATGGCTGCGAATACATGACCGGCGGTCTCGTGGTCGTCATCGGCCAGACAGGCCGCAACTTCGCGGCCGGCATGTCCGGCGGCGTGGCCTATGTGCTCGACGAGAGCGGCGACTTTGCCCAGCGCTGCAACATGGCGATGGTCGAGCTGGAGCCGGTTCCCGAGGAAGACGACATTCTCGAGAAGCTGCACCATCACGGCGGCGACCTGATGCACAAGGGACGCGTCGACGTGTCCGGCGACATGACCCGGCATGACGAGGAGCGGCTGTTCCAGCTGATTTCCAACCACATGCACTACACGGGCTCGGACCGCGCCAAGGAGATCCTCGAGAACTGGGCCGACTACCGGCCGAAATTCCGCAAGGTGATGCCGGTCGAATATCGCCGCGCACTTGAGGAAATGGAACGCAACCGCCTCGGCATGGCGGCGGAATAAGAGAGACGCGACGAAGCTATGGGTAAGGTTACAGGTTTTCTCGAAATCGATCGCCAGACGGCAAAGTACCAGCCGGCGTCGGATCGTATCCGCCACTTCCGTGAGTTCACCATCCGCATGTCGGATCAGGAAGTGCAGAAGCAGGCCGCGCGCTGCATGGACTGCGGCATTCCCTATTGCCACGGTCCCACCGGTTGTCCGATCCACAACCAGATCCCGGACTGGAACGATCTCGTCTACAACGAGAACTGGGAGGAGGCGATCGTCAACCTGCACTCGACGAACAACTTCCCCGAGTTCACCGGGCGCATCTGCCCCGCGCCCTGCGAGGAAGCCTGCACGCTCAACCTCGAGGACGCTCCGGTGGCCATCAAGACGGTCGAGCAGGCGCTCGCCGACAAGGCCTATGAGATGGGCTTCATCGTGCCGCAGGCGGTGACGAAGAAGACCGGCAAGAAGATCGCCATCATCGGTTCGGGTCCCGCCGGCATGGCTGCTGCCCAGCAGCTCGGCCGCTCCGGTCACGACGTCCATGTCTATGAGCGCGAAAGCCGCCCCGGCGGGCTCCTGCGCTACGGCATCCCGGACTTCAAGATGGAGAAGCATTTCATCGACCGCCGCGTCGAGCAGATGGAAGGCGAGGGCGTGACCTTCTTCTGCAACGTCAATGTCGGCGTCGACAAGACGGTCGAGGAACTGACCGCTGCCTATGACGCGGTGCTTTATTGCGGCGGTTCGGAAAACCCGCGCGACGTCGGCATCCCCGGAGCCGATCTGGCGGGCGTCCATGACGCGATGCCCTACCTCGTCCAGCAGAACAAGCGCGTGGCGCGCGAAGCCATCGATTCCACCGGCTGGCCGTCGGCGCCGATTCTGGCTGGGGGCAAGCATGTCGTTGTCATCGGCGGCGGCGACACCGCGTCGGACTGCGTCGGCACCGCCTTCCGCCAGGGCGCGGTTCGTGTCACCCAGCTCGACATCCGTCCGATGCCTCCGGAGAAGGAAGACAAGCTCGCCGTCTGGCCCTACTGGGCGACCAAGATGCGCACCTCGTCCTCGCAGGCCGAGGGTGCCAAGCGCGAGTTCCAGGTCGGCACGCTGGAGATCGTCGGCGACAACGGCATCGTCGGCGGGGTGAAGTGCTGCAAGGTCGACGAGAAGCGCAAGCCGATCGCCGGCTCCGAGTTCGTCATCCGCGCCGATCTCGTCTTCGTCGCCATCGGCTTCCGTGGCCCGATGGAAGAGGGCGTGCTCACCGATCTCGGCGACAAGCTCACGATCAACACCGACCATCGCGGTTCGAAGAACGTCGTTGCCAACGACAAGGACTACAAGACCTCGCTCGACAAGCTGTGGGTCGCCGGCGACGTCCGCCGTGGCCAGTCGCTGGTGGTCTGGGCGATCCGCGAAGGCCGTCAGGCCGCCCGCGCCATCGATCTCGAACTGATGGGCGAGACCGACCTGCCGCTTTAAGACGGACGCGCCCCTGCGAAATAAAAAAGCCGGCCTCGGGGCCGGCTTTTTTATGCGCGGAAAAAGAGAGTGAACGGCGCCTATTCGGTCGACGTGGTTGCCGGGATCGTTGACGACGCATCGGCCTTTTTGTCGCTGCCTGCGTCTTCCGGCTTCTTCGTCGAACCCGTCGTCTTCGGCCAGGCGAAATTGTCGATCCGGCCGGCCGGGGCTTCCGGGGCGATCCCCTGGTTGACCAGCATGTCGCGCGGCGTCGGCAGCAGATTGACCGAGGTTACGGTGCCGCCGAGAAGCTGGCTGCCGCCGTCGAGATCGGGATCGGTCATGGCGACCGGGTTGGTCCGGTCCGGGTTCTTCGTTTCGAGCGGCGAGGTCGGGAAGCTCAGATCCGGCAGGTTGGTGTCGTCGAGACCGACGGTGCTGATGGCCGGATCGGCGGCGCTGCCCAGAAGCCTGCGGATGTTCTTTTCCGCGTAGAAGGCCATCTTGCGGCGGCCCGCCTTGGTCATGTTGATCCCGTCGGAGCCGCGCAGGCGGGCCTGCTGACCATTGATGTCGGAGCCGGTGAAGACGAACTTTCCGTCCTCGTCGACAAAACCGTCCCAGATATCGACGAACTCGCCGCCTGCCTGCTCGACATGCTGCTTGAAGATGCCGTTGAGCGCGACCATGTCGGCCGACATCGAGGTGAAGTTGAACGAGGGCAGTCCGACCCAGACGAGCGGCTTGTTGTGGTCCCGCACCATCTTGATGATGGTGTCGGTCCGCTTTTCGTATTCCGCGGTCCAGGCTTCCGAGCGGACATCGACGCGTCCGCTTTCGGTGCGCATCTGCTGGCTGTCGTTGGAGCCGAGCTGGACGACAACAATGTCGGGCTGAACCTCCTCGATGATGCCGGGCAACTCGGCGGGCCAGTTGTAATAATCGTCACGCACAAGGCCGGAGGAGCCGTTCGAGCGTTCCACCACCACGACGCCGGGGGAGTTGGCGAAACTCTCTTCCAGTCCGTCGGCCAGCCCGCCGGCGAGGAAGTCGCCGACCACCAGCACCTTGCGGGCGTTCTCGAGTTTCTCGACCTCGGGTTCGGGCGGCGGGGTTGGGGCAGCCTGCCGCACCGCCGGTTTGGTCGGACGACTGGTGCGCTTGCTGGTATCCTTTTCGCGGCGCGCCGGTGGTTCACCTGTCCTGCCGCCGCCGAACAGGAGCTGCAGGAACGACTTGCGTTCCACCCGTTCCTGGGCCGCGGCCGGATGCAGTTCGACCGCCACGACGGCGAACGCCAACGCGAGAAGGCATATCAGACGTGCTGCATGGCTGACGACAGCCGGCCGGGACATCGGTGGTTTCTCCGGGTGCGACGAGAACGGGTCTCTGCCTCGCCCGTCCGGGCCGGCCGTCGGGATCTGTTCTCCCGCCGTCCTAGTGGCGCCGGATGGCTTGGAGAACCTTTTGCGACGGATTGCCGTCCCTGGTCAAGCCGAGGCGGCCCTGGAACGCTTCGATTGCGGCGCGTGAACCAGACCCGAAATTGCCGTCGATCTCGCCTTCATAATAGCCGAGTGCCTTGAGCCGGGTCTGCAGCTCGAACTTTTCCTTGATGTCGAGCGTGCCTTCCGGACGCGGCCAGCGCTGGTCGACGCCGCCCCAGCCGGCGATCTCGTCGGCGAGAACACCGACGGCGAGGGCATAGAGGTCGGAATTGTTGTAGCGCTTGATCATGAAGAAGTTGCGGGTCATCAGGAAGGCCGGACCGTTGGCGCCGGCCGGCATCTTCAGTTCGGCGCGCATTCCGGGATTAGGCAATCCACGACCGTCCGGGCGGATGAAGCCGAGCTTGGACCATTCGCCGAGCGTCTTTGTGGCTCCGTTGTACTTGTGGCCGCCACGCGGCGCCACGGCCTCGTAGCCCCAGGTCTCGCCGGTGCGCCAGCCGTTCTTGTGCAGAAGGTTGGCCGCCGTCGCCAGCGCATCGGGGATCGAACCCCAGATGTCGCGATGGCCGTTGCGGTCCTGATCGACGGCGAAGGCGAGATAGCTCGTCGGGATGAACTGGGTGTGGCCCATGGCCCCGGCCCAGGAACCGGTCATCTGACGCGGCGAGATGTCGCCGGCCTGGAGGATCTTCAGCGCGGCGACCAACTGGGTGCGGGCGAACTTGGCGCGCCTCTTGTCGGCATAGGCCAGTGTGGCCAGCGCCTGCGGCACATAGTGCAGCCGGTCGTGCTTGTTGAGGATCTCGCCGTAGTTCGATTCCATCGACCAGATGGCGAGCAGAATGTAGCGGCTCACACCGAAGCGGCGCTCCACCTCGTCGAGCGTGCGGGCATGCTGGCGCAGCATCTGCCTACCCTTCTCGACGGTGTACGGGTTCACGCGCGAATCGAGATAGTCCCACACCTTGGTGGTGAACTCGGGCTGGTAGCGAGCCTTCTCCAGCACCTCCCGGTCCGGCTCGGTCACGCCGGAAAAGGCGGCGACATATGTGTTCTTCGAAATGCCGCTCTTGGCGGCTGTGGCGTAGAAGCCATTGACGAAGTTGATGAAATCGGCATCGGCTGCCTGGGCGCCCGGCATGCCGAGCGAGGCCGTCATGGCCAGGGTGAGCGCCGATGTTGTCAAAAACGTGCGGACGCGGCGGAACATTTCATTCGATCCTGTGTTAGCAGATGTGTCGGGGCGAAGTTCCTTCAGCATGCCAGCTTGTCGTTAACAGTCCGTTTACCATACAAGAGGGCAGACGTTCGATCAGGTCGTTTCCGGCCTGTTGCTCCGAGATGCCACGCGTCCGCCGTCGTTTGACTGCAACGGCGAAGTTCATTTTGAATGGGGATATTTTTATGACTGAATTCAAGAAAATCCGGAAAGCAATCCTTCCCGTGGCGGGTCTCGGCACGCGTTTCCTCCCCGCGACAAAGGCGGTGCCGAAGGAAATGCTCACGGTCGTCGACAAGCCGGTCGTGCAATATGTGGTCGAGGAGGCGC
The DNA here is from genome assembly GCA_964511625.1 of uncultured Hoeflea sp. Taxonomy (GTDB): domain Bacteria; phylum Pseudomonadota; class Alphaproteobacteria; order Rhizobiales; family Rhizobiaceae; genus Pseudohoeflea. The sequence continues at coordinate 8,338 of CAZEJG010000033.1, forward strand.
TCGACGCCGGGATCGAACACATCGTGTTCGTCACCGGTCGCAACAAGGGTGTCATCGAGGATCATTTCGACATCGCCTTCGAACTCAACGACACGCTTGAAAAGCGCGGCAAGACCGCCGAGTTCCAGCAACTCGCAGACATGCTGCCGGCAGCCGGCAAGACCAGCTTCACCCGGCAGCAGGCGCCCCACGGTCTCGGCCACGCCGTCTGGTGTGCGCGTGACATCATCGGCAACGAACCCTTCGCGCTGCTGCTCCCGGACATGGTGATGCGCGACAAGGTGGGCTGCATGTCCGGCATGGTCGACCTGTACGAGAAGGTTGGCGGCAACATCATCTCGGTCGAGGAATGCGATCCCGAACTCGCCCACCGCTACGGCATCGTCGGGATGGGCGAGGAACTGCCCGGCGGCTTCCGGGTCACCGAGATGGTCGAGAAACCCGCAAAGGGCACCGCGCCGTCGAACTACTTCATCAATGGCCGCTACATCCTGCAGCCGGAAATCTTCGAGATCCTGGCGCGCGGCGAACGCGGCGCGGGCAACGAGATCCAGGTCACCGACGCCATGCTGCATCTGGCCAAGGAGCAATCGTTCTCCGCCTATCGCTTCGAAGGCGAGACCTATGACTGCGGCTCCAAGGACGGCTTCATCATGGCCAACGTCGCCTTCGCGCTGGCGCGTGACGACATGCGTCCGCTTGTCGCCGACAAGATCAAGGCGCTTCTGTGAGGATTAGACCCTAGCGGCGCAGCCGGAGACCCAGCCCGACGCGGGCGGTGTCACTGTCTGCGACGCCCGACTGGGTCGTCTGTTCGTAGCCCGCATCCGCCACCAGTGACAGATAGCGGTTGATCGACCAGTCGACCTCGCCGGCGATGGCGAGCCGTGTCTGGTCGGCGGGGGCTGCGGCGCCCTCGTAGTTTCTCAGCGCCGCGGTGCCGGTCAGGCGCGCCACCACCGTGTCACGCAGCTGCCTTTCGAGCGTCAGCGAGAGCTGGTGCACCACCGAGCCGCTTTCGCCTGCGGTCGTGGAGGCTTCGAGCGCGGTCGACAGTGCGGCGGTGACGGTGGTGCCCCGCATCGGGGACCAGGCGAGAGAACCGTCAAGCGCAAAGGCATCGATGTCCTCAAGACCGGCATCGTCGATATCGCGTTTGAGGTATCCGGCCGAGATTTCGCCCGAGAGCTTTTCACCCAGCGGCAACTCGACGCCCGCCCGCAGCCCGTAGGTGGTCGACGAGCGATCGAAGCCGGAACTGTCGATCTGCTGGTCGTATCGGGTTCGCGCCAGCGAGGCTTCGAGGAACGGTATGAGAGACGGCGAGACTTCGTAGCCGATGCGGCCGCGCACACCCGTCGTCAGCGCGTCGCGGTCGTCGCCGGAAATTATCCCGCCGCCGGCGAGTTCGGCGTCACCGTAGAGCACGCGCTCGACTTCCGCCGTCGCGGTGCCGCGCAGGTAGCCGAGCCGCTTGGTCAGCGCCGCCGACCCCGCGAGCGTATGGACCCCGGCCTGGGCGGTGGCGTTCGCGATTGCGTTCGGGTCAGTGCGGTCTTCGCGGTAGAAATCGTAGCCGGCGGTGATCTGTCCGCCGAGCGTTTCGCTGAAGTCGAGGTCGAGCAGGGCGTCCACCGAAGCCCTTGGCTCTTCCTGTCCTTCGCCGGAGAGGTTCTTCTGGTATGTGCCGGACCCGGTCACGGTCAGCTTGTGGCGCGACCAGTCGGATTCGAGCGTGCCTTCCAGCGTCGTCTCGCTGTACGTGCGGTCGAAGGATGCGCCGCCATAGCTTTCGGTTTCGTGGGCGATCTTCTCGGTCAGCGTCGGGCGCAGGGTGAAGGTGCCGAGGCGAATGCCGGTCGCACGGTCCTCGTCGGGCGTCGAAGCCGTCTCGGTGCCGTCGACGGTCGAGATCGGCAGGTTCTGGCGACCGTAGCGACCTTCCTCGCGGTCAGCTTGCGCCCTCTCGGCATCGATGCTGGTGGCGCGAGCTGGGTCTTCGGCTTCTGCGGCGTCGGCCGCTTCGGGATCTGGCGCGACCGTCGGGGTATAGGTGGGAACGAGCGGATCGCTGTCCTCGTCGTCCTGCGATCCCGTCAGGGGAGCCGTGCCGGGGCGCGGGGAGGGCGTGGCGCTGGCGGCGTTTGACGTGGCATAGCTGTCGGCGCTGTCATAGCCGGCGCCTTCGTCCGTGGTGCCGCGCAGATCGGTGGAGTCGAGATCGTAGAGCGGGGTGTCGGCCATGGACTGGGCGCGGACCGGCGCAACCGGAAAGGCCAGCAGCATGATTGCTGTCAGCGCAACGCCGCTCGCAAGGGCGACCTTCCTGTTGCTGTTTGCTTGCACGTCCCGAACGCCCACTCTGCAAAATCTTTGCGCCAAATCTTTGCAAAGTGTAAACGCGCGTGGTTAACGCTTCCTTTCCGGCGGTCTCGGAAAAAGGATGTTTCAGGCCGGCTCGACGCGCGGTTCGTCGTTCTCGATGGCGACGATCCTCACGCGGGCTCCCGCAGGCAGGTCCGGTCCGCGGACCGTCCAGAGCGTATCGCCAAGGCGGATCCGGCCGCCGCCCTCGGTGATCGGTTCTTCCAGCAGCGCGGTACGGCCGATCATTTGCTCCATGCGGCGGTTTAGCATGGGCTGGTCGGTGTCGTCGTCGCGGCTCGCCATGATCCTGCGGCCGATAAGGGCCGAGACCAGCGACAGGGCCGCAAAGACCAGCAACTGCACTTGCCAGCCCCAGATCGCGCTGTCCCACAGGACAAACGAAATCGCGCCGACGACGATCGCCGCCAGCCCGATCCAGATGAGGAAAATACCGGGGATCAGGATCTCGGCCCCCAACAGCAGCAGACCCAGGATCCACCAGCTCCAGGGCCCGATCTCGTTAACGAGCGTCTGGATCATGGCCTATTCCTGCGCCGGCGGCGTGGGGCCGCGCCGGATCGGTGGCGGGCCTGAGCGGGCCGGGCCGGGCGAAGCGGCCCCTGGTGCATTGTCTCCGAAGACCTCGCGGGCAATAGCGCCGATGCCGCCGAGAGAGCCGATCAGCGACGAGGCTTCGAGCGGCATGAGCACGATCTTGTGGTTCGGTGCGCTGGCGATGTCTCCGAGCGCTTCGGTGTACTTCTGCGCGACGAAGTAGTTCAGGGCATTGAGGTCGCCCTCGGCCACCGCCTTGGAGACCAGTTCCGTCGCCTTGGCCTCGGCCTCCGCCAGCCTTTCGCGCGCCTCGGCATCGCGGTAGGCGGCCTCGCGCCGGCCTTCGGCCTCGAGGATCGCCGACTGCTTGGCGCCCTCGGCGCGCAGGATCTGGGCGTTGCGGGCGCCTTCGGCTTCCAGCACTTCCGCGCGCTTTTCGCGCTCGGCCTTCATCTGCCGTCCCATGGCTTCCACGAGATCGACGGGCGGTGCGATGTCCTTGATCTCGACGCGGGTGATCTTGATGCCCCATGGCTTGGCCGCCTGGTCGACGACCCGCAGCAGGCGGTCGTTGATCGCGTCACGGTTGGACAGCAATTCGTCGAGATCCATCGAGCCCATGACCGAACGGATGTTGGTCATGGTGAGGTTGAGGAGCGCCAGTTCCAGATCGGCGACCTGATAGGCAGCTTCGGCCGGGTTGAGCACCTGGTAGAAGGCCACGGCATCGGTGGCGATCGAGGCGTTGTCGCGGGTGATGACCTCCTGGGTCGGAACGTCGAGCACCTGCTCCATGATGTTCATCTTCTTGCCGATGCGGTCGATGAACGGAATGATCAGGTTGAGGCCTGGCGTCAGGGTCTTGGTGTAGCGGCCGAATCGCTCGACCGTATAGGAATAACCCTGCGGTACCGTCTTGATTCCCGCGAACAGGATCAGGATGGCGATGGCGACGATCACGATGACCGTGATGTCGAACCCGTTGAAGACCATGGCGTTATCTCCCCTGGCGCCTCAATGCGCCGCCCTATCCACTCTAGTCCGTCCAAGATAGGTGGTGCGCAACGCCGCGGCAAGCAGACGTGCGTGTCGTCTCAGACCCAGCCCTGCAGCTCGCGGCGGACGACGTTTTCGAGCACCCGCATGCCGTCGTCGGTGTCATTGAGGCAGGGAATGTGGGTGAACTTCTCGCCGCCGTTGTGCAGGAAGATCTCGCCCGCCTCGCCGGCGATTTCCTCGAGCGTCTCCAGGCAGTCGGACACGAAGCCGGGGTTGAACACCGCCAGTCGCTTGGTGCCCTGCTGGGCGAGCGCCTCGACCGTCTTGTCGGTGTAGGGCTGCAGCCATTCCTCGCGGCCGAAGCGCGACTGGAAGCACAGCATCAGCTTTTCCTTCGACCAGCCCAGCCGCTCGCGGAGAAGCCGCGCGGTTTTCTGGCACTGGCAGTGATAGGGATCGCCCTTCTGGAAGTAGGACAGCGGGATGCCATGGAAGGAGGCGATCACCATTTCCGGCTCCCAGTCCAGCGTCGCCAGATGGGTCTCGATCGAGCGGGCCAGCGCGTCGATATAGACCGGATCATCGTGGTAGGGCGGCACCGTGCGCAGGGCCGGCTGCCAGCGCATCTGCATGAGCTTGCGGTAGGCATGGTCGTTGACTGTCGCCGTGGTCGCCGCCGCATATTGCGGGTAGAGCGGAAAGAGGACGATCTTCTCGCAACCCTGCTTCAGAAGCGCCTCGATGCGGTCGCCGATTGTCGGCGTGCCGTAGCGCATCGCCCAGTCGACGACGACATTCGGAAGGTCGCTCAGCAGGCCGGCCATCTTGTCGGACTGGCTGCGGGTATAGGTGCGCAGCCAGCTTTCGCCCTGCTCGTGGTTCCAGATTTCCTCATAGGCCTTGCCCACCTTCTGCGGGCGGCGGTTGAGGATGATGCCGTGGAGGAGCGGATACCAGATCGCCCGCGGTACCTCGATGACGCGACGGTCCGAGAGAAACTCGGCGAGATAGCGGCGCATCGACTTGTAGTCGGTGCCATCAGGGGTGCCGAGATTGACCAGGAGTACGCCGACCTTGCCGAACTTCACCGGCGGATGATCCTTGGGAAGCGGGCTCGTCGCGGGCGTGCCGCCGTCTGTCACTGTAGCATCCATAAGGTCTTTTCCGTCCGTTCTCTTTGCGCGTGAACATAGCTTCCCGCCCGGTCAAATCAATCCGGCACCGGCGCGGTTCAACAGCGCACCCGGATAGCATCTTCGCGCCTCTTGGCCACAAGAAAAAGCCCCCGACCGAGCGGACGGAGGCTGGTTCTGGATTTGCAATACGCGCGGCGGCGGCCGGCGGATTGTTCTCAGCGCTTGGTGAAAACCGTCTCGAGCAGGTTCTGCTGGGCCTGGACGGCGTTCTGGTTGTCGGCCTTGGGCGCGACGGTCGCTTCGCGGGGGCGATAGATCTCCCGGTCGAGCAGGGCGACGCGGTTCTGCATGTGCAGCGAGCGTTCGACGAGGTCGCGGAACTTCTCCGGCAGATCATTCCAGCCGGCAGCGTTGCGGTCGCAGTTGAAACCGTCGAGGCGGACCTTGGTCTTCTCGGCGATCACCTGCTCGCGGCTCATCTCGCCGTTGTTGACGGCGCGCTGGAGCAGAAGCCAGGAGGCCATCTGCATCAGCCGGGTGGTCAGCCGCATGGATTCTGCCGCGTAAAGGACCGATGCCATCCGCGGAAGCTGCTTGGAAGCTGTGCGTCCGTCGCCGTCCAGATAGGATGCGGTCTCTTCGACAAGGCCCATGCCTTCGGCATATAGCGCCTTGAACTGGGCCGAATTCGCGATCCTGTCGGCAAAGTTGACTGTGTTCAGACTGGTCTCGGTCATCTGCGATTTCCTGCGACGAACTACATAAGTGAACGGACAACCCGACGGAGTGTTCCCGTCGACCCTTGAATTGTGCCGTGTTGGGATGGTTCCGGCAACCGAATTGTTAAAGAAGGGTTAACAGCGCCGCCGCCCCGCCCGAGACGGGGTCGTAAGCTTGTCATTACGGGACGGGGGTAAACAAAAAAAGAGCCGCGGAAGCGGCTCTCAAGAGTTTAACAGGGAGGCGTCAAACAGCGGCCCTCGGGCGGCTGTCAAATCCAGCAGGACTGGATGGAGACAGTAAACACTCAGAAAGCTTAACCAAGGATTAACATGGTTAAATTTCCGTATAAGATTTTGTAATCGCCCTGTTATTTCTTGCGGAAGAAATCTTCCGCGACACCGCGACTCTTGTCCTTCGATTCGATTTCGGCCTCGATCCGGTCGATCTCGCCCTTCAAGAGCGTGATGCGCGCCCTCAGTTCCTGGACCGAGAGCATCGACAGGTCACTGCCGAGTTCATGGGTGGCCGGCTTTTTCGGGCGGTCGTCGTCGAACAACATGGTGGGTCTCCCTCTTTCCGGCCTCGCCGAGATTGTCGCGCGAGTTTACCGGAACCCGATAGGGCGGTACAGGCTTTGACCCTCAGGCGGCAGCAATCCGCCCCCACCATGCGCCACGAGGCGAGGAGAGCAAGGAGAAGACGATGCGTGCGATCGCGATCACCGAACCCGGCGGCCCGGAGGTTCTCGTCATCGAGGACAGGGCGAAGCCCGCGCCCCGGCCGGGAGAAATCCTGGTGCGGGTCCGCGCCGCCGGTGTCAACCGTCCCGACTGCATGCAACGGCAGGGCGTCTACCCGCCGCCACCGGGAGCGCCCGACATTCCGGGGCTGGAGATTGCCGGCGAGGTGGAAAGCGTCGGCGCCGAGGTCACGAGCTTCGAGCCGGGCGACGCGGTCTGCGCGCTCGTTCCGGGCGGTGGCTATGCGGAATACTGCGTGGTCGACGAGCGCAACGCGCTGCCGGTGCCGCGCGGCCTGACGATGACCGAGGCGGCCGCCATTCCCGAAACCTTCTTCACCGTCTGGTCGAACGTCTTCGACCGCGGCGGGCTCAAGCCCGGCGAGAGCTTTCTGGTCCACGGCGGCACGTCGGGCATCGGCACCACTGCGATCCAGCTCGCCAAGGCTTTCGGATCGAAGGTCTTCGCCACTGCCGGGTCCGGCGAGAAATGCGCGGCCATGCGCGATCTCGGCGCCGACATTGCGATCAACTACAAGGACGAGGATTTCGTCGAGGTCATCCGCCGGGAAACCGACAAGGCCGGCGTCAACGTCATCCTCGACATGGTCGGCGGCGACTACACCAACCGCAACCTCAAGGTGGCCGCCACCGAGGGCCGCATCGTGCAGATCGCCTTCCTCAACGGCAACAAGGCCGAGATCGACCTTTCGCAGATCATGCTGAAGCGCCTCGTCTTCACCGGCTCGACGCTCAGGGCGCGCGATGCCGTATTCAAGGGCGAGATCGCCCAGGCGCTGCGCCGGCAGGTCTGGCCGCTCCTCGAAGACCGCAAGGTCGCACCGGTGATGGATTCCATCTTCCCGCTCGAAAAGGCCGCCGCCGCCCATGCCCGCATGGAGGAAGGCGGCCATATCGGCAAGATCGTGCTCGAGGTCGGCTGAGCGCGGTCCGCTCTATTCCGCCGGATTGGCGCGCGGATCGAGGGCAATCGATTCCGGCGTGGCCGATTTCGAGGCGGGCACCGAACTGAAGGAGTCGCGATCCTCCGCCGGTACGGCCGCACGACGCGTCGAGCGGTAGATCGCATAGGCAGCGACCAGAAGATGGGCGAGGCCGGTGACGAGGAACAGCCGGTAGGGCGCGCCGGCCATCAACACGCCGCCTACCGTCGGGCCGATGATCGTACCGATCCCGTAGAGCAGCAGCAGCCCGCTCGAAACGGTGACGAAATTGCTGGCGTCGGCGTAGTCGTTGGCGTGGGCGACGATGATCGAGTAGAGCGTGTAGGACATGGCGCCATAGAGCGCGATGATGCCGAACAGGACGCCCATGTTCGCCGGCGCGAAGATCGCCAGGACCAGACCGCTGGCGGCGGCGATCGCCGAAGCGGCGGCCAGCACGTAGCGACGGTCGAGCCGGTCCGACAGGCGGCCGGCCGGCAGCTGCATCACCGCTCCCGAGAAGATCGTCACCGACATCAGCGTTGCGACTGCGCCGCCGGGCAGGCCGGCTTTCGCCGCAAAGACGGGTCCGAGCGTTCCGAAAGCCCCGTTGGCGATGCCGACCAGGAGAATGCCGACGAAGGATACCGGCGAATTGCGGTAGATCATCGGCAGGTCGATCTTGACCTCGGAGAGCGGCGGCGGGCTCGAGGCTGTCGAAAGTGCTGTCGGCAGCAGCGCCAGACAATAGAGAATGCCGGCGACCATGAAGAAGGTTGAGGTCGAGACGTCGCCGAGCGCGATGCTCATCTGACCGGCGACGATCGCGGTATAGGTGATCATCATATAGAGCGAAAAGATCAGGCCGCGCGTCTCGTTGGTGGCACGCTCGTTGAGCCAGCTCTCGATGATCATGAAAGCGGCGGCAAGCGCGAAGCCCGTTACCGCACGCAGCGCGATCCAGGCGATCGGATCGACCAGAATGCCGGTCAGCAGCGCAATGATGGCGATCATCGCCGAAAAGGCCGAGAAGGCGCGCACATGGCCGATTCGCCTGACAACCCTTTGCGCGAAGATGCAGCCGAGAACGAAACCCGTTGCCCATGCCGTACCGAGCATGCCGAGCGAGGTCGCGGAGAATCCTTCCTCGGTTCCGCGCATCGGCAGCAGGAGACCGTGCAGGCCGTTGCCGGCGAGAAGGAAGGCGGTGCCGAGAAGCAGGGCGAAGACGGGTAGAAGATTTTTGCGCATGGTCCTGAAAATGTTTTCGACAGGCTAACCGGTCACGGGCTGTCGGTTAAGGGGGCGGGGCGGCAAATGTCGGCAAAATGCCGCGAAAGCATGGCAGGGCGATGACTTTACCCCCGGGATGGGCTAGGCGGGCCTCATGGTATCGAAAGCATCCTGCCGATGATGAAAATCCTGACCGCCCTTATCGTGATCCTGATGATCACCCATCTGATTCGTCCCTTCGGCTTGCCCGGGCTGAGGCGCCGGGCGGACGTGTGGAAGATAGGCCTCCTGTTTGGGGTCGCTATGGGGCTGACGGTGCTTCTACGTCCATGACGTAGCCCGCCAGGTGCTCGGCCCAGTAGCGGTATCCGGCGGCGTTGGCATGGAAACCGTCGATAGCGAAACCTTCGTGGCTCGGGACCGGCAGCGGCTTGGCCGCAATCCCCTGACGCTCGCGGCACATGCGGAAGCCCATGTGATTGATGATCCGGGTCCGGAGGCTGAGGATCCAGGCGAGAACCGGCGGCAGAACGGGAACGTCAGGCATGTGCAGGACCGGCGACCAAACCACCTTGGCGTCCGGCCAGCGCGCGTGGATGGCGTAGAGGAGCCCGCCGAACCCCTTCTTGAACTGCATCGCCGTGAGATAATTCTTCATGTCGTTGGTGCCGACGGCAAGCACGATATGGGTGAAGTCGCGCTCCTCGATATTGGGGAGGATGAGATCGCGCAGGTCGCGCGCGACCGCCGAATTGGCACCTGCGGATCGCCATGACACGGACTGCCCGGTGCGGGCATGGATGATCTCTGCCAGCTGCGGCGCAAGCGTTTCCTCGACCCGGTCGACACCGACGCCGGCGGCCGACGAATCTCCCATGATCAGGAGACGCCAATCCGCCGGGCTCGCATCCGCTGCGCCGAGCCGACCGCGCTGGCTGCCGCGCGGCGGCGGCAGGCGCGGAGTCTTCCGGCGGATCTGCAGCCCGTAAAAGCCTGCCACCGGCAGAAGCAGCCAACTGACGAGACCGGCGATGAAATTGTTCATGAAAAGCAACTCGCGGATATCAAATTAGCAGGTCCTCACTCTAGTCCAGGCGCGCCGCCGGATTAAAGAGCAGGATTGCAGTTTAATGTGACGGCAAAGCAAAACCCGCCGCAAGGCGACGGGTTCTGTCGGTCGATGACCGGAAGCGAGTATCAGGCGGCGCGGGAGGCCTGATAGATACCGTCGATGGCGCTCTCGAGCGCGGCGTTGAACTCGTCGTCGGACTGGTCCTTCGACATGCCCTCGGTCAGCGCGCGCGAGAAGCTCGCGATCATGCCGTCGTTCTTTGAAAGAAGCGCGTTGGCCTCGTCGCGGCTGTAGCCGCCCGAAAGCGCCACGACGCGCATGACCCTCGGATCCTCGATCAGCGGCCGGTAGATGTTGGCCCTGGTCGGGATCGACAGCTTGAGCATGATCTGCTTGCCTTCCGGCACCGTGTCGAGATGTTTGAGGATGGTGGCCAGCAGGATTTCCTCGGCCTCGGCCTTGTCGGCGATCTTGATGTTGACCTCGGGTTCGAGGATCGGCATCAGCCCGTGGGAGAGAACCTGTTTTCCGATCTCGAACTGCTGCGCGACGATCGCCTCGATGCCCTTCTCGTTGGCGGCATTGATGACCGAGCGTTCCTTTGTGCCGAAGATGTTCTTGGCGCGGGCGCGCTCGAGCAGGGCATCGAGCTCCGGCATCGGCTTCATCAGCTGCACGCCATCGGCTTCGTCGGCGAGTCCCTTGTCGATCTTGAGGAAAGGGACGATCCCGCATTTCTGCCAGAGATAGTCGGCGGTGGGCACGCCGTCGATCTCGCCGTCCATGGTGCGTTCGAAGAGGATGGCGCCGATCACCTTGTCGCCGGAGAAGGCGGGCGACTTGATGATGCGCGCGCGCATCCGGTGGATCTCGGCGAACATTTCCTCATCATTGGAGTAGGCGTCCTCGGGCACGCCATAGAGCTTCAGCGCCTTGGGTGTCGAACCGCCCGACTGGTCAAGCGCGGCAATGAAGCCATCCTTCTCCGACATCTGTTTCGCCATCGCTTCAATCGTCATGCCTTGGTACCTCGTTGTTCCGGTTTCGCGCCGTGATTAGCAGATGGTCGGATGGACCGGAATAGCAAGCGAGCGGCTTGAATCGATTGAAAAAATATCAATCGTTTTAAAGGCTTGAACAAGCGGGAGTGCGCGCGGGCAGGGGCGCTGCCGCTGCGCGTCCAGGTCGTGACGACGGCCGCCAATCAGGCGTGGAGCGCCTTCACGCCCGGCAGTTCCTTGCCTTCCATCCATTCGAGGAACGCGCCGCCGGCGGTGGAGACATAGGTGAAATCGTGTGCCACGCCCGCATGGTTGAGAGCCGCGACCGTATCGCCGCCGCCGGCCACCGAGACCAGCAGTCCCTCACGGGTGCGGCTTGCGGCATGGCGGGCAGCTTCCACGGTCGCCTTGTCGAAGGGTTCGATCTCGAAGGCGCCGAGCGGACCGTTCCAGACCAGCGTGTCGGCTTTGGTGATCCAGGCCTTCACCGCCTCGATGGTCTTCGGACCGACGTCGAGCATCATCGAGTCGGCCGGGATGGCGTTGACGTCCACCACCTCGTTCTCGGCGCCGGCCTCGAACTTCTTCGCCACCACGCCATCGGCGGGCAGCACGATCTCGCAGCCCGATTTGGCGGCGGCCGCGTCGATCGCCTTCACGGTCTCTGCGAGGTCGTGCTCGCACAGCGACTTGCCGACATCGATCCCGCGGGCGGCCAGGAAGGTGTTGGCCATGCCGCCGCCGATCACCAGCGCGTCGACCTTTTCGACGAGGTTCTGCAACAGGTCGATCTTGGTCGAGACCTTGGCGCCGCCGACGATGGCGACGACCGGACGGGCCGGCTTGCCCAGACCCTTTTCCAGTGCTTCCAGCTCGGCCTGCATGGTGCGGCCGGCATAGGCCGGAAGCAGATGGGCGAGCCCTTCCGTCGAAGCGTGGGCGCGGTGGGCGGCGGAGAAGGCGTCGTTGACATAGATGTCGCCGTTTTCGGCGAGCGCCTTGGCGAAGTCGGGATCGTTCTTTTCCTCGCCCGGATAGAAGCGGGTGTTCTCCAGAAGCAGGATGTCGCCGTTGACCATCTTGTCGATCGCGGCCTTCGCCTTCTCGCCGATGGCTTCGGAGGCAAAATGGACGCGACTGTCGAGCACCTGCTCGGCGGCGAGTGCGATGCCTTCGAGCGACATGCCCTCGGTCGGCTTGCCCTTGGGACGGCCGAAATGGGCCATCAGGATCACCTTGGCGCCCTTGTTGGAAAGTTCCTGGATGGTGGGGGCGACGCGCTCGATGCGGGTCAGGTCGGTGACCTTACCGTCCTTGACCGGGACGTTGAGGTCGACGCGCACCAGAACGCGCTGGCCGGAGATGTCTTGAAGGTCGTCGAGGGTCTTGAAAGCCGCCATGGATCCCGTCCGTCTGCTTGGTTCGTGAAAGTCCGGATGCCCGCGGAATCGCATGTCCCGTTGTCACGCGCAAGGCGATCAGTCGTCTTTTTGGTCGCCCGCCCCGCTGAGTTCGCGCACGGCGCGGAGGCGTCGCCGCCGTTCGAGAGAGGAGCGAACGCGCGACTTGATCTCGCGGAAGTCGAGAAAGATCGGCAGGTTGGTGGCGGGTGCGACCGGCTCCATCGAAACGCCGACCTTCGAGATGCGGCCGTTCTCGTCGGTGTCGCTGACGATCAGCACGATGTTATGCAGTCTCACCCGGTCGCCGTAATGCGCCTTGCCGCCGATCCGGTGCTCGATCAGTTCGGCCACCGTCATGCCGGCCTCGCTCTCCGATGCGCTGAGCGGTCCGTAGGCCTGCAGCACTTCCTCGATCGGCCGGCCCGGCGCGATCTGGAAGGTGCCGAAGAATTCGACGTCGGTCTCCTCCACCGGAGCCTTGCTGGCGAACAGACGGTCGATGAGGCCCGAATAGCCCGGGGCGATGAAGAGATAGACCTGATCATTCTCGCGCAACCTCCCGGCATACTGGTAGCGCATGGACTTGCCGTCGCGGATGACGAGCGAGGGGTGGGCCCAGCGCGGGATGCGCTCGCCCCGAGCGACGGGGCTGCCGGCGGCAACCCGGTAGGCGAGGAGCTCGTGGTTGGCATTGCCGGGCAGATCGAGTTCGACCTTGTCGATTGCGCCGATGCGCGGCGGGATGATCAGCTTGAGCCTCGTCGCCACCGTCTTGATCGTCCAGCCCTGCAGGATCAGCGACATCATCACGATGATGAAGACGGTGTTGAAATAGAGCTGGCCGTTCTCGATCCCGCCGATGATCGGAACGATGCCGAGCAGGATCGAAACCGCGCCACGCAGACCCACCCAGCCGATGAAGCCCATCTCGCGCTGGGTGTAGTCGAAGGGCAGCAGGCAGAGCCAGACTGCGAGCGGCCGGGCGATGAGGACGAGGAACAGCCCCAGAAGCACCGACGGCAACAGGATCGACAGGAAGTCCGACGGTGTCGCCAGCAGACCGAGCACGAGGAACATGATGATCTGGGCGAGCCAGGTGATGCCTTCCTGGAAACGGGCGATGGTGGTGCGCGCCGGGATCTTGCGGTTGCCCGCATAGATGCCCGCCACATAGACGGCGAGGAAGCCACTGCCACCCGCCACGCCGGTGACGCCGAAGACCATCAGCGCCATGGCGAGCATCAGGATCGGCGAAAGACCACGTTCGATGGTCAGCCGCTTGAGCACGAAATGGATCATCATGCCGCCGGCGAGGCCGAGGGCGAGGCCGATGCCCATCTGCTCGACGAACAGCAGAAGCAGCGCCAGATCGAAACCGCCATATCCTTCCCCGGCGGCCAACAACTGGACCAGCGCCATGGTGAGGAAGATCGCCATCGGGTCGTTGGTGCCCGATTCCACTTCCAGCGTAGAGCGCACCTTGTCGCGTATGTTGATGCCGCCGATGCGGAGCAGGAAGAAGACGGCGGCGGCGTCCGTCGAGGCGACGATCGAGCCGAGCAGGGCGCCTTCGAGGAAGGAAAAGCCGAGCACCAGCATGGCCATCAGTCCGACGAGGCAGGCGGTCAGAACGACACCGACCGACGCGAGCGTCAGCGCCGGGAATGCGGCCGTACGGAAGGATTGCAACGTCGTGCCGTAACCGGAATCGAAGAGGATGACGGCCAGCGCCACGGAGCCCAGTACATAGGCGAGGCCGTTATTCGAGAAATCGATCCCGAGCCCGTCGACACCGGCGATCAGGCCGATGCCGAGGAAGAGAAGCAGAAGGGGAGCGCCGAAGCGGAAGGCAAGAAGACTGGAGAAGGCCGCAAGCAGCACCAGCGCCGTCGCCACCATCACTGCCAGATAAAAGCTTTCCACTCTTGCCGCCCTTTCCCTTGATCAAACCCCGATCATGTCGTGCGGGCGGCATAGGTCTTCCCGGCTTTCGCGGTCCCAAAGGGTCCGGAAAAGCTGCGGGCATGACGTAAACTGCGGGAAGCCGCGGTGGTCCGTCCAACGACACAACGGTCATCATACAAAATCTAGGGCAGAGTTGGGCATTAATCGAGAAAATGCCAAGGCGGAGCGTTCGCAAGCACGCTTCATGTGTCGGCTAACTCGAGGCCATGAAAAAGCCCGCCGGACAGGACCATCCGGCGGGCTTTTCGATTGAGCTGGACGAGAGCGTCCTAGATGAGCTTGGCCATCGCGGTCGCGGTATCGGACATGCGGTTGGAGAAGCCCCACTCGTTGTCGTACCAGGACAGAACCGAGACCATCGTGCCGTCCATGACCTTGGTCTGGTCGAGCGCCACGGTCGAGGAATGCGGATCGTGGTTGAAGTCGATCGAGACGTTCGGGTGATGGGTGTAGCCGAGAACGTTCTTCAGGCGGCCGTCGGCGGCTTCGATCAGCGCGTTGTTGATCTCTTCCGGGGTGACCGACTTCTTGGCGATGAACTTGAAATCCACCAGCGAGACGTTCGGCGTCGGCACGCGCACCGAGATGCCGTCGAGCTTGCCCTTGAGGTCCGGGATCACCAGGCCGATGGCCTTGGCGGCACCGGTCGAGGTGGGGATCTGGCTCATGGCGGCGGCACGGGCCCGGTAGAGGTCCTTGTGCATGGTGTCCAGCGTCGGCTGGTCGCCGGTATAGGAGTGGATCGTGGTCATCATGCCACGCTCGATGCCGAAGGCGGAATGCAGAACGTCCACCACCGGCGCCAGGCAGTTGGTGGTGCACGATGCGTTGGAGACGACGAGGTCATCCTTGGTCAGCGTGTCGTGGTTGACGCCGTAGACGATGGTCTTGTCCGCACCGGACGCCGGGGCCGAGACCAGAACGCGCTTGGCGCCGGCTTCCAGGTGGAAGGCGGCCTTGTCGCGCGCGGTGAAGATGCCGGTGCATTCCATCACGATGTCGATGCCGAGGTCGCCCCAGGGGAGGTTCTTCGGGTCGCGCTCGGCGAACACCTTGAAGCTGTCGCCGCCCTCGATCCTGATGGTGTCGCCGTCGACGGTGACTTCCTTGGGGAAGCGGCCGTGGACGGAATCGAAGCGCATCAGGTGCGCATTGGTTTCGACCGGCCCGAGATCGTTGATCGCGACGACGTCGATGTCCTTGCGGCCCGATTCGTAGATCGCCCGCACGACGTTGCGGCCGATACGTCCGAAACCGTTAATCGCTATCCGAGTTGCCATTGCAGTGCTCCTTGTCTCGCTGCGCCGTCAGGCGCCGCCTGATCCGGGTGATCAGGCCTTGAGTTTCACCTCGGCCGCGGTGACGGCCGCATCGGCGGTGATGCCGAAATGTTCGAAGAGTTCCTCGGCCGGGCCGGAGGCGCCGAACGAGTTCATGCCGATGAAGATGCCGTCGGACCCGATGAAGCGGTCCCAGCCCATGCGGATGCCGGCTTCGATGGCGATCTTGACCTTCGAGGTGCCGACGATCGCCGCCTTGTAGGCCTCGTCCTGATCTTCGAAGAGTTCGAAGCTCGGCACGGAGACCACGCGGGTGGCGATGCCCTTGGTTTCGAGCTTCTCGCGGGCCTCGACGGCGAGCGAAACCTCGGAGCCCGAAGCGAAGATCGTTACGTCAGCGTCGCTGGCCGAGATCAGGTCGTAGGCGCCGAAGGAGCAGAGGTTTTCCTCGGTGAATTCCTCGCGCACGGTCGGCAGGTTCTGGCGGGTCAGCGCCAGGCCGCTCGGCCGGTTGTGGGATTCGAGCGCCAGCTGCCAGCACTCTGCGGTTTCAACCGCGTCGGCCGGGCGGAACATCAGAAGGTTCGGGATGGCGCGCAGGGCTGCCATCTGCTCGACCGGCTGGTGGGTCGGGCCGTCTTCGCCGAGGCCGATGGAATCATGGGTCAGCACATGGATGACCCGGATACCCATCAGGGCTGCGAGACGGATCGACGGACGGCAATAGTCCGAGAAGATCAGGAAGCCGCCGGAATAGGGGATGACGCCGCCATGCAGTGCCATGCCGTTCATCGCAGCCGCCATGCCATGTTCGCGGATGCCGTAGTGGATGAAGCGGCCGCCGTAGTTGTCGGCGGACAGCGGTTTGGTCTGGCTGGTGTCGGTGTTGTTCGAGCCGGTCAGGTCGGCCGAGCCGCCGATCGTTTCAGGCACCACGCCGTTGATGACTTCAAGCGCCATCTGCGACGACTTGCGGGTCGCGGCCTTCGGCTTGTCCTCGGACAGCTTCTTCTTGTACTTGACGATGGCTGCGTCGAGGCCGCCCGGCAGTTCACCGGACATGCGGCGCTCGAAGGAGACGCGGACTTCCGACGGTGCGGCGGCGAGGCGCGATTCCCAGGCCTTGCGGTCCTTGACCGAGCGGAGGCCGGCAAGCCGCCAGGCATCGAGCACGTCGGAGGGAACGACGAAGGGTTCGGCTTCCCAGCCGAGTGCCTTGCGGGTCGCTGTGATTTCGTCAGGGCCGAGCGGCGAACCGTGCGCCGACTTGGTGCCGGCCTTGGTCGGCGCGCCGAAACCGATGGTCGTTTTGCAGGCGATCAGCGTCGGCTTGTCGGACTGCTGTGCGGTCTCGATGGCGCTTGCGATCGCTTCGGGATCATGGCCGTCGATGTCGATCGTGTTCCAGCCCGAGGCGGCAAAGCGCGCAAGCTGGTCGGTCGAATCTGCGAGTGAGACCGGACCATCGATCGAGATGCCGTTGTTGTCCCAGAAGACGATGAGCTTGTTGAGCTTGAGATGGCCGGCCAGAGAAATCGCTTCCTGACTGATGCCCTCCATCAGGCAGCCGTCGCCGGCGAGCACATAGGTGTAATGGTCGACCAGATCCTCGCCGAACTCGGCGCGCAGATGCGCTTCGGCAATGGCCATGCCGACGGAGTTGCCGATGCCCTGGCCGAGCGGACCGGTGGTGGTCTCGATGCCGGCGGCGTGACCGTATTCCGGGTGACCGGCGGTCGGCGCGCCGAGCTGGCGGAAATTCTTGATGTCCTCGATCGAGATGTCGTCGTAGCCCGTGAGGTAGAGCAGCGAGTACAAGAGCATCGAGCCATGACCGGCCGACAGCACGAAACGGTCGCGGTCCGCCCAGCCCGGCTGCTTCGGATCGAAGGTCAGATAGCGGGTGAAGAGGACGGTCGCGATGTCGGCGGCGCCCATTGGAAGACCGGGGTGACCGGAGTTTGCCTTCTGGACAGCGTCCATGGACAGAAACCGGATCGCATTTGCCATCCGGTCGTGTTTTTCGCGTGATGCCATGAGGTCAGCCTTCTTGCTTCCTGTTATGACGGATCCACCCGGTGCGGCGGTTTTCGGCCGGCTTCCCGAAGGATCATGGGAGCGGCGAACACATAGCAGGTGGTGCACCGGAGTCAATAAATCGCGGGGCGGATTACTGCCCGATCCGGCGGGGGGCGGCGGATGGCCCGCCGGATGGCTCGCCGGAAAGGTGTCGCTGCCGTCGCACCCCTCAAAACGGCCATGCCGGCTGGCACTGGGCTGGGGACAGGACGGTGGATTTGTTGACGCTGCCTTCGCGCGATGAATAAGGTGATCGATGCAAACTACGGTCTTTGAAGCGATTCGGCCGGGACCGTCTGTTCGGGACGCCCATGACAAGCAGTGACAAGACAGTCAAATCGGCGCTGGAAACGCTGAACAAGGCGCTCGACCGACTGGAGAACGCCATCGACCGGCGTGCGGAGAACAGCCGCAATGCCGAGGAAGCGGCGGCGGAACTCTCCCGCATGCTGGAGGACCGGTCGCGGCTTGCCCAAGAGCTCGACCAGTCCGAGCACCGGTCGAACCGGCTCGAGGAAGCCAATCGCGAGGTCTCCCGGCGACTGGTCACGGCAATGGAGACCATCCGCGCGGTCCTGGACCGCTGAGTTTCGCTTTCAGGATCGTAAAATGGCACAGGTCACGGTCAACATCGACGGAAAAGCCTACCGGATGGCTTGCGAGGAGGGGCAGGAAGAGCACCTCACCGATCTCGCGGGCCGTTTCGACCGTTATGTCAGCCATCTCAAATCGCAGTTCGGCGAAATCGGTGATCTGCGTCTCACCGTCATGTCGGGCATCATGGTGATGGACGAACTGCACGAGGTGCAGAGCAAGCTGCGCGGGCTCGAGGCCGAACTCGAAACGCTGAAGAAGACGCGCGACAACGCGCTCTCGAAAGTCGAGAAGACCGACAGCGATCTCGCCTATGCGCTGCAGGAAGTCACCGGACGCATCGAGGCGATCGCGGCCAAGCTCAAGGACTGAAGGGGCCGTCCTCATCGCGAGGCCCTGTTTGTCGAGGTCTATCCCGCCCGGCGTCCGACTTCGTCAACCGCAGCGACGACTTTCTCCGGCATCGTGTGCAGCAATTGCTGACCCGCATCGGGGATTTCCTCGAAGCGGCAGTCGGGAATCCGTGCGGCGGCGAGACTGGCCAGTTTGGGATTAACGGCGGGGTCGGTGTCGCCGTGCAGCATCACGGTCGGTAGCGCTATCTGCGCGAGACGGTCACTCCAGTCGTGCCGGCCGGCGTCGGTATCGGCCAGAAACGCGGAAGCGCCCATGATCGTGGTGTGGCGGAGACCCGCGTGCAGAAGGGCGCAGATTTCGAAGTCCTTCATCAGCTTGCGGTCCGCATCGGAGCGTTCGGCAAGCGCATTGAGGTAACGCTGCGAACCGCCGTAGCGCAGATAGGCCAGTCCGGTATGGGCGATGAACTGGTGCGCGGCCCACGACGCCACTCCGCTCGACATGGCCAGCTTCTGGACTGCGCCGATCGGCATCAGGTTTTCGGCGATCTGCAGCGGATAATAGCCCGAGCAAAAGACCAGGCCGGTCACCTCGTCCGGTGTCTCGATGCCATATTCGATGGCTGCCTGTGTGCCGAAGAGGTGGCCCAGCAGAACGGGGCGCTTGAAGCCGTACCGTGCTGCCACCTGCCGGGTGTCGTCGAGATAGGTTCTGAGAAATCCGGGATCGCGGGGCGCGCGGGCGCTGGCTCCGTATCCGGGCTTTGAGACGCCGATGACATGGTACCCGGCGCGACGGAACGCGTGCTGGGTCCGGTCCGACAGTTCCGGGCCCTGCAGCAGGCCGTGAAACAGGATCACGCAGCGGCCGGGCTCGGGCGCACCGGACCCGACCGGGTAGTGGACATAGCTCAGTTCCCTGCCGCCGATCTCCTCGATCCGCCAGGCCGACGGATCGTGGGCAAAGGAGATGCTGGTCTTGGCGCGGCTCATGGACACCGCTGCGGGCGGCGGGGCACCGGAGAGGGCGGCCAGGCTGGTGATGTCCTTGACCACCTGCACTGCCTCGACGCGGGAGGCGACGCCGAGCTTCCGGAATATCGACTGGGTCTGGCTTTTCACGGTGTCGATGGAGCGGTTGCGCTCCTTCGAAATCTCGACGTTCGAGCGCCCGACCATCATCAGTTCGAGCACCTCGGTTTCCGACCGTGACAGACCGAGACTGCGGCGCAGCATCTCGGCGATATGCTCGCCCCAGTTTGGGGCAGGCAAGGTGACGGTAACGACATCCGGATTGCCGTAGCGCGACAGCGAAACGAAGCCGCCATCGTCGGGCAGCCGTACGAAGCTGCGCATCTCGCCGTCGTCTTCCGCCGCGACTTCCTCCGGATCGCGGCTGAACAGCGCGATCACCGCCTCGGTCACCGGTCCCGTCAGCTGTTCGAGAAGGACCTTGCGGGCACGGGCCGCGTCTGTGACCGGGGTTTCGTAACGGGAGACCGGCATTTCCTGGCGCAGCGAAATGCCGAGGCTGTCGAGATCGCCATAGGTGGTCCGGGCGGTTTCCGATTGCGCGACGACACGCAGTGCCCGGTCGAAGACCAGTTTCAGCGCCGGTCCTTCCACCAGCATCTTGTAGCGGAACTCGGCGCCGGGCGAGAGGGTGCGGGCCAGTTCGTTGGCAATGCGGAAATGATTGTCGATCTCCCCGCTGTAGACGGGATGTCCTGCGCCGACAGACAGAAATGCCTCGAGGTCGCGCATGAGTTCGGTGAACTCCTGCTCGCCATTGAAATAGGAATAGATCGCCTCGATCGTGCGCGGCAGCGCCGTCCGTTCGACGGTTTCCATGTCCCGTTCGTGCCCCCTCCGCCCGAACTATCGCATCGGGCTCTCGCGCCGGCAAGCCGGCGGCGGACTGACCTTTTCCCCGGCCCCCGTGGCCATGAGCGGGAAGCGGTCTTATCCAGCAGGCAATCTGGCGCGAAGCAATAAACGGTTCAATCACCCGGACGGGTGAAAAGGCGAGGGCGAACCGTTTTCCCGGTGATTGAAGAGTGCGAGAGACCCCATTGGCGGAAGGCAGCGGGTCACCTATATATGGAAGTGCGATCTGCGCTTCCCGACAGGACACTCAATCCCCGGGGCCTTACTCGATCTCTAGGGAGCTGTCCCTGTCCCGGCCCGTGGGCTTGGACACACGGCGCCCACCTACTTTGTAGGCATCCCGGGATCGTAAATCGTCCATCGGTTGTCGTGGATCGCGCTGTTCTTCTTCGCGCCCGTCGCGAAATCAAAGAGGCCGCCCGGGTGACCGGGCGGCCTCTTTGCATGTCTTTGGGTCTGGCGTCGATCACTCGGCCGGTGCGGGTTGCGCCTCGTTCTCGTGCTTGCGCACAGTACGGCGATTGAAGAGCTGCTGGATGCCGACGAAGAACAGCGGCACGAAGACCACGCCGAGAACCGTAGCGGTGATCGTGCCGCCCAGCACTGCGGAGCCGACCGCCGTGCGGCCGCCCGAGCCGGCACCGGTGGAGAGCACCAGCGGCAGAACGCCGAGCGAGAAGGCCATCGAGGTCATTATGATCGGCCGGAAACGCTGGCGCGCGGCCTGGGTGACCGCATGGAACAGTGTCTCTCCGGATTCGAAACGGTCGCGGGCAAACTCCACGATCAGGATCGCGTTCTTGCCGGTCAGGCCGATGACCGTGAGCAGGCCCACCTGGAAGAAGACGCCGTTCTCGAAGCCGCCGAGCTTGGCGGCCGCGAGCGTGCCGAGAATACCGATCGGCATTGCGAGCATCACCGCGAAGGGAATCGCCCAGCTTTCGTAGAGTGCCGCGAGGCAGAGGAAAATCGCGGCGAGCGACAGGGCATAGAGCATCGGCGCCTGGCCGCCGGAGTCGCGTTCCTCCAGCGACAGGCCGGTCCAGGCGATGGTATAGCCGCCCGGCAGCTGCGAGACGAGCCGCTCCATTTCGGCCATGGCCTCGCCGGTGGTGGTCCCCGGCGCCGGGCTGCCCTGGATCTGCATCGCCGGGATGCCGTTGTAGCGGGTCAGGCCCTGCGGTCCGAACTGCCAGCTTTCGGATGTGAAGTTTGCAAAGGGTACCAGGTCGCCATTGGCATTGCGGACGCGCCACTTGCGCAGGTCGGAGGGGGTGGCGCGGGAGTCCGCGTCGCCCTGCACATAGACCCGCTTGATGCGGCCCTGATCGTTGAAGTCGTTGACGTACTGGCCGGCCCAGGCAATCTGCAGCAGATTGCCGACATTGGTCGGGGTCACGCCCATCGCACCGGCCGCGCGCCAGTCGATGTCAAGATTGAACTGGGCCGCGTCCTCGAGCCCCGAGGGCCGGACCGAGCCGATCATCGGGCTCTGGGAGGCCATGCCCAGAAGCTGGTTGCGCGCCTCGAGAAGCTGCTCGTGGGTCTGGTTGCCCTGGGCCTGGAGATAGAAGTCGAAGCCCGAGACGTTGCCGAGTTCGACCACCGCCGGCGGCACGACGGGGAACACCATGGCGTCGCGGATCTGCGAGAAGGCGCCGAAGGCCCGGCCGGCGACCGCCTGCACGCTCTGGTCGGGGCGCGGACGTTCTTCCCAGTCCTTCATGCGGACGAAGGCGAGACCCATGTTCTGGCCCTGGCCGGAGAAGGAGAAGCCGACGACGCCGAACATCGATTGGACGTTCTCGGCCTCGTTGGTGATGAAGTGGTTCTCGACCTGCTTGACGACCTGCAACGTCTGCTCGGCGGTGGTGCCGGTCGGACCCTGGATGAGGGTAAGCATGATGCCCTGATCCTCGTCCGGCAGGAAGCCGGTCGGGGTCTGCATGAAGAGCCAGACCACGGTGCCGCCGAGGGCGAGATAGATCACGCCGATGCGCAGCGGGCGCCGGATGACATAGCCGACCGTGCCGCCATAGCCGCCGGTGACCTTCTCGAAGCCGCGATTGAAGAGGCCGAAGAAGCCGCGCCGCGAATGCTGGGCGTCCTTGGAGCGCAGAAGCGTGGCGCAGAGCGCCGGCGTCAGGGTGAGCGCCACCACGACGGACAAAAGCATGGCCGAGACGATGGTGATCGAGAACTGACGGTAGATGACGCCCGTCGAACCGCCGAAGAAGGCCATCGGAACGAACACCGCCGAAAGCACCAGGGCGACGCCGATCAGCGCGCCGGTGATCTGGCCCATCGACTTACGGGTCGCCTCGCGCGGCGGCAACCCTTCCTCCTCCATGATGCGCTCGACGTTCTCTACCACCACGATGGCGTCGTCGACGAGGAGGCCGATGGCCAGCACCATGGCAAGCATTGTCAGCGTGTTGATGGTGAAGCCGGCCATCGCCAGCACGCCGAATGTGCCGAGAATGACGACCGGAACCGCAAATGTCGGGATCAGGGTGGCGCGGATGTTCTGCAGGAACAGGAGCATCACCAGGAAAACCAGAACAATGGCCTCGATGAGCGTCTTGACCACCTCGTCGATCGAAATCTGCACGAAAGGCGTGGTGTCGTAGGGGATGACGTAGCTTACCCCCTCGGGGAAGAACTGCGAGTACTCCTCGATGCGCGCCTTTACCAGTTCGGCCGTGTCGAGCGCGTTGGCGCCGCTGGCGAGCTGGATGGCCATGCCGGTGGAGGGCTTGCCGTTGAAGCGGGCGATGGTCGAGTAGTTCTCCGCGCCGATTTCCACGCGGGCGACGTCCTTCAGCAGCACGAGGCCGCCGTCGGACTCGGCACGAAGCACGATGTTGCGGAAATCATCCGGGGTCGAGAGCAGCGATTGCGCCGTGATGGTGGCGTTCAGCGCCTGGCCCTCGACAGCGGGTAGCGTGCCGAAGGCGCCTGCCGAAATCTGGGCGTTCTGCGCGGAGACCGCCGAAACCACGTCGCTCGGCGTCATCTCGTAGGCGGCGAGCTTGGCCGGGTCGAGCCAGATGCGCATGGCATACTGCGCACCGAAGACCTGGACGCCGCCGACACCCTCGATGCGGCTGAACGTGTCGACGAGGTTGGAGTTCATGTAGTCTGCAAGGTCGGCCTGTTCGAGGCGCCCGTCATCGGAGATCAGCGCGATGACCATCATGAACGAGGAGGAGGATTTCTGGACCCTCACGCCCTGACGCTGCACGGTCTCGGGCAGCAGGGCGGTCGCCTGCGACAGCTTGTTCTGCACCTGCACCTGGGCGGTGTCGGGATCGGTCCCTGTCTCGAAGGTCAGGGTGATCGAGGCGGTACCGGCCGAGGTCGAACTCGACGACATGTAGCGCATGCCGTCGAGCCCGGTCATCTGCTGTTCGATAATCTGCGTGACCGTGTTGGCCACCGTCTCGGCGGATGCGCCTGGATAGGTGGCGGAGATCCGCACGGACGGTGGGGCGATCTCGGGATACTGGGCAATCGGCAGGGTGAGGATCGACAGAACGCCGGCCCCCATGATCAGGATCGAGATCACCCAGGCGAAAACGGGTCGGTCGATGAAATAACGCGCCATTTCGGTGCTCCGGTTTTCTCAGATTATTCGGCAGCTGCGGATTTTTCCGCCGCGGCGGCCTCGTCCGAAGCCTCGGGAGCGTCCTTGCGCTCTTCCGGCGTCACCGTCATCCCGACCTGGATCTTCTGCAGGCCGCCTACGATCAGCCTGTCGCCTGCCGACAGTCCTTCCGAGACGATCCACTTGTTTCCCTGATCGCGACGGATGGTGAGTTCGCGTTCCTCGACCTTGTTCTCGCTGTTGACGACCATGGCGACCGGACGGCCGCGGCGGTCACGCGTGATTCCCTCCTGGGGTGCGAGGATCGCGTTCTCGAGCGTGCCTTGGGGCAATTCCACTTGTACATACATGCCCGGCAGAAGGAATTCGTCGGGGTTGGGGAACTCGAGACGCAGCACGACCACGCCGGTCAGTTCGTCGACATGTGGCTCGGCGGCGGCCAGCTTGCCGGTCTCGGCGTATTCGCTGCCGTCGGCCAGACGCAGGACGACGGTCTGGTCCATGTCCGGCTCGATCTTGCCGCCGTCGCGCCGCCAGCGGATCATCTCCGCCGAGGACTGGGTGACGTCCACATAGACCGGATCGAGCGCGCGGATGGTGGTCAGCGCGGTGGCCTGACCGGAGGTGACGAGGGAGCCCTCGGTCACCTGACTGAAGCCGGCGACACCGTCGAGGGGCGCGCGGATGGTGGTGCGTTCGAGATCGATCTCGGCGGACAGCTTGTTGGCCTCGGCGACCTGGACGCTGGCCGCCGCCGTCTGGCGCGTGGAGTCGGCGTTATCGACATCCTGCTGCGAGGCGACGGCGCGATCGAGCAGCGTCTGCTGGCGCTTGGCCTCGCGTTCGGCGGATTCAAGCGTCGCTTCGGCCTGGGCGAGGGAAGCGCGGGCTGCGGCAAGAGCCGCCTCGTAGCTTGCTGAATCGATCTTGTAGAGCACATCGCCCGCCTTGACGGGGCTGCCTTCCTCGAACAACCGGTCGGTGATGATGCCGTTGACCTGCGGACGGACCTCGGCGACCCGCGATGCGGTAACGCGACCGGGAAGGGTGGAGGTCAGGGTGGTGGTCTCCGCCTTCAGCGTCACCACAGTCACCGCCTGCGGCGGCTTTTCTCCACCCGCCTGCTGCGCCGACGCCGGCGAAACAAACATGAGAGCGGCCACGGCCACGGCTGCGAGCCGCGCTGTCGATGGGTGAATCTGCATTTTTAACTCCGGGAGGCGGGACAAATAGAGAAAGTTATGAACGGCTAATAAGAAAACGGGCTAGTTTTGTAAAGCGATTTGTGCGATGCAGCGTGGAAAAGGGAGGTTCGAGCCAAGACCATGATCGAAGACTTCGATACCGTAGCGGAAAGATCGACCCGCAAGGGGCGGCCGGTCCAGATGGACACGGAGGAGCGCCGCGACCTCATCCTCGATGCCGTCGAGGAGTTCATGGTCGCGCGCGGCCTGCGGCAGACCAGCATGGACGCTGTGGCCAAGCGTGCCGGCATGTCCAAGCGCACCGTCTATGAAATCTTCGGTAGCCGTGAAAGCCTGTTCACCGAATGCCTGATCCGCCGCTCTCACCGGTTGTTGCCGCCTCTGACACCGTGCCAGCAGGGGTTGCCCCTGGCCCAACGTCTCGACGAACTGCTGACTTTCAACCTGACCCGCGTTTCGGCGCGGCAGTCGGTGGAGATGTTGCGTTCCGTCATCTCGTCGGCGCGCGACTACCCCGGGCTGGGCCGACACATCCACAAGGCCTGCATGGGGCGGCTCTACGATATGGTCGCGAACGAGCTTCTCGAGGGCGCGCGCCGGGGCGAGATATCGCTTCTCCCCGAAGACGCACAGCTCCATGCCTCGCTGCTGACCGACATGGCGCTCGAAAATCCCCTGGTTCCGCTTCTCGACGCGGACGCCACCTTGGAGGACACCGAAGAGAAGAAGATGCGCAGGCGTCTCGCCGTCTCGATCTATCTCGCAGGCCTCGGCGCCTTGCCGTCGTTTGCCGCAACGGCATCCAACTGAACCGGCGGCAGCGGACATATCCCGTTCGATCGCGCTGTGACCGATGGCATTGACAGTGAGGAGCCGCCACCGCAATTCTCCGGCTGCATTTTTCGGAGAGGCGGATGGCCGGCACGATCCCTGTAGATGACAAGTCCATGCTGCGGCAGCAATCGCTCGCCCGGCGTGACTCGATGAGCCCGACCGAGCGGATCGAGAAGAGCCTCGCGATGGCGGAGCACGCTGATCGAATCGCCTTCGAGCCCGGCACCGTCATCTCCGGCTTCCTCCCCATCCGTTCCGAGCCCGATCTCCGGCCGCTGATGGCTATATTGCGGGATCGCGGCGCGCGGCTGTGCCTGCCGGTGGTGCTCGACCGGGAAACAATCGTCTTTCGCGATTTCGTGCGTGGCGCGGAACTGGTGAAAACGGGCTTCGGTACGGTCGGCCCGGATGCGAGTGCCGAGGTGCTCGATCCCGCCATCATGCTGGTGCCGCTCTCGGGCTTCGATCCCGCCGGCAACCGGCTGGGCTACGGCGCGGGCCATTACGACCGCGCGATCGCCAGGCTGCGCGCCGCGGGCAAGCCGGTTCGGCTGATCGGCACCGCCTTCGATATCCAGCTCATCGAGGCCATACCGGCCGAACCGCATGATGTGCCGCTCGACGAGTTGCTGACCGAGAGCGGTTTGCGTTCATTTCCCGCAGGCGTATAGAGAGACCGCACAAGATTAGGACCTGTTATGCGACTTTTGTTTCTGGGCGATATGGTGGGCCGTTCGGGCCGGACGGCTGTATTTGAAAAGCTCCCGGGGCTGATCAAGGATTTCAAGCTCGATTTCGTCATCGTCAACGGCGAGAACGCCGCCGGCGGTTTCGGCATTACCGAGGACATCCTGAAGGAGACACTCGACGCGGGCGCCGATGTGGTGACCACAGGCAACCACGTCTTCGACCAGCGCGAGGCGCTGTCGTTTGCCGAGCGCCACGACACCTTCCTGCGGCCGGCCAATTTTCCCGACGGCACGCCGGGACGCGGCTCCAACCTGTTCACCGCCCGCAATGGTGCGCGCGTACTCGTCGCCAACATCATGGGCCGGGTGTTCATGCATCCCGATCTCGACGATCCGTTCGGCTGCGGCGAGAAGATCCTGGACGCCTGTCCGCTCGGCTCGCATGCCGATGCGGTCGTCTTTGACTTCCACGCCGAGGCGACGTCCGAGAAGATCTGCTTTGCCCATTTCGTCGATGGTCGCGCGAGCTTCGTCGTCGGCACCCACACCCATGTGCCGACCGCCGATGCGATGATCCTGAACGGAGGCACGGCCTACATGTCGGATGCCGGGATGTGCGGCGATTACGACTCCTCGCTCGGCATGGACAAGGAAGAACCGCTCAACCGCTTCATCACCCGGCTGTCCAAGGGCAAGTTCGAGGCGGCCTCGGGGCCGGCAACCATCTGCGGCGTCGGCGTCGAAATCTCCGACCGCACGGGCCTGGCCGAAAAGATCGCGCCCTTGCGCATCGGTCCGCGCCTGGGCGAGACCGTTCCGGAGTTCTGGAACTGACGCTCAGACGCCCTGCACCACGATGATTGTGGGCCGGCGGGGCAGGGTTCTCAGAGAGACGGTAAAGCCATCCTCGATCAGATAATCGGTGGCGAAACCCTCGCCCATCATGGTGATGAACTGCGACAGCGGCCGGCCGCGCCGGTGCATCGGCAGCACGATCGAGGTGTGGAGCCGCTTGAGGATGTCGGTCATCGCCGCGTGGCTCAGCGTCAGTCCGCCGTCCACCGGCACCATGACGATGTCGAGCCGGCCGATCTCGGCATAATGGGTGTCATCGAGCGGATGGTGCAGGTGCCCCAGATGGCCGATGCACAGATCGGCGACCTCGAAGATGAAGATCGAATTGGCGTCCGCCTCCATGGCGCCATAGGCGCGGATGTCGGTGGTGACGTTGCGGATATAGACGTCGTCGACCACCAGATCGTGGTCGGCGGGTTGGGCTTCCGACCCCCAGCCCGGCAGCACGTACTCGATGCCCTCGTCGGGCGTCAGCGTGTAGTGGCTCGAATGCGCCTTGTTCATGGTCGCCACGCGCGGCACGAAACCGCCGCCCGACCAGTCGCTGTAGTCGGTGGCAATGGTCACGCCGGCGGGGGTGGTGATCACATAGGTCGAGTGGCCGGAGTAACGGATATGAACCTCGCCGGGACCCGCCGCCTTTTTCACCGGCATCGCATCGGCGGGCCGGAAATCGGCATAGGTCGCGCCGGGAATGGCTTGCGCCAGCGCCATGCACTGGCTGACCGGCGGAACGGAGTCCTGGGCGCGTGCCCCCACGATGAACGGCAGCGTGAGGATCGCGGCTACAAGTCCGGCGACGGGGCCGATGATCGGGCGAGCAGTGGCGGGGAGGGAGGGCATGGCAGTCTCTCCTAATCCGGTCCAGACGTCACGATAGCAATCGCTGCCGTTGCGTAAAGCCGTCATCGGGCTCCTCACCGGCTTGTGATCGAAGGCGGTCCCGAGGGAGATGCGGCCATCCTTCAGGGGGCCTTCTGGACGAAAGCCGGCAAGCCGCTTATAAGGCGGGCCGATTGCAAACACGACCATCGGGACCGACATGGCAGGCCATTCACAGTTCAAGAACATCATGCACCGCAAGGGCCGGCAGGACGCCGTGCGGTCGAAGATCTTCTCCAAGCTCGCGCGCGAGATCACCGTCGCCGCCAAGATGGGAGCGCCCGACCCGGACATGAACCCGCGTCTGCGTCTGGCGATCCAGAACGCCAAGGCGCAGTCGATGCCGAAGGACAACATCCAGCGCGCGATCAACAAGGCGTCCGGCAATGACGGCGAGAACTATGACGAAGTCCGCTACGAGGGCTACGGTCCCGGCGGCGTCGCCGTCATCGTCGAGGCGCTGACCGACAACCGCAACCGCACCGCGTCCAACGTCCGCGCCGCCTTCACCAAGTCCGGCGGAGCGCTCGGCGAAACCGGTTCGGTGGGCTTCATGTTCGACCGCGTCGGCGAGATCGTCTACGCCGCCGACAAGGGCACCGCCGACGAAATGATGGAAGCCGCCATCATGGCCGGCGCGGAAGATGTGTCGAGCGACGAGGAAGGTCACACCATCATCTGCGCCTTCGAGGATATCGGAGACGTGTCCAAGGCACTCGAGGAGCAGCTCGGCGAGGCCGAGTCGGTTCGCGCCGTATGGAAGCCGCAGACCACCACACCGGTCGACGAGGAAAAGGCTGCCTCCGTCCTCCGGCTGATCAGCGTGCTCGACGACGACGACGACGTGCAGAACGTCTACGCCAATTTCGAGGTCGACGAGGAAACCATGGCCAAGCTCTCGGCCTGATCGTTTCCGATTTCGTCTTGCAGCAGAAAAGCCGCCGGGAGAGTTCCGGCGGCTTTTCTCGTCCTGGGAGGACGGTTCGGGGTTTTGAGGGCTCCTGCCGTTCAGAGGCAGGCGGGGGAGCGGCGCCTCAGAAGAATCCGAGCTTGTTGGGATTGTAGCTGACCAGCATGTTCTTGGTCTGCTGGTAGTGATCGAGCATCATCTTGTGGGTCTCGCGCCCGATGCCCGACTGCTTGTAGCCGCCGAAGGCCGCGTGGGCCGGGTAGGCGTGGTAGTTGTTCACCCAGACGCGGCCCGCCTCGATATCGCGGCCGAAGCGATAGGCGCGGGTCCCGTCGCGGGTCCACACACCGGCGCCGAGGCCGTACATCGTGTCGTTGGCGATGGCCAGCGCCTCCGCCTCGTCCTTGAAGGTGGTGACCGAAACCACCGGGCCGAAGATCTCCTCCTGGAACACCCGCATCTTGTTGTGGCCCTTCAGGATCGTCGGCTGGATGT
>CAZEJG010000034.1:0-32856 GCA_964511625.1 uncultured Hoeflea sp.
TGCTTACCCCCCGGTTATCACTGTTTTCCCAACCGCGTTATCGCGTGGCGGCACATCTTCCAAGTGTCCCAGAGGATTTTGCAACCCCCCCCCCCCCCCCCCGCTGCGGACAAGCTTCCTATTGCCATGTCCGTCAACCCCTTCGTGATGCGCAAAGGTGGGTCTGTGTCAACCTTTCCAGCTCGGGAAAACCTATGAAACGTCCTAGCATCAAAGTTTCGCTTATCGCGGTATTCGCCACACTGCTCGTTATCTGCAGCGGTATGGGTTACGTCGCCATGTCGGGTCTCTCCTCGACCAACAGCGCGACCACTGAAATCGCCACCAACTGGCTGCCCAGTGTCAAGGTGGTCAATGCCATCAACACAGCGACTTCGGATTATCGTATCGCCGAAGGCGCGCATATCATGTCGACGGATGCAGCTGAGATGGCTAAGGCCGAAGCCGACATCACTGCGGTAAACGACACGATTGACCGCCTGCGCAAGACCTATGAAGGCCTGATCTCCTCCGCCGAAGAGCGAAAGGTCTACGACGAGTTCGGGACCGAATGGTCAGAGTATCTCAGCCTCCACGACAAGCTGATGAATCTGTCGCGAAACAATGAGAACGCTGCCGCTGCGAGCCTCTTCAAGGGGCAAATGCGGAATAACTATGACGCCGCCTCGGCTGTGCTGGTCGATCTCATCGAGATGAACGACAACGGCTCCCAGCTCGCCTATCAGGCCAGCTCAAAGGCCTATTCTTCCACCGTGGCGCTTACGCTGACGGTGCTCGGAGTTGTCGGTGTGGTGCTTGTCGGCTCCACCCTCTTTGTGCTCTTCGGTATCGCCAATCCGATCACGCGTATTGCCGGCGCCATGAAGAACCTCGGCGCCGGGGACACCGACTCGGAGATTCCCTTCGATGGTCGCCAGGACGAAATCGGAGCAATGGCCGCGGCGGTCGAGATCTTCCGGCAGGGCGCGATCTCCAACAAGCGCCTGGAAGCGGAAGCCGAGGAAACCCGTCGCCGGTCCGAGGCCGAGCGTCTGGAAACCCAGCGCAAGGCCGAGGAAGATGCCGCCGAGCGTCTGCGGATCGCGACATCGGGTCTTGCCGCCGGCCTGAAGCGGCTTGCCGCCGGCGACCTTTCCTTCCAGCTCACCGAAGCCTTCGCTCCCGATTTCGAAGCCCTGCGGCACGACTTCAACCAGTCTGTTCAGCAGTTGGGCTCCACGCTCTCCGTCATCGCCGACACGATCGCGACCATGGAAAGCGGGACGCGTGAAATCGCCAGCGGTGCAGACGACCTGTCTCGCCGCACCGAGCAGCAGGCCGCCTCGCTGGAGGAGACTGCCGCCGCTGTGGAAGAGATTACGTCCAACGTTCAGAGCTCGACCAAGCTGACGAAGGAAGCGCGCGAAGTGGCCTCGCAGGCCAACCAGTCGGCCCTCAAATCGGCGGAGGTCGTGACCGAGGCCGAGGGTGCGATGCGCAAGATCGAAAGCTCCTCGCAGCAGATCTCCAACATCATCGGCGTCATCGACGAAATCGCCTTCCAGACCAATCTTCTGGCCTTGAACGCCGGCGTCGAAGCGGCGCGTGCGGGAGAGGCCGGCAAGGGCTTTGCCGTGGTCGCCCAGGAGGTTCGCGAGCTCGCTCAACGCGCTGCCCAGGCCGCCAAGGAAATCAAGGAGCTCATCAAGGCTTCCTCGACGGACGTGGACAACGGCGTCAAGCTCGTGCGTGATGCGGGCGAAGCGCTCAAGACGATCGGCGTCTTCATTGCCGAGATGAACGGGCACATGTCGTCCATCGCCACTGCCGCTCAGGAGCAGGCCACCGGACTGGGCGAGGTCAACCAGG
Organism: uncultured Hoeflea sp.; assembly: GCA_964511625.1. Classification (GTDB taxonomy): domain Bacteria; phylum Pseudomonadota; class Alphaproteobacteria; order Rhizobiales; family Rhizobiaceae; genus Pseudohoeflea. The sequence continues at coordinate 1,849 of CAZEJG010000034.1, forward strand.
CCGTCAACGCCATGGATCAGACCACGCAGCAAAACGCCGCGATGGTTGAGCAGTCCACCGCCGCCTCGAACTCCCTCGCCCAGGAAGCTGCCAAGCTGCGCGATCTGGTTAGTCAGTTCACGCTTGCGGGTGGAGCCGCAAACAACGGGCAGGTGGTGGCCTTGCGTCAAACCGCCCGTGCCATGTCGGCTTCGAATACGCCCGCGCCGGCCAAGGTCGCCGCGAACGGGGGCTGGAACGAGTTCTGATCCCATCTCTCGACGAGCACGGGTATTGCTGCTCGGCTGACCTGCCAAACGCCACCGGGTGCAAAAGCGCCCGGTGGCTTTTTTTTGCAAAGCGACCGGATTTGTCTGCCCCTGAACAGTGGTCATCGCTGAAGCAGGCCATCCAGCCTGAGAGAGGACGCTCGTATGCTGCAGAAGACGCAGAAGACCAAGGTATCGTCGCGAGGCTGGGTCCAGTTGATGTTTTGTCGTCACAAGGCCGCCCGGCGGGAGAAGCTGCTCGCACTCTCGGCGTGACGCAGTTTCGGGAAGCTGATCCTGAAAGAGGTGGCTTCGGGAAACGACCGAGCCCCGCCCGTCGCCCGCGCATAGCGCCTGCTCGGCATACCCGCCACATGGGCTGCCCACAAATGAAACGGGCCTGCCGGTTTTGCCGGCAGGCCCGTTTCCAGCTCGAGATCAGTTTGCCCTTAGCGGCGCGCGGCCTGTACGCTCTCCTCCGAGACAGCCGGAGCGGAGTTGCCCCAGGCGCCGCGCAGGAAGGTTGCCAGCGTGGCGACGTCGGTATCGGAGAGGCGATTGCCGAAGCCCGGCATGGCCAGGCGCTCCGGACGCTTCTCGGTGGACGGCATGGCTGCACCGTTGAGAATGACGTCCGTGAGCCCCCTGGTCGTTGTCGCCGTCACCAGTGAATTGCCGGAAAGGGCGGGGAACACACCAGGTGCGCCCTTTCCGTCCGGCATGTGGCAGGCGCTGCAGTTGTCGAGATAGAGCCGTTCGCCCTCCGACAGGTCGATGGCTGCCTTCAGCCTGGCCGTCGTAGGATCATTGGCGGCATCGAGGCGGTCCGTGGTCCGCTCACCGGAAACCGGCTGCGGATTCGGCTCAGTGTCTGAAATCGACCTGAGATAGGCGACCATGGCGTCGGCATCCTGGTCGTTCATGTACTGAAGCGAATCCGCGACGACGAGATGCATCTCGCCGGCGACCGCGGAATGGGCGTTTCGACCGGTGGTCAGATAGTCCTTGAGGTCCTCATCCGACCAGCTCTGAAGCGCCGAACGGGCGGTGCGCAGATCCGGCGCCGACCAGCCGCCGATTTCACCGCCGGTCAGGAAGGCCGGGTTGTTGGCATCGATACCGTCCTGGGCCATGATGAGGTTGCGCGGGCTGTGGCAGGCGGCGCAATGGCCGAGTGCCTGCACCAGATAGGCGCCACGGGTCAGATCGTCGCTTTCCGACGCCACGTCATCGGGGCGGAAACCGGGCTTGCCGAGCGCCGCCCAGTTCCATAGGCGGATGCCCCAGCGCTGGTTGAACGGAAAGTCGAGGTCGGTCTCCTTCACCTTGTTGTCGACTGCGGCGACTTCGTTCTGGATGAAATCCCAGATCGCCCGGATATCCTCTTCCCTCATGTGCCGGTAATTCTCGTACGGCATGGCCGGATAGAGATGCACGCCGCCCGGCGCGATGCCGTCGATGAGCGAGGCGCGGAACTGGTCGTAGGTCCAGCCGCCGATGCCCGTCTTCGGGTCCGGTGTGATATTGCTCGACCAGATAATGCCCATGGGGCTTTCGATCGCCCGGCCGCCGGCAAAGGGCTTGCCGCCCTCGGCCGTATGACAGGCCTGGCAGTCTGCCATCTGCGTTGCATACCGACCCTGTCCCGGTTCGGGTTGCCAATCGGCGGACACGGTCTTGTCCGGACTGGTCAGGACGGGTGGGACAAAGATGATCGCCGCCAGTGCCACGAGGCCGACGACGGCGAGCGCGAGGATGATGCGAAATAGTGTTTTCATGTCCGCACTCCTCACATCAACGGTCTGGGGTTGGGCAGGTAATCCTTGCGCAACGATTCGAGTGCCCAATAGGCAAGACCGCCGACGGCCCCTGTCGGGTTGTACTGCAGGTTCTGTGGGAAGGCGGATGCCCCCATCACCCAGACGTTGTGGCAGTCCCAGCTCTGAAGATAGCGGTTGATCGCCGAAGTCTTCGGATCGACACCCATGATCGCGCCGCCGACATTGTGGGTAGACTGGTAGGGCCGCACGTCATATTGCGCGCCGTCGCCCTTGTAGCCCGACGCCATCATATCCGGGTTCATGCTCTTGGCGATCTCCTCGATCTTTTTCTTCATGAACTGGGTCATCTTGATGTCGTTGTCCTTCCAGTTGAAGGTCATGCGCATCAGCGGACGGCCGTGGCGATCCTTGTAGGTCGGATCAAGATCGAGACAGGTGTCGCGGTAGGCCATGTTCGAGCCATGCGAGCCGATCGAGAGATTGTGACCGTACCATTCGCCGACAGCCTCCTTCCAACCCGCGCCCCAGGAGGGCGTCCCCGGCGGGACCGACATCTGCTCGATCGGGCGGCCGCCGGAGTGACCGCAAGTGATGTAGCTGCCGCCGATGAAGCCTTCCTTGGCGAAATCGATCTGTGACATGGAGAAGTCGTCGATCGTCATGCCGCCAGAGCCTGTGCCGACGAACGGATTGAACACCTTGTCCTTGAACCACAGGCTCGTCCCACCGGTCATCTGGTAGGAATAGTTGCGCCCGACGACGCCTTCGCCGGTATCCGGATCGTAGGGCTGGCCGATTTCGGAGAGCAGCAGTAGATGGACGTTGTGCAGGGAATAGGCGCAGACCAGCACGAGATCAGCCGGCTGGAACACCTCCTCGCCGGTATTTTCGTCGAAGTAGGTCACGCCCGTCGCCGTCTTTCCGTCGGCAGCCTTCTCGATTTTCAGCACCTCACTCTTGGTCTTGTAGCTGAAGTTCGGCTTGCGCTTCAGTGCGTCGAGAATGCAGACCTGAGGCGAGGATTTCGAATAGTTGTTGCAGCCGAAACGCTCGCAGAAGCCGCAATAATTGCACGGGCCGAGCTGCATGCCGTAGTCATTGACATACTGCTTTGAGGCAATGGCCGAGGGGCGCGGGAACGGATGGTAACCCATCTTGCGGGCGGCCTCGGCAAAGAGGTCCGAATCCCAGGTGTTCTTCAGCGGCGGCATCGGATAATCGGCCGAGCGCGGTGCCTCGAACGGGTTGCCACCCTCCTGAATCTCGCCATTGATGTTGCCTGCCTTGCCGGCAATGCCGGCAACACTTTCGAACTTGGTCAGGAACGGCTCCATTTCCTCGGCTGTCACGCCCCAGTCCTGAAGCTGCAACTCCTCCGGAATGATTTCGGCACCGAAGGTTTCCTCGACATAGGAGCGCAAACGGTATTCGACTTCCTGGGGACGCCAGGTCTGGCCGTTCCAGTGGGAACCAGCACCGCCGACGCCATCGCCCGGAAGAAACGAGCCGAGGTGACGATAGGGAAGGGCTGTTTCGGTGGTGTCGTGGCGCACGGTCAGCGTCGAGTTGACCGGCTTTTGCATCAGCCCGTAGCGGATGCCGTATTTCAGCTCGTCGAAGATGTTCGGATACTGAAAATCGGGGACGGTGTCTCTGTCCTCACCGCGTTCGAGCGCGAGTATTTCGAGCCCTTCGTCGGCAAGTTCCATGCCCATGATCGCGCCGGTCCAACCGAGCCCGATGATGACCACGTCTTTTTTGGGATCTGTTCTTGTTGCCATGGTTTACGCCCTGTCGCCGTTGATTGACACGGGACCGAGCGGATACTCGGCATTCTCACGGCCCGGCCATGAGGTGTAGGCGCCGCGGGCACCGGGGAAGCCGATATGAACCCAGGCCTGCATGTCGTGATTTCCGCCATACATGGGGTCGGCGAAATAGCCTTCCTTGGTGTTGGCGAGCAGGAAGGAGAAGAAATCGCGCAGTTCCGGCGCAAGCGGCACTTCCGCCTTCTGGAGCGAGGTCAGAGCAGCGTCCTGCGTTGCGGATTCGAGATTTTCGAACCTGTCGCCGTGCGTCTTTTCGCACCAGTCCTGAAAAACCGGGATCGCCTGGCGATAGATTTCCGCAGGCGTCAGCGGGCTCTGGAAGCCGAGCGTCGGTTTGGCCGAAGGATCGAAGGGGCCCTGCATGTACCAGGTCGCAGCCTGGCCGAACTCACCGGCGAGCTGCCGGTCGATGAAGACCGGTACCCGGCATTCGATCGCGCCAGGGCCGTCGCCGTCGGAGGGAATGAGACGGGCGCATGCGGCCATCACGAAGGCCCATTCCGCGTCGTTGAGATAGACCCGCTCGTACTGATCGAGCGGCGGCGGTGCTTCCTTTTGCGGCGTTTGCGCGCTGGCCGAACCGGTAAACGAAGCAAAGGCCACCCCTGCGGCGCTTCCCTTGAGGAAACCGCGCCGAGATGGCCGTCCTGGCATATCTCTCATGATGAATTCCTTTCGCCGGCTGATGCCGGACAAGCAGTTACTGCCGGTGCGAGCTCCCAAACATCTCCCGGCAAGTGATCGACCGCCTCCTCGGAAACCCTTAGATGTAACCGTATGGCGATGGCAACATGTCAAAGCCGCGACTGCAAAATTCCTCGGCGACTGTGTTCTTTCGGGCTCTAGGACATTTTCAACGCACGCGTGCGGCGGTGTCGGTCAAGTGCAGTCGCAACGGGCGTAGAGGCTATCGGCCGAACGCATTCGGAACGAGGGAGACTTTCGCCGTCACCCCTTCGCCGGGCCCGAGAACCAACCGGCCGGTATCTTCGTCGGGGGTGTTGAAGGCATCCGTACAGTTGCTGACCGGCTCGGCACAAAAATGGTCTTCACCGGGCGGCGTGTACAGAACCAGGAAATCCAAGGGGCCCTCGGCCATCAGGTCGAGATATCTCTTTTCTTCCGGCCAGAGGATGCGGGCTCTCCGGTTCCAGCCGGTAAAGACGTTGTCGAAGTTCATCTTCTGTATGAGGCGTGAGGTCATTCCCTCCGTCAACGGGACATGCCGGGTCGGCAAGACTTCGCTGTCGACTTCCCACATTCCGGCAACTGACGCCTCGATCCTCGTCGTGTCGGACGATGGAAAATAGGGATGCAATCCGAAGCCCGCGGGCATCGGAGTGTCAGACATGTTCCGCAAGCGCAGCGTGACGTGCAGGGCGCCGTTTTCAAGCTCGAACTCCTGCTCGGCGTTATAGCGCCACGGCCATGCATCCGGCTCGTGCGTGTAGACCAGAAGGGTCCGGGTCGGCCCGGTTTCCGCCGCACTCCAGCGATTGCGCCAGCCGTGTCCGTGCTCGAAATGAGGATCCGCCACCGAGACGGGCAGCCGGATGTCGCTTCCCTCGTAGGAAAATGCGCCGTTCCGGATGCGGTTCGAATAGGGGAACAAGGGAAAGCAGGCCATTTCACCCGCATCCCGCAAAGCCAGGGCCTTCTCGCTGGCGGGCCTCAACCAATCGAAGCGCTCATCCCGCAGGATCGAGGTGTAGGAGGCAATCGCGCCTCCCGCCTCAGGAAGAATGCGCACGGTCGCAGTGCCGTCATCGAGTGTGATCAGGGATGGATCGGTCATGGTCTCCTTCCTGTCGGCGACTGGGCCCGACCGCTGCCGCAGGGGGGCGAACCGGCCGACGTCGCTCCAGGCGGATCATTGGTCTTTGCGGGAAGACCCGGAGCTGCGTCGTTCCAAGACGCGTCGAACATCGGCTTCGGCTTCATCGAGAAGCTCGACCATTTTCAGCCGCGCTCCCTCCTCGTCACGATCGGCAATTCGTTCGACGACGGCCTTGTGCAGGGGCAGCGCGTGATGCTGGCCGCTTGTCCTGTCATCGGACAGCTTGAAGCTGATCAGAAGGGCCATGTCGACGACACTCGCCAGAGCGGCGATGAGCTCGTTGCCGGTGCAGCGCAGCAGCAACTGGTGGAACTTGAGATCCGGGACGGCGAAGGCCATGCTGTCATCGGCGGTCATCGCCATCTCCGCCAAAGCTGCCTCCAGTTCGGCGATCTGTCCGTCGGATGCGCCGCGTGCACACAGACTGGCTGCAGCTGGTTCGATCGCCCTGCGCAGATCGAAGATGTCGGCGACATCGCGAAAGGAAGGAGACGAAAAACGCCACGTCAGCAGATCGGGATCGAGGTGGTTCCAGTCCGCGCGAGGACGGACGCGGGTGCCGGTCTTCGGCCGTGCTTCGATCATGCCCTTTCCTGAAAGGACCTTGAGCCCCTCGCGCAGAACGCTTCGGCCGACGCCGAGCCGCTCGCACAACTGCTCGGAGCTCGGCAGGACGTCGCCGGCCTTGAACTGTCCCGAGGCGATCATGAACCCGAGACGCTGGACGACCATTCCATGCAGGCTTCCCGCACCGACATTGGCGGGACGATCACCGGCAAACTGCTCCAGGGTCGTCACCATGTTCAATATCGATCTCTTGTCGCTCATGAAAATCGCTCATCCTCGTAAACTGGGCCAACAACGCAACACGATTCAGTGGCGCAATCAATGATTGCGGGAGGCCGTCCCAGGTGACGCCCACCGCGCAAGATGACCTGCCCGAATGCGCTGCTGAAACAGCGTCACCCATTTCAGTGACCAGTAGCCTCGACCGATTGCCCGCATTGAATATTCATATTTATATGAATTGTCTTGCGCAAATGAAAAGCCATGCCTGACCGGTCACGGCGGGGTGACCGGCCGGCCGGAATTCGCACTGCGAAGTTGGAGCGCCGAGAAGATGGTTCGCCCATGACTAGCTGCCTTTTTGCTCTTGCGGCAGAAGAAACCGCACGGCACAGACCGCCATCAGGACCGTGAAGCCCAGGATCAGCGCGACGAGTGCGTTGATGTCCGGCGAAAAGCCGAGCCGCATCATGGCCCAGAGCCTGACAGGCAGGGTGGTCTGCGTTCCGGTAACCAGAATGGTAATCATCGTCTCATCGAACGACAGGGCGAAGGCGAGGATGGCGCCGCCGATCATCGCGCTCGAGAGATTGGGAAAGATGACCCGCCAGAACGTCTGCCACGCGTTGGCTCCCAGATCGTAGGATGCCTCGACAAGTGTGCCGCTCAAGGACTGCAGGCGTGTGAGCACTGTCCGGTAAACGATGGCAAGCACGAACACCGTGTGCCCGATGACCACGGTGATCAGGGAGCGTTCGAAATCGATCTCGCGAAAGAAGATCAGGAGAGCAAGACCGCTGATGATGGGTGGCATGAGAAACGGCAGGAAGATTACGAACTGCAGAAAGTTCCGGCCCCTGCGCCTGCCATGGTAATAGAGCGCAAACAGCGTTCCGAGGCCGACGGACAGTACGACCGTGCATAGCCCGACGATGATCGTCGTGCGCAGTGCCGTCAGAATTTCGGTGTTCTTCGTCAGGGACTGATAGGCCGACCACGTCGGCGATGACCAGTCCACCTGCCCGTGGGAAACGCGGAAGAAGGACGAAACGATCGGCACAAGCAGCGGACTGTAGAGCGACAGCGCGACCAACGCGGCGACGAGCGCCAAGATTATCGTCGAGAGACGGACCGGGGGGGTCAAGCCGCTGCTCCCTTGGTGCGGCCGCATTTCTCGCCGGCCAGGATCGCGAGGATCACGACAAGAGCCAATGCCACGGACAGGGCGGCGCCGAAGGGCCAGTTGAAGGCGGTTCCGAACTGGCTGTAGAGAAGCCGGCCGAAGGTGAAGCCGTTGGCGCCGCCAACCATCTGCGGCGTGAGAAAGTCACCGATAGCCAGGACGAAGACGAAGCTTGCTGCCGATGCCACGCCCGGCATGCTCAGCGGCAAGGTCACGCGCATGAATGTCTGAAAACCCGTGGCTCCGAGATCGCTGGAGGCCTGCCCCAGATTGTCCGGGATGCGTTCCAGCGACAGGAATATCGGCAGAATTGCGAACGGGATGAGGAGCAGCACCAACGTCAGAAGGATGGCGTTCATGTTGAAAACGAAAAGCGAGGATGGCTCGTCGATGATGCCGAGCAACATCAGGGCCTGGTTCAGGAACCCGTTTTGCCCCAGGATGCTGCGGATCGCGTAGATCTTGATGACGTAGCTCATCAGCAACGGAACCAGCAGCAGCAGGAGCAGCACATAGCGCCAGCGTCCCTTCAGCCTGGTCAGAAAATAGGCTGTCGGGTAGGCAAGCAGAACGCAGATCGTCGCAACCGCCAGACAAAGCAGGCAGGTGGTCCAGAACACGCGCAGCAAGACGGGGTCGGAGATGAAGCGGACGTAATTCTCAAGCGTCAAGCCGTACACGATCGCGCCCTGGTTGACGCTGAAGAAGCTGTAGCCGAGAAAGATCAGGAGCGGCACCAGGATAAAGAAGACTGGTCCGGCATAGGTGAGGACCGTAATCAACGCCGCGGATTTCGAGCCTGGTTCCCGCCAGGCGGAAAGAAGCCTCGCGATCATGCCAGCACCAGGTGTGTTTCGTGCGGATTGAAGGACAGGGTGACGGTCTGACCCGGGGTCAGCGAACTGCCGTGAACGCTGCTCGGCGCTTCCAGGCGCAAAGTCGCATCGTCGGCCTTGATCTCCGCTCTGGTCACGCTCCCGGAGAAGGTGATCTGTCCGACAGTGCCCGAGAAACTGTTCCGCGCGTCCTTGCCGGTGACGAGATGCAGCGCCTCGGGACGGATCGAGGCGAAAGCTGCGGTCCCCGAGGGCGCATTCAGAAGCTCCGGGAGGCCGGCTGTCGAACAGATCAGACGGCCCAGCGACGTATCGATTGCTCGCAAGTCACCATCCGCAGCACCGAGAATTCCCGGCAACAGGTTGTTCTCCCCGAAGAAGCGGGCCACGAACTCGCAACTGGGGCGATAGTAGAGGTCGTGCGGAGAACCGAGCTGGCGGATGCGGCCGGCCTGCATGACGCAGATTCGGTCGGCCATGCTGATGGCTTCTTCCTGGTCGTGCGTCACGAAGAGGAAGGTCGTCTTGATCTCGCGCTGGATGGATTTGAGAAATTGCTGCATCTGACGGCGCAAATCGAGGTCGAGTGCGGCCAGCGGTTCATCGAGCAGGACAAGGCGCGGCTGGCAGATCAGGGCCCGCGCCAGCGCCACGCGCTGGCGCTGTCCACCGGACAGCTGCGCGGGATAGCGCTCCGCGAACTGTCCCAATTGAACGAGGTCCAGCGCTTCCGAGACGCGTCTGGCGATCTCGGCGCGGGCGACCTTGCGGACAGACAGGCCGTATCCGATGTTGGCGGAAACGGTCATGTGCGGAAACAGGGCGTAGTCCTGGAATACGGTGTTGAACGGCCGCTTGTTGATCGGCATCCGGCTGATGTCCTGACCGTCGAGCAGGATTGCGCCGTTCGTTTTAGGCTCCAGCCCCCCGATCAGGCGCAGGATGGTGGTCTTTCCGGATCCCGATGGTCCCAGAACTGTCAGGAATTCGCCGTCACGGATGGAAAGATCCACGTCGAAAAGCACCGGATGCTGGCCGTAGGATTTCGACACGGATTGCAGTGTTAGAAGATCGGTCGCCTGGTTCATTACGCTCTCTCGGGACACAAACTCCGGCGGCGCAAATGCCTCTGCGCCGCCGGTCGTCCTTGTCGATTCAAGGAGTGGCTTTGACTTCATTCCAGATGTCGGACCGTTTCAAGGGATCTTCGACGTCTTCGAGCCAGACAAGCTTGTCACCGCTTCCGGCACTTCCCGTTTCCGTGACAGTGTTGCCGAAGCCGGTCCGTTCCGACAGTTGCGAGCTGACGGGTTCGGAAATCATGAAGTTGATCCACTTTTCCGCAGCGCTCTTGTCTCTCACGCCCTTGGAGATCACCCAATTGTCCAGCCACGCCAGAGCGCCTTCGCTCGGGTTGATATAGGCGACATGTGCGCCGGCATCCTGAAGCGCCTTGAGCTGCTGCTGGCCGTAATTGGCCCAGATCAGATCAACGTCGTTGTTCATGTAGATCTGCTGGGCCTCGTCGGACGTCGTGTAGAAGCTCAGGACATTGTGCTTGAGGTCGACCAGCTTCTCCTTGATAGTGGCCAGCTGCTCGTCATCGAGATGGAACGGGTCGGGATAGCCCAGGGTCAGAGCGGTGAAAGAGATGTTGTGCTCGCCATTGTCGTAGGCGAGGATCTTGCCCTTGTAAGCCGGATCCCACAATGCCGACATCGAGGTGGGTGATGTCTTGACCTTGTCGGTGTCGTAGATCAGTCCGATGGAATCGAAGCAGAAGGGAATTCCGTACACGTCGCCGGAGCTGTCGGTCACGCCGCCAACAGCCTCGAGGTCACGAAACCTCGGCAGAACCTTGCTCTGATTCGGAATGTCCGAGACGTCGATCTTCGAGACGAGATCGGCCTTGATGTAGCGCTGAAGCTGCGCGGTGTTGACGGCGAAGACATCGAAATCCTTGCCCTCGCTGCCCTTGATCTTGGCCCAGATCTCGTCATCGCTCCCGATGAAGACGACATCCACGTCGATGCCGGTTTCTTTGGTGAATTCGGAAACCCAGTCGGGATCGGCATAGCCGTCCCACGCCAGCACACGCAAATTCTCGGCCAGGGCCACGGACGTCATGAGCGCGGCACCGACCCCTGCGGAGGCAATCCCGAGTAAGAGTTGTTTCAGTCGCATTTTCGTATTCCCCTTTTTTCTTGATGGAATTCTTGCAGGAAAAAGACTGTCAAAGCGCGGAGACAGTCACCAAACCCTCGTCATCCGCCAGTTCCATTCGGTTTCGCAGTGGCTTTCCGAATGCATCTGCCTGGATTTCAAACTCATCGCCGGCATGGGTCTTGATGCCGGATGCGTAGCTCATGACGGCTGCCCCGAAGAAATAGGCGTGCAGGTCTCCCGGACGCCGGAACATCGGATAGCGGAAATGGTAGTGTTCCAGATTGGCGATGGAATGTGACATGTAGGTCTCGCCGGAGAGGAACTCCTCTTCCCAGACGACCTCTCCATCCCGAATCAGCCTTGACCTGCCACGAACCTCGTCCGGCAGTTCGCCGATCAGGATCTCCGGGCCAAAGGAGCAGGCGCGCAGTTTAGAATGGGCGAGATAGAGGTAGTTCTGACCTTCCGTCACATGGTCGGAATATTCGTTGCCGAGGGCGTAACCGATGCGGCGGGGATTGCCCTTGCCGTCAACGATGTAGAGGCCCACGACTTCCGCTTCTTCGGCCCCGGCCTCGGCAAAGCTCGGCAATGGCAACGGTTCACCCGGTGCGACGACGCAGGTGCCGACGCCCTTGAAGAACCATTCGGGCTGAACCCCGGGCTTCCCGCCTTCCGGCTTTCCGCCTTCGAGCCCCATGCGGAAGATTTTCATGCTGTCCGAATCGTCGGCTCCCTCTTCGCCGTGAGCAACAATGTGCATCTGGTTGCGAGCCGCAGCGCTGCCGATATGTGTCAGGCCAGTTCCAGTGACCAGGAAACGGGCGGGTTCGGGATGATCGAGTGGTGCCAGGATCCTGCCGGCCTGCAGCATGGCGTCGTAATCGAGCTCGATGTCGCTGGAAGCCGCCTCGGATATCAGATCGGCCAGGCTGCGGCCGGTTTCGGCGGCCTCATGGGCCAGTTCATACAGCGAGCCTGCGCCGGTGAGCGGATGAATCACGGATCCGTCGCCGCCGACAAGTCCGACCTTCTTTGCGTTATCCAGATCTCGATATTGCACTACTCGCATCGTTTTCCTCAATGTTGATACTCGATTGCGGCGTTGCCGCGGATTGCATGACTAGGCGTGCGCCTGGTCGCTGGCTGTTTTGACGGGGAGTGTCCGCTTGTGCAGAACACGGCGCACATCCGTTTCGGCTTCATCCAGGAGTTCGAGCATCGCCAGACGCGCTCCTTCGCCGTCGTGAGAGCGGATCTTTTCAACGACGAGCTTGTGCAGCGGAAGGGCGTGATGCTGACCGCTGGCGCTGTCGTCCGAGAGGTGAAAACTGATCTGCAGCGCCATCTCGACGACGCCGGCAAGCGATGCCACGAGCTCATTTCCCGTGAAGCGCAGCAGCGCCTGATGAAACTGGAGATCAGGCACCGCAAAGGCCTGGCTGTCCGTCGCGATCGCTTCCATGTCCTCCAGGAGCCGTTCAAGCGAGGCTATCTCGATGTCTGATGCGCGGTAGGCGCACAGGCATGCCGCGGTCGGCTCGATCGCGCGCCGCAGATCGAAGATCGAAGTGACATCCGCCATCGTCGGCGACGTGAAGCGCCAAAGCAGCAGGTCATGATCAAGGTGGTTCCAGTGCGCCCGGGCCCGGACGCGCGTGCCTGTCTTGGGTCGCGCCTCGATCATTCCCTTGCCCGAGAGAATCTTGAGCGCCTCGCGCAGAACGCTTCTTCCAACGCCGAGGAGCGCGCAAAGCTCATCCGCGCCCGGCAACAGGTCTCCGGCCGAAAAGGCGCCCGAGGCAATCATGAAACCAAGCCTCTGTACGGCCATTTCGTGCAGATTGCCGGACCCCCTCATCGGGTGGATTCCTGCTCCGAGGCGACCCAGAGAGAGGGAATTTTTCGTATCTAAATTGTTATTAATCGCATTATTCATATTAATACGCTAACACCGATCTTTTTTTGAGTCAACGCAGGCGATAGCGCGCTTTTCCGGCTGCCGTGCACCCCGAGAAACGAGGTGCCATCGATCATCGACGACGACCGGGCCGGAATCTCACGCAAGGCTTGATTTCTATTATTATGAATAATATGAAAGATGTCCATACCGTTGGATGCGGCTGGATCTCGTTGCCGGTTCCGCTTTCCGCGGCCCCCGTTTTCGGTGCCGATACAAGTCGTGAAAGCTCCAGGAAGAAACATGTCCGAGAAACCCAAACGTCGTTCAACCGCCTGGTTCGGTGGGGAAGGCAAAAACGCCTTCATGCATAGAAGCTGGATGAAGAACGAGGGGATTCCAGACGATGCGTTTGACGGCAGGCCGGTTATCGGGATTTGCAACACGTGGTCCGAACTCACCCCATGCAATGCGCATCTTCGCGCATTGGCAGACCATGTGAAGAAGGGCGTCTATGAGGCAGGGGGCGTTCCCTTCGAATTTCCGGTCATGTCACTCGGGGAAAGCAACATGCGCCCCACGGCGATGCTGTTTCGCAACCTCGCCAGCATGGATGTAGAGGAATCCATTCGGTCCAACCCCATCGACGGCGTGATTCTTCTGGTCGGCTGCGACAAGACAACGCCTGCGCTATTGATGGGGGCTGCCTCGTGCAATCTTCCGGCCATTGCGGTCTCCGGGGGCGCCATGTTGAACGGCAAGTTCAGGGGAAGGGACATCGGTTCGGGAACCCACGTCTGGAAGTTTCACGAGGACGTCAAAGCCGGTCGCATGACGGTGGCGGATTTTCTGTCCGCCGAACAGGGGCAGAGCCGCTCGGCCGGCAGTTGCATGACGATGGGTACGGCCTCGAGCATGGCCAGCATGGTCGAGGCCCTGGGGATCGGCATGCCGGACAACGCAGCCATTCCGGCGGTCGATTCCCGCCGCAGCGTGTTGGCGCAGATGGCCGGCCGGCGCATCGTCGAACTCGTCGAAATGGACGTCCGGATGTCCGATATCCTGACCCGGGAAGCCTTTGAAAACGCGATCCGCGTCAATGGTGCGATCGGTGGTTCGACCAACTCCGTCCTGCATCTCATTGCGATTGCCCGACGGGTCGGGGTGAAGCTCGATCTCGACGATTGGGATCGGCTCGGCAGGGGCGTCGCCACGATCGTCGACCTCCTGCCCTCCGGTCGCTTCCTGATGGAGGACTTCTATTATGCCGGCGGCCTGCCGGTCGTGCTCGCCGCGCTCGACCGCCAAGGCTTGCTGCATCGTGATGCCGTCACCGTCAGCGGGCAGACCGTCGGCGCGCTTTGCGCCGATGCACCCAACTTCAACGAGGACGTCATCCGGTCCTGGGACAAGCCCCTGGCCGCCGAGGGCGGTATTGCCGTCCTGCGTGGCAATCTCGCGCCCAACGGAGCGATCCTGAAACCATCTGCTGCGACCCCGGAACTATTGAAACACAAGGGCAGGGCGGTCGTCTTCGAGACTATCGAGCACTACCATGCCCGTATCGACGACCCGGATCTGGACATTGACGCCTCATGCATCATGGTGCTGAAGAATTGCGGTCCTCGCGGGTATCCGGGGATGGCGGAAGTGGGCAACATGCCGCTCCCCGCCAAGCTTCTCAAAGAGGGCGTCACCGACATGGTGCGCATCTCGGATGCACGCATGAGCGGCACCGCCTATGGAACGGTCGTCCTGCACGTCGCACCCGAAGCCGCCGCCGGCGGCCCGCTTAGCCTCGTCGAGGACGGTGACATCATCGAGCTCGACGTTGCCGAACGCCGCCTCCAATTGCATGTTCCGGAAGAGGAGCTGGCGGAAAGGCGAAAGGCCTGGGCCGCACCGGAGCCGCCGGTGGGTGGCTATGAAAGCCTCTATGTCGAACGGGTCATGCAGGCTGATAGCGGCTGCGACTTCGACTTTCTGGTCGGGCGCCGCGATGCCGGCATCCCACGCCATTCGCACTAAGGAAATACAATGAGCAACACTACTTCTCCCTATGCCGGCTATCCGAGCCTCGAAGGTCGCAGCGTGTTCATAACCGGTGGCGGCAGCGGTATCGGCGAGAGCCTTGTCCGGCATTTCTGCGCCCAGGGCAGCCGGGTCGCTTTCATCGACATTGCCGAGGATGCCTCGAGAGAGGTTGTCGCATCGATCGAGAAAACCGGCGCGCCCGCTCCGCTGTTCATCCCCTGCGATCTGCGCAACATCGAAGATCTTCGCGCCGCGGTCGAAAAGGCGGTTGCGCAAAATGGTTCGATTCGCGCTTTGTGCAACAATGCCGGCAATGACGATCGTCACACCACCGAAGAGGTGACCCCGGACTATTGGGACGATCGCATGCAGGTCAATCTGCGCCACCAGTTCTTTGCCGCTCAGGCGGTGCGTCCGCACATGCGCGATGCCGGTGGCGGCTCAATCATCAACTTCAGCTCGATCACCTGGATGGTGGGAGATGCCGACTGTCCGGCCTATGTGACGGCCAAGGCCGCAGTGTGGGGCATGACCCGCGCCTTGGCCCGCGAGCTGGGCCCGGAGCGGATCCGCGTCAACGCCATGGTGCCGGGCTGGGTCATGACCGAGCGACAGATGAGGCTGTGGCTGAATGCCGACGGCGAGCGCCAGATCAGCGAACGCCAGTGCCTGCAGGATCGCGTTCAGCCGGAAGACATTGCCCGCATGGCACTGTTTCTCGCGGCCGATGACAGCAGGATGTGTTCCAGCCAGCAATTCGTCGTCGACGCCGGATGGATCTGACCGCGGACGGGCAGCGAGGCGTAGCCTTCGCGACGTTCGCGCTTGATGCCGACCGGTGAGCAAGAGCCTGTTGGGATCCAAGGCGTCTCAGAGATCGGCGCCCATCCGGGTCGACAGACGGGTAGCGATGCGGCGGATGTTGCCGATGATGCGCTCGCGTTCCTTCTCCGTCACGTCTTCGGCCAGCAGGCTGACGGCGACGCCGGCAATGGGCACGTTGCGTGAATCGAGCACCGATGCGCCGAAACAAATGATGCCCTCGGCCACTTCCTGGTTGTCGATCGAGTAGCCGCGCTGGCGGGTTTCGCGCAGCTGTTTGAGAAGCGCGTCGACCGTCTGAACCGAATGCGGAGTTCGGGGTTCGGGAAGACCTTGCGGATAGAGCTTCTTCACTTCGAATTCGCTCATCAGGCTGAGGAAGGCCTTGCCTGTTGCGGTGAAGGCGGCGGGCAGACGCATGCCTGCCCGAAAGTCGACCAGCGAATGGCTGACCGCGGAGTTGCGGGCGGCAATATAGACCACCTCCGCACCTTCGAGCACCGTGAGGGTGATCGTGGCACCCGGCATGCCGGTTTCCTTGTCCCACAGGGACGCAAACTCCGTTGCAACGTCAGATTGCTGCGTGAAGGCGTTCGACCAGCGCATCAGATGGGGGCCGAGCTGATAGGTCTGGTCCGACCTGCGGATCAGGAGATCGAGCTCGACAAGCGTACGGCACAGGGTGTGCACGGTGCTCTTGGCGATTCCCAGCTCGCGCGAAAGGTCCGACAGGCTGGGGTGGGACTTGGTGCGTGCGACAAGGTCGAGGATGCGCGTTGCTCTTTCAACCGCAGGTACAAGCTTTGGTTCCGACAGTTTTGTTTCGGAGCCGAAATCGGAGAGCGTGGTCAAAATTCACCTTGACAGTCTGGAGTTCAGATAGATACCGTTTTAGATACTGAATTGCGTTCACTATACTGAACAACTGCCAGAAAACTGAATCGTTTTCAAGCATGTGATTCCGGCAAAACGCAGTTCTCAAAATACATGTGGCTTGGGAGGAGACGCATGGTGATGAGTGTGAAGGACTGGGCCGTCAGGTTCAGTGAAGCTTCTGATCGTGACCCGACGATCGGCGCCATGGCGCGCTATTTCACTTGCACATATCTGTGGGACATGGGGCTGGCGAAAGTTATCGTCCGGATGGTCGACGGCAAGGTGCACGAGATCAACATCGATCCGGGTCCGATGGACTCCTACGACTTCGCACTGCGGGCGAGCCCCGAGACATGGCGCGAATTCGCAAGGCCTGTTCCCGAGCCGATGTATCACGGGATCTGGTCAGCGAGCTTCCGCCGCGACCTCAAGCTCGAGGGCAACCACCTCGTGCTGATGCAGAACCTCCGAAATTTCACGGTCCAGTTCGAACTGCTTCGCAAGGTCGGCGTGCCGGTCTGATCCGGCGCGTTTGAATGTCCGGCGCCGGTGAGGCGCCCCCGCAAATGTCACGGAGTTCCCCATGGCCAAGCATTCGCCGGTAATCGGGCGCTATGTCACCATCGAAGTCGATGGCTACGAGTACAAGGTTTTCTATCTGCGCAACGGCGAAGGCATCCCGCTGGTCTGCCAGCACACCGCCGGCTGCCATAACCACCAGTGGCGCGACCTGCTCGAAGATCCGGAGATCACGGCGAACTACGATGTGATCGCCTATGACCTCGCCCGCCACGGCAAGTCCGACCCGCCGCACAACAAGGAATGGTGGAAGGAAGAGTACCGGCTGACGGCCGAGCACTACATGAACTTCATCAATGCCTTCTGCGAGGCGCTCGAGCTCGACGATCCGATCTTCATGGGCTCGTCGTTCGGGGGCAACGTCGCGCTGCAGCTAGCGCTGCATTATCCGGACCGCTACCGCGCCGTGATCCCGGTGGAAGCCGCCGAACACGCGCCGGGCTTCTTCCTCGACTGGTGGCGCCATCCGCACGCCAATGCGGCCCAGGTCTGCGGCTCCGGCGTCTGGGACCTGATGGCGCCGCAGAGCCCGGAAATGGATCGCTGGCTGACCTGGCACTACTACACCCAAGGGTCCGAAGTGTTCAAAGGCGACCTCTATTTCTATTCGGTAGACCACGATCTGCGCGGCAAGCTCGGCAACATCGATACCAGCCGCTGCCCGGTCATCATGATGACCGGCACCTACGACTATCTGACGCCACCGGAAGCGACCGAGGCGACCGCCCGGCAGATCCCGGGCGGCATCTACATCGAGATGGAGGATATCGGCCACTTCCCGATGTCCGAGAACTATCCGCTCTTTGCCGTCTATCTGAAGGAAGCGCTCCGTCTTATCGACGAACGGACGTGAGCTCTGCGGACGATGAACGGGACCGGGGAAACGGGGATACTTGAATGAAGATCATCGAATTCGACGACAAGGGACAACGCGTTGAATCGGACTCGAAATCGGTCAGCTCCGATACCGGTTCCTCCAGCTTGGCGCAGCGCCCCCGGTTCTCGATGGCCCGCGAGGAGCCAGTGCGGCGCAAGCGCGGCAATTCTTCCGGTATCGAGCTTCACATGTTCCAGACCGGAACGCTGAAGACGAAGCTCAAATACATCAAGATGAACCAGGGCGAGAGCGACTTCGAGATCCCGGTGCCGTGGTTCCTGATCAAGCATCCGGCCGGCAACGTCGTCATCGACGGCGGAAACGCGATCGAGGCGGCCATCGACAAGCGCGGCCACTGGGGCGCGGTCGTCGACGCCTATGATCCGGTCATGCAGGTTTCGGAGAACTGCGTTGATCAGCTGAAGTCCGTCGGGGTGGATCCGCATTCGGTGCGTTACGTGCTGCAGTCGCATCTCCATCTCGATCACACCGGCGCCATCGGCCATTTCCCGAAGGCGCAGATCATCTGCCAGCGGGCCGAATACGACTACGCCTTCAAGCCGCACTGGTTCTCGGCCGGCGCCTATATCCGCGCCGACTTCGACCGTCCGGGCCTGAACTGGAAGTTTCTCGGCGGCGAATACACCGACAACTACGATCTGTTTGGCGATGGCGTCATCCGGATGATCTTCACGCCGGGCCATGCGCCGGGGCACCAGTCGTTCCTGATCACGCTGCCGCGCACGGGTCCGGTGCTTCTGACCATCGATGCCGCCTACACGCTCGATCACTGGGAGAACAAGGCGCTGCCGGGCCTCGTCGTCTCATCGGCCGACGCGGCCAATTCGGTCGCCAAGCTTCGGCGCATCGCCAGCGACACCAACGCCATGGTCGTGACCGGTCACGACCCGGTCAACTGGGAGACCTTCCGAAAGGCTCCCGGCGATTTCTACGACTGACGGGACCGAGAGGGTCCGCGAGAAGGGGAGGAAAGAGGAATGTGGGAGGAACGGGCGCCGGCAAGATAGCGACGCCCCGCGGCGAGTAGCCGCTTCGAGGTTGAATTTCCATCTGGAGGAGAACGAAATGAAATATCTCAAGTCACTGGCATTGGCCGCGGGCGTCATCGCCTTCGGCGCGATCGCCGCCCAGGCCGAAGGCGTGGACGAGATCAATCCCGATGTCGCAAAGCGTCTGTACAATCCCGAAATGCTCGATCCGTCGCAGCCCGTCGAGGCGAGCCCGCTGCGCGATTTCAAGGCCAAGAACCCGCCGCCGTGGAAGATCGGCTACGCCTCGTCCTATGCCGGCAACACATGGCGCGCCAACGCCATGGATCCGCTGATGAACGAGATCGTTCCGAAGTGGAAAGAGCTCGGGCTGGTTAGCGAAGTGGTCGTCACCCAGTCGAACCTCAACGATTCGACCCAGATCCAGCAGATGCGTCAGCTGGTCGATCAGGGCGTCGACGCGATCTTCGTTTGCTGCTCGAACCCGACCGCACTGAACCAGACTGTTCAGTACGCATACGACAAGGGCGTTCCGGTGTTCTCGTTCACCGGTTACCTGACCGCGCCGACCGCCGTGAACTCGTCGGTCAACTACCAGGTCGCGGGCTTCGAAATCGGCAAGCGCATGGCCGAGGAGCTCGGCGGCGAAGGCAATGTTCTCGTCGTCGAGGGCATCCCGGGCACGTCCGGTTCGGACAGCCAGGACCGCGGCGTGAAGGCCGGTCTCGCGACCGCGCCGGGCATCAACGTGGTCGGCTCGATCGCCGGCATGTGGACCGACCAGGTGGCGCAGGGCGAAGTGCAGAAGTGGCTCGCCACCCATCCGGGCAAGCTTGACGGCATCGTCGTCCAGTCGGCGGCGGAAATGGGCGTGCTGCGCGCGCTCAAGCAGTCCGGCCGTGAGGGCGTCAAGGTCGCCGTCGGCGGTGAACTGGGTGCGTTGTGCACCTGGCGCAAGAACCCCGACCTGATCTCGGCAGCCGTCCAGACCTGGCCGCCCGCCGACGACATCAACCTGATCTGGCGCATCATGATGCGCACGCTTCAGGGACAGGGTCCGAAGATCCAGTCCATTCTCGTCGATCCGGTGGTCATCACCTATGACGACCTGAAGGACATCGTGCCCGAGGACTGCGATGAGAACGCCCAGAACTGGTACAATGTCGGCCAGGACAAGTGGGGCTCCACCGAGTACCTCAACGACTTCTTCGTCAATCCGGCCGATCCCACCCAGTACAAGCCGTAATCCCAACAGCAAGTTGCTCCGGGCCGCTCTCAGGCGGCCCGGGCAGCCCAGCCTTCGTCTCTCGCAGGAACCCGACCGAGCATGTCGACCGCAACCGCAGAAAATTCACAGACAGCGCAGGGTCGCGAGACGATCATCGTGCGCAATGTGAAGAAGTTCTTCGGGCCGACCCGGGCGCTCGACGGCGTGAACTTCACTGCCCGCGCCGGCGAGATCCATGCGGTGGTCGGCGGCAATGGATGCGGCAAGAGCACCATGGCCAAGGTGGTTTCTGGCATCCTGCCGGTCGACGGCGGGTCGGTGTCGATCCTGGGCGAAACCCCCTCGACGCCCGCCGAAAGCAAGGCCATCGGCATATCCACGGTCTATCAGGAAGTTCTCGTCGCCGACGAGAGCACCGTGGTCGACAACATCTTCATGGGCTCGGACGCCCTGTTTTCCAAATCCCTGTCGCAGGAGCGCAAGGTCGCCCGCGCTGCCGAACTGATGCAGGACCTCGCCGGCGAGCCGGTCGATCCTTTCGCCATCGCAGGCACGCTGCCGCTCGGCCTCAAACAGTGGATCACGATTGCGCGCGCGCTGGTGAGCGAGCCGCGCATCCTGATCCTCGACGAAAGCTCCGCCGCGCTCGATTTCGATTCCACCGAGCGGCTGTTCGCCAAGATGCGCAGCTTGCGCGACGAGGGGACGACCATCCTGATCGTCACCCACCGCATCGCCGAACTGATCCGGATATCCGACCGGGCCACCGTGCTGCGCGACGGCCGCGACGTCGGAGTCCTGGAAAAGGAACAGATCACCGAGAAGAACCTTCTGGCGCTGATGACCGGCGACGAGAATGCCGGCAAGGCACACAGCCACGAGGCGCCGCAGCCGCGTGACGACAGCATCGCCCTGCGCGGCGAGCGCGTCACCGTCTGGGCGAATACGGAGCCGTTCGATTTCGAAATCCGGCGCGGCGAGATCGTCGGCATCGCCGGTCTCGACGGTCAGGGGCAGGACGCATTCGTCCGCGCGGTTGCCGGCGTCGAACCGGCCAAGTCGGGCCTGATCCAGGTCACCGACCGCCACGGCGAATACCACGCCGTGCGCAATCTCGCCGATGCGGTGAAAGGCAAGATCTCCTATGTCTCGGGCGACCGCAAGCGCGAAGGCATTTTCGCCTCGATGTCGATCTTCGAGAACATGGTCATGCCGCTCTACCGAGAGAAGAAGCGCGCCGGCATCCTCTCGATCATCGACTGGCCGACGCTGGGGACGATCTTCAAGCGCGAGGCCGACAATCTTCTCATCAAGTTCGGCATGCGCGAAGACCGCATCACTTCGCTGTCCGGCGGCAACCAGCAGAAGGTGCTGATCGGCCGCGGCTTCGCCATGCGGCCCGACGTCATCGTGCTCAACGATCCCGCGCGCGGGATCGATGTCGGCGCCAAGACCGAACTCTACAAGCATCTGCGGACGTTTGCTGCCGAGGGCAAGTCCGTCATCTACATGTCCTCCGAGCTTGAGGAGTTCATTGGCTTTGCCACGCGCGTCATCGTCTTCCGCGACGGCAAACCCTTCGATGCCTTCGACGGTCGCACGCTCGACCCGAAACGGGTTCTCGAAGCCATGTTCGGCCAGACCGACGGCAGCGGACTTCGCAGTGCCTGGGGGCTGAAGCCCGTCACAGGCGCTGCCACGGCGCCCGACGCTCCTCGCACGACCCGCACCGCAAGCGACAGCGTCAAGGTCGCCGTCGAGGTGCCGAAGGATATCCGGGAGGCGATGGAGCGCCGTAACCGCGCGGCAGCAGTGGCCCATGCGGCTGCGGTGGCAACCGCGAATCGACCGAAGCCGCTATCGCCGCGTCAGTCCCGCCCTGCGACTCCCGAGATGCCGAAATCCATCCGCATCGTCGAATTCGACAAGGACAAGGGCGAAGCTCGCGAGATCGGACGGGGAGGCGGCGGACGATGAGCGATACGACCGCCGATATCAAGCTCGACACCGCGCCTCCTGCGCAGGGCGGACGCGCCAACCCGTTCCTGCTCGTTCCGATCACGCTGTTCTTCCTGCTGCTCGGACTGGCCGTGCTGCGATCGCCGAGCCTGATGTCGAGCGCCGGTATCGGCAGCGCCATAATCGTGGCGACGCCGCTGATCCTCGCCACCTACGCGCTGATGGCCTCGGTCATATCCGGTCGCGGCACAGTCGATCTGTCGATAGGGCCGCTGATCGGCTTCATCAACGTCACACTGATCCAGCTTCACGGCGCCGGGATCCTGACGAATCCGATCGCCATCTTCGCCTACGCGATCTTCATCGGCGCGCTCTACCAGTTCCTGTTTTCGCTGATCGTGATCTACGTGCGGGTGCAGCCGATCATCGTCTCGCTGTCGGGCTATCTGGCGCTGTCGGGGATGAACCTCGTCATCCTGCCGCGACCAGGCGGAGTGGCGCCGCAGTTCATGGCCGACTGGGGGCTCGGAACGTCGATCTTCTCGCCGGTCTTCGCGATCCTGGTAATCGCCTCCATCGCCTGGCTTCTGTTCACCCGCACCGCTTTCTACACCCATCTTCGCCTGATGGGTTCGGACGAGCGGGCAGCCTATACGAGCGGGGTGCCGATCTATGTCGTGCGCATTGGCGCGCATCTGATCTCGGGCGCCTTCGCAGGGCTTGCCGCCATCACCTTTACCGCGCTGATCTCGTCGGGTGATCCATCCCAGGGCACCACCTACACGCTGATCGCGGTGACCGCGCTGGTTCTCGGCGGCGCCTCGCTTGCCGGTGGACGCGGCGGGGTGTTCGGCTCCTTCCTCGGGGCGAGCAATCTTTACCTGATCACCTTCGTGCTCGCGACGTTCAACTTCGGCGCGGTGCAGAGCTTCGTGACCAATCTGGCCTACGGCACGATCCTGGTGGTCTCGCTCTTGCTCACCCTGATCATCCCCTTCATCCAGCGCCACATCCATAATTTCTCTCCGGTGCTCTATTTCGTCGGACTCGGCGTGGTGGCGATGGGCGTCATCCTGCACGCGACCAACGACCGCGACCCTCGGGCGCGGCCGGCGCCGGTCGACGAGACCGTGGTGATGCAACCCCTCGCGCCGATCGCGGCGGAGAAACTCTATGTCGGTCCGCTCGAGGTCGCCGCGCCCACCGCGACCGACGAGGAACTCAGGCAGCAGGCGGGGCCGCTGGTGCTCGGCGCACTTCTGCTGATCGTGATCGCCGTTTTCGTCCGCGTTGCCGTCAGCCAGTCCGACCGCCGGACGATCGCGCCCGCCGTGGCCGTGGTGGTGGCCGCACTCGTGCTCTTCGGGGCCTATCTCATGCGCGCCGACGGCCCGTTCGCGCCCGATAGCTCCATGCCGGCAGGTACGGAGGAGAGCCGATGACGACGCTCGCCCAGCCGCCGAAACTCGGTCTGCCCGCCACCATCATCGGCGTTGCCGTGGGCATCATCCTCACCGCCATCGGGGTGGTGTTCGGGTTCCTGCAGGGGCTGTCGGTCCAGTTGATCATTCTCGCGGCGATTGCCACGCTTGCCGCCTTCGTCTGGGGCTGGCGCTTCGTTCTCGGCCAGTTCGTGTCCGATGCGGGTACCGTTGCCGAAGGCGAGATCAGCGAAGGCCGGAAGGTCTGGCTGCAGTTCCGTCCCGCGATCTACGGGCTGATCGCGATCCTGGCGCTGTTCCTCGTCCTGTCGCTGACGATCGAGGGATTCTTCAATGTCTGGAACGTCGTCTCGCTCCTGATCATCCTGACGATCATCGTGCTCACCCGCACGCTCGGCCGTCATTTCCAGGAAAACCGCTCGGCCTTCATCGGCATCATGGTGCTCGCAGGCCTGTTCTCGATCGGCTCGATGAACATCGAAGGCTTCGCCTCGGCCAACAACATCAAGTCGATGCTGCTGTTCGCCTCGTTCCTCGGGATTGCCTCGGTGGGGCAGACGCTGGTGGCGCTGCTCGGCGGTCTCGATCTATCGATCCCCTTCATCATAGGTGCGGCCAATGTGGGGCTGCTCTATCTCATCGGTCTCGGCGTCCCGCCCTGGCTCGCGGCGCTTATCGTGCTGGCGATCGGCACCCTCCTTGGTGTCATCAACGGCTTCCTGAGCTACAAGCTGCAGGGCCAGGCGTTGATCGTGACCCTGGGAACGGGCTTTGCGATCTCCGGCGGCGTGCAGATCGTCACCTCGATCGGCACCGCCTATGGCGGCAACGTGTTCGGCACCGTTCCGAACTGGCTCTCCAATCTCGCGGCCATGAACGGCTCGACCTTCGGCCTGCCCATACCTCCCGTCATCTGTATCTGGGCGCTGATCCTCGTCGTATTGATCGTCGGCATGCGGTTCACGGTTTACGGACGCTATCTCTATGCGCTCGGCGTCAACCGGACTTCGGCCAAGCGGGTGATGATCTCGGAACTCAAATACTGGGTGATGATGTACGCCGTCTCCGGATTTTTCGCCGCACTCACCGGCGGCCTCCTGCTCGGCTGGTCGGGCGGCGGGTTCATCGGGGTGGGCGACCAGTATCTCTTCCTCACGCTCGCGGCCGTCGTGGTCGGCGGCACGTCGCTGCTCGGCGGTCAGGGTGGCTACGGCTTCACCGTCATCGGTGTCCTCGTGCTGCAGGTCCTGTCCTCCTTCCTGATCGGCATCGGCCTCGATTTCGAGTGGCAGCAATTCATCTTCGGTCTGCTGATCCTGCCCATGGTGGCGCTGTATGCGCGCTCGCCGCACATCAGGACGCAAATCTAGAAAGGTCAGACATGAACGGTTTCGGGTATCTCAGGTTCAAAATCGACGGCGGGAGGGCGTGACATGGCGGTGTTCGAAACAGCGGACCTGACGGCGGCAAGTTATTCGACGGCCCTTCTTGGCCTCGTGGCGACGACCGTGTTCCTGCTTCTCGGGACAGGCTGGGTGAAGCGCGGCTGGAAGCTGCCGGTGGCGCTTTGCGCGCTGGCGGCCCTCGTCGGCGTCGGTGCCGTCCACGAGGCGCGCGAGGCCTGGGCCGTGAACCAGTCCGTGCCGGTCGTCTACCACTATGTCGGCTGGGCGGTCTCGATGCCCTTGCAGGTGCTGGCGCTGTTCTTCTTCGCAAGCCTCTTCGGCAAGCTGGGCATGGGACTGTTCTGGCGGCTGGTCGTCGTCTCGATCCTGATGGTCTTCGTGCGCTATCTCGGCGAAGCGGGCTTCATGCACGCCACGCTCGCCTTCCTGATCGGGCTCGTCTTCTGGCTCTACATCCTCGGCGAACTCTTCTTCGGCCGGATGGATGAAGCCATCCGCGGATCGCTCAACGAGCCGGTGCAGCGTGGCTATTTCTGGCTCAGGCTGATCGTCACCGTGGGATGGGCGATCTACCCGCTCGGCAACTTCATCACCTCTTTCGGCGGCTATGTCGACGACGGCTCCCTGTCGGTCGCCTACAACATCGCCGACTTTCTCAACCGGATGGCATTCGGCGTCGCGGTGCTCGCGACCGCCATGCTCGACAGAGAGGGAGAGCGCCATGTCTGACGCGCCTCACAACCCATCGGGCAAGCCGGCGAACTGGCCGACAATCCGGACCACCACATTCAAAAGTGAAGGGACATTCCAATGAAGGGTGCAGATTTCATTGCAATCATCATCCTGGCGGCGATCGTCATCGCGGTCTGCGCCTATCTGCTGCACTGGCTCTATCGCCGCTCGACGAAGGACATCTCCTTCGTGCGGACCGGCTTCGGGGGCGAGAAGGTGGTCATGGGCGGCGGTGCCTTCGTGCTGCCGATCCTGCACGACATCACCGAAGTGAACATGAACACCCTGCGGCTGGAAATCGTCCGGGCGCGGGAGAAGTCCCTGATCACGAAGGACCGCATGCGTGTCGAGCTGACCGTGGAGTTCTATGTCCGCGTTCAGCCCGAAGACGATGCGGTGGCCACTGCCGCCCGTTCCCTCGGCAATCGCACCATGCACGCCGAGCAGCTCAAGGATCTCATCCAGGGCCGGTTCGTCGACGCCATGGGTGGTGCCGCCGCCAAGATGACGCTCGAGCATATCCACGAAAACCGCCAGGAGTTCGTCAAGGAAGTCCGCAAGGAAGTGGCCGAAAGCCTGGCGCTCGACGGTCTGGAGCTTGAATCGGTGTCCCTGACCTCGCTCGATCAGACCGACATCTCGCTGTTCAATCCGTCCAACACCTTCGACGCGGAAGGTCTGACGATCCTCACGGAGCAGATCGAGAGCCGCAAGAAGAAGCGCAACGACATCGAGAAGGACACCATGATCGCGGTCCGCGCAAAGAACCTCGAAGCCGAAAAGCGGTCGCTCGAGATTCAGCGCGATACCGAATACGCCAAGCTGTCGCACGAGGCGGAAGTAGCCATCCAGCGTGCCCAGCGCAAGGCAGAGATCGCCAACGAGAATGCCGCGCGCGAACGTGAGATCGAGGCGATCAAGCTCAAGGAGCGGGAAGCCGTCGAACGTGCCCGCATCGAGATGGAGCAGGAGGTCGAGCGTCTCGACATCAAGCGTCGCGAGGCGCTGCAGCTCGAAGATCAGGCTCGCGAGATCGCGCTGGCCGGAAAGTCGAAGGAGCGCTCCGAAGCCCAGGCTGTCGCCGAGGCTGCGCGCGCCAAGATGATAGAGGCCCAGGAAAAGGTGCAGACACTGCGCGACACCGAGATCGCCAACCGCCAGAAGGCCATCGAACTGCTCGAAGCGCAGAAGGTGGCGGAGGCCGAGGGCGCCCGCACCCGTATCCTCGCCGAAGCCGAAAAGGCGGCCGCCAAGGATCGTGCGGATGCCGACCGCCTCGCCGTTGCGGCTCTCGCCGAGCGCTACAAGGTCGAGGCAGAGGGCAAGCAGAAGCTCAACGAGGCCGAAAACCTGCGCTCCGACGCCAGCCGTCGCAGCGGGCTGCACAAGGCGCTCGTCGAGAACCTGCCGGCGATCATTCGCGAAAGCGTCAAGCCGATGGAGAAGATCGAAGGCATCAAGATCCTGCACGTCGACGGCATGCCGGGCTTCTCCGGTGGCGGCTTCTCGTCGGGGCCGGGCGGCTCCGGCGGATCGGATGGCGACGGCACGGGACCGCGCGACGGCAATCTCGCTGACCAGGTGGTCTCCTCGGCGCTGCGCTACCGTTCGCAGGCACCGTTCGTCGACCAGCTTCTGGGCGAGATCGGGCTGAGTTCGGACAACATCCACCGCACCCATACGCTGCAGGACCTCTCCAAGGTGGTCTATTCCGAGCCGAGTGCCCCCGAGCCCAAACCCTCGAAGGGATCTTCGGGCGGCAAGGGCAAGGCGCCGGCCGCCTGACAGTAACCGGATGGCGGGATCCATGCCGGTTCCGCCGTCTCCAACCGGGGAGCGTTGAATGTCCAAGCCAGCGATGGTCGAGCGCGATCTGCTTGTCTTCTCGATCTGGGCCGTGCTCGGGTTCGGGGGCCTTGCCCTCATTCTCGAAGGCTTCTCGCGCGATTCCTACATGATCTCGCTGGCGGGCACGCTGTCGATCGTGGCCGGCTTCGTCGCCCATATCGTGGTCAACGGCGTGTTCGACTGCGGTTTCCGCCCGGGGGAAGCCGCGCTCGGGATCGCAGCCTTCGGAGCGCTGGCGCTCGCCTTCATCGGCGGCTGGGCGGTGGGCGGACTGTCGCCGACCGACTACTGGTCCGGGCTGACGCTCTTCGCCGTACTTGCTGCCGGCCTGCCGGCCTATCTTTCCACTCGCTACGGACTGCGTGGCGCCTTCTCGCGCTTTCACGTCCGCCACGCAGACGGCCACTCAGACGAACGAAAGCCCGCGGCATGACAGGCATGGCCTCCTCCATCTGGCTTCCGCTGTTCGCGCTCTTCTATGTCGCGGTGATGCTCTACTGGGTGCGCGTATCGACGACCGCCTCGGCCTCCGGCGACGGCTTCTTTTCCGCCGGCCACGCACTCTCGCCCTGGATCTCGGCCCTGGTGATCGCCGGAGCCAGCATGGCCGGATGGTTCGTGCTCGGCGGCAGCCAGCAGATCGCCGTCCAGGGCTTCCAGATGCCTGTGCTGATCGTCGGCGGCGTGCTGCTGGCGCTACCGGGCACCCTGTTCTTCAAGCGGCTGTGGTTCATTGCAGAGAGGATGCGTGTCTCCTCGCAGGCCGAAATCTTCCGCGTCTACTATCACAGCGCCTTCCTCGTCGTGGTCTCGGTGGCCGTCGCCCTTCTCTTCGCGCTGGGTTTCGCCGGTCTGCAGCTCCGCGCCATCGCCGGTTTCGTCGAGCTGATGACCGGGGGCGCGGTCAGCCGCCTGTCGGCGAGCGTCGTGCTCGGCTTCATCCTGTTCGCGGGCGCAGGCATCGGCGGCATGCGCGCCATCGGCCTGTTCGGCGTGATCCAGACGGTTCTCGCCTTTGCCGCCATCGTCGCGCTCTCCGGCTTCGCACTGATCTGGAGCGGCGGTTTCGCCGCACTCAATGCGGGCCTGCTCCAGCTTTCGGCGAACGAGGCGTCGGCCGGGCTCTTCACCGTCAATGGCGTGATCCGCTTCACAGCTGGCCTCGGGCGCGGCGGCGAGTTGGCAGACGCCAATACCGCGCTCGCCAATCTCAGCTTCGCCTTCGCGCTGATGGGCTTTCAGGCCAGCCCGCTGATCATCAAGCTCGTCCTGTCCACCCGCAGTCCCAACGGTATCGCTGCGGGGCAGACATGGGTGACGGCCGGATTCTTCGGTGCCGTCATCGCCTTCTGTATCGCGCTCACCGGGGCCGCCGGTCTCGTCGACCGCGACCTCGTGCTCGGCGGTCTGTTCTCGGCACTGCAGACCGGTTCGCCCTGGTTCGCGGCCTGGATCTTCATCGGGATCGCGGCCGGCGTGCAGTTGCTCGCCGGGCTGGCGCTGTTCGTGGCGGGCGAGGGGCTGATCCGGCATGTCTACCGACCCTATTTCCATTCCCGGCTGAGCAAGCAGGGCGCGGTGACGCTGACCCGCATCGCGATCGCCGTTCTCGCCGTGCTCGCCATGCTGATGGAGAACCTGACACCGGTAACGCTGTCGGCGCTTGCGGCGCTGGCGTTGCCGATGGCCTTCCAGCTCTGGACCCCGCTCCTCGGCGTGACATGGCTTCCATGGATCACACGGTCGGCGGCGGTGACGGGCGTCGGTTTCGGCATCGCCGGCGTTCTGCTGACCGAGCCGCTCGGCTACCAGGTCCTCTCCTTCTTCGGGCTCGAACTGCCTTGGGGGCGCTGGCCCTGGACCATCCATTCGGCGCTCTGGGGCATGGCGGCCAATGTGGCGGCTGTCCTGATCATCTCCGCGATCACCAACCGCAACGCGCTCGGCCCTGAAGCCCGCGAGATCCGTCAACTCTTCTCCGGCCTCCTGTCAACGTCAGGCAAGGCGCGGGGATTGCGGTCCACCGCCTGGTCGGTGACGCTCGCCTGGTTCTTCCTCGCCGTCGGTCCGGGCCTGATCTTCGGCAATGGCGCCTTCGTGGTAACGGGCGAGAACGGTCCGGTCTGGCTGCTCGGCATGCCCTCGCTCTGGGCCTGGTCGCTGGCCTCCTGGATCTCGGGCCTCGGGCTGATCTGGTTTCTCTCCTACAAGATGGAAATGGCGAGCCCCGTCCATGTCGCCATTCCCGCCTATGAGCCACCGTTGCGCCTGAAGAAGGACAAGACTGCCGAAGAGCACGAGCGGTTGCGCATCCTTATCCTCTCGGGTGCTGTCGGCTTCGCGCTGGCCGTCCTGATCGCGTTCAGTTTCGGGGGCTGACGGGCCCGCAAGATCGGAGAAGACGATGAACCCATTCACCTTCAACACCTCGAAGTCGATCCAGTTCGGCGTCGGCGCCTTGGGCCGGATCGGCGATCTGGTCAAAGCACAGATCGGCGAGCGGGTGATGCTCGTCACCGATCCCGGCATGATGTCGACCGGCATCGTCGATCGGGCGCTGCAGATCCTCGCCGCAGCTGGCGTCTCGGTGGAGCTGTTCAAGGACGTCGAGGCCGATCCTCCGGAAGCCGTGATCCTGAAGGCGGTCGAGCAGGCCAGGGCGGCCGATATTGCCGGGGTCGTCGGTCTGGGCGGCGGCTCGTCGCTGGACGTCGCCAAACTGGTCTCGCTTCTGGCGCTCGGCCGCGAAAATCTGAAGGATGTCTATGGTGTCGGGAATGCCAAGGGACCGCGGCTGCCGCTCATCCTCGTGCCGACGACCTCGGGCACGGGGTCCGAAGTCACGCCGATCTCCATCGTGACGACCGGAACCAACGAGAAGATGGGTGTCGTGTCGCCGGTCATCCTGCCGGACATCGCGCTTCTCGATCCCGAACTGACCTACGGTCTGCCGGCGCATGTGACGGCGGCCACCGGCATCGACGCCATGGTGCATGCCATCGAGGCCTATGCCTCGGCGAGCGCCAACAACAATCCGCTCTCGCGCATGCTCGCCACCCAGGCGTTGACGCTGATGGGCCGCTCGATCCTCAAGGCGGTCCATGAGGGGTCGGATACCGAAGCGCGCTCGGACATGCTGCTCGGCTCCATGCTTGCCGGACAGGCCTTCGCCAATTCCCCGGTGGCGGCCGTCCATGCGCTCGCCTATCCGCTGGGCGGGCACTTCCATATTCCGCACGGACTGTCGAACGCGCTGGTTCTACCGCATGTGCTGCGCTTCAACGTGGTCACGTCGCCGCAGCCCTATGCCGAGCTCGCCCCTTACGCCTTTCCCGAACTGTCGAAATTCGAGGGCCAGGAGCGTGCGGCTGCCTTCTGCGAGCGGCTCGCGGAGCTTTCGCGCGACTGTGGCCTTCAGCCCAACCTGCGGGCGATGAACATCCCCGAGGATATTCTCCCGAAACTCGCATCGGACGCGATGAACCAGACCCGGCTTCTGGTCAACAACCCGCGGCCCGTGACCGAAGCAGACGCATTGGCAATCTACCGCGCCGCTTACTGACGGGCGGCTGAAGAAAGGACCCAGTCATGACGCTCACTCTTTCCGATCCGTCCCTGCTCGAAACCCG
>CAZEJG010000035.1:0-20559 GCA_964511625.1 uncultured Hoeflea sp.
CCCTTCGGTGCGGTGGCGCTGCAGGAGCTTCTGGAAATCATGAAGCCGGAGAAGGTGTCCTTCTCGGCACTCGGTGTCCGCGAGGGGTATCTCTATTCCCTGCTGCCCGAAGAGGATGCGGTCCGCGATCCGCTGCTGTCGGCGGCGCGGGAACTGGCGATCCTGCGCGCGCGCTCGCCCGAACACGCCCGTGAGCTTGCGGAATGGACCGGCCGGATGTTCGAGGTCTTCGGCATCGAGGAAACCGAGGACGACGCCCGCTACCGGCAGGCCGCCTGCCTGCTCGCCGACATCTCCTGGCGCGCGCACCCCGATTACCGGGGCCTGCAGGCGCTCAACATCATTGCCCACTCGACACTCTCGGGCATCAGTCATGCCGGTCGGGCCTATATCGCGCTCGCCAACTACTTCCGCTTCGAGGGCCTCAACGACGACGGTTCGTCCCGCTCGCTGGCGACCATCGCCACGCCGCGCTATGTCGAGTTCGCCAAGCTTCTGGGCGGCATGCTGCGGGTGGTCTATCTCTGCTCGGCCTCGATGCAGGGCGTCGTGCCGCGGCTCAGGTTCGAGCGGGCCGAGCCCGGCGACGAGACCGCCGAGATCTATTTCGTGCTGCCCGCCGACATGGCCGATTTTCTCGGCGAACGCGTCGAGGGTCGTCTCAACCAGCTCTCCAAACTCACCGGCAAGAAGCTCGCCATTCGCGTCGGGGATTGAGGCGCTGTCTCAAGCTTAGCTCGTTGCCTTGAGGGCGGCGATATAGGCGCTCACCGCCACCGAGGCCCGTCTTGAAAGCTCCGCGCGGTCATAGGTCTGGGCCTGTCCCGCATGGCCGACGAGACCGCGCACGATCGCGACGATCTCGAACGCGGCCTTGTCGGGCTCTGCAATCCCTTCCCGGACGAGAAGTTCGGTGAGCCTGCGCCCGAGATGGGCTTCGAGTTCCTGCCGGTCTGCTTCCACCGCGAGCTTTTCGTTGGCCGTCTCCACGAAGCGGGCGAGGTTGGGCGTGAGATACTGGTGGCCCATGACGGCCTCGACCAGCAACCGCACCCGCTCCTTTAGATCCTGTCCGTCGGACCCGGCATAGGCTTCGTCGAAAGCCTGCCGCAGCCCGGTCCGCTTGCGCCGGATCAGTTCGACAAGCACGGCCTCCTTGGTGGGGAAATACTGATACAGCGATCCGATGCTCACGCCCGCCCGCTCGGCGATGTCGTTGGTGGTCACGCTGTCATAGCCATCGCGCTCGATAATGTGAGCAGCCGCCTCGACGATGGCGTCGAAGGTGGCCTGGGCACGGCCCTGACGCGGCCGTTTTCTGGGTTCCTGGGCGAGTGCGCGCGTGGTCATCGAATGCGAGTTGCCGCCTCCCTCGGGCCGCCGAATACTTCCAGCGATCGCTCACCAATCTGGAGACTTCGGATGCGCTGGACTTTTCTCGTTCTTCTCAGGGCACTTCCGGCCTGGCTTGCGCTCGATCGTGCCGAACGGGACGATATGGCAAATCGGGCGCTGTCGGAAGCGCTTTCGGGCGGGGCGGGCGCCCCCGCCGTCACCATGCGCTTCTTCGATGCCGAGGCCTTCTCGGCCCGCTGCTCGGATTTCGCGCTGTTCGAGACCGCAGACGCCCGGGCCTGGTACGACGTCATCGAGCGCCTGCGGTCCTCGCCTCTGCTCGCCATGCCCTATTTCGAGATTGTCGAGATCATCCCGGCTTTCGAGGATGGGTTCCGCGACTTTGCCCGCAGGGAAGATGCTCATGCAGCGGCTTGATCTGCGCGACGCCACGGTGGTGGTGACCGGCGCCAGCCGCGGCATCGGGGCCGAACTCGCAGCGATGCTTGCGAAGGACGGTGCGCGGGTGATTGCCGTCGGCCGATCCGTCGCTGATCTGCAGTCGCTCGCCGCCCGCTATCCCCCGCAGATCCGCCCCCTTGCCGCCGATCTGTCGCTTCCTTCGGAGGTCGACCGGCTGATAGCCGACCTGCGGGAGAGCGAACCCGGCATCTCGGTTCTCGTCAACAACGCCGCAATACAGACCGAACTCGATCCCTTCTCGGACGACGTGATCGCGTTGGCCCGCAAGGAGCTCGCGCTCGACTTCGAGGCGCCGATGGCGCTGACGTTCGGTCTGCTGCCTGTGCTGGCCGGGAAGGAAAGGGCCGCGATCGTCAACATCACCTCGGCGCTCGCGGTGGTCCCCAAGGCCTCCGCGCCGGTCTACTGCGCCGCCAAGGCCGCCCTGAGAAGCCTCTCCCGAACGCTGCGCTATTACTGCGAGGATCAGGCCCCGGGCGTGGCGGTCAGCGAGGTGGTCATGACGCTCGTCGATACGGCAATGACCAGTGGTCGCGGCAGCGGGAAAATTTCGCCCGGCCAGGCCGCTGCCCATGTCCTCGACGTGATCCGCTCGGGAAAGGCCGAAGTCTGGGTCGGCAAGACGAAAATCCTGCGGACCCTCCACCGGATCGCGCCGGGCCTCGCCTACCGCCTGATGCGCCGCGCCGGTTAGGGCAGGGGCGCTCAGTCAGGCGGTCAGCTCCGGCGGCTCATTCCTCGACGATCGTCTCGAAGAAGCCCCACATCATCCGCATGCCGTCGAACGGCATGTCGGCCATGTCCGAACCCATTTCCGTCTCGAAATCCTTCATCGAGGCCTCCATGCCTGACTGGGACGTCTCCTTGTCCGGCCAGACGATCCAGGAGAAGACCACCGTCTCGTCCTCCTTCAACTTCACCGCCATCGGAAACGAGGTCACCTTGCCGTCGGGCACGTCCGCGCCCCAGCACTCGACGACGCTCAGCGCGCCATGCTTCTTGAAGATGCGCGAGCCCATCTTCGCCATCTCGGTGTACTTGTCCTTGTTGGCGTTGGGGACCGGTAACAGGAAACCTTGCACGTAAGCCATTCTACTCTCCCTTCGCTGCGGCCCTGATGGCCGAAATGTCGATCTTGCTCATCCGCATCATCGCCTCCATGGCGCGCGCCGCGTAGTCGCGATCCTCGCTCAGATACATGGCGATGACTTCATTGGAGACGACCTGCCAGGAAAAGCCGAAGCGGTCCTTGAGCCAGCCGCAGGGTCCGTGCTCGCCGCCGCCTTCCACCAGCTTGTCCCAATAGTAGTTGATCTCGCCCTGGTCGTCGCAGGCGATCGTCAGCGATCCGCCTTCGTCGAAGCCGAACTTGTGGTCCATGGCGCTGTCCATCGCCATCAGGCCGGTGCCGGCGATCGTGGCGCGGCCGTGATTGATCGAACCGGCCGGCTCGTTCGATCCCTCGGGATAATCATTGGTGAACTCGACCGCGGAACCCGGGAAGGCTTGGGCGTAGAAATTGAGGGCTTCCTTCGCCCGTCCCGCCACCTTGCTGGTGAACATCATCATCGGCGTGACCGGTCTGGCATCGCAGCCCAGCGGCAGCGTGATCTGCCAGGAGATGCCGAAACGGTCGTTGCACCAGCCGTAGAGGCCGCTCCAGTCGTAGCTGTCGAGCGGCATCATCACCTGCCCGCCCTCCGACAGGCCGGCCCAGATGCGCTCGACCTCGCTGCGGTCGTTGATCTGCACCACGAGCGAAAGGGCCGGCGTCGGCTTGAAGATCGGCCCGGCGTTGATGCCGTGGATCCGGTATCCGAGAATCTCGTAGCTCGTGACCATCACCTGGCCGGCCTGCTGTCCATGGATCTCGCATCCCGCTTCCGGGTAGCGGGATATCTCGACGATCGTGCCGCCGAACAACGCCGTATGGAACTGCGCTGCCTCCTCGGCCGTCCCATCGTGCCAGAAGAAGGGCGCGATTTTCTGTCCTGTCATTTCAGTCTCCTCCAGACGGGCGGCCTAAACGGCACGTCTCCCAAGGTTTCACACTGTCTTCGCAAGCGCCTCGAGTTGGTCGGCCGCCGCGTTCCAGCCGGCAAAGAACCCCATCTCCTCGTGGCGCTTCCTGCCGTCCTCGGAAAAATGCCGGACGACGGCGCGGTAGCGCGTGGCTTTCCCCTCGTCGGCGAATGTCAGGGTGGCGACCATGAAGGGGGGCTCGGACGGGGCGAAGCCTTCGGTCATGGCGTCGGTGAAGACCAGCCGCTCGCCGTCCACTGCCTCCAGGATAATGCCGGCGTTGGGATGTTCGCCGCCGTCGGGGTCGACCATGACCGTGTTGAACCGCCCGCCGGGCTGAAGATCGATATCGGAACTCTTGGTCGACCACGGGGCGGGGGTGAACCACTGTGCCAGCAAGTCCGGTTCGGTCCAGCAGCGCCAGACGGCTGCGCGCGGCGCATCGATCAGGCGGTCGAGGACCAGTTCACGGTTTTCGGGAAAGGGGGCTTGGGTCATTGGATCGTCTCCTCCGGGGCGGGCATCTTGAACAAAAGGCGGATGTAGCGGATCAGGTGGTCGACCATGTCGGCGGCGATCTCGGACGAGCCGCGCCCCTTGGCGAGAATGAAGGCGCCCTGCAGCACCGCCTGGGTGTGCATGGCGAGGCTTTCGGGTGCGATGCCCGTCACGCGGTGCGCGTCCATCGCAGCGCGGATATCCGGCACCAGCGTCATCGCATGGCCGGTGATCGAGGCGTCGCAGGCATCGCGGATGGCGGGCGCGCTCTCGTAGGTCTCCTGCACCATGGTGCCGACCAGGCAGGTGAAGTCCGGCACGTCGCCCGCGAGCAGCACCTTGCGGAATTCGAGATAGGCGATCAGCCGGTCGAAGGGATCGGCAGGCTCGTGATAGGGCGCTCCCGCAAAGAGGGCGGACGTCGTCTCGGACCAGTAATGCGCCGCCTCGACGCCGATCTCTTCCTTGCTCTTGAAGTGATGGAAAAAGGCGCCCTTGGTCACGCCCGCGCTGCGGCAGAGATCGTCGACGGTGGTCGCCGTGTAGCCCTTGGTGCGGATGACGTCGCGCGCCGCTTCCAGCAATCGTTCGCGGGCCTGTGTGTTTTTCGGTGACATGACAATCCTCTGTTTCTCGAAACATACCGACCAGTTGGTATGTTTGCAAGAGGATTTCGTGAAAACCGCGGAAGCCGTTGAATTCAAACGAGGATATTGGGGAGAATTGGCGGCGGTACGGTCTCAACCCTTGCTGCGGCAGGGGCGTACGAGGTCGGGTCCGC
Organism: uncultured Hoeflea sp.; assembly: GCA_964511625.1. Taxonomy (GTDB): domain Bacteria; phylum Pseudomonadota; class Alphaproteobacteria; order Rhizobiales; family Rhizobiaceae; genus Pseudohoeflea. The sequence continues at coordinate 5,120 of CAZEJG010000035.1, forward strand.
GGGCGGGCGCAGCCTTGAAATAGACGGTGCTGCGCTCGCCGCAGGAAAGCGGCTTGCGAACCGCACCCGAACTGTAGGCGCCGTCGGGGCGAGCAATGGAAGCGGTGGTGAACGGATCGGTCGGCCGGCCGGCACTATGCCGGAAGCCGCCGGCAGAGAAATGCATCCCGATGCCCGCGAGCACGATGGTGCAACAGGCGATCGTCATGACGATCTTCATCTTGTCTCTCGTTGTCGTGACCGGCGGGAGGTGCCGGCGCCCGTTCTCTGGACGAGCCGGCATTCGGTGGCTGTGCGAATGCGCACAGTCCGGAAGGCCCGGCGGCCGCTGTCCCACCCTTTACATTCGGCGCCTGATGGGGTCTTTCGGGTGGAGCAACCCCGCCGCGGCGGGAGCCGAAAGGAGAGGCAATGGGCGCGAAGGCACGGCTGAATTCATTCCGGAAACTGCTCGGGCATCTCAGGTCCGAACTCGGCCTCGACATGGGCTTCCGCCTCTGGGACGGCTCGCTCTATCCGGAGGACTGGCCGGAGGACGGCTTCGCGGTGCGCATCGCCGACGAAGGCGTGGTCGCAGCGCTCCTGCGCAGCCCGAAAGCCGAGACGCTCTCCAACATCTGGGTGACCAAGCGCATCGATTTCGAGAACGGCGATATCTTCGACCTGCTCGAACGCCGGCCCGACATGCGCACCCGCGAGATCCGCAAGCGCGTCAGCAAGCTTCGGATCGGGGCCACGCTGGCGCGCTTCCTCTTCGTCTCCCGCGGTGGTCCCTGGCCGCTCGACGACATGGCGCCGGACAGCGCGCCCGACGGCAATGCCGACGAGAACAAGCGTAACATCGCCTTCCATTACGACGTCTCCAATGCCTTCTACGAACTCTTTCTCGACCGTGAGATGGTCTATACCTGCGGTTACTGCACCAGTTGGGACAACGACCTCGACCAGATGCAGCGCGACAAGCTGGAGATGATCTGCCGCAAGCTGAGATTGAAGCCCGGCGACACGCTGCTCGACATCGGCTGCGGCTGGGGCGGGCTGTGCCTGTACGCCGCCGAGAATTACGGCGTGACCACGCTCGGCGTGACGCTGTCGGAGAACCAGATCGCCTACGCAAAGGCCAAGGCGGAGCGCATGGGCCTGTCCGACCGCTGCCGATTCGAGCTCAGGGACTATGCGACGGTCGAGGGCGAATTCGACAAGGTCGTCTCCGTCGGCTTTTTCGAGCATATCGGCATCGACAATTTCCCGACCTATTACGAGACCGTGAAGAAGGTTCTCAAACCGTCAGGCATCTTCCTGCATCACGCGGTCACCCGTCCCGCCAAGCACAATGCGCGCGACGATCGTGTCCGCAGCAAGGACCAGAACCTGCTCGCCCGCTATGTCTTCCCCGGCATCGCGCTCGACAATATCGGCAACACCGTCCAGGAGCTCGAGCGGCACGGTTTCGAGGTTCACGATGTCGAGGGTTGGCGCGAGCATTATCAGCGCACCTGCCGGCACTGGCACGACCGGCTCAACGCCAATTACGACAAGGCGGTCAAGGAGGGGGGAGAGATCACCACCCGGCTGTGGCTCATCTATCTGGCCGGCTGCTCGGTGGCCTTCCAGCGCGACACCATGCGCATCTTCCAGACGGTCTCGACGGTGCGGCATCGCGGACCGGCGCCGCTGCCGCCCACCCGCGAGGATCTCTACCGCGAGGTCTGAGTGCCGCCGAGAAGGAGAGGGACGCCCGGTCAGGCGTCCTTGGGCAGGTCGATCAGCGTCACCGTCCGGTCGACGAAACGGAGCGCCACTTCGCCGCGCAGCAGCTTCAAAGCCTGATCGCCGAAGATCTCCTTGCGCCAGCCGCTGAAGGCGGGAACATCGGCGTCCTCGCCCTCGGCGGCAATCCGTTCGAGATCGTCGGAGGTGGCGATCACCTTGGCGGCGACGTTCTGCTGTTCGACGACCATCTTCAGGAGCACGCGCAAGAGTTCGCTTGCAGCCTGCGCGCCTTCCGGCGGCTGGCGCTTGCGCGGCACCTTGGGCATCTCCTCGCGCGGCGTCTCAAGCGCGGTCTTCACCGTTTCCACGATGTCGCGCCCCTGGTTCGAGCGTTCCCAGCCCTTGGGGATGGTGCGCAGCCGGGAGAGCGCCTCGGTACTGGTCGGCTGCTGCTGGGCGAGTTCGTAGAGCGCATCGTCCTTTAGGATGCGGCCGCGCGGCATGTCGCGGCTCTGCGCCTCGCGTTCGCGCCAGGCGGCGAGATGTTGCAGCACACACAGTTCCTGCGGCTTCTTCACCCGCATCTTCAGCCGCTTCCAGGCATTCTCCGGATGGGTCTCGTAGGTCTCTCGCGATTCGAGCACCGCCATCTCGTCGGTCAGCCACTCGGTACGGCCCTCTCGCTCGAGTTCGGCCTTGAGCTCCTTGTAGACGTCGCGCAGATGGGTGACGTCGGCGAGCGCATAGTCGAGCTGTTTCTCGGAAAGCGGCCGGCGGCTCCAGTCTGTGAAGCGCGAGGACTTGTCGATCTGCTCGCCGGCGATCCGCTGCACCAGCTGGTCGTAGGAGACGCTCTCGCCAAAACCGCAGACCATGGCGGCAACCTGGGTGTCGAAGATCGGATGCGGCACTAGATCGCCGAGTTTCACGATGATCTCGATGTCCTGGCGGGCGGCGTGGAAGACCTTGGTCACCGCCGAATTGCCCATCAGGTCGAAGAAAGGCTTGAGGTCGATGGAGGACGCCAGCGGATCGATGATCATCGCTTCGTCCTCGCTGGCGACCTGGATCAGGCAAAGCTGCGGCCAGAAGGTGGTTTCGCGAAGGAATTCCGTGTCGACGGTAATGTAGTCGTGTTCGGCAAGTCGGGTGCAGGCGGCTTCGAGCGCCTGTGTCGTCGTAATCATGTCCATGAAATCCGATTACCGCTTTTATGCGGCTTTGTCTCCCTCGGCTTTCGGTTTGTCCCGGTCTGAACGGCGTCCGGCCTCCTCGGTCCCGCTCCCTGCCGCCGCCATGCGGGCGAAGACCGGCGAGGTGCGCAGCAGCGCCGCCCACCGTCTCCGGCCTCTCGGCCGGGAGGGCGCGCGGCTGCGCAGCCGGAAGAGCGTGTAGAGCGCCAGCGCGAGGTGAATCGCGGTCGTGAAGCGGAACAAGGCCGCGGGCCCGAACCACTGGATCAGGATAGAGGAGAACAGCGGTCCGATGCTGGCGCCCACCGCCCAGAAGAACAGCATGCCGGCCGCGATCAGCACGAACTCGCCGGGTGCGGCCCGGTCGTTCGCATGCGCGCAGGACAGCGAATAAAGCGGCAGCGCGAAGGCGCCGAACAGGAAGATGCCGATGAGGTTGAGGCCGGTATTGCCGCCGGCGGCGAATGCCATGAACAGCCCGCTGAGTGCCGCCCCCAGTGTGGCGAGCAGGATGACGTAGCGCCGGTCGACGCGGTCCGACAGGTGCCCGAGCGGATACTGCAGCACGATGCCGCCGACGATGCCCGCGCTCATGAAGCTCGCCACGGCTTTGACGTCCATCCCGAGGCCGGCGGCATAAAGCGGCCCGATCGAGCGGAACGAGGCGCCGGTCAGCCCGACGGCCACCGATCCCGCCACCGCCACCGGCGACAGATGCCACAGCCGCCGCGGGCTGAAGGCAAAGGGGGCGGGCGGCGCCGGGTTGGAGCGGTCGGCGAGCGACACCGGCACGATCGACAGCATCATCAGCATCGTCATGGCCGCGAAGATCGCGAACCCGTTGACGCCGAAGAGCGGCAGCATGTACTGCGAGGCCGTCACCGCGCCGAGATCGACGAACCGGTAGATCGTCAGCGACCGTGCCCGCGTCTCGTTGCCGACGCTGGCATTGATCCAGCTTTCGACATTGGCGAAGAGCACAGCCATGCACAGCCCGCTGATCAGGCGCAGCACGAACCAGACGACCGGATCGATGACGAGCACCAGCGCGAGCGAGGCGCAAGCGGCCACGGCCGCGATCGCCGCGAAGGCGCGGATATGTCCGGCGGCCCGGAGCAGCTGCGGCGCGGCCCAGCAGCCGGCGATGAAGCCTGCGTAATAGCCCGCGCCAATCAGCCCGATCAGCGAGGCGCTCATCCCTTCCTCCACCCCGCGCAGCGCGACCAGCGTACCGGCGAGCCCGTTTCCGGCGATCAGCAGGCCGGCGGTCATGAGGAGGGGAATGAGAAGACGGAGAGGGGACATCTGGAATTCGCGAACGACTTTGATCGACTAGCCATACATCGCCCGGCCGCCTGCGTCGCGGTCATTTGCGACGGCGGCGGCAACGTCGTTGTCGCGATTGCGTGGGCGGCGAGCGCTTGGGTGCGCGGGCGGCGGGGCCTTTCACCTTGACAAATCGGGCGCGCCATGCGCTTTTCCGCGCGATTTTTCCCGGTTCGCGCGCGTCACAGGACGCCGATGCCGCACCGGCCCGAACCCCAAGAGCTTCAAGCCCACGAGGATGAACATGCACCGTTACCGTTCCCACACCTGCGCGGCTCTGCGAAAGAGCGACGCAGGGTCCACCGTCCGCCTGTCAGGCTGGGTGCACCGGGTGCGAGATCATGGCGGCGTGCTCTTCATCGACCTGCGCGACCATTACGGCGTCACCCAGGTGGTGGCCGATCCCGATTCGCCGGCCTTCAAAGCTGCCGAAGCCGTGCGCGGCGAATGGGTGATCCGCGTCGACGGCCTGGTCAAGGAGCGCACCGAGGAAACGGTCAACGCCAACCTGCCGACCGGTTCGATCGAGGTCTTCGCCCAGGAAATCGAGGTGCTCAGCAAGGCCAAGGAACTGCCGCTGCCGGTCTTCGGCGAGCCGGACTATCCGGAAGACGTGCGCCTGAAATACCGCTTCCTCGATCTGCGCCGCGAAACCCTGCACGCCAACATCGTCAAGCGCACGAAGATCATCTCCGACATGCGCAAGCGCATGGAAGGCGCGGGCTTCACCGAATTCTCGACCCCGATCCTGACGGCGTCCTCGCCGGAAGGCGCGCGCGACTTCCTGGTGCCGAGCCGCATCCACCAGGGCAAGTTCTACGCGCTGCCGCAGGCGCCGCAGCAGTACAAGCAGCTCCTGATGGCGTCGGGCTTCGACCGCTATTTCCAGATCGCGCCCTGCTTTCGCGACGAGGACCCGCGCGCTGACCGTCTGCCGGGCGAATTCTACCAGCTCGACCTTGAGATGAGCTTCGTCGAGCAGGACGATGTGCTCTCGACCATGGAGCCGGTCATCCGCGACGTCTTCAAGCAGTTTGCGGAAGGCAAGCCGGTCACCGAAACCTTCCCGCGCATTCCCTATGACGAGGCGATCCGCAAATATGGCTCCGACAAGCCGGATCTCAGAAACCCGATCGTCATGGAAGCGGTCACCGACCACTTCGCCGGTTCAGGCTTCAAGGTCTTCGCCAACATGATCGCCAACGATCCGAAGGTCGAAGTCTGGGGTATCCCGGCCAAGACCGGCGGTTCGCGAGCGTTCTGCGACCGGATGAACTCCTGGGCGCAGGGCCAGGGCCAGCCCGGCCTCGGCTACATCTTCTGGCGCAAGGAAGGCGAGGTGCTCGAAGGCGCCGGACCTCTCGCCAAGAACATCGGCCCGGAACGCACCGAAGCCATCCGCATCCAGCTCGGCCTCGGCGAGGGCGACGCCTGCTTCTTCGTCGCCGGCCTGCCGGAGAAGTTCTACCGTTTCGCCGGTGACGCCCGCATCCGCGTCGGCGAGGAACTCGATCTCATCGACCGCGATCGCTACGAACTGTGCTGGATCGTCGACTTCCCGTTCTTCGAGTACAATGAGGACGAGAAGAAGATCGACTTCGCCCACAACCCGTTCTCCATGCCGCAGGGCGGCATGGACGCGCTGGAAAACCAGGATCCGCTGACGATCAAGGCCTTCCAGTACGACATGGTCTGCAACGGCTTCGAAATCGCCTCGGGCGGCATCCGCAACCATATGCCGGAACTGATGGTCAAGGCCTTCGGCGCCGTAGGTCTCGGCGCAGACGTGGTGGAAGAGCGCTTCGGCGGTCTCTACCGCGCCTTCCAGTACGGCGCACCGCCCCATGGCGGCATGGCCGCCGGCATCGACCGTATCGTCATGCTGCTGGTGGGCGCCAAGAACCTGCGCGAGGTCACGCTGTTCCCGATGAACCAGCAGGCAGCCGACCTCCTGATGAGTGCGCCGAGCACCGCAAGCCCGGCCCAGCTCCGCGACCTCGGCATCCGGGTGGTCCCGCCCAAGGAGTGAGTGGCACGATATGACCCCGCGCGTCCTGATAACCGGCTTCGGCCCGTTTCCGGGCGCTCCGGTCAATCCGACCGAAACCCTCGTCAGGCGTCTTGAATCCGAGCCCGGGCCCTTGTCCGGGCCTGCCCATATCCGCACCGCCGTCCTTCCTGTGGAGTATGCCGCGGTGCCGGATCTGCTGGCCGAACTCGGCCGGCACAATTCTCCGGATATCGCGATCCATTTCGGTCTCAGCGCCGAAGCCGAGGGTTTTACGCTCGAACGTCTCGCCCGCAACGAGATCAGGGCCGGCAAGCCGGACAATTCAGGCGCCCATCCGGACACACCCGTCATTCTCCATGAGGGCGACAACCGCCTCTCGACCCTGCCGCTCGACAAAATGGCGATCGCACTCGGCGCAGCGGGGCTGCCCTGGTCCTGGTCCGACGATGCCGGCGGCTATCTCTGCAATTACGTCTTCTATCTCTCCTGCAGCCCGCATTTCCCGGCGCTTGCGGCGGGAATGAGCGGCTTTGTTCATGTTCCGCCGCTGAGGGTGGGAGAAGGCGAGGGCGCTCCCGTCAACGCCATGACGCTCGACGACATGCTGGCGGGCGCCAGGTTGATCATCGAGACATGTGTGACGGAATGGTGGGAGCGCGCGACCGGTCCTTTTTCAGAAGCCTGAAAATTCCTGCGAAAACCCGGCCCACTGTCTTCCAATTGCCTTATAGTTCGATTATTCGAGATATATGAGTATGGAAAACGCAATACAGGCCTTTGCGGCTCTTAGTCAGCCCACCCGTGTCGAGGTCGTGAAAATGCTGGTGCGGAAGGGCGCTCATGGCATGCTGGCAGGCGAGATTTCCGGCCATCTCGGTGTCCGGCAGAACACCATGTCGACCAATCTCAAGATCCTGACGCAGGCCGGCCTGATCCGCAGCGTCAGGAATGGTCGCGAGATCCGCTACTACGCCGATTTCGCCGGCATCCGGGGCCTGCTTTCCTTCCTGATGGAGGATTGTTGCGGCGGAGAGCCGGAGCTCTGTGCGCCGATCCTCGATGCAGTGGTTTGCGGGTGCGAGTGATGACGGCTGCGGGCGCCATGACCGAGTTGCGGGCAGCATCCTCCGTCAAGAGTGGCGTGAGGCGCCTCGCCGCCGAATTTACCGGCACCGCCTTTCTGCTGGCGACCGTCGTCGGCTCCGGCATCATGGCCGAGCGGCTGGCGGGCGGCAACGTCGCCATCGCGCTTCTCGGCAACACCATCCCGACAGGCGCCATCCTCGTGGTCCTGATCACCATGTTCGGCCCGATTTCCGGCGCCCATTTCAATCCCGCCGTCAGCCTCGTCTTCCGCCTGCGCGGCGAGATCTCCTGGCGCGAGACGGGACTCTATACCGCGGCGCAGATCGCCGGCGGCCTTCTCGGGGTCTGGGTGGCGCACCTGATGTTCGGTGAGAACCTCCTGCAGTTTTCGCTCAAGGCCCGCACCGGCGGGTCTCAATGGTTCGCCGAGGCGGTGGCCACCTTCGGTCTCGTCATAACGATCCTCGCGACTCTGAAAATGCGCGCGGCCGCCGTGCCGATGGCCGTCGGGCTCTACATCACCGCCGCCTACTGGTTCACCGCCTCGACTTCTTTCGCCAACCCGGCCGTCACCATTGCGCGCGGCTTTTCCGACACCTTTGCCGGCATTCGCCCGGCCGACATCGTACCCTTCATCGTCGCCCAGTGCGCCGGCGCCGTGCTCGCCTGGGCCTATTGCAACTGGCAGCTCCGCGAGGAGAAGATTTCAGAATGATCGTCGTCATCCATCACAACCCGCAATGCGGCACGTCGCGCAACACGCTCGAGATGATCCGCTCGACCGGCATCGAGCCGGTGGTGATCGAATATCTCAAGACCGGCTGGACCCGGCCCCAGCTGCAGACGCTGTTTGCGGGCGCCGGCATCACCCCGCGTGAGGCTTTGCGGGTGAGCAAGACGCCTGCCGAGGAGCTGGGACTGACGCGCGAGGACGTGACCGACGACGAACTCCTCGACGCGATGATCGAGCATCCGATCCTGGTCAATCGCCCGATCGTCGTCAGCCCCCTGGGCATCCGCCTCTGCCGGCCCTCCGAGAAGGTCTTCGAAATCCTAGAGGGCGGACCCGCGACCTTCACCAAGGAGGACGGCGAGACCGTTACCGTTTCGCGTCCCGCCGAATGAAGAAGGCCCCGCATCCGGGGCCTTCTCCTGACATCTTCGCGGATACGATCATTTAGTCGTTCGCCGTCACCTTCACGTCGAGAAGATCGACGAGCTGGCGCGGGTCGCTCGCACCGATTCCCATGATCTGGGAGAAGGGAACGGGCTCGGCGGGTTTCGCCGAAATCGTCAGGCTCTCGGGATTGTCGACATAGACATTGGCTGCGGCAGAGATCTGCTGCGCCAGTGCGGGAACGCCGAGCTGGCCGAGCATCAGCGGCAACATGCCCTTGACCGCCTGACCCATCTGCTCGCCGGAAATGCCCTGTTGCTTGCCGAAATAGCCCAGCACGCGGTTGGTTAGTGACGCGTCGTCGAAGCTGATCTCGGCGCTCGTGAAGGTCAGCTGCTGCATCATGCCGAGCATCATCAGACCCTGCGCCTGTTGGGCGGCCTGCGGATCCGGGTTCTTGGCCGCCGTTTCCTGCGCCTGCTGCATCGCCTTGACGAATTCCGGTGTGTAGCCGGAAATGTCGAGCATGATGTTCAGCCGGCCGACATCGTCGAGCGTCAGGGCGTATTCGCGCATGTTCACCCGTCCGGTCTCCGGTTCCCAGCTCATCGCCAGTTCGGCCGAGCCGGTCAGGTCCTCGTAGCCGAGGTCGGAGAAGGTCTTCTTTGCCTTCGGATCCTTGATAGTGGAGGTGCTGATCTTCAGCCCTTTGGCGGTGCCGGTGAAGTCGGCCCCCGTACCGTCGGCGAGCTTTGTGACCTTGCCTTCGGCGCCGGCCATCGTGAACGCCTCGTTGCCCTTCACCGAGACGGTCACGGGTCCGGTGTTGAAGCCGTCATAGAATACGAGGGTGTCGATGCTGTCGCTGCTGGGTGTCGCCGGAATGGCGAGACCCGTCATCTCCATGCCCGTAACGACGATCCGCATGTCGTCCTTGGTGACGTCGATATCGGCGATCTCGAGTTTCTCGACATTGTAGCCGCCGTCACCTGTCTCCTCGACGCCTTCGAAGACCAGATCGCCGGCATCCATCGCCGGTGCGCCCGGGCTCTTGAGTTTCGCGTTGGTGAGCGTGACGGTATCGCCGTCGACGTTTGCACTGTCATATTCGATGGAGGCGCCGGCGACCGCATAAGCCGCGTTCACCTTGCCGGCGAAGGCGTCGCCGTCGAGCGCGAGTGCCGGCAGTGCCGTACCGGCGAGAAGCACGGCCGCGAGCGGAAGCCGCGCGCGCTTGGAAACAGAAAAGAACAGGTTCATGAAAGTCCTCCGAAAGGATGTGGCGCGTGGCGCGGTTGCGTCGATGCCCCTTCTGGGCCGGATGATAGGCGGCTGACCGGGCGCGGGGCAACCGGTCGGCGCGGTTGCGCATCGCATCTTCTGCCCCGGCGTCACGCGCCAGCTTCGACAGTGACCCTATTGGTTTATGCTGGCTGAAACATGGCCGACTGTGCAATACGTCACACGTCGCATTAGGTTGTGGCCTGAGCGGCTGGCGGCCTTGCGGCAATGTTCCGGGTCAGATAGACGAAACCCCATGGGACAAAGCCTTTTGCCGCCCGGAGGCGGCGGTGACGACATCCAGCCGGTCGACCTGAAGAAGGCGCTCGAAGAGCGCTATCTCGCCTATGCCTTGTCGACCATCATGCATCGCGCGCTGCCGGACGTGCGCGACGGGATGAAACCCGTCCACCGCCGCATCGTCTATGCGATGCGCGAGATGGGCCTGCGCCCCAACGGTTCGCACAAGAAATCCGCCAAGATCGTCGGTGAGGTGATGGGTAACTTCCACCCCCACGGCGACCAGGCGATCTATGACGCACTGGTGCGTCTGGCGCAGGATTTCGCCGTGCGCTATCCGCTGGTCGACGGCCAGGGCAACTTCGGCAATATCGACGGCGATAACGCCGCCGCGATGCGTTACACCGAATCGAAGATGACCGCGGTCGCCGAGCTTCTGCTCGAAGGCATCGACGAGGACGCCGTCGACTTCCGCACCACCTATGACGAGGAAGGCCGCGAACCCGTCGTTCTGCCCGGCGCCTTCCCGAACCTGCTCGCCAATGGCGCGACCGGCATCGCGGTCGGCATGGCGACCTCGATCCCGCCGCACAACGCCGCCGAACTCTGCGAGGCTGCCCTCCATCTCATCCGCAAACCCGGCGCCAGCGTCGAGGACCTGATGCAGTATGTGGAGGGGCCGGACTTCCCGACCGGCGGCATCGTCGTCGACGACAAGGCGACCATGCTGGAGGCCTACAAGACCGGCCGCGGCGGGTTCCGCGTCCGCGCCCGCTGGGAGACCGAGGATCTCGGCCGTGGCGGCTACCAGATCGTCGTCACCGAAATTCCCTACCAGGTGCAGAAGTCGCGACTGATCGAGAAGGTCGCCGAACTGCTGATCGCCCGCAAGCTGCCGCTGCTCGACGACATCCGTGACGAGAGCGCCGAGGACATCCGCCTCGTCCTCGTGCCGAAGAACCGGACCGTCGATCCGACGCTCCTGATGGAGAGCCTTTTCCGGCTGTCGGATCTCGAAAGCCGCATTCCGCTCAACCTCAACGTCCTGTCGATGGGTCGCGTCCCGCGCGTCATGGCGCTCAACGAGGTGCTGTCGGAATGGCTGGCGCATCGTCGCGAGGTGCTCGAACGCCGCTCCCGCCACCGTCTGGCCGCCATCGAGCGCCGTCTGGAACTGCTGTCAGGCTTCCTGATCGCCTATCTCAACCTCGACGAGGTGATCCGCATCATCCGCGAGGAGGATGAGCCCAAGCAGGAACTGATGAAGACCTTCGAGCTCTCGGACGTTCAGGCCGAGGCCATCCTCAACATGCGCCTGCGTTCTCTGCGCAAACTCGAGGAACTGGAGATCCGCAAGGAGTTCGACGCCCTGTCGAAGGAGAAGGCGGAGATCGAGGAATTGCTGGGGTCCGAGTCCAAACAGTGGGCGGCGGTCGCCTGGGAAATCGGCGACGTCCGCAAGACCTTCTCCAAGGAAACCGCGCTCGGCAAGCGCCGCACCACTTTCGCCGATGCGCCGGTCGCCGACGTCGAAGCTATCCAGCAGGCGATGATCGAAAAGGAACCGATCACCGTCGTCATCTCCGAAAAGGCCTGGATCCGCGGGATGAAGGGTCACATCTCGGATTACGGCACGCTCGGCTTCAAGGACGGCGATAAGCTCAAGATCGCTTTCCCGGCCCACACCACCGACAAGATCGTGGTCGTCACCACCGGCGGCAAGGCCTACACGCTCGGCGCCGACAAGCTGCCGGGCGGTCGCGGCCATGGCGAGCCGCTGCGCATCATGGTTGACATGGACAACGATCAGGCGGTGCTGACCGCTTTCGCCCATGATCCGACCCGCAAGCTGCTCCTGGCCTCGACGATCGGCAACGGCTTCGTCGTGCAGGAGAGCGATCTGGTCGCCAACACCCGCAAGGGCAAGCAGATCATGAACGTCTCGCTGCCGGCGGAGACCAGCGTCTGCGTTCCGGTGACGGGCGACCATGTCGCCGTCATCGGCCAGAACCGCAAGATGCTTATCTTCCCGCTCGATCAGTTGCCGGAGATGTCGCGCGGCAAGGGCGTACGCCTGCAGCGCTACAAGGACGGCGGCATTGCCGATGTCCGCTGCTTTACACTGTCCGAGGGCCTGACCTGGGAAGACAGCGCCGGGCGCGTTCACACACGCAGCGCCGAGGAACTGAAGGAATGGATGGGCGACCGCGCCCAGGCCGGTCGCACCGTGCCCAAGGGCTTTCCACGCTCCGGCAAGTTCAGCTGACGCCTTCTCCTGGACCGCCTGAATGAAAAACGCCGCCGGTTGAAGCCGGCGGCGTTTTCGTTTCCAAGCAGGAGGGGAGGATCAGAACTCTTCCCAGTTGTCGTCGCTCTGGCTCGATGCCGGGGGCTCGGCGCGTCCGCCGCCGAAGGCCGACGCGAGCTTGTGCCCGAGCTTGCGGGCCGGTGAGGGGCGCGCGGGCGCATCTCCGGCTTCGACGACGCGGAGTCCGGCGTTGCGATTGGCGGGCGCAGGCGCGGGACTGGACGGAGCCGCGCGAACCGAGGCGCCTCCGGAGGGGGCGGCGCGCATCGCGCCTGAAGCCGATGCAAAACCGGGCAGACGGAACCCGCCGATGAGTTTTTCGAGCCGGCTGGCTTCTTCGCCCAGGCCCTGCGTGGCCGCGTTGGTCTCTTCGACCATGGCGGCATTCTGCTGGGTCATCTGGTCCATCTGGTTGACGGCGGAGTTGACCTCGCCGAGCGCGGTACTCTGTTCGCGGCTCGACGTGACGATCGACTGGATGTGGTCGTTGATGCGGCCGACCTGACTTTCGATTTCCGACAGCGCCGAACCGGTGCGGTTGACGAGCGAAACCCCGGACTCGACCTGGCTAGAGGAGGTCGCGATCAGTTCCTTGATCTCCTTGGCCGCGGTGGCCGAGCGCTGCGCCAGCTCGCGCACTTCCTGGGCGACGACGGCGAAACCCTTGCCGGCCTCTCCTGCGCGTGCCGCCTCGACGCCGGCATTGAGCGCCAGCAGGTTGGTCTGGAAGGCGATCTCGTCGATGACGCCGATGATCTGGTTGATCTGGCCGGACGATTCCGAAATCTTCTCCATCGCGGTCATGGTTTCGCGCATGATCGAGCCGGAGTTCTCGGCGCCTGTCTTGGCCGCGCCCACCATGGCAGAGGCTTCTTCGGCGCGTTCGGCGGCCGCGCGCACGGTCGAGGAGATCTGGTCGAGCGCGGCGGCGGTCTGCTCTAGCGAGGCTGCCTGCTGTTCGGTTCGCCGGGACAGGTCGTCCGTAGCCGAACCGATTTCGGTAATCGAGCCGCGTACGGCACCCGTCGCCTCGGAGATCTCACCAAGCGTGGCGCCCAGTTTCTGAACCGACGTGTTGAAGTCCACCCGCAGCCGCTCGAGATCGCCCTCGAAAGGCGTATCGATGTGAGCGCTCAGGTCTCCTGACGACAGCTTTGCCAGTCCGCCGGCAAGCTGGTTGATCGCGACTTCCAGCGCCTTGCTGTCGCGGATTCGCGCGGCCTCGCGCTCGCTGCGCGCCGTTTCCTCGCGCGCACGGGCGTCTTCGGATGCCTCTTCGAGGCTGATCTTGTCGAGCGCGGCCTGTCGGAAATCGGTGAGATTGCGCGCCATCAAGGCGATTTCGTCGTTGCGCGCGACGCCTCGGATCTCGCGGTCGAGATCCCCGTGGGCAACCGCGCTCATGTCCTGTTGCAATTCTCGCAGCGAGCGGGCGATCCCCATGCCGATATAGGCGACGAAACCGCAAATACCGATAAGAAATGCGGCCGCGGACAGCGACTGGATAAGCGTCGTGGTGTTCGCCTGGTTTTCGGTGTCGGTCAGATAGCTGGCGACATAGCTGCGGCCGCCGGTCGACAGTGCGTCGAGCGCTGCTTCCAGCTTGTCGCCGCCGCCGTCGATCGCGTCGTCGATGGCTGCGAAATCGTCCGACGGTGCCCGCGATTCGATGAGTTTGACAAGGTCGACCTCGATGGCGTTTGCCACAGTGGTCAAGTTTTCACTGAAGCCGTCCATCAGCTCCGGCCGTCCCAGCATCTCCGCCACGTCCCTGGCGGCCGGCTCACCGTCCCGGATCTTGCGGATCGAATCCCTGATCGTCTCCATCCGTTCGGGCGCGACCGCACCTTCCTCCCGGTCGACGATCGCGTCCATGGCCGCGAGAATGAGGGTCAGCTGGCTGTCGGTCATGTCCTCGACAATCGCCACTTTTGCCGAAACGTCCTTGACGTAGGCCATCGTGCTCGCGGTCCGATCGCCCGCAATCCAGCCGATCGCGACGAGACTTGCAAAGCCGGCTGCGCAGGCAAGGCCGATTGCTGTGAGTTTGGTGCTGATTTTCACGTCTACATTCCCTTGTCGAGGCGCCACGGAGGCGGGAGGCTTGTGCTGGTTTTCATCCCGCCGTCCGCCGGACAGCCTGGCAACGATTCAAATGTACGGAATAGCGTCGGGAGCCAATCCATCGGAAAATATTGATCGGTCGTGGTTAACAGACTGACTCTGGATATACCCAATATCTGTGAACCAGCGGGATATCAGGCTTCCGCGTCCGCGCTTTTTCCCAGCCGGCCGAAACCGGGAAGTTTGATGGCCGGTCGCAGGAGATCGATGCCGAAAACCAGCCCGCCCAGCCGGATTTCCAGACCTGTATCCAGACCCAGCCCCACTCCGGCAAAGCCGCCTAGTGAGAGGTCGATGTCGCGCCAGTCCGGATGTATCGCCACCGGCATGGAAAGCGGCAGGTAGTCGCGCCCGATCGCCTCCGGCGGCAGCCGGATACCGAGGTCCGGCACCGCACGCAGGACGGTGGCGACAAAGGTATTGGAATTCGGCCCCGGCCAGATGCGGTAGCCGCCGCGCTCCGAATAGGGGTAGGCGGCAATTGCCGCCTCGACCTGAGGGATCAGACGCTCGGCCTCGGCGCCGGAGACCTGCCCGACGATCCAGGGCGTGTTGGAGTACCAGCGTCCGTCCGGCGGATAGCCGTTGCGGCGGATCGGCGAACCCCAGCCGACCTTGTCGTAGCGCACATAATCGGCACCGCCTGCGGGCTTGAGAAGGATCCAGCTGTGAGAGGCCAGCGCGCCTTTGAGCCCACCCGTGCGCGCCGACATGATATAGATGGCGGCTTCGTCACCGGGCTGTGGCCTGGGCAGAATGCCGCTCGCACTCCAGTCGGCGTTGCGCCAGGAATCGGGATGGTCGCCGGACAGATAGAGTGCCACGGACGCCCCGGCCGGCAACAGGAAGCAGACGAACACGAAGGCTGCGAGATATTTCAGAATTTTCATCGGCTACAACGAAGGCTGCCGCTGCGGCGAAAATGCGACCCCCACTCGCGTATCACGGCCGGCGCCTTATGCCATCGGTTCGGTGAAATCGGCGAAGAACCGCGTCGCCCCGTCCTCGTCGATCTCGCCTGCGGCAACGGCGAGGACGAAG
>CAZEJG010000035.1:20659-30678 GCA_964511625.1 uncultured Hoeflea sp.
GAACCGCGTCGCCCCGTCCTCGTCGATCTCGCCTGCGGCAACGGCGAGGACGAAGCTGTAGAGCTCGGCTTCGCTGGCAACGATCTCGTAGCCGTTGTCCATGAGGAACACTGCGGCGGTCACGATCGCGATACGTTTGTTTCCGTCGACGAATGCGTGGTTCTTCGCCAGCCCAAAAAGATAAGCGGCGGCGATCTCGAAAACGTCTTCGCAACCGTAGACAGCCTTGTTCAACGGCCGCGACAGCGCTGAGTCCAACATGGAATCATCACGCAGTCCGGGCGCACCGCCGAAGCGCTCGATCTGTACCCGGTGCAGAGCAATAACAACGTCCTTCGAGACGAAGTTGAAGTCCGTCATTCAGCCAGCTTCTTCAGCGCGACCTTGTAGCGGTCCATGAACTTCTCGGCGTGCGAAAGCTGGCGAGCAAATTCCTCTTCAGTCACGCTCACCAGCAAGCCGCTTTTCGTCACGGAGAGCTCCACCTCGTCCCCCGCCTTGAGCCCGAGACGCTGGAGGATTTCCTTCGGGATGATGATGCCTTCGGAATTGCCGATCTTGCGGATGGTGGTGTTCATGACGGGCTCCTGTAATAACGAAGTTATAACATGAAGTCGGTCGCCACGCAAAAGTTGCGCGATCAGGGGCGGGTGCTTCAGCCCTCGTAGCGTCGCCAGCCCTGCGCCATCAGATGTTCCTGCGGCAGGAAGCGCGTCTTGTAGCCCATCTTCGGCGAGTTCTTGACCCAGTAGCCGAGATAGACGTGCGGCAGGCCCTGGGCCTGGGCGCGGCGGATATGGTCGAGGATCATGTAGGTGCCGAGCGATCGCCGCGTCTCGGACGGATCGAAGAAGGAATAGACCATCGACAGCCCGTCGCCCATCACGTCGGTCAGGGCGACGGCCACAAGCCGGCCCGCAGGGTTCTCGGCCACACCGTCGCCGTCCTGGCGCAGCCGGTATTCGATGATGCGCGAATTCACATGCGTGTCCTCGACCATCATCGCATAGTCGCCGATGGTCATCTCCGCCATCCCGCCCGACTGGTGGCGGCTGCCGAGATACTGTCGGAACAGCGTATACTGCTCGGTAGAGGGTTCCGCGGCATAATCGGTCGAGATCAGATCGCTGTTGACCGCCGTCACCCGGCGCAATGTCTTTCCGGGCCGAAACTCGTCGGCGAGGATGCGGACCGAAATGCATGCGCGGCAGGTCTCGCAGGCTGGCCGGTACGCGATGTTCTGCGAGCGGCGGAAGCCGCCCTGGGTCAGGAGATCGTTCAGCTCGGGTGCCTTGGGGCCGACGAGGTGGGTGAACACCTTGCGTTCCATCTCGCCGTCCAGATAGGGGCAGGGCGAGGGGGCGGTCAGAAAGAACTGCGGCGAATTGACGGAATGGCTGGTCATGTCCGCTTGCGATTCTCCGGGCGTTTGGCCTGCGAAGGTATGAGTCCGATTTCGACAATACCATGGCGCAAGTGGCCGAAAGGTCAACTGGGTCGGGCGTGTGCCGCTCCCGTTTCACCCGCCAATACCTCGAATTTTGGGGGTCTTTCTCGGCGGGCCAGGAGGAGGTTCCGCGGATCAGAGCCCGTAATAGAACGGCGCCAGAATCGAAAAGGCGATCCACATCAGAATCACCAGCGGCGTCCCCGCCTTGATGAAGTCAGAAAACCGGTAGTGTCCCGGACCCATGACGAGAAGGTTCGTTTGATAGCCGACCGGTGTCGCGAACGAGGCATTCGCGCCGAAAATGACCGCGGCGACAAAGGCTTCCGGGGAGACGTTGAATCCCTGTGCCAGGCCGATGGCGATCGGGGTGAACAGAACCGCCGTGGCGTTGTTGGACAGGATGTTGGTCATCAGCGCGACCACCAGGAAGAAGCCGGACAGCGTGATCGCCAGCGGCGCGTCAGACAGCGCGTTCACCGCGCTATTGGCGATCAACTCGGCCCCGCCGGTCCGTTCCATGGCGGTCGCCAAGGCGATGGACACCCCCACCAGAAGATAGATCTGCCGGTCGAAGGCGCGGCCTGCCTGGTAGAGCGTCAGGCAGCCGGTGGCGAGCATGGCCGCCACGCCGGTGATGGCGGCGGTCACGATCGGCAACAGGGAGAAGGCGGAGGCGATGACGATGGCGAGGAAGATGAGACCAGCGATCGGCGCCTTGCGCGATTGCGGCACGGCCTCCGCCGAATGTTCGAGCAGCAGCAGGTCGTGGTTGCCGCGCAGCGCGCGGATGTTCTCGATCGGTCCGCCGATCAGCAGCGTGTCGCCGGGTTCGAGGCGGATTTCCGACAGGGCGGTGCGCGCCATGCGACTCTTGCGCTGCAGGCCGAGAACGGAGACCCCGAGCCGCACCGAAAGGCCGGACAACTGGATCGTGCGGCCCGAATAGCGCGAGCCCGGTGCGATCACCGCCTCGGCGAGATGATAGTCCGGTCCGGGCGGAGCTTCGACCTCCTCCGTTTCCTCCACCGGCTCGTTCGACGTGCGGCCTCGGGCGAGGGCGCGCGAGAAGGCGCGACGCGTGCCGGTCACCACCAACGTGTCGCCGGGCTCGAGTTCGAGGTCGTCGAAGGGTGGCAGGAAAGGCTCCTCGCGCCGCTCCAGCATCCGCAACGTCAGGTCGCCTAATCCCGGAAACATTCCCCCCTTCGACTGCATGCCGACGAAGGGATGCTGGTTGCCGAGCGTGATCTCGCCGATGAACTGGGCGCCGGACTTCGCCTTCGGTCCGGCGCTGGATTCCCGGTCGGGCAGCATGCGCGGCAGAAGGCCGAGCACGTAGACTGCCCCGATGGCGGCCAGCGGCACGCCGAGCCCGGTCACGTCGAAGAAGCCGAGATCGAAGCCGTAGTCACGAGCGACGCCCGCGACGATCAGGTTGGTCGACGACCCCATCAATGTCGTCATGCCGCCGAGGATCGTGATGTAGGAGAGCGGGATGAACACCCGGCTCGCCCTGATCGCGCGCTGCGCGGCGATGACCACCATGATGGGGATGAAGATGACGACCACGGGGGTGTTGTTGAGAAAGGCGGAGACCACGCCTGAGGCGAGCAGGATCATGATGATCGGCCGCCAGGATCCGGACCCGCTGAACTTTCCGATCACCCGGGCCAGCGTGTCGACAGCGTCGGTCGCAAACAGGCCCTGACCGACGATCAGCAGCGCCAGCACCGTCGCAAGCGCCGGATCTGCGAACCCCGCCAGGAGATCCTTCATCCCCAGCGCCTCTTCGCTTCCCTGCGGCGTGTAGGGAAAGAGCCCGAACAGGAGGATGACAGCCGTCAGCGCGGCAAGCGAGACGCCTTCCATCGGCCAACGTTCGAGCGCAAAGGCGACGATGGTGACCGCGATGATGGCGAAGGTAGCGTAGAGGTGAAAGTCCATGGACTCGCTTCGTCAGGGAACCGTGAGGCGGGGACCCTACAGCCTCGTGCCCCCCGGCCACAGGTCAAAACTGTCACGCTTTGCCCGTCTCGGGCAAGTGAGGAAGCGATTGAATGTGCTTGGGCGGAATATTGTTCCCCGGACGGGGAAGTCCGGTCGTCCGTTGCCCGACGACCGGCGGGAATGTCTCAGTAAAGGTCCGTCCGCACCACGACGGTGCCGAGCAGCCGGTCGTGGACGGTCTGCTTGCGATCGAGGAACAGCGTCGCAAGCAGGATCAGCGGCGTCAGGATGGCGTTGGCGGCCCAGAACAGAACGCTGTGAACGAGGGCGAAGAGGAAATCCACCCGCCCCCCGTCCAGCCGTTCGAGCTTGATACCCGTCATCCGCATGCCCGGCGTGGCCTGTCCGACGCCTCCGAGCGAGAAGCCGACATAGGGTACGGCGACCAGAAAGAAGAGGATGCCGTAAAGAAAGAACCCGAGCCCGAGCGTCAGGAGGCCGAAGAAGAACACGACGACGGCGGCGGGGATGCAGAGAAGGATGATGAAGGTGTAGTCGAGCAGGAAGGCGAGCACGCGGCGTGTCCGCACCCCGTCGTAAAGAGCGGGATTGTCGTACATGTCCATCAACGCATAATCGGTCTCGGCCTGGCTCATCGCCGTCTGTCTCCTTCGGGTCGCGGGCGAAACTGCCTCGCTTCAAGGAATATGGGAACGGCGAGGGCCTGATTCAAACGCCGGGCCGGCGCTCAGCCGCCGCGCGCGAGGATTTCGGCGGCTTCCGGGCCGAAATAGGTCAGGATGCCGTCGCAGCCGGCGCGCTTGAAGGCGAGCAGCGATTCCATCATCACCCGCTCGCCGTCGATCCAGCCATTGGCGGCGGCCGCCTTGATCATCGAGTATTCCCCCGACACCTGGTAGGCGAAGGTCGGCAGACCGAAAGCATCCTTGAGCGCCTTGCAGATGTCGAGATAGGGCAGGCCCGGCTTGACCATCAGCATGTCAGCCCCTTCCTCGACGTCGAGTGCGGCCTCGCGGACCGCCTCGGTCGCATTGGCCGGATCGATGTAGTAGCTGCGCTTGTCGCCCTTGAGGAGACCGGCGGTGCCGATCGCCTCGCGATAGGGGCCGTAATAGCCGGAGGCGAATTTCGTGGCGTAGGACATGATGCCGACGGACTGGTGTCCCGCTGCGTCGAGTGCCTGCCTGATGGCGCCGATGCGTCCGTCCATCATGTCCGACGGCGCGATGATGTCCGCTCCCGCATCGGCCTGGATGACGGCCGCGCGCGAAATCTGCGCCACCGTCTCGTCGTTGATGATCTCGCCGTCGCGCAGGATGCCGTCATGGCCGTGGCTGGTGAAAGGGTCGAGCGCCACGTCGGTGATGATGCCGATCTCCGGAACGGCAGCCTTGATGGCGCGGGTCGCCTGGTTGATCAGGTTGTCGGCCGAGAGAATGTTCGAGCCGGTCTCGTCGCGCAGTTCCTGCTCGATATTGCCGAAGGTCGCGATCGCCGGAATGCCGAGCGCGGCCGCCCGTTTGGCGGCTTCGACGGCCTTGTCGACCGACAGCCGGTGGACGCCGGGCATGGCGTCGATCGGTTCCTCGATCCCCGAACCGGGCGACAGGAAAATGGTCCAGATCAGATCGTCGACGGTCAGCCGGTTCTCCCGCACCATCCGGCGCGTCCATTCGGCCTTGCGGTTGCGCCGCATGCGGCGATGACCGGTGATCGTGTCCACGTCCGGCGCGCTCTGCGCCCGCTCGTTGATCAGCTTCTTGTCCATGACGACGGCCTTTCCGCAGTATCCTTTTCGGGTTTCCCGCCTGTTTGAACCCGTGTGATCCGAGCGTCAAGGCGTCGTCGGAGCGACATTTCCGCAGCGGGCCTTCAGCGGCGCGCGAGCGTCAGCGTTCCCATGCCCGCCATCATGAGCGCAGCGCCGGAGGCGAGCGTGCGGATGATGTTGAACATTTGCCAGCGCGGAGAATAATCCGCCCAGATCGCCCGCGCCGCCTCGACGTCGTCGGGGATGACGATATCCGCCAGCGCCCGGTTCATCGGCACGTTGAACCCTATGGTCAGCAAGAGCCCGAGAACGAAATAGGTTGCTCCGGCCGCCGAAAACCAGAAGGCGGGCCTCCTTTCACCAGCGAGATAGGCGGCGAGCGCGGTGGCGAACATGATCGCCGGCGTTCCGAAAAACGCCGGCGCGAAAACAATGTTGCGGACCGATTCGTTCATCGCCTGCATCGCCGCTATGGCAATCCGTGGGTCGGCCGCATCCAGCCCCCACATGGTCGAGCAGACCCAGGCATAGAAAAAGCCGAAGATGGCGCCCCCGGCCAGAAGGGAGAGGAGGGCGAGCAAGGACAAAGGGCGCATCATGAGGATCTCCAAAAGCGTAATTAAGTGTACGTATTTACAAATCCGTACATTTGATTACGATTTCTGTCAACAGATCCGGAAGAGCACCGGCGAGAACCGGGCTGCAAGGCTACCGAGAGGGGGAGGGAAATGCATGCGTGAGGAAAAGCGCCAGAAGCGACAGCAGGAGATCGAGGCCGCCGCCTACAGGCTGATCGGAGAGAAGGGGTATGACGGCATGTCGATGCTGGCGGTCGCGCGTGCCGCGCGGGCGTCCAACGAGACCCTCTACAACTGGTACGGCGACAAGCTTGGCCTTTTTCAGGCCATGGTCACGACCAATGCCGACGAAATCCGCACGCAGCTCGAAGTCCTCGGTCCCGGCAATGACCCGGTGCGAGCGCTCGAGAAGGTCGCACCGAAGCTGCTGACGATGCTGACAGGGGAGAGGGCCATTGCGCTCAATCGCGCCGCGGCGGCCGATCCCACCGGTCAACTGGGAAAGGCGCTGGCACAGAACGGGCGATCGCTGGTCATGCCGATGATCCGGGATCTGATCGTCGCGGCCTCCGACGCCGGCCTGATTTCGATCAGGTCGCCCGACGAGGCGGTCGAGTGGTATCTGGCGCTTCTCATCGGCGATCTGCAGGTTCGGCGCGTCACCGGCGCTGTGGGGGTGCTGTCGCCGGAGGAGATTTCGGCGCGTAGCGCGAAGGCCATGACAGCCTTCGCCTTGCTCGTTGAAATGCGGGAGCGGCCGTGAGAACGGTCAGGCGCTCATGGAGAGGACCCGGATCCGGTTTCCGTCCGCATCGGCTGCCGTGAAGGTCCGTCCGAAGGGCAGGTCGACCGGCTCCTGCAGGATGGTCATCCCGTCGGCCTTCCACGCCGTGCAGGTCGCGTCCACTTCTTCCGCCGTCGCTGCCTCCAGGCAGGTTTCGCCGTCCGGACCAGCCTGGCCGACGGGCGGAAGAACCGCCGCGCGGTTCCAGAAGGCGAGCCGGATGCCGTCGCCGAGCGGCACCGAAGCGTAGACCGGCGCGTCGTATGCGGGTTCGACGCCAAGCAGTTTGCCGTAGAACCGCGCGCTCGCATGCGCGTCATCAACATAGTGGATCATGGAATCGGGTGAAATCATGGGGTGTCTCCTTTGATGCTCCGCGGGACTGCGGAGGTGCTGGAGAGATAGCACCCATAACTGCCAAAAAATGGCAGTATCTGTTTATCTGCTTGTCACGTGGCGGTACAGGGGCCGTCTTCGCGCGATCGGTTATCCCGCGATAGCGTCTCACGCGCCTGCCATTCCTTCATCAGCACCTGCCTGCGGCGGGGGTAGCGGCGTTCGGTGACGGTGAAGGAGAGGATCCGGTCGGCTCGGAAATTGCGGAAATCCTGTCTCAATTCGCACCATCCGATCACCAGCCGCGCCTTGTCGAAGAAGGTGAGCGCGAAAGGCCAGATGGTCCGTTCCGTCACCGCACCCGAGAGATCCTCATAGCGGATCTCCACCTTGCGCTCGCGGCGGATGGCGTCACGGATGTCGGTCAGTCGGGTCACGCCCTCCGGCACCGGCGCCCCGGGACCGACATAAAGGCTCGAATCCTCGACCTGCGCCTTGAGGTCGGCCGGCAGCACGCTGGCGATCTTGACGAGCGCGGAGCGCGCGGCGTCGCCGAGATTGGGATCGGCGCGTGTCGCCACCCATTTCGACCCCAGCACGATCGCCTCGATCTCCTCCTCGGTGAACATCAGCGGTGGCAGCATGAAGCCGGGCATCAGCACGTAGCCGAGCCCCGGCTCGCCCTCGATCGGCGCCCCTTGCGCCTTCAGCGCATCGATATCGCGGTAGAGCGTCCTGAGCGACACCCCGGTCGCCTCGGCGAGCTTCGCCCCGGTTACCGGGTTGCGGTGGGAGCGCAGCTCCTGAACGAGATCGAGCAGACGACGGGCACGCGACATGGGAGGACCGAAAGGAAGATGATGACAGGACGTGTCAGCATACAGGCGCGCTGCTGACAGGAAAAGGCAGTAGCGAGCGCAGGCGAAAGGTCCCTACGTCTGCGCCGCGGCCGGGGAGGGGGCGCATGGCAACTTGCGCGCCCCTGCGGAATCGCGTTCATTGCCCGCTCGGGGGACGGAGTATGATGGTGGACTCGGACATCGAAACCGGCCCGGCAGTCGAGTCGGGTCTGCTCGATACAATCTACATGGTGTTCATGCGCGTGGTGGCGGTCAGCTGCCTGGTGAGCGCACTCTATTATTGGGGCCGGCTGACCGGCTACACGGTCGGCGGCAATTTCCGCTTCGACCTTCTGTCGGCGCAGTGGCAGCTGGCGATCGCCTGCCTCTCCGTCTTCTTCCCCGTCGCCGCCCTCGGTCTGTGGATGGGGGCCGCCTGGGGCGTGGTGATCTGGTGTCTCGCAGCCGGCGGCGAGGTGGTGATGTATCACTTCCTCTCCGACCTGTTCGGCACGCGGCCGCTCGTCGTCCTCCTCTACGCGCTGGTCGTCCTGCTTTATGTCGCGCTGCGGCTTGCGCTGGCGCTCAGAAACTGGGAGCAGGCGCGCCGGGGTAAGAACTGATTCACCCTGATTGCCGGATCGGCTTCGGTAAGTAGCTGTTAAGCCTGCATTTTAAGTAGAATTTTATGCGCATTCGCTAGGTTTGCCTCAAGGACGGCACAAAGCCGCCATAACAACAGTGAGGCAATAACGATGGCAACCATTCACCAGGCCGTGGCCAAGGCGCCGCGTGAGATCGCCCAGACCGACGAACAGAACGACCTGCGCGATCTCTATCTCGAATCCCTTCAGCTCGTCGAGCGTCTGCATCGCCGCCTGCTCGATGTCATCAAGGACGAATTCGATCGCAAGGGCCGCTCCGACGTCAACGCCGTCCAGGCGCTGCTGCTCTTCAATATCGGCAACTCCGAGCTGACAGCCGGCGAACTGCGGTCGCGCGGGTTCTATCTCGGCTCGAACGTCTCGTACAATCTCAAGAAGCTGGTCGACCTGGGCTATATCAACCACCAGCGCTCGCGTGTCGACCGCCGCTCGGTCCGCATCAGCCTGACCGACGACGGCGCCGAAGTCGCCGCCACCGTCGCCGCCCTCTATGACCGGCACGTGGCGTCCATCGCCAAGGTCGGCGGCATCGGCCAGAACGAGTTCGAGGTCCTGAACAAGCTCATGCAGCGTCTCGACCGCTTCTGGAACGACACCATCGCCTATCGCCTCTGAGCGAAACGGCATCATCACATTGAGAGAGGCGGGCTCGGACCCGCCTCTTTCCGTTTTCGGGCCGGGGGTCACCGGGCGCGCCCGGCCGCGGGATGCTGCCGAATTGCGCGTTGCGAAGTTGCGTCAATGTGACGATAATCGCCCGCACAGGCACATTTGCCCGGCGACAAAATCGCCGGTACCATCAATTGGCCACAAAGCCATGGGAGCGCAGGACTTGCGAAGGTACGAGGGGCGCCGCACTTCGCCACGATTTCGGGTCGTCACTGCCTTGAGGCGCGATCGCCCTCTGGAAACCTCGCGTTCCGTTTGTAAATATTAACGATACCGATGGTATTCGGCGGGCCGTGCCCGCATTCGGAGCCAGACCGCTCCGGCCAGGAAGAAAGACGGTGAATGCGCATGACCAAGCCGAACGCAACCCGCACACTTGCCCGCCGCCAGTTTATCGGCGGCGCCACCAGTCTGGCGGCCCTTGCTGCGGCCACCGGAGCGGCTCGTGCCCAGGCTTCGATCGTCGACATCATCAATTCGCCCCGCCGCGGTAACTGGGACGACCAGTTCGACGCGAAGTCCTCGCGTGCCGCCAAGCAGGTGGCCACCCGCGTGCCGATCACCTCGGCCGAGACGATCGGCTTCGTCGAACGCTCCATCTATCAGTATCAGGACATCGTCTCGCGCGGCGGCTGGAACATGGTTCCGTCGTCGGAGAAGCTGCAGCTCGGAAACGTCTCTCCGACTGTCCGCCTCCTGCGTCAGCGCCTGATGGTCTCCGGTGACCTCGACCGCACCGCCGGCATCTCGGATTCCTTCGACAGCTATGTCGACGGCGCCGTCAAACGCTTCCAGGCCCGCCATGGCCTGCCCGCCGACGGCGTGCTCGGCACCTACAGCTACAAGGCGCTCAATGTCGGCGCCGACGTCCGTCTCGGCCAGCTCGAGACCAATCTGGTGCGCCTGCGCTCCATGTCCGGCTTCCTCGGTGACCGCTACGTCATGGTCAACATCCCGGC
>CAZEJG010000036.1:0-28771 GCA_964511625.1 uncultured Hoeflea sp.
GGTGGCCGTGACAAGGGCTCCGGCAATCGCCGCGGTAGTCCTCCCCGCCGCGGCTCCCTTCCGCGTTCCAAGAAGCATGCCAGTTTTTCTTCGGAGATACTTAGTCCTTATTTTCAATTGGTTAGGAGGTTTTATTGAGATAGTGAATCCGGCGCCTGCAATGGACAGAATGTCGCAGGTCGGACGAAATGTCTCAACCGCCGCGTCGGATGGCGGGCAGCCAGACGCGGAACTCGGTGCCCTCGCCCGGCGTCGTATCGAGGGAAATGTCACCGCCGGCGTCGGTCACCAGCATGTGCGTGATCGACAGACCGAGGCCCGTGCCGGTGCCACGCTTCGTGGTATAGAACGGATCGAAGATTCGCACGGCGACAGGCTCGCTCATACCTATCCCGGTATCGGAGACACGTATCTGCACACCGGCCGCGTCGTTGTGATCCTGATCCCGGCAGCCGAGCGTCAACGTGCCACCCGCGGGCATCGCATGGATGGCGTTGACCATCAGGTTGACGAGGATCTGCTGGAGTTCGGTTCGCGGGATCGCCACAAGCGCGTCGCTCTCTTCCAGCCGCACCACCTCGATTTCCTGTTTGCGGATCATGTGACCTACGAGGGTCAGACAGTCCGAGAACGCTTCCTGGGGCAGCGCGCCCTCGCCCGCGCCGGAGAACTCGTCCGGCCGGGCGAACTGCAACAGCTTGCCGACGATCTGGTTCATCCGTTCGGTCTGTTCGTCGATGAGCCGGAATTCGGTCTCGCCGTCCTTGGCTTTCTCCCCCATCAGCGATCGCAGCACTTCGAGATTGCCCTGGATCACGGCGATCGGATTGTTCATCTCGTGGGCGACGCCGGCGGTGATCTCGCCGATGGCCGCCAGTTTTTCCGACATCACCAACTGCTTGGTGGCGCTTTCGAGCTGGCGGTTGACCTCTTCGAGTTCCGCTGTTCGCTCCGCGACACGCACGTTGAGCTCGTCGTTCCATTCCCGGAGCTGCCGGTCGCGTTCCTTCACCCGGTCGAGCAGATCGTCGAGGTGGGCAGCAACTTGGCTGATCTCGTCGCCGCGATCCGGAATGTCCGTTCGCGCATCGAGATCTCCCGCTTCCACGGTGTCGATGGTTTCGGCCATGCGTTCGAGCGGCCGGAAGATGCTGCCCGCCCAGCGCAGGAACAGCGGCACAGAGAGAAGGGTGACGATCAGAAAGGTGCCGATCACGGTAGCGATGGTGATCTGCTTGGTGGCGGAGAAGGGCTTTTCGAGAAAGCCGACATAGAGCATGCCGATGCGCTCGCCGCGGGAATCGACGATCGGCTCATAGGCGGAGATGTACCAGTCGTTGACGACGAAGGCGCGGTCGAGCCAGACGCGCCCCTCGCCGAGCACGGAATTGCGCACCACCTCCGAGACCCGGGTGCCGAGTGCTCTGCGATCCTCGAAAAGGCGGACATTCGTCGACACCCGCACGTCATCGAGAAACAGCGTCGCCGTGCCCTTGCTGCCCGCCGGCAGGCTTTCGGTCTGGTAGACGAGATCGTTGATCGTATCGATGAATTCGAGATTGCGGTTGAGCAACAGGCCGCCGACGAGAACGAGGTCGTTTCCACTCTGCAAGGGAACCGGATTGGCGGCGTGAATGACCATGCCCTGCGTGCTGCGCGTGTTCTGCGTCGGCGCCGCGTTCGGGGTCGGGATCAGGTCGAACGAAGCCTGCTCGGCGAGCTGCGGCGAAATGGCTCCCAGTTCGGCCCCGGAAAAGAGATCGATCGCCACCGAGGGCCGGCCGGCAAGCGCGGTCGCGAGCACCGGTTTTCCCATGTCGGTCACCGCCGGCGCACGACCTGCGGCGGCAGCAAACTGCAGGCCGCCGGGATCGACAAGATAGAGGAAATCGAGACCGAGATCTTTGCGTCGCGTCTCGAGCAACGCGCCGATATCCTCCTGATCGGCAAGCGCCTCGCGAAATACGGCCGAGTCGCCGAGCGCCTGCAGATGTTCAGAGGTGTTTTCGAGGATGCGGCTCAGATACTGGTGGGCAACCGTCAGGTCGGAGCGCACCTTCGAAATCAGAACGCCGTCGAATTTCTGGTTCCAGCGCAGCATGGTGGCGCCGAGAAGAAGCGGCAGGATGACAAGCGTCGGCAAGAGCGCGATCGCCAGCAAGCGGTAACGGACCGGCAGCCGGGCGCCGGACAGAACCCGTTTCACCCCATGCCCCAGCTCTGGAGCTTGCGCTCGATGGTCTTGCGCGAGATCCCGAGACGGCGGGCGGCTTCCGACTGGTTGCCCCCGCAGCGGTCCAGCATGGCGAGGATATGGCGCTGCTCGACCATCTCCAAGCTCGCCTCGTCCCCGTTGGACGGGGTGTCCGGACCACCGATCTCCGGAAAGGTGCCGAGGATCAGCGAGCGTTCGATATAGTTGCGCAGTTCGCGCACATTGCCGGGCCAGCCGTAGCGCTGGATCGACCGGCGCGCCGTCTCCGTCAGTTCGAGCGGGGGCATGCCCAATTGCTGCGCCAGCCGCACGAGGAAGAGTTCGGCGAGCTCGATCACGTCGCCGCCCCGGTCCTTGAGCGGCGGCATGTCGATGCGCATGACATTGATGCGGTAGTAGAGATCGGCGCGGAACTTCCCCTCGCCCACGAGCTTTTCGAGATCGGCATTGGTGGCGAAGACGAAGCGGAGGTCGACGGAAGCCTCGCGCTCGGAACCCACGGGTCGGATCCTTCTGTCTTCGAGCGCGCGCAACAATTTGGACTGGGTCTGCGGCGGCAGTTCGCCGATCTCGTCGAGAAACAGCGTGCCGCCGTCGGCATGGAGAAACAGCCCGTCGCGACCGGCCATTGCACCGGTGAAGGCGCCCTTCACGTGACCGAAGAGTTCCGCCTCGATCATCTCGGTCGGGATCGCGGCGCAATTGACCGGCACGAAGGGTTTTGACGCGCGGTCGGAGAGATTGTGGATCGAACGCGCGGCGACCTCCTTGCCTGACCCCGAGGGGCCACAGATGAGCACCGATGTCGGCAGCGAGGCCACCCGGGCGATGGTCCGGCGGATCGCCTCGACACCGTCGGAATGGCCAATCAGCTTGTCGCGCAGCAGAAGATGTTCCGACGTCGCCTTGAGCTCATGGCGCAGCACGTAGTTCTCGCGCTGCAGGTTGCGCCGCTCGAGGCAGCGCGACAAGGCGTTGAGGATCTGGTTCGAACGGAACGGCTTGAGGATGAAATCGGCCGCGCCTGCCCTCAAGGCCTGGATCGCGGTTTCGAGATCGGCATAGGCGGTCATCAGGATGACGTCAGAGAAGAAGCCGATGGTGCGCTGCTCCTCGAGCCATTCGAGCCCATTGCGGCCCGGCATGATGTTGTCAAGGATGACGATGTCGTAGCGGTTCTCGTCGATCAGCCCGGAGGCCTGGGCGACGTCCTTGGCCTCGTCGATGCGGGCGCAGCGCGGCTCCAGCGTGCGCTTGAGGAAATTGCGCATGCCTGGCTCGTCGTCAACGATGAGAATGGAGGCACGGCTGAGCCACGGGCCGAAATCGGTATCGACCGGATGTGCCGGCTCCGCGTGCTTCGCCGTGGCGGCGATCGCCATGTCGCTTGCTCCTCCTCATGTCCGCCGGGCGGGTCTCGGCGGTCACCCCTCCCATGGGCAACCGCACGCGAGCGGACAGTCGCCTAGAACTGACACGTCCGGGGCGTTGAGTGCAAGCACAGGCTGATGGAAGATGTGGATGGCGTGAAGAAGAAAGGGCGGCCCGAAGGCCGCCCGTTGGATTTCTATCCGGCGGCGCGTCGGCGCCAGGAATAGGTGTTGGTCGGCTCGGCGGGACGGGCAGCCGGCTGGTAATGCAGGTCGATGCCGGGCAGGCGCATTTCGGTGAGCCTTCGTGCGGTCGGCTCGTGGGCGGTCTCGACACTGTCGATACCGACGCGCAGCATGAACGGCACCTGGTCGAGAAGCACCGCGCCCACGGCACGAATCTCGCCGGTAAAGCCGAGCCGCTCGCGCAGCAACGTTGCATGGGAAAAGGCCCGGCCGTCGTTGAAGGCGGGAAAATCGACGGCGACGATGGTTAGCCGGTCGATGATGGTCGCGAGCCTCGCGACATCATCGGCCGGCGTCACGATGACACCGATATCCGAGCCGCCGGTCGCGGCCAGTTCCAGTGCCTCGTCGATACCGACAAACGGACTTTCGTCCCCGTTCGAGGCCCAGCGGTCGTTCTCCACCACGCCTTCGCGGTTCCACACAATCGTGCTCATGACAGTCTCCTCACGCCGCTGCGGCGGTGTCGCCGTACAGCGCTTGCTTGAATGGTGCGGCCCCAACCCGGCGGTAATAATCGATGAACGTCTCGCCGGTTCCCGTTCGACCAGACAAATACGTCGAGACGATGGTTTCGATCGCATCGGTCACCTTCTCGGGCTCGAAACCGCGCCCGACGATCTCGCCAATCGAGGTGTTCTCGTCGCCCGATCCGCCGAGCGTGATCTGGTAGAGTTCCGCACCCTTCTTCTCCACGCCGAGGATACCGATATGGCCGACATGGTGGTGGCCGCAGGCATTGATGCAGCCGGAAATCTTGATCTTGAGATCGCCGATCTCCTCTTGCCGCGCCTGATCGCCAAAGCGCTCGGAAATTTCCTGTGCGACCGGAATGGAGCGGGCATTGGCGAGCGCGCAGTAATCGAGCCCCGGGCAGGCGATGATGTCGGTGACGAGGCCGCTGTTGGCGGTCGCCAGACCTTCGGCCTGAAGCGCCCGATAGAGCGGTTCGAGATCGGCAAGCGCCACATGCGGCAGCACCAGGTTCTGCTCGTGGGTGACGCGGATCTCGTCGAACCCGTACTGCTCGGCGAGGTCGGCAATCACATCCATCTGGTCGGACGACGCATCGCCCGGAATTCCGCCGATCGGTTTCAGGGAGATCGTCACCATGCCGTAATCCGGATGGCGGTGCGGCCGCACGTTGCGGTTGACCCAGGAAGCAAAGCCTGAGTCCGACTTCTTCCAGGCGGCAAGTTCGGCCCAGCCCTCGGCGCGCGCGGGCAGTTCCGGCGGCGCGAAATAGTCGGTGATGCGAGCGATGTCCGCATCGGGCAACTTGAGCTCACCCTCGCGCAGATGGGCCCATTCGGCCTCGATCTGCGCCGCCAGTTCCTCGGTGCCGGTTTCATGGACGAGGATCTTGATGCGCGCCTTGTACTTGTTGTCGCGCCGGCCGTGCAGATTGTAGACCCGCATGATCGCAGTGATATAAGAAAGAAGATCAGCTTCCGGCAGGAAGTCCTTGATCTTCTTGGCTATCATGGGCGTACGCCCCTGCCCGCCGCCGATATAGACAGCAAAGCCGATCTCGCCGTCGTCGTTGCGCTTGAGCTGAAGGCCGATATCGTGGACCTGGATGGCGGCGCGGTCGTTTTCGGCTGCCGTCACCGCGATCTTGAACTTCCGCGGCAGGAACGAGAACTCCGGATGGAGCGACGACCACTGCCGCAGGATCTCCGCATAGGGCCGCGGGTCGGCGACCTCGTCGGCGGCGGCACCCGCGAAATGGTCGGCGGTCACGTTGCGGATGCAGTTGCCCGAGGTCTGGATGGCGTGCATCTCGACGCTCGCCAGATCGTCGAGGATGCCCGGGATGTCGCCGAGCTTGGGCCAGTTGTACTGGATGTTCTGCCGGGTGGTGAAATGGCCGTAGCCGCGATCATACTTGCGGCCGATATGGGCGAGCATCCGCATCTGGCGCGAGGACAGCGTGCCGTAGGGGATCGCCACGCGCAGCATGTAGGCGTGAAGCTGGAGATAGACGCCGTTCATCAGCCGGAGCGGCTTGAAGGCGTCCTCGCTGATCTCGCCGGTCAGGCGGCGTTCCACCTGGTCGCGGAACTGGGCGACGCGGGCGGATACGAAATCGCGGTCGAATTCGTCGTAACGGTACATGGTATCCTCAGGCTGCCCGGCTGGATGACGGGGCGTTCTTGGCGTTCGGCAGGTAAGCGATGGTCGGGCCGTCGGCGCGGATGCGCTCGCGCAGGCGGATGGCGCGCAGGCCGCCCTCTCCTTCCTCGACGTCGATCAGGTTGGCGTCGACGACGGTGTTGTCGGCCTGGGCGGCGGCACCGGCCACCTCGAGCGCCTTCACGGCTTCCTCGTGGCGAGCGACGAAGCCCTCATGGATGTTCTCCACCCATTCACTGTTGGCGCTGAACCAGACGGAGACGCCGTCAATCAGGCGGTTGGCGGTCAGGATCTTGCCGGTCATGGGTTACTCCTCAGGCTGCAATTTCGGTCGAGGCGTGGAAGGCGATCGACAGGGGTTCGGAACGGCTCAGGTCGGCAGCCGCGACCGCATCGCCGATCAGCACCATGACCGGACCGTCGAGGCCGGGCGCGGTTTCGATCAGCGGCAGATCGGCGAGCGTGCCGTGAAGCATGCGGCGGTCGGCGCGACTGGCGTTTTCGACCACCGCCACGGTGGTGGCGTCACCGAGGCCAGCCTCGATAAGGCGGCGGGCAACGATCGAGGCCACGGTGCGACCCATATAGACGGCGATGGTGGCGCCGGAGAGTGCGAGCTTCGCCCAGTCCGGCAGGCTCGCGCCGGTCAGGTCGTGGCCGGTGGTGAAGACAACGGAATGGGCGACCCCGCGCAATGTAATCGGAAGCGCCATGTCGGCAGCGGCGGCTATAGCCGAGGTCACGCCGGGCACGATCTCGTAAGAGATGCCGGCTTCACGCAGCGCATCAAGCTCTTCAGCCGCGCGGCCGAAGACCAGAGGGTCGCCGGATTTCAGCCGGACGACGCGCTTGCCTTCCGCTGCAAGTTTCACCAGCAGCGCATTGATTTCCTTCTGGGATTTCGAATGGCACCCCTTGCGCTTGCCGACCGCGTAGCGCTCGGCGTCGCGACGGCCCATCGAGATCACCTTTTCCGGCACCAGCGCATCGTGGAGGATGACGTCGGCCTCCATCATCACGCGATGGGCGCGCAGGGTCAGCAAATCCTCGGCGCCGGGGCCTGCCCCGACCAGGGCGACGTGACCGCCCGACTGCGCACCTTCAGCGAGAAGATCTTCGAAGGCGCGGTGGGCGGCATGCTCGTTTCCGGCTTCGAGTTCCCGTGCCACTTCACCGGTGAAGAAGCGCTTCCAGAAGGCGCGGCGGACGGCGCCGCGCGGCAGCGCGTGGTCGACCCTATCGCGGAAGGATGCCGCGAGGCGAGCAAGCGGACCGAGGGCCGGCGAGAACATGGTGTCGATCTTCGAACGGATCATCTGCGCAAGAACCGGCCCCGCGCCTTCCGTGCCGATGGCGATCGCCACCGGCGCACGGTTGACGAGCGCGGGCGTGTAGAAGTCGCAATAGTCGGGCTGGTCGACGGCGTTGGCCGGAATGTTGCGGGCGCGTGCGGCAAAGACGATAGCACGGTCGAGGGCAGCGTCCCCCGTAGCGGCGAACACGAGCGCCGCGCCCTCGACCTGTTCCGACGCGAACGGGTTCGCATCGTGAACCACCGAAAGGTCATGCATCAGGGCAAGAAGTTCATGCGACGGGTCATCGGCGTAGACAATGATGTCGGCGTCCGAATTGGCGATCAGGCGCGTCTTCGCCACCGCCTCGGCTCCATTGCCGAAAACGGCGACCTTGCGTCCGGTGGTGCGGACGAAAGCCGGGAACGCGGTGAGCTTGGTCGTGTCTCTTGCCATTGTGGGGCAGTCCTTTCGATTGGACGCAATTGTGCGGTCGCGTCCGTGCGGATTGAAGAAACAAAGATGTGCGCGAAGGCGATCGGGGATATTGTTTTCCTCAATCCGGCTCCGGAAAGAGAATGCGGGCTTGCCTTGCAGCTTGTGCTTGTGATCTCTCGCCCGAACTCCGGACCACGCCAGAGAGGACCGACATGACCGATTCAGCCACCCGTCTCGCCCCGCGCCTCCTCGAGGTCATGGAGAAAGACATCATCCCGCTGACCCGCCAAGGGGTGGCGGCGGGGAACAAGGTGTTTGGCGCGGCGGTGCTGCGGAAATCGGATCTGTCGCTGGTGCTCGCCGAGACCAACAACGAGACCGAGAACCCGCTCTGGCACGGAGAGGTTCATCTGCTGAAGCGCTTCTACGAGCACGAGACCGCGCGGACGATCCCGACGAAGGAGCTGATCTTCCTGTCGACGCATGAACCCTGCACCATGTGCATGTCGGCGATCACCTGGGCGGGCTTCGACAATTTCCATTATTTCTTCAGCCACGAGGATTCGCGTGACGCCTTCGCCATCCCGCACGACCTGAAAATTCTCAAGGAAGTGTTTGACCTCGAGCCGGGCGGCTATTGCCGGTCCAACGCCTTCTTCCGGGCCGTCAGCATTCCGGAACTGATTGAGGCCTGTCCGGACGACATGGCCGAACAGTTGCGCATCCGGGCAGCCGGGATCCGCGCGTCCTACGACGCCATGTCGGAGACCTATCAGGAATCTAAATCGGGCAACGCGATTCCGCTGGCGTGACGGTCCGCGCTATTCGATGAACACGCTGACGCTCGCTGCGCGGCCGTCGGCATCGACCACGGTGAGGTTGGAGGCGCCGGGGCCGTCCGGCTTCCAGGCGAGCTTCGGTCGCCGGGTGGTGGATTTCAGCGGAACCCCGTTGGCGATCCAGCGATAGGGCGGATTGCCGCCCTGGAGTTTCAGCACCAGGGGCTGGCGACGACCCTGCCCGGCGCCGAGATCGACGCGGGCCCCCGACGGCGGGAAGACGATCTCCGGTCCGGATGTTGCGCTTGCAAGCATAGTTTCACCGCCGAATTTCCTGAGCGCATGGGGAAGCTCGTTCCTGTTGCGGACGACGAGCCCTGGCGGCCGCGACGGCAGCCGTACGCGATCGAGTCCGGTCCGCGCGAAGGCCTCGAAGAGAATGGGGGCCGCGGTGCCGATACCGGAAATACCGGGGGCCGGAGCCGCATCGGCCCGGCCTACCCAGACGCCCAGCACATGGCGGCCGTCATAGCCAACCGACCAGGCGTCGCGATAGCCGTAGCTGGTGCCCGTCTTGTAGGCGATGGCGAGACGCGGGGCGTCTGCGGGGGCGGAGACGCCCGACAGGATCTCGGTCGTCTGCCAGGCGGCGTTGCGCGCCAGAACCGGCGCGTCGAGCGGCAGACCCTCCGCCTCGACACCGTCCCGGAGCGGCACGGCGCGGCCGTCATTGAGGAAGGCGGTATAAAGCTGGACGAGATGGCGCAGGCTGACGCCGACACCGCCGAGGCCGATGGCGAGCCCCGGAGCGCCGCCCTCCGGCATGTCGACCGACACACCGCCTCGCTTCAATCGCCCGATCAGACGCACCGGCGAGACCGCATCGAGAAGACGCACCGCCGGCACGTTGAGCGAGAGCTGCAGCGCTTCGCGCACGGTGACCTCGCCCTGATAGGCGAGATCGAAGTTCTTCGGCCTGTAGCCGGCGAAATTGGCGGGGGAATCGTCGATCAGCGTCGCCGGCTCCACCAGCGCCTCCTCGAAGGCGAGACCGTAGATGAAGGGTTTGAGCGTCGAACCCGGCGAGCGCTTGGCGATCGTCATGTCGATGGCGCCGAAGCGGGCGGTGTCGAGGTAGTTCGTCGACCCGACGGAAGCGAGGATGTCACCGGTTTGGCCGTCGGCCAGCACCATGGCGAGCGACTGTTTTCGCCCAAGCTTTTCGCCCTGTTCGCGCGCCAGCTGCTCGAGCCGGGCCTGGAGGTCGGCGTCGATGGTGAGCGCCGTGGTTTCGGCGAGCGGATCTGCGGCCAGAGCACGGTCGGCGAGATGCGGCGCGAGATCGGGCAGCGCGCGACGGGTGGAGGAGACGGCGACCCGCCCTGCCCGCTCGACCTCGAAATCGGGTAGCAGGCCTGCGGTCTTCATGCGCTCGAGCACGCGGTTGCGCGCCGACTGCGCGATTTTGGGGTGACGGTCCGGCCGGCGGGTTTCAGGTGACTGCGGCAGGGCCACGAGAAGCGCGGCCTGCGACAGTGTCAGCTTCTTCGGCTCGCGGCCGAACCAGGCGAGGCTCGCGGCCCGCACCCCTTCGAGATTGCCACCATAAGGAGCGAGCGTGAGATAGAGTTCGAGGATCTCGCGCTTGCTCAGACGCCGCTCGATCTGCAGCGCCCGCGCCGCCTGCCGGAGTTTTGCCGTCAGGCTGCGTTCCTCGCGCGGTTCGATCAGCCGGGCCACCTGCATCGACAGCGTCGAGCCGCCCGAGACGATGCGGCCGCCGTGGCTCACGAACTGCCAGGCGGCCCGGGCGACGGCCAGCGGATCGACGCCGTAATGGGTGAAGAAGCGCTTGTCCTCATAGGCCACCAGCATGTCGATGAAATCAGGGTCGACCTGATCGAGCGTCACCGGCAGGCGCCAACGGCCGTCGCGCGCGGCATAGGCCCGCAGCAGGTCGCCGTCGCGGTCGACCACCTGCCGCGACAGCCCTGCGGTGACGTCGAGCGGCGGCGGATAGGCGCGATCGGCCCAGAGCGCGGCGCCCGCGATCGCCGCCAGTCCGGCAAGGCCGAACGCCGTAGCCGCGAGCCAGCGTCCCCGGCGTGAGGCGAGAACCCTCATGGAGCCTGTGTCACCTCCATCACCGAGGTCGCGGTCCGCGCCGCGAGTTCGGACCGGTACATGTCCTCGACGACCGCCGCCGGGTGGGCGTAGGTGCCGGGCGTGGTGGCGCGCACCACATAGGCGGCCGTGAAAGAGCGGTCGGAGGAACCGGTGCGGTCGAAGGCGGCGACGAAGCGGTCCTTGCGGAATTCCGCATGCACCGCACTGGGGCTGCCGAGCCAGTCCATGTTGCTCAGGTCCGCGCTGCCCATGATGCGCGGATTGTCGATGGCGAGGCCGGCAGGCAGGAGGTCGGTGACAATCACCCGTGAAGGCCAGCTGTTGGCCTCGCTCATCGTCAGCACCACGACGAAGCGCTCGTTCTGCGCGACCGAGGAGATGCTCGCCGGCTCGCCATCGAGCGTGTAGTAGGCGCGGTCAATGGTGAAGCCATCGCCACCGGCCGGCAGCGGTTCGGCGGGAGCAGCAACGGTCGTCACCGCGACGTCGACCGGCTCCGTCCCCTTGTTGACGAGCGTCACCGGATCGGCGAGCAGTTCGTCGCCCGAGAGCCGCTGCTGGTAGGCGCCATCCTTCTCCTGGCCGTTGACCTCCAAGGTGATCGTCCGGTTGGCTTCTTCGAGCGCGCGGGAGGCGAGCACCATCCAGGCGTTCTCCTGGGTGCTGGTCGACTGGCGTTCGCTCAGCCGCTGACCGACAAAGCCGATCAGATCCGGCACCAGTTGCGGCGCGGGACCGGATTCGGCGGCGAGTGCGAGGATGCCGGCGCCATCACGCAGGGTCGAGCCGTAGTCGGCGCGTCCATCGAACAGTCCGGCCGAAGCCTTCACGCGGGTAAAGGCGGTGCGGAAGCTCTCCGCCGCGCGCGGCTGGTCGCCATAGAGCGACAGGGCCGCACCGATCTGTGCCTGGGCCATGGGCGTCGGGAAACTCGCAAGCTGTGTGTCGGCGTAATAGCGCAGATCACTCACCGACGCCTTGCGGTTGCGCGCCATGACGTAGAGCGCATAGGCAATGCCCGCCCCCTTGTCCTCGATGTCGGTGGTGTAGGCGAGCTGGTTCTGGAGACTATCGAGCGCCAGCCGGCGAGCTTCCTCCGGCACGGCAAATCCCTTTTCGCCGGCGCGGGTCAAAAAGTCGGTGACATAGGCGTCGAGCCAGAGATCGCCTGAGCCGGGTCCCCAGAGGCCGAAGCTGCCGGAAGCCGACTGGAAGGAGACCAGACGGGTGATCGCATCCTCGATACGCTTGTCGATCTCGGCACTGTCGAAGCGGTCGGCAGCGTCGAGTTCGCTGAGATAGAGGAGCGGCAGCGCGCGGCTGGTGGTCTGTTCGGCGCAGCCATAGGGGTAGCGGTCGAGTGCCATCAGCAGCGCCGCGACGTCGAAGGCGGCGTTCTTCGTCACGCCGATGCTGACGGAAGCGCCTTCGAGCATGCTGCCCTGCAACAGTTCGCGGTCGACGCGGAGGCTGCCGCCATTGGGGCTGAGCGAGACGACCCGTTTCTCGGTGACCGGCATGGCGGCCGGGCGAACCTCGATCGGTTCGCTGCGGGTGATCGACAGGCCGTCGGGACCGGCGAGCGAAATCATCACCGCGTCGTCGCCGGGCTGAAAGCCGTCGAGCGGCAGGTTGAGCGCGGTACGCGCGCCCGCCGCGAGATCGAGCTGGCGTTCACCGTCGATTGCGATATTGCCCGAATGGCTCGAGGTGGTGAGCGTATAGCTGCCCGCCGGGCCGTCCGTGTTGGCGATTTCAAGGAGAAGGCGCGAACTGTCGCCCGGCGCCAGGAACTGCGGCATGGAGGCAGTCAGAACCACAGGGTCGCGGATGATCACCTCGTCTTCGGCATGGCCGACGGCGGATTTGCTCCAGGCGACCGCATTGACGCGCACCGTGCCGTTGAACTGCGGAATGTCGAAACTGACCTGCGCCGTTCCATCAGGGCCGACCTCGATCGGGCCCTCGAAGAAGGCGACGAGTTTTTCGGTGGGCGGCGAGCCTTCGGCGCGCATTTCCATGCCGTCGCCACCGGAGCGCAGCCGGCCGGCGGCACCGGCGGAACCGTCGATCAGCCGGCCGTAGATATCGCGAATTTCGAGACCCAGCGCGCGCTGGCCGAAATACCAGGCTTCCGGATCGGGCGTCTTGTGACGCGTGAGATTGAGGATGCCGACATCGACTGCGGAGATGGAGACAAAGGCCTCCTCGCCAGGCGTCAGACCGGCCAGTTGCACCGGAATGGTCAGCGGCTGGCGCGGTTTTGTCTTTTCCGGGAGGTCGAGCGAGACCGAAATCCGGTGATCGCCTGGATCGACGGCGGCCCATTTGACGCCGATGGCGCGCATCGGCATGCGGCTATCGGAATCGTCGGCCGGGCGATAGAGCGTGGCGGTGACATAGGTTCCTGCGCCCCAATCCTCAGTGACCGGGATATCGATCGTCGCGCCGTCGGCGTCGATCGACCGGGTTATCGAACCGATCAGCCGGTCGGAGCCGATGGTGACCAGCAATTCGCCGGCGAAGCGCGATGCAACGTGGAGCCTGGCGGTGTCGCCCGGTTCGTAGGTCGCCTTGTCGAGCGCGATCTCGAGCCCGTCCGGGGTTTCGGTGGACTTGGCTTCCACATACCAGCCGGCGTCGAAGACATAGGAGCTCTCCTCGCCGTCAGGACCGTTGACGTCGAGCCGGTAGCGGCCCCATTCGACGGGGACTTCCACAGTTGCGGGCTCGTTCGCCGAGAGATCGATGGTGCCGTCGGCGATTTCGGTCGAATAGTCGACCGCCTCGTAGTTCCAGTTGTTGCCGGTTCGGTACCACTGGTAGTTCCGCTCGACCTTCACCAGCGACCAGTCGGCCCCGGACATTGCGATGCGTTCGCCCGCGCCGTAGACCGCGATGATGCGGAAGGCGGCGGTCGAGCTTTCGGCGACCTGATCGTCATCGAACTGGGGATCGATGCCGATCTTCGGTTCGTCGGCAAGAACCGGAAGCGTGATGTCGCGCTCGACCGCACGGCCGCCGGATTCGGCGAGCTGGACGTCGAGTTTGGCGGTCAGGAAGCGGCTGGTCGAGGGCGCATCCGGGATAGCGACATCGATTTCGCCCTTGCCTTCGTCGTCGAGCGGACCATTCGCCGAGACGTCGAAACGCTGCGCCTCGGTTTCCTCGTCATCGAGGCCGAAGACGTAGCCCGGCCAGGCTGCGTTGTCCCGCGTGGTTGAGACGGTGACCGTACCGGACGCCTGAAGGCCGGATGCCGGCGCGCCGTAGAGATAACGGCCGTCGATGCCGACGCTGACCGGATTGGAGGCGTTCAGCTTGTCGTCCGGTGCGGTGAGATCGAACTCGATCCGGTCCGGCTGGAAATCCTCGACCAGGAAAGTCTTTTCGGTGAGCGCCGGGCGGTCGGGATCGGAGAAGATCCGCGCCGTCCAGGTGCCGGTCATGGCGTTGAGCGGCAGCGGAAAAGACAGCGCATGGCCGCCCATCGCCTCGCCATCGGAGACGGCGCGCCGGTCTTCGACGCCATCCGGGCGCTGCAGGATGACGGTCAGCGGCAGATCGTCCAGTGCGTCGGCCTTGTCGTCGCGGGCGAGCGCCGAGAGATGGACGGTCTCCCCCGGACGGTAGATGCCGCGCTCGGTCCAGGCCATCACGTCGATGCCGCCGGGCGCCGGCCGGCCGGCCACGCCACGGTCGGAGAGATCGAAACCGCCGCGGGTGAGATCGAGGAAGACGAAGTCGCCCTCGCCCCGCCGCGCCAGAAGCGCTGCCGGCGACAGGCCGTTGGTTCCACGCATCAGGCCGGCCGCGAAATCGGCGCGGCCGTCGCCATCCGTCGTTGCGGTGCCAAGGATCTCGTTGTTGCGCGCCAGAAGCGTCAACGACACGGCGTCGAGCGGTTCGGCGGTTTCGAGCGAGCGCAGGAAGACGGACAGGCCGTCGGCGCCGGCGAAGGTCGAAAGGCCGATATCGGAGACGACGAACCACTGCGTCGCCTTGGCTTCCCAGCTTTCGGACTTGTCGCCCTCCGGCACCGCGGTGAGCACATAGACGCCGGGCTGGCGCTCGGGCAGCATCTCGTCGACCGGCACCGAGGTGGTGATCTCCTGGTTCATCGAGCTGTCGATCTCGACGGTGCCCTCCCAGACCGGCGCGCCGATCTGCTCGCGGATGTTCTCGCGGCTGTAGCTGTCGAGCTGGGTCAGGAAATCCGAGCGTTCGAGCAATTGCGTGATGGCCCGTTCGCCGACCCGGAACAGCGACAGTTTCGCGCTCGGCGCGTTGATGGTGGTAAGCGGAATGCCGTGGCGACCCTGCGAGGGAAGCACGAAGGCGTTGCCCGAGAAACGTGCGGCCGGCTGGCGGTCGCGGACATAGGCGTCGATGGTGACGGGTGCTTCGAGTTTTTCCTCGACGGTCGACGGCAGGCCTTCGCGGAAGGTCACGCGGTAGTGCTGTCCGTGCGACAGCCCGTCGACGCAGATCTGCTTCTGTTCGACCTCAACCGGAGCATCCGGCTTGCCTTCCACCGAGACGAAGCCGGAATAATCCTGACCGCGCACGAGATTCTCCGAAAACTGCACGCAGAGCCGCGGCGTGGCGGTGTCGGCGTCGACCGTGTTGTCGACCACCCGAAACCCTTTTCGGGCACGCAGATCCTCGTAGGTCGCCCGCAGGCCGGGGCTCTCCTCGAGTTTCAGGCTGGCGCGATAGGAATTGAGCGCCGGCCGCCAGTCCTCGACGTTTTCGAAGGCCGTGCCGAGTGCTGCGAGTGCTGCCGCCCTGTCGCCGGTCGTACGCGACGTGTCGTAGGCGGTGAGCGCGGCGGAGACGGCGAGCGAGCGCAGCGCGCCCGCAAGCTGCTGGTCGCCGGTCTGGTAGTCGATGGCTGTTCGCGACAGGTCGAGCCAGGTGCGCGAACGGTCGCCATTGGCGGCTGCGGCGGCCGCATAGCGCTTCAGCGCGGTATCGAGGTCGCCCTGGCCGGAGGCGGCGCGCGCCTCGGAGAGCAGCTTGTCGGTGCCGATGGTTGCTGCGTTCGGATTGCGGGCGACGTTGCGCTCGCGGTAGGTGCGGGCATCGTCGAGATAGGAAGCCGGAACGAAGGCGAGGCTCGGGGGCGCGCCGATGTCGGGCTCGTCGAACGACGTGACCACCTTGCCGGCGATCGCCCCTTCAAATGCGTTGATGATGTTGTGGTCCGACTTGAGGAAGCACCAGCGGGCCTTGGTGTTGTAGGTGAAGGCCTTGCAGCGGTTGTCGCCGATACAGATCGCCTTGCAGTCCTCCAGCCCGATATTCTGGACCGTGCGCAAGTCAAACCCGAAATAGTCCGCGTTTTCAGTGGTTTCGATCCGCCGCTGCCCCTCCTGGGCGGTAGCGGACATACCGGTCGTGACAAGACTGACTAGTGCGAAAACGGCTGCAAGCGCGCGCATGGCGACCTCCCATTTCCGGCGCGCCGGGATGGCTCGCGCCGCGATGAGGAGAGCCCCGATCTCCCTATCGTCGGCACGATAACGCGGATGCCGACAAAAGGAAATCGGGGGCTTTCGCCGTTTCGTGTTTGTGTAGGGGATCCGGCTCAGTCGACCGAGCCGGCCCCGACTTCCTCGCCATTGTCAGCGTCGGGAGTAACGTCGAGCACGGCGGCGCGCATGTCGACCTCGACCGGTCCGAGTTTGCAGTCGGACATGCAGGGCTCGGACTTTTCGGCATATTCCGGCTCTTCCCGACGATCGTCCTCCTTGAAGCCGTCCTCGTTC
Organism: uncultured Hoeflea sp.; assembly: GCA_964511625.1. Classification (GTDB taxonomy): domain Bacteria; phylum Pseudomonadota; class Alphaproteobacteria; order Rhizobiales; family Rhizobiaceae; genus Pseudohoeflea. The sequence continues at coordinate 16,375 of CAZEJG010000036.1, forward strand.
GGGAGGTGGATCGTTTCGAAGTTCTCGTTGGAGAGTTCGAACTCCTCGTCGGTCACCACATCGTTCAGATAGAGGAGATAGGCCGTCAATGCATAGACGTCGTCGTCGGTCAGCGCCCGTGCGTTGCCGAAGGGCATGGCGCGGCGGACGTAATCATAGACGGTGGAGAGATAGGGCCAGTAGGAGCCGATGGTCTTGACCGGCCGCTCGTCGGTGAGCGTGCCCTGTCCACCGGCGAGAACCGGCCAGCGTCCGGTGCCCTCGCCGAAATCGCCGTGGCAGGCGGCGCAGTGCTCGGTGAAAAGTTCCTCGCCGTCGGTGACGTTACCGTGACCGACCGGCAGACCGGTCCCGTCCGGACGGACGTCAATGTCCCATGCTGCGATTTCGGTTTCCGTCGCCGGACGACCGAGGTTGAAGGTGCCGTGCGGCGGATGGGATGCCTGCGCTCCGTTCGTCGCGGCAGCGGCCGTTTCGGCGGGCGCGTCAGACATGGCCGCTGCATCTGCGGACGCGGCTTCATCGGTTGCGGCCGGCTCACTGCCCGAAGCCACCTTCAGCCAGGCGAGCAGATCGGCGACGTCGGCGGACTTTTTCAGGCCGGCGAAGGCCATCTTGTTGCCCTTGATGAAATTCTTCGGCGCGGCGAGGTAGGCGGCAAGCGTGTCGTCGTTCCAGACGAGACCCTGTGCCCCCGCCTCGGTCATGGCGGTCGAATAGCGGTAGTCCTCGACGCTTCCGGCCGGCCGGCCAAAAATGCCGTTGAGCTGGGGGCCGGCGCGGTTCTTCGCCCCCTCGCCCACCGCGTGGCACGCCTTGCAGCGCGCGAATATCTTTTCGCCATGTGCGGCATCCGCCGCGAGGCTTTGCTGGGAGAAGAACAGCATGCCCGCGGCGAAGGCCAGTCCGGCCGCGATTTCAGGAAACTTCGACATTTTCGACCGCTCCGTCCTGCCGGACCTGCCAGGTCTGGATTCCGTTGTTGTGGTAGATGGAGTTGACGCCGCGAACGGCGCGCAGGGCATCCTTGGTGGGCTGCACGTAGCCCTGATCGTCGATGGCGCGGGACTGGAGGAGAAGCTCCGAGCCGTCCCAGTCGATATCGAGATAGAACCGGTGCAGTGCCTTGGGCAGGCTCGGTCCGTCGATCCGCGCCGTTTTCCAGTTGCGTCCGCCGTCGATGGAGACGTCGACTCGCTTGACCGTGCCGCTGCCCGACCAGGCAAGTCCGGTGATGACCAGTGGACCTTTGCCATGGGTCACGGGGGCCTGCGGACTGGGGCTGGTGATCACCGATTTGACGTCCATCAGGAAGGTGTGTTGGCGGGCGATGCCGTTTTCCAGGAGGTCGGTGTATTTCGAGGTTTCCTCGCGCTGCGCCCAGGGCTTGTCGCCGACTTCGAGGCGACGCAGCCACTTGACCCACATGTTGCCTTCCCAGCCGGGAACGCAGAGACGGACCGGATAGCCTTGCTCCGGCCGGAGCGCCTCGCCGTTCATGGCGAAGGCGACGAGGCAGTCGTCCATCGCCTTTTCGAGCGGGATCGAGCGGGTCATGGCGGAGGCATCGGCCCCTTCGGCCAGCACCCACTTGCCCGACGTCTTGACGCCCGCCTCTTCCAGCAGCGTCCTAAGCGGCACACCGGTGTACATGACGCAGTGGACCATGCCGTGGGTGAACTGGCAGCCGTTCAATTGCGCGCCGCGCCACTCCATGCCCGAATTGGCCGCGCATTCGAGGAAGTAGACGCGGTTCTCGCGTGGAAAACGCTTCAGGTCGGCCATGGTGAAGACCAACGGCGTATCGACCAGACCGTGGATCATCAGCCGATGGTCTGCCGGATCGATAACGGCCGTGCCGGCATGGTGACGCTCGAAGCAGAGTCCGTTGGGCGTGATGATGCCGTCGAGCGCGTGCAGCGGCGTGAAGTTGACGGAGGACACAGGATCTGCGGTCAGCCAGGGCACGTCGCGGCGGACGACTTCCGCCTCGAACTGCGAGGGCATGCCGTAGGGCGCGGCATCAACCCCGTCGCCGAGATAGCGGTTCCAGTCCTGGACTTCGGTGATGAGCGGGTCGTCTTCGGCCCGCGCCGGGGTGGCCAGCGCCGCGCTGCCTGCCAGTGCGGTGGCGAGAAAGGATCGCCGTGTCGCCGCCAGGGGCGGCCTGTCTGTCTTGGTTCCCATTGTCTTCCTCCGATCCTGCGTTTCGCAGGGGCCGGTATCTGGGAAGATACAGGCCGGATGGTTCGACGCTCAGATCTTGACGATGACCGAGCGGTTTTCCTCGATCGTGACGACCGGATTCTTTTCGAGGTAGCCCTCGACCACGTCCCAGATCGGCGGGCCTTCGGTTTCCTCGTTGACCGAGGCCCAGCCCGCGACGACATACTCGCGACCCGGATCGATGGCTTCTCCCGAGGACAGCAGCGTCATGTCGGAAATGCGTTCGCCGATCGGCTTGTTGATGTCGATCGCGTAGCCCATGCCACCGACCCGCACCATGTCGCCGCCCTGCTGGTAATAGGGGTCGGTGTTGAACAGGTTGTCCGCGACGTCCTCGAGGATGTCCTTGATCATCTTGCCGCTCATCGAAGAGCGATAGGCGGCGGGATAGGTCATGGCGCAGGCATTATGCAGGCTCTCGACGGTAATCGACTCGCCGGGAAGCAGGCTGGTGCCCCAGCGGAACCCCGGGGACAGCGAGATCTCCGCGTCGCGTTCGGATAGGAGCGCCTGGCAGAAGAGGTCGTCATAGGTGCCGTTGAAATTGCCCCGGCGATAAAGAAGCGATTCCGTGCGGCCGAGTTCGCGCGAGAGTTCGGCGGCGAAGGGATCACGCACCTTGTCGATGAGTGCCGACATCTCCGCGTCCGGTGTGATGATGTCGGAGAAGACCGGGATCAAGCGGTGGGCATAGGACTTGACCGCCCCGTCGCCGACCTCGAGATCGACGCGGGAGACGAACTTGCCGTTGGAGCCCGAGGCGATCAGCAGCGTCTTGCCAACCATCACGGGCTCGGGGATGGCGTCGTGGGTATGGCCGGTCAGGATGACGTCGATGCCCTCGACGCGCGAAGCGAGCTTGCGGTCGACGTCGAAACCGTTGTGCGACAGGAGCACGACCACATCGGCGCCCGCATCGCGAGCCTCGGCGACGTTCTTCGCCACATCCTCTTCGCGGATGCCGAACGACCATTCCGGAAACATCCAGCGCGGATTGGCGATCGGCGTATAGGGGAACGCCTGGCCGATGACGGCGACATTGACGCCGCCACGCTCGAACATCTGGAAGCCGTCGAAGGCGGGTTCGTCCCATTCGGCGTCGTAGATATTGGCGCCGAGAAAGGCGAAGGGCAGCGTGTCGATGAGTTCCTTGACCCGCTCGGTGCCGTAGGTGAATTCCCAGTGGCCGGTCATGGCGTCGGGCTGAAGCGCGTTCATCACCTCGACCATGTCGCCGCCGAGCGTCTGGTTGGCGGTGTAGGAGCCCTGCCAGGTGTCGCCGCCGTCGAGCAGCAGCACGTTCTCAGCGCCGCGTTCGGCGCGGACATGCTTGACGATAGTCGCCACCCGGTCGAGCCCGCCCATCCGGCCGTAAGTCTTGGCGAGCGCTACGAAATCCTCCGAGGTCAGCGCGTAGGCCATCGGCGAGCCCGGCTCGATATTGTAGAGCTTGAGGAAATCCGCGCCCGTGACGTGCGGCGGCAGGCCGGCGACCGGGCCGACGCCGATGTTGACGGACGGCTCGCGAAAATAAACCGGCTTGAGCTGGGCGTGGATGTCGGTGATGTGGAGGATCGACAGCGTGCCGGTCGGCGTCATGTCGAGAAGGTCGCTCTCGGTGAGGCTCTGCTGGGCCGCGGCCTTCGACCAGGTTCCGGCTCCGCCGGCAATCGTGGTCAGGGCGACGCCCGCCATCAGGAATTCGCGCCGATTGATCATCCTGCCTCCAGGCACAGTTCAGCCGTCGCGGGGCGTGGGACCCGCGGGGACACGTCTCATTCATTCAGGTTCAAAGTGCCGGGCGGTCAGCCCGCCCGGCAAGGTTTGGCGACTACTGGCGAACGGAAGGTGTTTCCACCGAAAGACCAGTGCCGCGCCAGGTTACATAGGTTTCCAGCGCCATCAGGTCGTCCGAGAATGCCTTCGGGATCTCGGCGCGGGTGTCACGCACGCAACCGCGGAAACGGTTGTGCAGCGAGGTCAGGCCCGTCTTCAGCCGGTAGGTCGGGAAACCGTTGACCTGACCCTGGCTGAGATGGTCGGCGCGGATATAGTTGCCGTTGTTCTGCTCGTGGCAGGAAGCGCAAGAGAGGTTCAGCTGACCCGTGCGGGTGTAGTAGATCTCCTTGCCTTTCTCCCACCAGGCCTGCATGTCGCCTTGGGAAAGATCGACCGACACCGGTTCGCCGAGCGACTGGTGCTTGATGTAGGCGGTCAGTTCCTTCTGGCCGCCCTTGTCGAAGGCATAGGGTTCGGCGCCCATGTTCTCTTCGCGGCACTTGTTGATCTGCAGCTCGATATTGATCGGCCGCTTGGCGTCGGCGTCCCACTTCGGATAGTGGGCCGCGATGCCGGCCATGCTTTCGGCCGCGTCGCCATGGCAGGAGGCGCAGGACTTGCCGGCGGTGCCTTCCACGGTGTTCCAGATCGCCTCGCCGTCCTCCACGGAGAGCATGCCCGGATTTTCGAAGCTGTCCTCCTCGAGTGCGCGGGTTTCAGGCTCGCGGTAGAGCCAGCCGGAAAGCACCTCGTCGAACGGGTGACCTTCGGGCGCGGCGGTCCGGGTGATCATTTCCTGGCCGTCGATGACCAGCTTCTCGTCGACCGGATCGGCTGTCGCCACCGACGACAGCGCGAGCACTGCGGCAGCGGCGAGAAGTCCGGCTTTCAATGTTCTCATCTTCACGGCGTGTCCTCCTCCGAAGCGCCTGGCGGGTGTCCTTGCTCCGGTCACGCGACTTCGATCGCCTGCTCGGTTTCGTAGACGGAGCCGTCGTCGTCGACCCAGGTGAACTTGAACGTACCGCTCTTGTCGACCTTGGCGGTGAATTCGAAGAACGGGTTGGCGGAGATCGCCGGATCCAGATCACATTCGAACACCGTGGCGCCCTCGAAGGCGCAGGTGAACTTGTTGATGATCTGGCGGGGGATCGTGTTGCCTTCCTTGTCCTTCCGCTGACCCGATTCCATCTCGTGGCTGATCAGGGTCTTGATGGTGATCACCTCACCGGCGGCGGCCTTCTTGGGCAGTTTGATGCGCGGTTTGCTAGCCATTTTTCTTGTCCTGTCCTTCCGATCAGCCGCCGCAGCCGCCGATCGTCACCTTGACTTCTTTCTTGTCCATGAAGACCGAGCCGTCCTTCATCTTCGCAACAGCGATGACGTTCTGGGTCTTGGCGAGTCGCATGCGGGTCGTCGCCACGGCCGAGCCACTCATTTCGGTGAAATGGAACGTGCAGACGTCCGGGTTGGGGTTGCCGTCGGCAAGGATCATCACAGATTCGCAAAGATCGTCACCGGACATGGCGCTCTCGACCTCGACCGACACCGGAACGGTGTTGCCGTTCTCGGCGATTTCGGGAGTTGTCAGCGTGATCTTGCCGGTTTCAGGGGTCTTGCCGCCCGCGAAATCGGCGATCGCCTTGTCCGCCTCTTCTGCGGAGGCAAACGCTGGCGCAGCCGACTGGCCGAACGCGGCCAGACCCGCAGCACCTGCAGAAAGAGCGAGCATCTGTCGTCTTGTCAGGGTCATGGATGAAATCTCCAATGCCGGCGAACCGGCTATTCCTTCAGTGTTTCGAGATAGGCGACGACATCCTCCACGTCCTGTGCGGAAAGGATCGTCTTGCCCTTGAATTCCTCGGCGACGTGAGCGCCGACATCGAGCGAGTAGAAGCCCGGCATTACCGTGTCTTCGGTGAATATCTGCTTGGCATTGACCACGATGGCGCGAAGCTGGCCCTCGTCGTAGCGATCGGCCACGCCGTCGAGCGCCGGACCGACATTGCCCTGGAACAGCTCGCCGGCCATCTGGTCGTTGACGTGGCAGGCAAGGCAATTGCCGAGCTTGCGGCTCTTGAAGACCTCGGCGCCGGCAGCCGGGTCGCCGGGCTGGCTCGTGAGCGAGGCCGTCACGCCGTCATCGCCGAAGCTGACGTCGCCGGGGGCGACCTCGGCCGCCGATGCCGCTCCGGCAACGGACGAAACCAGTGCCGCGAGGGCCAGTGTTGTCCACCATCTCATGAAGGTAGCTCCTCCTCGTGTATCTTGCGAACGGGTGGTCCGTCCGTCTCTCCCTGGGAACAGCTTAGACAAGCCGCCCCGGACAATCAATGCAATTTTTTGCATGTGTGATCTTTTCGACTTCGGAGACACACAGGCGCTCCTTATTCCGCGTCCAGCCGACCCTTCTCGCGCAATTCGTTGATGATGCGGGCATGGTATTTCTGAAAATGCTCCTCGCCCTCATAGCCCTTTTCGAACACCCAGCGAAACATGTTGAGAAACGTCCACTTGCCGAAGGCGCCGGGCATGGTGGCGACGGCCGCGTCTGCAACCGTGGTATCCTCGGGGGCCTCTTCGGGGAGGAAGACGATGGTGGGCGTGAAGACATAGCCCCACTTGCGGGCAGCGGTCTTCTCGGTCAGCGTCTCGCCGTCGAGATCGGTTACTTCCTCGTCGCCGAACATGTTGTACTGGACCACCATAAAGTGGGCCTTGATGAAATCGGCGACTTCCGGATCGGCCAGAAGCTTTTCGTGCATCGCTGCGCAGTAGATGCAGCCGCGCTGTTCGAAGACGATGGCCAGCCGCTTGCCCTGGTCTCGCGCCGTCTCGATGTCCTCGGCGATGTCGCGGAAGGTGATGGTGAACCAGTCTTCCTTGTGCAGCCCGTCGTCGCCGATCGTCGCCGAGACGGCCGGCGCAGCCATCGCGCCGACCAGAAGCGAAATTCCCAATAGTGCGATCCTGAGCATGACGATCTCCTTTGACGAGGCGTCGTTTGACTATCCGATGGTGGCGAAAGCCGGAAACGTGTCGATCAGCCATTGGGCGATCCGCGACATCTGTCCGGTCATGAAGAGCAAGCCTGTGACCGCCAACATAACACCGACGGCGATCTCGATCTTGCGCATGTGTTTGCGGAAACGACCGGCAAAGCGGATAAATCGACTGGCAAAAAGGCCGGCCAGGAGAAAGGGAATCCCGATCCCGGCCGCGTATACGGCCAGCAGGAGGGCGCCCTCGCCCGCCGATTCGCGACCGGCTGCGATGAACAGGATCGCTGCCAGAATGGGTCCTACACAGGGCGTCCAGCCGAACGCGAAGGCGAGACCCATGAGATAGGCGCCGACCGCGCCGGCCGGCTTTTTCTCCACATTGACGCGAGCCTCCCGATAAAGAAGCGCGATGCGGAAGACGCCGAGAAAGTGAAGGCCCATGACGAGGATCGCCGCTCCGGCGATGATCGAGAGGATGTCGAAATACTGCGCCAGCACCCTGCCCACGGTGCTCGCAGTGGCGCCGAGCAGGATGAAGACGGTGGCGAAGCCGAGCACGAAGAACAGCGTGGCCAGGAAAATCCGACGCTGGGCGTTCGGCGCGATATCGTCGTCGCTGACCTCGGCAAAGCTCAAACCGGCGAGCCAGGCGAGATATGGCGGCACGATCGGCAGCACGCACGGGGAGAAGAAACTCAGAAGCCCCGCAACGAATGCGGCGCCGACGCTGATATCAAGCACGTAATCCTCCCTCCCCGATTCCGGACGGAAACGGTTCTGGAAAATATGCAATTGATCCTATATATTGCAAAGGAAATCTGGAAAGACCCATGAGAAATCTGTTTGCTGCCCTCGGCGTGGCGTTTACCCTGGCCGCTACTGGCGTCCTGCCGCAAGCTGCATCTGCGGCCGAACTCGTGATGTTCGAGCAGGAAGGCTGCGTCTGGTGCGCAAAGTTCAATGCCGAGATCGCTCCGGGTTATGCCAATAGCGAGGAAGGAAAGATCGCGCCGCTCCGCCGGGTCGACATCCATGGCGACATCCCCGACGATCTGGCCGACATTCCGGTCGAACGGTTTACCCCGACTTTCGTGCTGGTGGAGGATGGCGTGGAGTATGGCCGGATCCGCGGCTATCCCGGCAGCGAGTTCTTCTGGTTCCTCGTCGACGAAATGCTGGCCAAGCTTCCGGACGGTGAAGAAAAAACGGCTGTCCCACCGACATAGCCTGCCTTATAATCGTGCCGTTTACATAGGCATCTTTGCTAACTGCATCATTCCCGACACCGAGACAGACGCGACCGATGACACTGCCGAAACTGAATTCCGACATGACCGCGCAGGATTTCGATCAGCTCGTCGTGCAGGCGCGCAAGGCGAGCGATCTGTTGAAGGCGCTCAGCCACGAAACCCGACTGATGATCCTGTGTATCCTGTCCGAAGGCGAGAAATCCGTCTCCGAACTCGAGGACATCCTGTCGATGCCGCAGGCGGCGGTGTCGCAGCAGCTGGCTCGGCTGCGGATGGACGGGCTGGTGGAAACCCGCCGCGACGGCCGCATGGTCCATTACTCGATCGTCAATCATGAGGTGGCCTCGGTCGTTGGTACACTCTACGATCTGTTCTGCGCGCCGGTCCGCCAGGCACCGGAAGCCGCGGACTGAAAGGGCCAAGGCCGGAGGAACGGGAGGTTCCGAAAGGCTCAGGCTCAAGGCTTGAAAAAGTCGACCGGCGCGGCGCGCCGCGTCCACGGGCTTTGGGAGGAGCGCGGTGGAATTTTTCACTTCATTCTGGGGCTTGCCGCTAGCCGGCGTCGTGATCGGTTCGGTGATCGGCTATTTCGGCCGCCGTCATCACTTCTGCACACTGGCTGCGCTCGAAAGGCACTGGTTCGCCGCCGATTCCAGCGGCTTGCGCGGTTGGGTTCTGGCAGCGGCTTCTGCACTTCTGGCGACCCAGATCCTCGCCGCAGCCGGCCTTGCCGACATTTCCGGCAGTTTCTATCTGACCGAACCGGTTCCGGTCGCCGGTGCCATCGTCGGCGGCCTGATGTTCGGCTTCGGCATGGCGCTGGTCGGCACCTGCGGTTTCGGCGCGGTGCTTCGCCTCGGCGGCGGCAACCTGCGGGCGCTCGTGGTTCTGACCGGGATCGGCCTTGCCGCGCTCGCCGCCCAGCGCGGTGTGACGGGCCATGTTCGCGCCGCGCTCCTCGACCCGCTGTCGCTGCGCTTCGACGGGCCCGGCGAACAGTCGCTGGCCGCGCCCCTCTCCCGCCTGTTCGGTTTCGACATGGCGCTGCCACTCGGGCTGCTCACTTCGTTTGCCGCGCTTTGGTGGATCTTTCGCGACCCGAAATTCCGCGCCGACCGCGGACGGATCGTATCCGGTCTCGCCATCGGATTGTCGATCGCCGCCGGCTGGGTGGTGACGAGCCACTATGCGAGCGCGCTGTTCCGCCCCGTGCAGGTCGAGGCCGGCTCCTTCGTGATGCCGGTGGGCGACGCGATCCTGCAGCTCATCACCGTGACCGGCAGCGCACCGGATTATGGCGTCGGCCTGGTGGCAGGCGTCTTCCTCGGCGCGGCCCTGGCCGCCTGGACGGCGCGCGACATGCGCTGGGAGGCCTGCGACGACGCCCGCGAACTCAGCCGCCATCTGCTCGGCGCATTCCTGATGGGCACCGGCGGGGTCTTTGCGCTCGGCTGCACCATCGGACAAGGCGTCAGCGCGGTGTCGGTGCTCGCCGCATCCGCGCCGCTGGCCATTGTCTCGATAGCAATCGGTGCGCGGATCGGGCTCGGATTGTTGCTCGAAGGTTCAGCCTTCGGCTTCCTCAAGCCGGCGCCGCGCCGAAGCGTCTAGGCGGCAACGAAACGATAGGCGGTTCCGTCGGTCTCCACACGGCCCTCGCCGGGCTTCGGCAGGTGATAGCCGATGATCGCCATGTCGTCGGCAGCGAGCCGGTCGAGCAGCCGCTTGCGGGTGGCGATCGCCTGATCCGGATCCTGATCGGACCCGCTGACCCAGCCGGGATGGGCGAAGGAAATCTGCGCGTGGGTGAGCGCGTCGCCGGTGACCATTGTCGACGACGATCCCTGGTGAATGACGAAGCTGGTGTGACCCGGCGTATGGCCGTGGGTCGCCATAGCTTCGATGCCCGTGACGACTTCGGCGCCGTCGTCGAACAGGTTGATCTTCTCGGCAATGCGTTCGAGGCGGGACGCCGCACCGACCGCAAAGGTCTTGCGCTCCTCGCCGATAGTGTCGACCGTGCCGGGATCGGTCCAGAAATCGAATTCAGCGCGGTTCATGTGGTAGGCGGCGTCGGTGAAAACCTCTTCGTCGAAATCGTCGATCAGACCCCACAGATGGTCCGGGTGACCATGGGTGAAGACGACATCGGTCACCTCGGCGGGATCGATGCTCGCATCCGCGAGCGAATCGAGCAGCTTGCCGGCCGTCGGCATGAAGTGGGCGCCGGCCCCGACGTCGAAGAGCACCAGACGGTCCCCCGAACGATAGAGCGTGACGTTGCAGGCGGGTTCGAGCTGCGTCGGCACGGCGCCCTCGCCGGAAACAAGCGGCGCGAGTTCCTCGGCGGTGTTCATCGGGTAGGAATAGCTCAGCGGCAGGACCAGATGGCCATCGCTGAGGACCAGGAGCTCCGAATCGCTCGCCGTGTCGGCGGCGGCGAAGACCTTGCGGGTCATCGAGGGCAACGGAATGGCCGTCAGCAGGCCGGCACAGAGGCTGCCCTTCAGCAGGGTGCGGCGCGGCAGGCGCGTTCGGTCGGTCATGCTATCCTCCCATATATAATTTTCTGCATGTTATCGCGTCCCGGTTGATTTCAGTCAATGCCGGTTCGGACTTCGGGCCGGATAAGGGGTGAAACGGAACCATCGCCCATGCTCGCCGACATCGTTAACGCCTATGGAGAACAAGCCGTCCTCGTCGCCGGCGGCGTGACGATCGGGATACTGTTCGGCGCGATGGCGCAGCAGAGCCGGTTCTGCCTGCGCGCCGCGGCCATTGAATTCGCCCGCGGCGGCATCGGCGCGAAGACGGCGATCTGGCTTCTGGTCTTCACGACGGCGGTTGCGGGCACGAGCCTTCTCTCCGCCTTCGACGTCATCTCGGTCGCCGAGGCGCGACAGCTGGCCTCGCCGCAAAGCCTGTACGGCGCGCTGGCCGGCGGGCTGATGTTCGGCACCGGCATGGTGCTGGCGCGCGGCTGCGCCAGTCGGCTTTTGGTGCTCTCGGCCACCGGAAACCTGCGGGCGCTGTTGTCTGGTCTCGTCTTCGCCGTCGTCGCCCAAGCGAGCCTGCGCGGTGTTTTCTCGCCGGCGCGGGAATGGGTGGCGGGTTTCGCCACCACGTCGGTACCCGGCGGCAACGATCTTATCGAACTCTCCGGCCTCGATCCGAAGATCGCCGTGCTGATCACCTGCGCGGCGGCGGCTACAAGTCTCGCCACTGCGCTTTATGCGCGGCTGGCGCCCCGGCGGATCATCGCGGCCGCACTGGTCGGGGCCGCCATTCCGCTGGCCTGGTGGTTTTCCTATGCGATGCGCGGCGTCTCCTTCGAGCCGGTGCAGCTCAACGCAGTCAGTTTCACCGGGCCCTCAGCCGACGCGCTGATGCTGGTGCTGACCCGGCCCACCGACGGATACGACTTCAACAGCGGGCTGGTTCCCGGCGTGTTTCTCGGTGCGTTTATCGCCGCAGCGTTCACCGGGGAATTGAAGCTGCAGGGGTTCGAGGGCGGGGCCAACATGCGGCGCTATCTGACGGGTGCGGCGCTGATGGGGTTCGGCGGCATGCTGGCCGGCGGCTGTGCGGTTGGGGCGGGCGTGACCGGCGCCAGCGTCTTCGCCATGACCGCCTGGATCACGCTGCTGGCCATCTGGCTGTCGGCGGCGCTGACCGACATGATCATCGACCGAGCTCGCGAGACCGCTGCCGACTCGGATCCGGCGATCAGCATGTATGGTGGCGGGATCTGACGCGGGTGTGCCGTGGTGTGGAATCACGGTCTGGATGCCCGGGCCAACGTCGTCGCTTCGCTCGACTTGGATCAAGTCCGGGCATGACGATGGATAGTTTGGTCCGCTGTGTACCCTCTCCCCCCTTGTGGGGGAGATGTCCGACTTGTCGGACAGAGGGGGGTGAGGCGGCGGGCGTCGAGCTTGCGGTAGGCGCCCCCCTCTGTCGGCTGACGCCGACATCTCCCCACAAGGGGGGAGAGAGGGCGGCTGCGTCAACGCTGAAACAACCAAAAAATCCGGCCTCGCGACCGGGTCTTTTGGTGTTAATCGGTTAGTGGCGGATTACGCGGCCTTACGCCACCTGCCGCGCCAGCGCGCACTGGCTCCACAGGTCGTTGAGCGCCTG
>CAZEJG010000037.1:0-28595 GCA_964511625.1 uncultured Hoeflea sp.
TACGGCTTTCGCCTGTAGCGAATGGTGTCGAAGCGCGCTTCCAGCCCGTCATAGAGCAGAAGCCGTCCGATGAGCGGGGTGCCGGCTCCTGTGATCAGCTTGATTGCCTCCATCGCCTGAAGCGTCCCGATCACGCCGGTCAGCGCCCCGATGATGCCGGCTTCCGCGCAGGAGGGGACCGCGCCGGGGGGAGGGGCTTCGGGGAAGAGATCGGTGAGACGCGGATTCGGCTCTCCTTCGGCATCGTTGAGATGAGGGGCCAGCACGGTCACCGACCCGTCGAAACGGCCGACGGCGGCCATCACCATCGGGATGCCGCAGCGTTCGGCGGTCTCGGCGAGGAGATGCCGGGTCTCGAAACTGTCCGATCCGTCGACGACGAGATCATAGGCTGTCATCAGGTCGAGGGCATTGGCCGCGGTGATACGTTCGTCATGACTTACGGTTCGGACATGCGGATTGATCCGCGTTATCGCTCGCGCGGCGCTTGCCGTCTTGGGTTCCCCCACCGCGTCGGTGTCGTGGACAATCTGGCGCTGGAGATTGGAGAGGCTCACCGTGTCGTCGTCGGCAATGCCGATCAGCCCGACGCCGGCGGCTGCCAGATAGGCCAGAACCGGGGAGCCGAGCCCACCGGCGCCCACCACCAGCACCCGCGCCGACTTCAGTTTCGCCTGCCCCGGTCCGCCGATTTCCCGCAGCACGATATGGCGCGCATAGCGCTCGATCTCGTCGGCTTCCAGGGGCTGGGTCATGCGGTACGTCCGTGGTGGCGATAGGAATGGGGTGCGAGGAAACGCTTCCCGGCTTGCCGTGTCAATGACGGTCAGGCCTTACTCTTCGGCCGCGACCGCGCCGTCCGAGACGGTGAAACGTTGCGCCCGGTCCCCCAGAGCATCGAAGAGCGAGCGGTCGGTTCCTGTCATGAAGGCCTGGCCGCCGAGATCGTCGACGAGATCGAAAAGCGCGGCGCGCCGGCCTTCGTCGAGATGGGCGGCGACCTCGTCGAGAAGCATAAGCGGCGGGTGGCCCGCCATGTCGCGCACCAGCCGGGCATGGGCGAGGATCAGCCCGATCATCAGCGCCTTCTGCTCGCCGGTCGAGCACAGGCCTGCGGCGATGGCCTTGTCACGATGGGTGACGGCCAGGTCCATCCGGTGCGGGCCTTCGAGCGTGCGCCCGGCCGCCTGGTCGCGGTAGCGACCCGAGCGAAGCATCTCCGCATAGCGTTCCTCGGCGCTGGCGGCGTCGCCCGCAACGCTCATGGGATCGAACCCTTCAAGCGCCAGTTCGGCGACCGGAAAGCCGCCGGGATTGGGCCGGTCCGCCACGAGTGCTGCCAGAAGTCCCACCACCTCGCGACGGGCCGAGACGATCGCGGTCCCGAGTTCGGCCATCTGCGCCTCGAGCCCGTCGAGCCAGACCGGCTCGTTGCGGCCTTCCGAGAGAAGCCGGTTGCGGCCGCGCATGGCGCGCTCGAAATCCGCCGCCCGCCGGCCGTGGCCGGGATCGACGGAGAGCACCAGTCGGTCGAGGAAGCGGCGTCGGTCGCCGGCGGGACCTGTAAACAGCCCGTCCATCGCCGGGGTGAGCCAGAGCACGCGCGCATGATCGAGAAGTTCGTCGGAGGATCGCGCCGGCGCGCCGTTGACCCGCACCTTGCGACCGCCCTCGTCCTCAGCGGAGAAACCGGTCCCGATCTCGACAGGCCCCTCCATGCCGTCGAGTTCGGCAAACACCGCAAAGCCGCCCGCACCGCCGGCGCGCACCAGATCGCCATAGGCGGCGCGCCGCATGCCGCGGCCGGGCGACAAAAGCGACAGCGCTTCCATCAGGTTGGTCTTGCCGGCACCATTATTGCCGGTGAGCACGACATGCCGCTCCCCGAAGCCGATATCGGCACGGGCATAGTTCCTGAAATCGGTGAGCTTGAGCCGGGTGACGTGCATCATTCAGTCCAGCCCGAGGTCGGGGGCAGCGGTGAAAGACGGTCCGGCCGCCGAAACGGGGTCGAACTGTGTCCGATCACGCGCGCCCTGTTACACCCGCTCCACTACACCCGCATCGGCATCAGCACGTAGAGCGCGTCGTCGCCGGCGGAATCGCGCACGAGCGTCGGCGAACCGGGATCGGCGAGCATGAACATGGCGTCCGAGCCCGAGAGTTGATTGGTGATATCGAGAAGATATTTGGCGTTGAAGCCGATTTCCAGCGGGTCGGAATCGTAGCCGACGGCCAGTTCTTCCGTGGCGCTGCCCGAATCCGGATTGTTCACGGTCAGCGTCAGCTGGCCGCTCTCGAGCGCCAGTTTCACCGCGCGCCCGCGTTCCGAGGAAATGGTGGATACGCGGTCGACGGCCTTGGCGAAGCTCTCGCAATCGACCGTGAGTTCCTTGTCGTTGCCGCTCGGGATCACCCGCTGGTAGTCGGGGAAGGTGCCGTCGATCAGCTTCGAGGTCATCACCACGCTGCCGATGGTCAGCCGGATCTTGGCGTCGGAGACCTCGATGGTGACGACGACGTCCGGATCGTCGAGCAGCTTCTGCATCTCGCCGACCGTCTTGCGCGGGATGATGATGCCGGGCATGCCTTCCGAGCCCGACGGCGCATCGATGTCGGCGCGGGCGAGGCGGTGGCCGTCGGTGGCGACCGCGCGCAGCTTCAGCCCGCCATCGCCCTCGATCGCGTGCATGAAGATGCCGTTGAGATAGTAGCGGGTCTCCTCGGTGGAGATCGCGAACTGGGTGCGGTCGATCAGCATTTTCAGGTCGGTGGCCGCGACCCGGAAGATGTGGCTGAAGGCGCCGGCCGTCAGATCCGGGAAATCGGCTTCCGGCAGGCACTGCAGCGAGAATTTCGAGCGGCCCGCGGCCACCGTCATCGACGAACCGTCGGGATTGGTGGCGAGCAGCACTTCCGAACCGTCGGAGAGCTTGCGCACGATCTCGTAGAGAAGGTGGGCAGGCACGGTCGTCGAACCGGCCTGCTCGACCATGGCGGCCGTCGCTTCGGTGATCTCGAGGTCGAGGTCGGTTGCCTTCATCTCGAGGGCGGCGCCGTCGGCCTTGAGCAGAACGTTCGACAGGATCGGGATCGTGTTGCGGCGTTCGACCACGCGATGGACGTGGTTCAGCGACTTGAGAAGGTTGGAACGCTCGAGAGTGACACGCATGATCGAAAATACCGCTTTCTCGACCCGCCGCTGGCGCGGGTCCGTCTGCTGGATTGGCCGGTAACCCGGCGTGAATCGACACGGCGACGTGATGCCGACCGGGGACGGCAAAATGGCAGATATCCTGCTTCAATTGCAAGGAAAACCGGCCGCGACATCGCTGCCGTGGCCGGGTTTCTGGGGAAAAAATTCCCGTCGATCGCTGTGGCCTCGAAGCCTATTCGAGAATGAGGCGCTTGAGCAGCTCGACCTCGTGACCGAGCTTGGTGTCGTTGCCGATCAGGTCCTCGATCTTGCGGACCGCATGAAGCACGGTCGTATGATCACGGCCGCCGAAGCGCCGCCCGATCTCCGGGAAGGAGCGCGGGGTCATGGTCTTGGCCAGATACATCGCAATCTGACGCGGCTTGACGATGACGCGGGTGCGGCGATTGGATACCAGCTCCTGCTTGGAGACGTTGTAGTGACGGGCCACCACGCGCTGGATGTCCTCGATGCGCACGCGCTTGGGTTCGCCCGAGCCGACCAGATGGCCGAGCAGTTCGTCCACGCGTTCGACCGTCAGCTTCGGCTCGAAGCTGCGCCGGAACAGGAGCTGGTTGAAGGCGCCTTCCAGTTCACGGCCGCTGGCGGTGATCATCCGCGCAACATGTTCGAGGATGGCGTCGTCGATCTCGAAGCTCGCGTCGTCCGTCTGGGCCTCGGCGAGCTTCTGGCGCAACATGCCCAGACGCATCTCGTAGTCCGGCGCCTCGATCTCGATGGCGACGCCGCCCTGAAGGCGCGAGCGAACCCGCGGGTCGAGCGATTCCAGTTCCCACGGTGCGCGGTCGGCAGCGACCACCACCTGGCGGGCGGAATCCAGCAGCATGTTCAACAGGTGGCAGAACTCGTGCTGGATCGACTTGCCCTGCAGGAACTGCATGTCGTCGATGATCAGGAGATCGATCGAGCGCAGGCTTTCCTTGAACGACAGCGCATCATTGTCGCGCAGCGCCGTGGCGAAGCGCCACATGAAGTATTCGGCTGTGAGATAGACCACGCGCGGATTGCGGGCATGGCGGCTTGCCGCCGAGGCGATGGCCTGCAGGAGGTGGGTCTTGCCCAGCCCCACGCTCGAATGAATGAAGAGCGGATTGAAACGCACCGAACCGGTTCCGGCTTCCGCAATCGTCTTGGCGGCGGCGAGAGCAACGCGGTTGGATGCCCCCTCGACGAAGCTGTCGAAGGTGAAGCGGTTGTCGAGCGGCGAACCGATGACCGGATTGTTGGCCGCGGCGGGGCGGGCGGCTGCGGCAGCAGAGACATGGGCCGACGTACCACGGATCGCCGCCGGTTCCTTGCGGGTTCCGGGAGCGGAGGCCGGTCGGCCGGCGGCTTCCTCGCTCACGGCTTCCGTTGCCGGACGCGTCGGGCGGGTCGCCGAACGGACGGTGATCTCGACCTTGAGGATATTGGGATCCTCTTCCTGGAAGAGAGCCGTGATCTGGTCGAGATACTTGTTGTTGATCCACGACTTCAGGAAGGCGGTCGGCACCGACAGGCGCACCACGCTCTTCGACATCGACTGAAGCTTAAGCCGGCCGAACCAGCTGGTGAACACTTCCTGTCCCACCTGCGCACTCAGTTTCGCGCGAACCCGGGTGAAAACCTCGTTCTGCTGTGTCATTTCGGCCCCAGTGGTCAACTGCTCTGCTCCCCTTGCAGGTGCAGTCCCAATGGTCGGCTTCATCATGGCCCCGCCATTGTCGTTCTGGTGCGTCACCGGTCTCGCATGCATTCTGCCGCTCCCCTGAATCGATATCTGGACCGCATTCATGCGGTTTGTTTTTGGTCAGGACACCTCACGCCCGCCCCTGGGCGACGGATGTCCGCGATTGGTTTTCGTTCCGTCTTCCGACCGGCTCTTGTTCCCGGGAAACTGTCCAAACCGCCCCGAGCCCCCGCCATTCCATGACACCCCCTTTCAGCACGATCCCGGAGGATCGAGACAGCTTCACCCATCCAGGACGCCTCTCGGCGCGGACATGGCTTCGCCGTACGCAGACACGTCTGCGTTGCAGCGTTTCGCTTTGCCTTGGATCTGTGCAGCCGTTGGCTACACCGAAGAGCGAGACTGTTTCGGTTGGTTTTGCCGCCCGAAAAAACTTCGTTGGGAAGTCCGTTTCCCGCGCCCTTCGTTGATCTTTTTTAGGCAGGATGGAGGCGGGGAATCAAGCATCAAAATTCTTTCTTTTTGCCTCTCTGACGCTTGACACGCGAGGGGGTCTACGGGGCTGCATGAGCAGTCGCTTGGATTCATTAGCGTTTCCCATAGGCGTCTAACTAAATCGGCCGCAAACGCTTAAAATTTTAAAAAGGGTAAACGAGGTCCCCTAAAAGCTTGAATCGCCAGCGTGCTAGGCGTGAGACTCGACGACCTCCGGTAAGGTGCTGAAAATGTGGAATAAAATATGCGGACGCTGATGGGGCTCTCTAATTGTCACCAGCGAATTTTGACGCTTGTGTGACAAGTTATTGACAATACGACGCAAAAAGGCCCGGCGCGGGCCGGGCCTTTTTTAAATCGTTTCGGAGGTGTCGGATCAGGCGCCGAGCGACTTCACGCGCTGGGCCAGACGGGACACTTTCCGCGATGCCGTATTGGCATGAAGGACGCCCTTTCCGGCAGCCCGCATCAGCTCGGGCTGGGCGGCGCGGAGTGCGGCCGATGCCGCTGCCTGATCGCCGCTCGAAATGGCCTCTTCGACCTTGCGGATGAAATTGCGGACCCGCGAACGGCGGGCCTTGTTGACTGCAGTGCGGCGGGCGATCTTGCGAGTCGCTTTTTTCGCCGAAGTTGTATTGGCCATCTATGCCTCTCGGTTCTCACAAGCGCCTGCCGACTGCCCGAACACCACCCCGGGGGCGGTTCCATCTAGCTCTATCGTAAGGCGAACTGGTTCTTGACGGCGTGACCGGCCATCAACGGATGGCGGGCGTATACCGGCTCTTGCCCGTTCCGTCAACGCGAAAGTGGGCTTTTGCGCCGGGCGGGCCGATGTTTGGGCCATCCTTGTCCCGCTCCCCGCACTATATGAATGTCAGCGATGCTTGAAGCTCGCCTTCCGCTTCTCCACGAACGCGGTCATGCCTTCCTTCTGGTCTTCGGTGGCGAAGAGCGAATGGAACACCCGGCGTTCGAAGCGCAGGCCCTCGTCGAGCGAAACCTCGAAGGAGCGGTTGACCGCTTCCTTGGCGAGCATCACGGCCGGCAGCGAGAAATTCGCGATCTTTTCCGCCGCGCCGATGGCGGTCTCGAGGAGTTCGTCGGCCGGCACGATGCGGGAGACGAGGCCGGAGCGCTCCGCTTCCTCGGCGTCCATCATCCGTCCGGTCAGGCACAGGTCCATCGCCTTGGCCTTGCCGACCGCGCGGGTCAGCCGCTGGCTGCCGCCCATGCCGGGGATGACGCCGAGCGTGATCTCGGGCTGGCCGAACTTGGCGTTGTCCGCGGCAATGATGAAGTCGCACATCATGGCCAGTTCGCAGCCGCCGCCGAGCGCATAGCCCGCGACCGCCGCGACGATCGGCTTGCGCACGTCCGAAAGCTCGTTCCAGCGGTTGAAGAAATCGGACATGAAGACGTCCATGTAGCTCTGGTCCTGCATCTCCTTGATGTCGGCCCCGGCGGCGAACGCCTTGTCCGAGCCGGTCAGCACCATCGCTCCGATCTTCTCGTCGGCGGCGTATTTGGCCACCGCGTCGCAGACCTCGTTCATCATCTCGCTGTTGAGCGCGTTGAGAGCTTCGGGACGGTTGAGCGTGAGGATCGCCACGCGGCCGCGCGTTTCGGTTTTGAGCGGTTTGGAAGTCATGAAATCACCTTTTCTCCCGGCGAGGCGGAATGGATCGGCCGCGGTCGCCCGTCAGCCCGTCTGGCAGCGTGGGCAATAGAAGGTCGATCGCCCGCTCTGTACGATGCGCGAGACCGTACCGTTACAGCCCGCGCGCCTGCAAGTCTCTCCCTCCCGGTCGTAGACCGAGAAGCGGTGCTGGAAATAACCGAGCGTCCCGTCCGTCTGTATATGGTCGCGCAGCGACGATCCGCCAGCCTCTATCGCCTCGTCGATCACCTCTCTTATGGCCGGCACCAGCCGTTCGAGTTTCTCGCGCGGGTGACCGGCCTTGGTGACCAGGTCTCCGGCCTGCTTTTTGGGTCCGAGCCGGCTGCGCCACATCGCCTCGCAGACATAGATGTTGCCGAGCCCGGCGATGATCGACTGGTCGAGCAATGCCGCCTTCAGCGGCGCCTTCTTGCCGCGGAATTTTTCCGCCAGATAGGGCGCGGACAGCTGGTTGCCGACCGGTTCGACGCCGAGGGCGGAAAACCACGGATGCTGGTCCATGCGGTCGGTCGAAATCAGGTCCATGTAACCGAACCGGCGCGGATCATTATAGAGAACACGCGCGCGACCCGCCGGACCGTCCAGTTCGAAAACCACGTGATCGTGCGCGTCCGCCTTGCCGCGCGGCATGTGAAAGACGCCCGGCAGCTCGGTGCCGTCTTTGGCCTCGATGCGGAAGGAGCCGGACATGCCGAGATGGCTGACCAGAGTCTCGCCGGAATCGAGGTCTGCGAGCAGATACTTTGCCCGGCGGCCGAGGCGAAGGATGCGGGTTCCGGCGACGCGGCCGGCGAAATTGTCCGGAAAGGCGAAGCGCAGGTCCGGACGGCGCTGCTCGACGGAGAGGATGCGCGCGCCTTCCATGACCGGGGCGAGCCCGCGGCGAACCGTTTCGACCTCTGGCAGTTCGGGCAAGGGAGCTCCATATTCCAGCGACAGTTTGTGTGGCCACTGCAGCCCGGCTGGCCTATAAGGCCCGCGCGCTTTGCCGCATGGCTCGGTCAGGCGGTTAGATAGCGCGCCGGACAGAGTTTCGCTATGGTCCGGCCGAACATGCCGGGCAACTGCTGCCGGCATTGTGGAAGATGACGAATTACGGGAACGGGATCCGATGTCGAAGAACCGCGCCACCGCCGCCGACGGCTCCATGGCCACCTCCTACGGATTCGCCTCCGTCGGCGAGGGTGAGAAGCAGGGGCTGGTCAACGACGTCTTCCACAAGGTCGCCAAGCGCTACGACATCATGAACGACGTGATGTCCGGCGGCATGCACCGGGTCTGGAAGGATGCGATGATCACCGCGCTCAACCCGCCGAAGAAGCCCGGCTGGCGCTTCATCGACGTGGCCGGCGGTACCGGCGACATCGCCTTCCGCATCGTCGAGGCCTCGAAGAAGGAAGCGCTCGGCACGGTGCTCGACATCAACGGCTCGATGCTCGGCGTCGGGCAGGAACGGGCGGAAAAGCGCGGGCTCGCCGCCCATCTCGAATTCGTCGAGGCCAATGCCGAGGAACTGCCCTTCGCGGACAAGTCGTTCGACGCCTACACGATCGCCTTCGGCATTCGCAACGTCCCCGATATCGACAAGGCGCTCAGGGAAGCCTACCGGGTGCTCAGGCGCGGCGGCCGCTTTCTCTGCCTGGAATTTTCCGAGGTGCAGATGCCGATCCTCGACAAGCTCTACGAAGCCTGGTCCTTCAACGGTATCCCGAGGATGGGCAAGGCGATCGCCGGCGACGCCGAGCCCTACCAGTATCTGGTGGAATCGATCCGCAAGTTCCCGCGCCAGCAGGATTTCGCCGCCATGATCGAACGCGCCGGTTTCGGCCGCGTCACCTGGACCGACTACACCGGCGGCGTCGCGGCGCTGCATTCCGGCTGGAAGCTCTGACGTGCATGCACCCTCTACCTATCTGCGCCTGATCGCGGCGGGCTACGTTCTCGTGCGCGAGGGCGTGATCGAGGCCTTGCCGCCGGAAGAACTGCCGCCGCCGGCGCGCTTCCTTCAGAAGGTCGCCAAGCCTTTCGCCCGCCGCAAGGCCCGCAATGCCGAGCGTTCCGACCGGCTTTCGCGCGCCGTCGAGCGGCTGGGGCCTTCCTGGGTCAAACTCGGCCAGTTCCTTGCCACCCGTCCGGATGTCGTGGGCGCCGAGATCGCCGCCGATCTGGCTGCTCTGCAGGACCGCATGGCGATGTTCCCGGAGGCCGAGGCGCGCAAGGAGATCGAGGATTCGCTCGGTCGTCCGATCGAGGATCTCTTCACCCGTTTCGATGCGCCGATTGCCGCGGCCTCCATAGCCCAGGTCCATCCCGCCGAGGTGATGACGGAAGCCGGGCGCAAGAAGGTCGCGGTCAAGGTGATCCGCCCCGGCGTGCGCAAGCGCTTCCGCAAGGATCTCGATACCTTCTATCTCGTCGCCGAGATGCAGGAACGCTATGTGCCGGCGACCCGCCGTCTGCGTCCCGTCGAGGTGACCCGAACGCTCGAACAGACCACCAAGGTGGAGATGGACTTGCGTCTCGAGGCCGCTGCGCTGTCAGAGATGGCGGAGAACACGAAGGACGACCCGGGCTTCCGCGTGCCTGCGGTCGACTGGGAGCGCACCGGCCGCGACTGCGTGACGATGGAGTGGATCGACGGCATCAAGATGGGCGATGTCGCCGGACTCAAGGCCGCCGGCTTCGATCTCGAAGCGCTCGCCGAGACCCTGATCCAGTCCTTCCTGCGCCACACGCTGCGTGACGGTTTCTTCCATGCCGACATGCACCAGGGAAATCTCTTCGTCGATCCGGCAGGCACCATCGTCGCCGTCGACATGGGCATCGTCTCGCGCCTCGGAAAGAAGGAGCGCCGCTTCCTCGCCGAGATCCTCTACGGCTTCATCACCCGCGACTATCGGCGTGTCGCCGACGTCCATTTCCAGGCGGGTTACGTTCCCGCCGAGCATGATCCGGCGAGCTTCGCCCAGGCGATCCGCGCCATCGGCGAGCCGATCCACGGGCAGTCGGCCGAAACCATCTCCATGGCGCGGCTCCTGACGCTGCTTTTCGAGGTGACAGAGCTCTTCGACATGCAGACCCGACCGGAACTCATCATGCTGCAGAAGACCATGGTGGTGGTCGAAGGCGTGGCCCGCACGCTCGATCCGCGCTTCAACATGTGGAAGGCTGCCGAACCGGTGGTCGGAAGCTGGATCCGCGACAATCTCGGGCCCAAACGCCTGCTGGTCGATTTCCGTGACGGGCTCGAGGCGGCGGTGCGGCTGGGCGAACAGTTGCCGCAGCTGGCCGCGCGATCGGAAAAGCTCGCCGAGGAGGTGGGCACGATGGCCGAGCACGGTCTGCGCTTCGACGCGGCGACCGCCGAGGCGATCGGACGTGCCGAGGCCCGCCACTCCCGCTCCGGCCGCATCGCCCTCTGGGTCATCGCTGTGGCACTCGTGGCGATCGCCGTCCGATTGTACTGATCGAATAGCGCCTGTTTCAGCACGAATCGGGCCGTGATTTGCATTTTTCGCTCATATCCGTAGGCTTGGGGTGCTGCCTGAGAGCAGTGTTCGCCGACCGCGCCCAAGGCTGCGGTCACGACAAACGCCCCGCCGGCTGGTGCAGATGCGCCGGCCCCGCGTGCCTGACACGCCGTTTGCGGGGCTCGAAAACCAGCATTGGGAATCATTCATGACGGAAGCCAAGACCGGAGATACGGTCCGCATCAACTATGTCGGCAAGCTGACCGACGGAAACCAGTTCGACAGTTCGGAGGGCCGCGAGCCGCTCGAGTTTCAGCTCGGTTCCGGACAGATCATCGGTGGGCTCGACCGCGAGGTGCAGGGCATGAAGGTCGGCGACAAGCAGACCGTCACCGTGCCGGCCGCCGAAGCCTACGGTCCCCATGACGAGGCCAAGGTGCAGCAGGTCCCGCGCAGCCAGATCCCTGCCGAGATCGACCTCCAGCCGGGCATGCAGTTGCAGGCGCGGACGCCGCAGGGTCCGATCTCGCTCGTGGTTGCCGGCTTCGACGAGAACCAAGTGACGGTGGATGCCAACCATCCGCTCGCCGGCCAGGATCTCGTCTTCGACATCGAACTCGTCGAGATCGTGAAGGCCGCCTGAATACCGCATTCAAAGGCGCTCCCGGATCTCGCTCCGGGGGCGCTTCATTCCTGAATGTCGCCGATACGTGTCATTTGACTGCATTGCAGTCACTGCCTACATTGCCTGCAATCGAGCGGCGAGGGCTTCCCATGGCGACACTGACCATTCGTAACCTGGACGACCGCATCAAGCAGCGGCTGCGCGAGCGCGCGGCGAAGCATGGACGTTCCATGGAAGAGGAAGCCCGGCTATTGCTCGGTGAAGGCGTAGGCCACCCGCGCGAGGCGGCCGGCCTCAACGGAAAGACCTCCTACGAGCGCATCCGCGCCCTGGTCGAACCGCTCGGCGGTATCGAGTTCACGATCCCGCTCCGCGAGCCTGCCGAGCGTCCGGTTCCTTTCGAGTCCTGGGACGAGGAACCCGGATGATCGTCGATACGAACGTCATTTCGGAAATCATGAAGCCGCAACCGGACCCCGCCGTCGCGCGCTGGTATGGCGACGAACGCGCTTCTGTGCGGTTTCTGACGACGACCATCGAGGCGGAGTTGCGCTTCGGTCTCGCCTTCATGCCAGACAGCAAGCGCAAAGCCGCACTTCTGGCCGCCTTGAACGCCATTCTGGAAATCGAATTCGCCAACCGGATATTCGCCTTCGAACGGGCGGACGCGCTGCACTACGCAGATATCATGTCGGCTTGCCGCAACGGCGGGCGCCCCATGGCCGGGGCGGATGCCCAGATCGCGGCGATCGCGCGCAGGCGCGGCCTGCCGCTCGCGACCCGCAATGTCGCCGATTTTGAGAATTGCGGCATCGAAATCATCAATCCGTGGGACGACATTTCATGACCCTCGCCGGCAAGCATATCCTTCTCGTCATCTCGGGTGGCATTGCCGCCTACAAGTCGCTCGACCTGATCCGCCGCCTGCGCGAGCGCGGCGCCTCGGTGCGACCCGTCATGACCGCCGGTGCGCAGGAATTCATCACGCCGCTCGCCGTCGGCGCGCTCGCCGCAGACCATGTCTACACCGATCTGTTCTCGCGTGAGGACGAGCAGGATGTCGGCCATATCCGTCTGGCGCGTGACTGCGATCTGGTGCTCGTCGCGCCTGCCACCGCCGACCTGATGGCGAAGATGGCGACCGGACAGGCCAGTGATCTGGCGACCGCCGTGCTTCTCGCTACCAATGCCCCCGTCCTCGTCGCCCCCGCGATGAACCCGGCCATGTGGTCGCACCCGGCCACCGCTCGCAATGTCGTGACGCTCAAGGGCGACGGCATTGCCTTCATCGGCCCCGAGACCGGCGAAATGGCCGAAAGCGGCGAGGCCGGCACCGGCCGCATGTCCGAGCCGCTGGCGATCGTCGCCGCCGTGGAAAACCTGCTTGGGGGAGGCGACAGGCCCCTTGCTGGCAAGACGGCGATTGTCACCTCCGGCCCCACCCATGAGCCGATCGACCCCGTGCGCTACATCGCCAACCGCTCCTCTGGCCGTCAGGGCCACGCGATCGCGGCCGCGCTGGCGAAACTCGGTGCCGAGGTGACGCTGATCTCAGGCCCGGTGACCATTCCCGATCCGCAAGGGGTCACCATGGTCCATGTGGAGCGCGCGGCCGAGATGCTCGACGCGGTCACCTCGCACCTGCCCGCCGACATTGCGGTCATGGTCGCGGCCGTCGCCGACTGGCGGGTGGCATCGTCATCGGACAACAAGATCAAGAAGAAGCCGGGCGAGGGGCCGCCCGCGCTCGAACTCGCCGAGAACCCCGACATCCTCAAGACAGTCGGCCATCACGAGAAGCGCCCGCGGGTCGTCGTCGGCTTCGCCGCGGAGACCGCCGACGTGATCGAGAACGCGCGCTCCAAGCTCGCGCGCAAGGGCGCGGACATGATCGTCGCCAACGACGTCTCGGCCGCCACCGGCATCATGGGCGGCACGCGCAACACGGTACGCATCGTCTCCCAGCAGGGTGTCGAGGACTGGCCCGATCTGGGCAAGGACGAGGTGGCGGACCGACTGGCGCGGCTGATCGCCGACAGGTTCAGCTGATCAGGCCGACGCGGCGAGTTTCACAGGCGATCCGCCCGCAGGCTCGAACCGGCGCACCGACATGCCGCCATCGCGCAGCGTGACGAAGCTGCCCGCCGGGATCTCGTGCCATTTGGCGTCATGATCCTCGAAGGGTTCAGAAACCAGGCAGTGGCCGCGCCCGCCGCACATCGGTGCAGAGTAGAGCGTCGGCGCGTGGCAATCGGTCGAATAGCGCACTGCGTGGAGCACGTCCCCGTCGGAGAGCGCGGCGGTGAAACGGACGAGGGTAGAAAGCCCCTCCCTGTCGGAGGCCGCCATCACGAAGCGGATCATCTCGGCGATCGCTTCCGCGGGGTCGTCGTCGAGGCCGAATTCCAGCGCGAGCAGGAACATCAGTTCCGAATCCGTGGTGCCACGGCGGCTGGCATAGAGCCGGTCGGACAGCGCATATTCGAGCGGACGACGGATCCGCTCGAAGCCCGCCACCTGGCCGTTATGCATGAACGACCAGCGGCCGTGCACGAAGGGATGGCAGTTGTCGCGGCTCGTTGCCCCGCCGGTCGAGGCGCGGACATGGGCAAGAAACAGCGGCGAACGGATCTGCCGCGCCAGTGATTTGAGATTGCAGTCGGACCAGGCCGGCAGGATGTCTCGATAAAGCCCCGGTTCGGGATGGTCGCCGTACCAGGCAATGCCGAAACCGTCGCCGTTCGTGGCGGTCTTGGCTTGCGAGGCGCAGTGTGACTGCTCAATGAGTGAGTGCCCCGGAGCGGAGACGATCTGTTCGAGCGGGATGGCGACACCCCTATAGGCGGCCCAGCGACACATGTGGCGTCATTTGCTCCGGTTATGCATTCTGTGATGCAGCCGGTTGATGATACCGCTCGCCGTTTTCTCAAAGGTAAACGGCAGCACGGCGTGGCAGAGCGCGGCGCCGCCGGCGAGAAAGAGCAGGCCGGCAAAGGTCAGCGCGAAGCGCATATGCTCGAAATAGGTCTCCTCGACCGAGCCGGGATGCTGGGTGAAGAGGCGGGTGAGGGTTTGCATGGCTGGCTCCTGAACTGATGTGGCCACCAGTATCCTGCATCCTCGCGGAACATGTTCCCAAAAAATCTTTGAATGCGCCAAGTTTTGGGATAATCATCCCGCATGAGCGTACTTGACGAGACGGACGTACGAATTCTTTCGGAAATGCAGCGCGATGCGACCCTTTCTGTCGAATCACTGGCCGAGCGCGTGCACCTGTCGCGCAACGCGTGCTGGCGCCGCACGCGCATTCTCGAGGAAAAGGGTCTGATAAAGGGGCGGGTCGCCGTGCTCGATGCCGAGCGCGCGGGCTGCGGGCTCTCTGTCTTCGTGTTCGTCAAGACCGCCAACCATGATCCCAACTGGCTCAAGCGGTTTCGGGCCGCCGTCACCAGCTTTCCGGAGATCGTCGGCGTCTACCGCACCTCGGGCGATCTCGATTACGTGCTCAAAGCGCGGGTCTCGGACGTGAAGGCCTATGACAGGCTCTATCAGCGCCTCATCGAAAAGGTGCCGCTCGCAGATGTCTCGGCCTCCTTCGTGATGGAGGACATCAAGGAAACGACGGAAATCCCGCTCGGCGACGCCATCGCGGCCGGACGGCGCTAGGCAGGATCACTTTTCGCCTTCGATGCGCGCGCGGGCCGACTTGATCTCGGCGACCTTGGCCTCGACGTCGTCGATGCTGGTCTGGTTCTTCGTCGCATATCGCTTGAGTTCGTAGCCCATGTCGCGAAGCTTTTCGAGCTTCTCGCCCTTGCTGGCGTTCGCGTCGTGGACGATGGCGTCGGTGGTGTTGCTTTCGTTGGACATCGGAACCTCCCTGTTCTGATGGTGGCACAACGTGCCGGCGCCGCGCATGTTCCGCAAAGCCCTGCGGCAGAGGGGTTTCGGGGCACGACGGTGGCCGTGCGTGAACAGTGCGTTTCATTGTTTCCCCTTATACGGAAAGGCCATCGTCGCTACATTAGTGCCAACGTAACGAATGGCCGTATTCCCGCAGCAAGGGAGTGGCGGCCCGAGGAGAGACAAATGTCCATCAGACCCGTCAAGCATGAATCGCTTGCCCAGCCGCATCTAGAAGGTGCCGGCGTGCATCTGCGTCGCGCTTTCGGCTTCGGCGATCCGTCGCTGACCGACCCCTTCCTGATGTTCGACGATTTCCGCAACGAACGCGAGGAAGACTATATCCGCGGCTTCCCCTGGCATCCGCACCGCGGCATCGAGACGATCACATATGTGCTCGCCGGCACCGTCGAGCATGGCGACAGCCTCGGCAATCGGGGCACGCTGGGCGCCGGTGACGTGCAGTGGATGACAGCCGGTTCCGGCATCATGCACCAGGAAATGCCGAACGGTGACGCCAACGGCCGCATGCACGGTTTCCAGCTCTGGGCCAACCTGCCCTCCTCGCTGAAGATGACCGCGCCGCGCTACCAGGACATCAAGGCCCCCGACATTCCCGTCGAGGTTGATGATGACGGCACCGTCGCTCGCATTGTCTCCGGCGAGTTCTGGGGCAAGAAAGGTCCGGTCGACGGTATCGCCGCCGAGCCGAGCTATGTCGACATCTCGGTGCCGCCGAACCGGAAGAAGACCTTCAAGATCGACACCTATCGGTCGGCCTTTGCCTATATCTTCGCTGGCTCCGGTACCTTCCGCGATGCGTCCAAGCCCTTCGGCGTTCTGGTCGAAAAGGAAGTCAACGGCGAGGAAGTGCATCTTCGTGACATGTCGGGCGACCGCACGCTGGTCGTCTTCGACAAGGGCGACGAGGTGACCGTGCAGGCCGGCGAGGAAGGCATCCGCTTCCTGCTCGTCTCGGGTCGCCCGATCCAGGAACCCGTCGCCTGGCACGGTCCGATCGTGATGAACACCCGCGAGGAGCTGGTGCAGGCCGTCAACGAACTCCGCAACGGCACCTTCATCAAGGCGAGTGCGTAAGCGTAAACTGACCTATTGAGACATCCGACCGGCTGCGCCCACTGGACGCGGCCGGTCATGCGTTTAGACTTCTCCCTCGAGGCGTCCCCCGTGACGCCGCAGACAGGGGAGATCTCCATGCGCCGCCTTCTTCTGGTCCTTCTGGCCACGCTGCCCGCGACATTTGCACTGGCCCCCGCCTACGCTCAAGAACAGGCTTCCGATGCGGTTGCGCCGGAACCCGCGACGCCGGTGGGCGCTTCCGTCGCTTCAGATCCCCAACTTGCCGCGGCGCTCGAGGCCAAGGCGGCCGGCAAACCCGTCAAAGCCAAGGACTGGATGGTGGTCGCCGCCAATCCCCTTGCTGTCCGCGCCGGCGCCGACGTGCTAGCAGACGGCGGTACTGCGGCCGATGCGATGGTGGCGGTGCAGGCCGTGCTCGGTCTCGTCGAGCCGCAATCCTCGGGTCTCGGCGGCGGGGCGTTCCTCGTCTGGTACGATGCGGCCTCCGGCGAAATCACCACGCTCGACGGTCGCGAGACTGCACCGCTCCAGGCCACGCCGAAACTCTTTCTCGACGAGAACGGCGAGCCACTTCAATTCTTTGACGCGGTGGTGGGCGGCCGCTCGGTCGGAACGCCCGGCACGCCGATGCTGATGGAGGAGGCCCATCGCCGCTGGGGCCGAGCCAACTGGGCCGGGCTCTTCGACGACGCGATCACGCTCGCCGAAGATGGCTTCGAGGTCTCCCCGCGCATGGCCGCCTCGATTGCCGGCGATGTCGAACGGCTGTCGCGCTACGGCAATGCGCGCGACTATTTCCTGCCCGGCGGCGAACCGCTGGCCGAAGGCGCCACTCTGAAGAATCCTGCCTATGCGGACACATTGAGACTGATCGCGGCGGGCGGTGCGAAGGCGTTTTACGAAGGCCCGATCGCCGCCGACATCGTCAGCACCGTCCGGGAGGCCGAGGGCAATCCCGGAGTCCTCTCGCTCGAGGACTTCGCGACCTACACGATCAAGGCGCGTCCGCCGGTTTGCGTCACTTACCGGGCGCACGAGGTTTGCGGCATGGGGCCGCCCTCCTCGGGCGGGCTGACCGTCGGGCAGATCCTCAAGCTGGTGGAACCCTCCGATCTGGCAGGCCTCGGCGTGGAAAGTGCCGAGAGTTGGCGGCTGATCGGCGACGCCAGCCGTCTCGCCTTCGCCGACCGCGAGCGCTACATGGCCGACGAGGATTTTGTGCCGGTGCCGGTGAAGGGGCTGGTCGATGACGCCTATCTGTCCGGGCGCGCGAAATTGCTGGAAGGCGACAAGGCATTGGAAACGGTCGAGCCCGGCATGCCGGCCTTCGACCACGCCCTGAACAGCTATCCCCGTTGGGCCGACGGCGCCGCGATCGAACTCCCGTCCACCAGCCACATCTCCATCGTCGACCGCTACGGCAACGCGCTGTCGATGACGACGACGATCGAGAACGGTTTCGGCTCGCGGCTGATGGTGCGGGGCTTCCTGCTCAATAACGAACTCACCGATTTCTCCTTCCGCACCCATGTCGACGGCGTGCCGGTGGCTAACCGCGTCGAGCCCGGCAAGCGGCCGCGTTCCTCCATGGCGCCGACGATCGTGCTCAAGGACGGCAAGCCGGTCTTCGTCGTCGGGTCACCCGGCGGCAGCCAGATCATCGGCTATGTGGCGCAGGCGGTCCTCAACCGCATCGACTGGAACATGGACCCGCAACAGGCGGTCTCCGCCCCTCATCTGGTCAATCGCACTGGCCGTTTCGATCTGGAAGCCGGCACTGCGGCCGAAAAGCTGAAAGCGCCGCTCGAGGCGCTGGGCTACGAGGTAAAATTGGGCGACATCAATTCCGGCCTCCACGCCATCGCGGTAACGCCGGAGGGCCTGCAGGGCGGCGCCGACCCGCGCCGCGAGGGGATCGCGCTTGGTGAGTGAGGGCTAGTTCTTGTCGGCCATCGTCCGGCGGAAGGCGTCGAGCGTTTCGGCGGAGACATGGTGCTCGATCCCCTCGGCGTCGATGCGGGCTGTCTCCTCGCAGATGCCGAGCGACAGGAGGAAGGCGACGACGGTGCGGTGGCGCTCCCGGCTTTCCTGCGCCACCTTCTGCCCTTCCTCGGTCAGGAACACGCCGCGATAGCGCTTGCGGGTGACGAGTCCTTCCGATGTCAGCCGGTTGAGCATCTTGGCGACCGTCGGCTGGGCGACGCCGAGGCGTGCGGCGATATCGACCTGACGCGCCTCGTTGCCGTCCTCGATCAGGTCGGCGATCAGTTCGACATAGTCCTCGACGAGCGCGTTGCGCCGCGCCTCGCGGGTCTGCCGAAAACCTTCCGAATGGGTGTCGGCGTCCGGCAGCGATTCGCCATAGGCGAAGTCCGGGACCGCTTTCTTGACCGACTTTGCCACCTCTGAGGGCTCCTGCTTCCACCGTGCTGCGGATGATCCATAGCACAGGCTCAGTTTTTTGCCGACCGGTGAATTGGTCGCGGAAGCGTCTGTCCCCTTCCGTGATCAGCAAGCCCCCGAGCGGAGCTGCAACAAGCAAAGTCGATGAAATATAGCCTGTTGCATAATTCAAAGTCCGGGTGTAGCCTTTCGTTACCTGTGACAGAGAGTGCGGTTTGTATGTCCGAAAATATAGTCGACGAGCGACAGGAGCACGGCTGGCGCAAAGGCACGCGCGGTGCGTCCGAAAGGCTCAGCCTGCCCGAGGTGAATGCCAGCGTGTACGTACCCACGGGCGGCATGTGGTGGCGCAAGCTCTTTGCCTTCCTCGGTCCCGGCTACATGGTCTCGGTGGGCTACATGGACCCGGGCAACTGGGCCACCGACCTCGCCGGTGGCGCCCAGTTCGGCTATACGCTTCTCGCCGTCATCATGCTGTCGAACCTGATGGCGATCCTTCTTCAGGCCCATGCGGCACGCCTCGGCATCGCCACCGGCCGCGACCTCGCCCAGGCCTGCCGCGATCACTATCCGCGACCGGTCAACTTCGCGCTCTGGGTGGCGTGCGAACTGGCGATCATCGCCTGCGACCTCGCCGAGGTGATCGGCACGGCGATCGCGCTTCAGCTTCTCTTCGGAATCCCGCTGATCGGCGGCGCGCTCATTGCGGCGCTCGACGCCTTCCTGCTGCTCTTCCTGATGCAGAAAGGGTTCCGCTTTCTCGAAGCCTTCGTGATCATGCTCCTTGTGGTGATTGCGGTCTGCTTCGTTATCCAGCTCGCGGCAGCCTCGCCGCCTATCGTGGAAGTTCTCGGCGGGTTCATTCCGAAAACCGAGATCGTCACCAATCCGGCGATGCTCTACATCGCCATCGGCATCATCGGCGCCACCGTCATGCCGCACAATCTCTATCTGCACTCCTCGATCGTGCAGACCCGCGCCTATGAGCGCAACGACGAGGGACGGCGCGACGCCATCAAGTGGGCGACGATCGATTCCACCGTCGCGCTGATGCTGGCGCTGTTCATCAATGCCGCGATCCTGATCATTGCGGCGGCCGTGTTCCACACCTCCGGTAACCAGGATGTCGCCGAAATCCAAGACGCCCACAAGCTGCTCTCGCCGCTTCTGGGGCTTGGGATCGCCTCGACCCTCTTCGCGATCGCGCTTCTGGCATCGGGGGTGAACTCGACGGTAACGGCTACACTCGCCGGCCAGATCGTCATGGAAGGGTTTCTGCACCTCAGGCTCTCGCCCTTCGTGCGCCGGCTGATCACGCGCGCCATCGCCATCGTGCCGGTGATCGTGGTCACCTGGCTCTACGGCGAAAGCGGCACGGCGGAACTCCTGATCCTCAGTCAGGTGATCCTGTCGATGCAGCTGCCCTTCGCCGTCATCCCGCTCGTCACTTTCGTCACCGACAAGCGCAAGATGGGCCGCTTCGTGATCTCGAAGAAGGTGGCGGCGCTCTCCTGGCTGGTGGCCGGGCTGATCCTGGTCCTGAACTTCAAGCTGCTCTACGACACCTTCGTCCACGGCTTCTGAGCCGGGACGAAGGAATGCCCGCTCAACTCGCCAGCGCGTGCAGATCGGCTTGCGTCGGCCGCGCGCCCTGAAGATAGAGGGCACATGTGGTCCTAAGCAGCGAGGCGAAGTTGGGCACCGCGCCGTTGATTTCGACGGCCTCGTCATAGAGCTTGCTGAGGAACTTCGGCGTCGTCATGCCCTGTGAGAGGGCGATCTCGTCGAGCAGGTCCCAGAAGGCTCTTTCGAGCTGGATGCTGGTGGAATGGCCGTCGATGCGCAGCGACCGGTTGACGTTCTGGTAGCGGCTGGGATCTTGCGCCGCGAACACATTGCACATGTCATCCTCCCGTTTTTCTTGGTCTTTTTGCGGCTCGACCGGCGGTGACCGGACGCTCCGTGCCGATGATTATCCGCGTGCTTGCGCCGTTGCGCAACTCTGATTGAGAACGATAGCCTCTGTCGGGACGCGCGCGTGGTAGCCAACTACCACCCACCCCGTTTTCCCGGTGCAATAATCAGTCCGAAATGGAAACAGCGCCGCCGGCGAAGTGGCGCCGAACGGGAGACAGGTGTGGCCAAGGCAATTCATTCGATGATCCGTGTTCTCGACGAGGAACGGTCGGTTTCATTCTACCGGACGGGGTTCGGTCTCGAGATCGCCGAGCGTCTCGACTTCGACGATTTTACGCTGGTCTACCTGCGCAACGGCGAGAACGATTTCGAAGTCGAACTGACCATTAACAAGGGCCGCACCGAACCCTACAACCTCGGCGACGGCTACGGCCACATCGCCTTCTGCGTCGACGATCTCGATGCCGAGCACGCGCGGTTCACCGACGCCGGCCTGTCGCCGCGCAAGATCGTCGAGTTCAACCGCGAGGGCGCGCTTCTGGCCCGCTTCTTCTTCGTGGCCGATCCGGACGGCTATCAGATCGAGGTTCTGCAGCGGCACGGCCGGTACAGATGAATTCCGGGCCGGGCGGGTGGAGGTCCGCCGGGTCCATCAATCGGGAGGAAATGACAATGGTGACGATCTATCAGGGCGGGCAGGGCATGTCCCGTCGCGACCTTTTCAGGAAAGCCGGGGAGGCGGGTGCGCTCGCCGTCCTCGTCGTGTCCGGCGGGGCGGTGATCAGCCCGCTTCATGCCTGGGGCATGGAGACTAGGGCGCTCAAGCCCGAGACGATGGCGACGCTCATCCAGATGGCGCGCGACGTCTATCCGCACGATCACGTGCCAGACAAGTTCTACGCCATCGCCATGAAGGGCTACGACGACCCGGAAAAGGCGGCCATGGTCGAGGCGGGCATCGCCGATCTCGACAGCCGCGCCGGCGCTGACGGCTATCGCGGCCTCGGCTGGGAGGACGACCGCGTCGCCATCCTGCGCGACATCGAGGAAACGCCCTTCTTCCAGACGGTGCGCGGCGGTCTGGTGACCGGCCTCTACAATCAGAAAGAGGTCTGGCCGCTGTTCGGCTACGAGGGCGAATCCTATTCCAAGGGCGGCTACATCGACCGCGGTTTCAACGACATCGAGTGGCTCTGAGCCGCGCGCCTGCAAGTCTCGGGAGGAGAACATGGCAGCACCTTACGCATTGGACGACGATGGCGTCGTCGTCATCATCGGTTCGGGCGCCGGCGGCGGAACGCTGGGCAATGAACTGGCCCAGAAAGGCATCGACGTCGTCATTCTGGAAGCCGGCAAGCGCATCGAATACGAGGATTTCATCAACGACGAGTGGGATTCCTTCAGCCAGCTCGCCTGGCTCGACAACCGCACCACATCCGGCGACTGGCGGGTGTCGAAGGATTTTCCCAACCTGCCGGCTTGGATCGTCAAGGCGGTGGGCGGCACCACCACCCACTGGGCCGGCGCCTCGCTGCGCTTCCAGGAGCACGAGTTCAAGGCACTGACGACCTACGGCGCGATCGAGGGTGCCAACCTCCTCGACTGGCCGATCACGCTCGCCGACCTCGAGCCCTATTACGCCAAGGCCGAGGACAAGATGGGCGTGACCCGGACCAACGGCATTCCCGGTCTGCCCGGCAACAACAACTTCAAGGTCTTCGAGGCAGGCGCCAAGGCGCTCGGCTACAAGGAGGTCCATACCGGCCGCATGGCGATCAACTCCGAGTATCGCGACGACCGCAATGCCTGCCAGCAGACCGGCTTCTGCTTCCAGGGTTGCAAATGGGGCGCCAAATGGTCGACGCTCTACACCGAAATCCCCAAGGGCGAAGCCACCGGCAAGCTGGAGGTTCGTCCCGAGTGCATGGTGCTGATGATCGAGCATGACGACACGGGAAAGGTGACCGGGGTCGTCTATGCCGACAAGGACGGCAACCAGCAGCGGCAGAAGGCGCGCGCCGTCTGCGTGGCGGGCAATTCGATCGAAAGCCCGCGCATTCTGCTCAACTCGGCGTCCAGCATGTTCCCCGACGGGCTTGCCAATTCCTCCGGTCAGGTCGGCCGCAACTACATGCGTCACACCACCGGCTCGGTCTACGCCGTCTTCGACAAGCCGGTGCATTTCTACCGCGGCACCATCATGGCCGGGATCATGCAGGACGAGGCGCGCCACGACCCCTCGCGCGGCTTCGTCGGCGGCTATGAACTCGAAACGCTCTCGCTCGGCCTGCCCTTCATGGCGGCTTTCCTCGATCCCGGCGGCTGGGGCCGCAGCTTCACCTCGGCGCTCGACAAGTACGATCATCTCGCCGGATTGTGGGTGGTGGGCGAGGACATGCCGCAGGAGAAGAACCGCATCACCCTGCACAAGGAGCTCAAGGATGCGCACGGCCTGCCCGTTCCGGACGTCTATTTCGACGACCATCCGAACGACATCGCCATGCGCAACCACGCCTACAGGCAGGGGGCGGCGATGTATGAGGCGGTCGGCGCAATTCGCACCTTCCCCACCCCGCCCTATCCTTCGACGCACAATCTGGGCACCAACCGGATGAGCGAGAAGGCCTCCGACGGCGTCGTCAACAAATGGGGGCAGACGCACGACATCCCGAACCTTTTCGTCTCGGACGGCAGCCAGTTCACGACGGGGGCAACGGAAAACCCGACGCTGACCATTGTGTCGCTGGCGATCCGCCAGGCCGATTACATCGCCGAGCAGCTGGGGTCGGGCACGCTTTGACATCCTCCCGGGAAAGAAGATCCTCCGGCGCGGTGCGAGCCTTGCCGGAGGGTCTTCGGACCGGGCCTTGGGGCGCGCCGCAAGACGCGCCCCTTTTCAATGAAAATCGAACGAAACGGTTCGATCACGCCGCCTTGGCGACGTGATACTCCTTGATGGCGACCATCTTGATGTCGGGATAGCGCTCGGCCTCGTAGTTGAGCGAGAAGCCGTCGGAGGCGAGGAAGACCGGGTCGCCGTCGAGATCGCGGGCGATGTCGCCGCGGTGGCGGTCGACGAAGCGTTCGAGCTCGGTCTTGGAATCGGCCGAGATCCAGCGGCAGACCGAGAAACGCGACATCTCGAAACTGACCGGCAGGCCGTATTCAGCCGACAACCGCTCCTTGAGCACGTCGAGCTGCAGCGCGCCGACCACGCCGACGATGGCCGGCGAGCCGTCCTCGGGCGTGAACAGCTGCACCACGCCCTCCTCGGCCATCTGTTGCAGCGCTTCCTTCAGCTTCTTGGCCTTCATCGCATCCTCGAGCCGCACGCGGCGCAGGATCTCCGGTGCGAAGTTCGGCACGCCCTGGAAAACCAGCGCCTCGCCCTCGGTCAGCGTGTCGCCGATCCTCAGCGTGCCGTGGTTGGGGATGCCCACCACGTCGCCGGCATAGGCGGTATCGGCGATCTGCCGCTGCGAGGCGAAGAAGAACTGCGGCGCCGAAAGCCCCATCGGCTTGCCGGTGCGCGACAGCCGCGCCTTCATGCCGCGCTGGAGCTGGCCCGAGCACACGCGCACGAAGGCGATGCGGTCGCGGTGGTTGGGGTCCATGTTGGCCTGGATCTTGAAGACGAAGGCCGTCATCTTGTCGTCGGTCGCCTCGACCGTGCGCACGTCGGCCACCTGGGCACGCGGCTGCGGCGCATAGGTGCCGAGTGCTTCGATCAGGTCGCGCACGCCGTAGTTCCTCAGCGCCGAGCCGAAATAGACCGGCGTCAGATGGCCTTCGCGGAAGGCTTCGAGATCAAAGGGCTTGCAGGCCTCGATGGCGAGCGAGGCTTCCTCGATGAAGGTGGCGCGCTCGTTCTCCGGCAGCCGGCCGGCCGCGAGATCGGCCTCGGGGCCGTTGACCCTGGTCAGTTCCTTCTCCGAGTCCGAGCCGCGCACCGCGCTCTTCGCCAGATGATAGGTGCCGGCAAAGGACTTGCCCTGGCCGATCGGCCAGGTCATCGGCGCGGTGTCGAGCGCCAGCTTCTCCTCCACCTCGTCGAGGATCTCGAACGGATTGCGCGCCTCTCGGTCCATCTTGTTGACGAAGGTGACGATCGGGATGTCGCGCAGCCGGCAGACCTCGAAGAGCTTCAAGGTCCGCGGCTCGATGCCCTTGGCCGCGTCGATCACCATCACCGCGGCATCGACGGCCGTCAGCGTGCGGTAGGTGTCGTCGGCAAAGTCCTCGTGGCCCGGCGTGTCGAGCAGGTTGAAGACGTGGTCGCCATACTCGAAGGTCATCACCGAGGTGACGACCGAGATGCCGCGCTCGCGCTCGATCTTCATCCAGTCCGACCGCGTCTGGATCTTGTCCTTCTTAGCCTTCACCTCGCCGGCGAGCTGGATGGCGCCGCCGAACAGAAGAAGCTTTTCGGTCAGCGTGGTCTTGCCGGCGTCCGGGTGGGAGATGATGGCGAAGGTGCGGCGGCGGGCCACCGCTTCGGCGATGCTTTCGGGCATGGGGCGCAAATCCTGTTGATTGGGCGGACTTCTAGCCGTTCGCCGGGCGAGTTGCAATTGACCGCGCGGCCTGCCGCATCGGATCATTCGCCCCATGTCAGATCCTCTGCTTCAACTCGCCCGGCCGGTGATCGGCCTCGTTCGTCTTCCCCATTCCGAGGGGCTCGACCTGCCGGCTTATGAAAGCGCCGGTGCGGCCGGCATGGACCTGCGCGCCGCGCTGCCGGAGGATGCCCCGCTGACGCTCGCCCCCGGTGCCCGCGAGCTGGTGCCGACGGGGCTCGTCTTCGAGATTCCCGAGGGCTACGAGGGGCAGGTGCGGCCGCGCTCCGGGCTCGCCTTCAGGCACGGCGTGACCTGCCTCAACACGCCCGGCACCATCGACGCCGACTATCGCGGCGAGGTGAAGGTGCTGCTCATCAACCACGGCGACGAACCCTTCGAGATCGCCCGTGGCGCCCGCATCGCCCAGATGGTGGTGGCGCCCGCACTGCAGGTGGTGCTGGAGGTGCGCGAGGCGGCCGGGGAGACCGCGCGCGGTGCCGGCGGCTTCGGCTCGACGGGCTCCGGCTGATGGAGCCGTTGCGGGTCGTCGACATGCACACCGGCGGCGAACCGCTACGGATCGTCACGTCCGGCTATCCGTCGATCCCCGGCGCGACGATCCTCGAAAAGCGCGCCTACGTGCGCGATCATCTCGACCATCTCCGAAAGATCCTGATGTTCGAGCCGCGCGGTCATGCCGACATGTACGGCGCTATCCTGGTCGAACCGAGCCTGCCCGGCGCAGATCTGGCGGTGCTCTTCATGCACAATGAGGGCTATTCCACCATGTGCGGGCACGCGATCATCGCGCTCGGCCGTTTCGCCATCGATCGCGGCATGGTGAAGGCGAGCGGCGAGCGTGCCACGGTCAACATCGAGTGTCCGTGCGGGATGGTTGTGGCCGAGGTGATGATCCGAAACGGACGCGCGGCAGAGGTGAGTTTCGTCAGCGTCCCCTCCTTCCTGTTCGCCGCTGATGTGGTGGTGAACGTGCCCGGTTCCGGAGAGATAAGCTGCGACGTCGCCTATGGCGGCGCTTTTTACGCCATCGCCCCGGCGGCGAGCTTCGGCCTCTCCTTTGGCCGCGACCCGGTGGCGGCCTTCATCGAGGCGGGCGACCGGCTGACGCATGCGGTGGCCGCTGCGGTGCCGCTCGATCATCCCGACGCCGACGATCTGGCCTTCCTCTACGGTTCGATCCTGACCGACGGCGGCGAGGGCAGGGAGGCGCCGACCCGCAATGTCTGCATTTTCGCCGAAAGGCAGGTGGATCGCTCCCCGACCGGTTCGGGCGTGACCGCACGGATGGCGGCTTTCCATGCGAAGGGCAGCGTCGCGCCGGGCGAGACCCGGACATTCGAGAGCATCGTCGGATCGCGCTTCTCCGGCACCATCTCGGAGACGGCTCGCGCGGGCCGTTTCGACGCGGTGACCGTCCGCGTCGGCGGCCACGCGCATTATGCTGGCGAGGCGGTCTTTTCCGTCGAACCCGATGACCCCTTGGGCGGTGGCTTCCTCGTTCGCTGAGGCGGCAGAAAGATTTTTCTGGAAATTGCCCTGATCCGGATTCAGATTGCGCGGGGAGGCATGCCCTGTGTCGCGGTTTCCTCGTAACCGGGGCGGCACGATCCTACATTGAGGTCACACAGAAAAAGATCATTTCCGAGGAGGAAGACATGAGTGAGCAGAGAAAACCCGGTCGCGGCCGGATCTTCAATTCGATCCTCGATACGATCGGCGACACCCCGATCGTCCGCCTCGACAAGCTGGCCGAAGCCGAGGGCGTAAAGGCCAAGCTGATGGGCAAGCTCGAATTCTTCAACCCGATCGCTTCGGTGAAGGACCGTATCGGCTACGCCATGATCCGCTC
Organism: uncultured Hoeflea sp.; assembly: GCA_964511625.1. Taxonomy (GTDB): domain Bacteria; phylum Pseudomonadota; class Alphaproteobacteria; order Rhizobiales; family Rhizobiaceae; genus Pseudohoeflea. Next base: position 26,908 of record CAZEJG010000037.1, read on the forward strand.
GCTCGAGGAGCAGGGCAAGATCACGCCCGGCAAGTCGGTTCTCATCGAGCCGACATCGGGAAACACCGGGATCGGGCTTGCCTTCGCAGCGGCCGCGCTCGGCTACCGGCTGATCCTGACCATGCCCGAGACCATGTCGATCGAGCGCCGCAAGATGCTGGCCCTGCTCGGTGCCGAACTGGTGCTGACCGAGGGTCCGAAGGGCATGAAGGGCGCCATCGCCAAGGCGCAGGAACTGGCCGAACAGACCCCGGATGCGGTGATCCCGCAGCAGTTCGAGAACCCGGCCAACCCGGAAATCCACCGCAAGACCACCGCGGAAGAAATCTGGAACGACACTGAGGGCGACATCGACATCTTCGTCGCCGGCATCGGCACCGGCGGCACCATCACCGGTGTCGGCCAGGTGCTGAAGGCGAAGAAACCCGACCTCAGGGTGGTGGCGGTCGAACCCTCCGCCTCGCCCGTGCTGTCGGGCGGCGATCCTGGCCCGCACAAGATCCAGGGCATCGGCGCCGGCTTCGCCCCCGCCATCCTCGACACCAAGATCTACGACGAGGTGGTGCAGATTTCCAATGACGACGCTTTCGAGACAGCCCGCAAGGTGGCCCGCATCGAAGGCGTGCCGGTCGGCATTTCCTCGGGCGCCGCGCTGAAGGCCGCCATCGAACTCGGCAAGAAGCCCGAAAACGCCGGCAAGTCGATCGTCGTCATCATCCCGTCCTTCGCCGAGCGCTACCTCTCGACCGCCCTCTTCGAGGGCTTGGGGGAATAACAACCAGTCCGGACCTTCTGATCTGACCTTCTCCGGCGGCATCCTCACGGGTGCCGCCGGTTTTTTTGTCGACGTCAGCCCTCAGACGTTACGCCGCCGCCTGCGCCGCCTGTTCCGTCGCCACCCGATAGGAAATGGCTTCCGCCAGATGGATGCGGCCGACCGTATCGCGTCCGTCGAGATCGGCGAGCGTGCGCGCCACCTTGAGAATCCGGTGGTAGGCCCGCGCCGAGAAGCGCAGTTTCTCCGCCGCCTCGGACAGCAGCGCCTGCCCGCCGGCATCGGGCGCCGCCACGGTCTCGATCATCGATGTCGAGCACTGTGAATTGGTGCGGATATCGGCGCGTCCCGCCTCTCGGTAGCGCTCGATCTGCATCTGCCGGGCCCGGGCGACGCGGGCCGCCACATCGGCGCTCGTTTCCGCCGCGCCCGGCCGGATCAGATCGCCCGCCTGGACGGCAGGCACGTCGATGCGGATGTCGATCCGGTCGAGGAGCGGCCCGGAGATGCGCGCCTGATAGTCGGCGCGGCACCGCGGTCCCCGGGCGCAGGTATGGCCCGGCTCGCCCGCCATCCCGCAGCGACACGGGTTCATCGCCGCGACGAGCTGGATATTGGCCGGATAGGTGACACGGTGGTTGGCGCGCGCGATCACGCATTCGCCCGCCTCGAGCGGCTGGCGCAGCGAATCGAGCACCTGCGGCGTGAATTCGGGCAACTCGTCGAGAAAGAGGACGCCGTGATGGGCGAGCGACACCTCGCCGGGCCGCGCCCTCAAGCCTCCGCCCACCATCGCCGCCATCGAGGCCGAGTGATGCGGTGCGCGGAAGGGCCGGCGGTCCGACAATTTGCCACCTGCGAGCTGCCCGGCGATCGAGTGGATCATCGAGACTTCGAGGAGCTCCGCCGCCGA
>CAZEJG010000038.1:0-28365 GCA_964511625.1 uncultured Hoeflea sp.
TCGAAGAACTGATGGAAGACCGCACCACGATCGTCATCGCCCACCGGCTGGCGACCGTGCTGAAGGCCGACCGCATCCTCGTCCTCGACAAGGGACGCATCGTCGAGGAAGGCAACCACGAGGCGCTGGTGCGCAAGGACGGCCTCTATGCCCGCCTCGCCCGCCTGCAGTTCGAAAGCGGCGCCGAAGCGCTCGTGGCAGCGAAGTAGCAGCCGTAACGCATTGCGCTGCATAACGCGTCGCGTTATAATTCAGGAATGATCCGGAGCTTCGCCGATCCAGAAGCGGAAATGATCTGGGACGGCAAGCGAAGCCGCAAGCTTCCTGCCGATATACAATCTGTGGCGCTTCGCAAGCTGCGTATGCTCAACCAGGCTCGCACGATCGACGATATGCGGGTTCCGCCAGGAAACCGGCTAGAAGCGCTGAAGGGAACTCGCAGGGGCCAGTTTAGCATCCGTATCAACGATCAGTGGCGCATTTGCTTCGAATGGAGTGAAGGAGGACCGGCAAATGTCGAAATCGTCGACTATCATAACTGACGAGCTTCCCAATCCGCATCCGGGTGAAATTCTCATGGAGGAGTTTCTCGCGCCGATGGCCATCAGTCAGAACGCTCTTGCGCGCGCCATCAACGTGCCGCCGCGGCGGATCAACGAGATCGTGCTCGGCAAGCGCGCGGTGACCGCCGATACGGACCTCCGACTGGCCCGTTACTTCGGACTTTCGGAAGGGTTTTTCCTCGGACTTCAGGCCGACCACGACCTGATGGAGCGCCGCCGCCAGATCGGCGGCGACCTGACGGCGATCAAGCCGCGGGCCGCGTGATCAGCGTTCCGTCAGTTTCAGCTCGATCCGGCGGTTGGTGGCGCGCGCCTCCGGGCTGTCGCCCTCTGCGATCGGCTGGAATTCGCCGAAGCCGGCGGCAACCAGACGGTTGGCCGGCACGCCCTGCGAAATCAGGTATTTGACCACCGAGGTCGCGCGCGCCGAGGACAGTTCCCAGTTGTCGGCATACCGGCCGGTTCCCGACAGAGGCACGTTGTCGGTGTGGCCGTCGACGCGCAGAACCCAGTTGATCTCCTCCGGAATCTCGTCGGCGAGTTCGAGGATCGCGGAGGCCAGTTGCGCCATCGCCTCCCTGCCGGCTTCGTTGAGTTCAGCTCCGCCCGAGGGGAACAGGACTTCCGACTGGAAGACGAAACGGTCGCCCACAACACGCACGTCGTCGCGGCCGGCGAGAATTTCGCGCAGGCGCCCGAAGAAGTCCGAACGGTAACGGTTGAGCTCCTGCACCCGCTGCGCCAGCGCCACGTTGAGCCGCTTGCCGAGATCGGCGATTTTGGCCTGGCTTTCCTGATCCTTGGATTCCGAGGCCTCGAGCGCATCCTCGAGGGCTGCGAGCTGGCTGCGCAGCGCCGATATCTGCTGGTTGAGAAGTTCCACCTGGCTGAGCGCCCGCTGCGAAACCTGTTTTTCCTCGTCGAGCGAGTCGGTCAGCGCACCGATCTTCTGCTGCGCGGCGTCCGCCGTGCCTCTACCCGAATCGAGGAGCTGCTGGAGCCGGCTCCTCTCGGCCTCGGCGGACGACAGCGACGCCTGCATGTTGGCGAGCGAATCCTCGAGATCCTGCTTGGACGAACGCTCCAGAGCGAGAAGCTGCGTAAGCTCGTTGATCTGGCTGTTGAGACGGTTGAGGACCTGGTCGCGGCCGGAAATCTCACGACTGAGGAAGAACTGCGCGAGCACGAAGACCACGAGCAGGAACATGATTGCGAGAAGCAACGTCGACAGGGCGTCGACGAAGCCCGGCCAGTAGTCGACGCCGCCGGCGCGACGGCGATTGCGCGCGAGCGCCATGGGCTACTCGTCCCCCGTCTTGTCGCCGAGCCTGCTGCCGAGCTTGTCCAGCGTCTGGCGCATCTTCTTGGCCTCTTCCTGCTGGGCCTCGATCCAGTCACGCAGCATCTGCTGCTCGTTGCGCATGTTCTTGACCAGCCCCTGAATGCCCTCGGCAAGGCTCGCCATCGCCGCGGTCGTGCGCTGTGTCGACCCGCCGTCCGTGGCAAGCCGCTGAAGCTTCTCGGAGAGGACCTTGATCTCCTCCGATGTCCCCTCGCCCGCGCCGTGCACGCCGACGTCGGAACCGAGATCGGTCATGCTCGACAGCCAGTTTTCCAGTTCGATGTAAAAGCGTGTCTGCGCCCGGCCCGCCTGCAGGTCCAGAAAGCCGAGGACAAGCGAGCCGGAAAGACCGAAGAGCGAGGACGAAAACGCCGTCCCCATGCCGCCGAGCGGGGCGGCAAGACCGGTCTTGAGTGCCGAGAGAACGTCGTTGGTGTCACCCGAACCGGGATCGAGCGACTGGATGACCTGGTTGATCGAGCCGATGGTGCCGAGCAGGCCCCAGAAGGTGCCGAGCAGACCGAGAAAGACCAGAAGGCCGATGAGGTAGCGCGAGATGTCGCGCGATTCGTCTAGGCGGGTGGCGATGGAATCGAGGATCGAGCGCAGCGAACTCGTCGACAGTGCCATGTCCTGCCGTTTGCCGATGAGCGCCCGCATCGGTGCGAGCAGCACGGGCTCGCGCCCCACCTTGTCGGCGCTGCCCGCCGCGCGGAAGGAATTGACCCAGCGGACCTCGGGTCTGAGCCGAAGTACGTGGATGAAGACCAGCACGACCCCCACGGTCAGAACGCCCAGGATAAGGCCGTTGAGGCCGGGGTTCGACATGAAGGCTGTCTGGATCTGGCGATAGAGGATGGCGGCGACGAACCCGGTGAGGATCAGGAAGATCACCATGCTCCAGAAGAACACCATGGGGCTCGACAGCTTGTGCGGGTCCGCGCCCGTCTCGCTGTCGGAAATGCCCCAGCCGGACATCGAGAATTTCTCCATACGCCAATACTTCCCAGTTCTTGCGGCCGCAATCAGGCAAGGCGGCCAGCCCGCCGTCTCGAAAGAGAAACACCTGCGGGTCCAGCCGGTTCCGGGAGAGAACCTAACCGATAATTTAGTCAAATTGAAAGGGATTGCTGCGCAAGAGCAGCGATACCCGCCTGTTGGCAGGCTCGCGGCCTCAGGCCGCAGAGACGGGCTTGTTGAGCGTTTCGAGCAATGCCTTGTGGATGTGCTCGTTACCCGCGACGATACTGCCGCCTTCGAGGATATCGCGTCCGCCAGACTTGTCGCTGACGAAGCCGCCGGCCTCACGCACCAGAAGCATGCCCGCGGCGATGTCCCAGGCATGGAGCCCCTCTTCCCAGAACCCGTCGACGCGGCCGGCGGCCACATAGGCGAGATCGAGCGCCACGGAACCGAGACGGCGGATGCCAGAGACCTCGCCCATGACGTTGCGGAGCTCGACGAGATACTTGCCGTGATGACCGCGGCCCATGTGCGGCACGCCGGTGGAGATCACCGTCTCGGGCAGCGTGCGGCGCGCAGCGACCCGCAGACGGCGGTCGTTCATGAAGGCGCCGCCGCCCTTTTCCGCGGTGTAGAGCTCGTCCATCGCCGGATTGTAGACGACGCCGGCGACGATCTCCTCATTGCGTTCGAGCGCGATCGAGACGGAAAAGATCGGGATGCCGTGAAGGAAGTTGGTGGTGCCGTCGAGCGGATCGACGATCCAGCGGTGGGCGCCGTCGGTGCCCTTTTCCTCTTCGCTCTCCTCGCCGAGGAAGCCATAGGTCGGCCGCGCCCGCATCAGTTCGTGGCGGATCGTCTGTTCCGCCTTGCGGTCGGCCTGGCTGACATAGTCGCCGGGTCCCTTCAGCGAGACCTGCAGGTTCTGCACTTCGCCGAAGTCGCGCGACAGCCCCCGCCCGGCCTTAACCGCCGCCTGGACCATCACATTGAGTAGGGCCGAACGTGCCATGTCAGAGTTCCTTGCGCGGCTTCATTGCTGCGGGCGGAGAGCCGCGTGGCTCAGTCCGCGCGACGCAGATAGGTCAGTTCGTTGGTGTCGACGACGATCCGCTCGCCCGACGAGATGAAGGGCGGCACCATCACGCGCACGCCGTTCTCGAGCACGGCCGGCTTGTAGGACGAGGCGGCCGTCTGGCCCTTGACCACCGGATCGGCTTCGGCGATCGCCAGCGTCACCTGATCGGGAAGCGAAATGCCGATGGGCCGCTCCTCGTAGAGTTCGACCGTAACCATCATGCCGTCCTGCAGGAAGGCGCGGCGATCGCCGACGAATTCCTTCTGCAGTTCCAGCTGTTCGTAGGATTCGGTGTCCATGAAGACCAGCGCCTCGCCTTCCTCGTAGAGGAACTGGAAGTCCTTCTGCTCGAGGCGGATGCGCTCGACGGTTTCCGAGGCACGGAAACGCTCGTTGAGCTTGGTGCCGTCGATGAGGTTCTTCATCTCGACCTGGTTGAAGGCGCCGCCCTTGCCGGGCTTGACCGCAGCGGTCTTGACCACGGCCCACAGCCCGCCATTGTGCTCGAGCACGTTGCCCGGCCGAATTTCGTTTCCGTTGATCTTCATGAAACTTGTCCGCGATTGGAGTAGTTCAGCCGTCTGTCGGCCTTGATGGCGGCCTCAAGACCATAATTACCGGCCTTTTTCAAGCCTGCCCGAACGGGCGATCATCGGCGGGCGAATTTATTGGCCCGGTCGATCGCCTCTTTCTGCTGCTCGGACGTGAGCCCCTGGTAGAAATCGTCGAGCGCTGGATCGTTGTATCCGGCCCGCTTGGACAGGATGTACCACTTGGCCGCCTCCACCGGCTCGGGCCGGGTACCGATGGCGTTGATGTAGAGCACCGCCAGCCGGTTCTGCGCCACCACATTGCCGCGACTGGCTGCGATCTGCATCCAGCGGAAGCCCTTTTCGTAATCCTTGTCGCCCCCGACCCCATCGATCAACCAGATCGCCAGGTCGAGCTGGGCGGTGTCGTAGCCGGCCAGTGCCGCCCGGCGCATCCAGTCGCGCGCCCGCGCGCGCTTCTCTTCGGGAATGCCGATTGAGTTCATGTAGATCTGACCAAGGGCATATTGCGCGTCCGCCACACCCTGCTCAGCCGACTTCTCGAAATAGGGTAAGGCCTCGCGGATGCCGGCATCGCCCGGATGGTCGGCGACCACGGACTGGGCATGGTTGAACTGGGCGAAGGCGTTGCCGGCATCGGCCGCCTCTTTCATCAGCTCCTGCGCCTTCTTCTGGTCGCGGGGGACGAATTTTCCTTCGAGCAGCATGACGGCATACTTGAACTGCGCCGAGGCGTTGCCGTTTTCAGCCGCCTGTTTGTACCAGAAGGCCGCGTCCTCCATGTTGCGCGCCACGCCGAGCCCCTCGGCGAAGAGTTCGGCGACCAGCGTCTGCGCGGCCGCATCGCCGAGCTGCGCCCGCGACAGCGCGAGATCCATCGCGGTGAGATAGAAGCCGCGCTGATAGGCGCTGTAGGCGCGCTTGGTGGCGTCGATGGATTCGTCGAGCAGCGGCAGCGCCGGATCATTGGTCGGAACCGGCAGGATGCGCTGCCCCCGCGGAAGATCGAGATCGGAACTGAGCGTTCCGAACTCCTTGCCGCCGGCGTCTTCGGTCTTCGTCGCACCCTCGCCTGCGGCCTCGCTCTTCGCCGGCTGATCGCTCTTCGTCTCGGCCTCCTGAGACGCGACCGGACCGGCGGACAGCATTAGCACGGCCGACAGAAGGGCCAGCGCCGCGCGGTATCCGGTTCTGCGAAGGGCGTTTTCCATAAGCGCCCTTAATCCTCAAACCGTGGCGCTTTTTCGTCAAGAACCGCGTTGATGCGCGAAACGATCGCCCCGGGGTCTTCGCCCGCGTCGAAAACGGCCTTTCCGAAGGCGATGAACTCGGCGCCGGTCTCGGCCATCGCGAGTGCGTGGGAGGCATCTTCACCGCCCATCAGGATGCAGGGAATGTCGACCATCGCGGCCCACCATTCGGCGAGCGCCACGTTCTTGCGGTGCGGCTCGGGCTTGATGTCGCCGTCGAGCTTGCCGAAGAAGATGAAGTCCGGCTCTGTCTCGCCGATGGCGAGAGCCGTGTGACGGTCGCGCGCATTGCCGCCACCGACGATCATCGCCGGCGCATGCTTCTCGACCGCCGCGCGCAGCCCTTCCGCCGCTTCCGGCACGAAGAGGCCGTCGGCCTTCACGCGGCCGGCCACCCGGCTGTCGCCGGCAACCAGCGCCGCAGCACCCGCCTTCTGGATCACCGGGACCGCAGCGGCGCAGACCGTCTGGAACGTCTTGTCGTCGAGATCGCGCTGCGGCAGCAGAACGGAAGCGACATCGCCGCCTGAAAGTGCTGCTTCCAGGCGTTCGACGAGCGCTTCGGCGGTTTCGGTGGCCGGAGCCACGAGCACGAGGCGGCACCTGTCGGAAATGTCGGACATCGCGGGTTCTCCGGACTTCGACCGGGCCGGGCTGGCCAAGTCGCTGCCGACGGGATAGACCGGGAGACCATCAGGTTCAACTGCCCCACATGATTACCGATCCATTCTTTTACATTGTCGCGGTTCCCGCGGTGTTTCTCGTCGGCCTGTCGAAGGGCGGCCTCGGCGGCGCGATGGCCGTCATCGCCGTGCCGCTGATCGCGCTCGCCGTGCCGCCGGTGCAGGCGGCAGCCATCATGCTGCCGATCCTTATCATCATGGACATCGTCAGCCTCTGGGCCTGGCGCAAGCACAACGATCGACGCACCCTGATCATCATGCTGCCGGGCGCCCTCATCGGCATCACGATCGGCTATCTGACCGCCGCCATGGTGACCGAGACCCTGATCAAGCTGATCGTCGGCCTCGTGGCGCTGGGCTTCTCGCTGCAGTATTTCTGGAAGAAGTACCGTGAGCACCGCGAGCAGGAAAAGATCGCCCCGCGCCCTCACCGACCGCTCTGGGGTGCGGTCTGCGGCACCATCGCCGGCTTCACCAGTTTCGTTTCGCACGCCGGCGGCCCGCCCTACCAGCTCTACGCGCTGCCTCTGGGCCAGGACCCGAAGACCTATACCGGCGCTTCGGTGCGCTTCTTCGCCATCGTCAACGCCTTGAAGGTCATCCCCTATTTCGCGTTGGGCGAATTCGATGCGACCAACCTGAAAACTGCCGCCGTGCTGGCGCCGGTCGCCCCTGTGGCGACCCTGATCGGCGCGCTGATCGTGCGGCGCATGAAACCGACCGTCTTCTATCCGGTCATGTACGTGATGATCCTGCTGACGTCGCTCAAGCTGATCCACGACGGCCTGGCCGGCTGAAATTTCGTCAGGTCATGGGCCGGGCCTTTCGACGATTTTCCGGCGTGACATGCCCCTGGCCCGGTGTTCATATGCGTCAAATTCGCGGAGGAGTAACATGGCGAACCCCTACGAAACCGATCTCGATCGCAATCCGGCGAACTACCAGCCGCTAACGCCGCTCGCCCATCTCGAACGCGCAGCACTTGTGTTTCCCGATCATGTCGCCATCATCCACGGACGCATGCGCATGACCTACGCAACGTTCTACGAACGCTCCCGCAGGCTCGCCAGCGCCCTCGCCGCCGGAGGGATAAGGAAGGGCGACACGGTGTCGGTGATGCTTTCGAACACGCCGGCCATGCTGGAATCCCATCACGGCGTGCCAATGACAGGCGCGGTGCTCCACTCGCTCAATACCCGGCTCGATCCGGCGATCATCGCCTTCCAGCTCGACCACGCCGATTCGAAGATCCTGATCGTCGACCGCGAGTTCTCGGGCATCGTCGGCGAGGCGCTGAAGCTCGCCACCGTCAAGCCGCTGGTCATCGATTACGACGATCCCGAATTCCCGGACGATGCGCCCGCCGCCAAGGGCGAGCGGATCGGTACGCGCGACTACGAGGAGTTTCTCGTGTCCGGCGCACCCGATTTCGTACGCGTCGGTCCCGACGACGAGTGGGATTCGATTTCGCTCAACTATACCTCCGGCACCACCGGCAACCCGAAGGGCGTCGTCTACCACCACCGCGGCGCGGCACTGATGGGCTATTCCAATGTCATCGCCTCGGGGATGGGCCGCCATCCGGTCTATCTCTGGACGCTGCCGATGTTTCACTGCAACGGCTGGTGCTTTCCTTGGACGCTCGCCGTGGTCGCCGGAACCCATGTCTGCCTCAGGTGGGTGCGGGCCAAGGCGATGTACGATGCCATCGCCGATCACGGAGTGACCCATCTGTGCGGGGCGCCGATCGTGATGTCGACGCTTCTGAATGCACCGGACGCGGAGAAGCGGGACTTCGACCAGACGGTCAGCTTCAACACCGCCGCAGCACCTCCGCCGGAGACCGTGCTCGCCGGCATGGCCGAAGCCGGTTTCGAGGTGGTCCATCTCTACGGTCTGACCGAGACTTACGGCCCGGCAGTGGTCAATGAGTGGAAACGCGAGTGGGACGATCTCGACAAGGCCGCGCGCTCCACGAAGAAGGCGCGCCAAGGCGTGAAGTACCCCTCGCTCGAGGACCTGTCGGTGCGCGATCCCGAAACGATGGAGGCGGTGCCGGCCGACGGGCAGACGATCGGCGAGGTCATGTTCCGCGGCAATATCGTCATGAAGGGCTATCTGAAGAACCCGTCCGCCACCGCGGAAGCCTTTGACGGCGGCTGGTTCCACTCGGGCGACCTCGGCGTCATGCATCCCGACGGCTACATCCAGCTCAAGGACCGCTCGAAGGACATCATCATCTCCGGCGGCGAGAATATCTCCTCGATCGAGGTCGAGGACGCGCTCTACAAGCATCCCGACATCGCCACCTGCGCGGTGGTCGCCTATCCGGACGAGAAATGGGGCGAAACGCCCTGCGCGGTGATCGAACTCAAGCCCGGCCGCAGCCTGACGGAGGCGGAGGTCATCGCCCACTGCCGAACGCTGCTCGCCGGCTTCAAGTGCCCGCGCAAGGTGGTCTTTCAGGAGGTGCCGAAGACCTCCACCGGCAAGATCCAGAAATTCGCGCTGCGCCAGTCGCTGACGGGCAAGAGCTAGCGAGACTGACGGCGGACAAACGCCGGTTCTTCCGGGCTTCGAACGCAGCATTGCAGCGCACAAAAAGCCTTGCTGCACCGGACCGAATGCCATAGCGTCACGGTATGGGCTTAGATGCGTTTGCGGCGATTGCGGATCCGAACCGGCGCTACCTCCTGGAGGAGCTGCGCCGGCGTCCCTGCACCGTCAACGAACTCGCCGAGGGATTGCCGATTTCGCGCCCGGCCGTCTCCCAGCATCTCAAGGCGTTGCTCGACAACCGGCTGGTCAAAGTCAGCACGCGCGGAACGCGCCGGATCTATTCGATCAACGACGAGGGTTTCACCCACCTCAACATATGGCTGGATCAGTTCTGGTCCTGAACCCGTCGGGCCGGCGAGACCTCGTCCTCACGTGACAATGGCACGTGAGGGCCTCCCCTGTTACCGGGAGAAACGCGACGACGATCAGCGACGTGGGTCTTCGACCCGCCGGCGGGAACCGGTAGACGGCCCGACCCCGGAGGAGCGCGGGCGAAGACCCTGTGTCGGCTCAAGGTCCGACGAAAGTCACACAGGTGTCATGTGAAGCGGCTAATGCCGGGTCACCTCATTGCGGATACGGGTGATTTCATCCTTGATGCGCAATTTGCGGCGCTTGAGTTCTGCGATCGATGTGTCGGCCGCGGAAGGACTGCCCATCTCGTGACGGAGTTCCTCTTCCAACTGTCCGTGCTTCTTCTCGAGCGATTCAAGATGCGCTTGTACCGACATAGGCAACTCCCTTTTTAAAGGGTCGCACCGGCGACTACCACCAGCACGACTGGTTGAAAGACATATATGAGTTTGCCACGCTTCGGATTCCATGTCGAAGGCGAATTGTTGTAGCTGGGTAACTTCCAGTTAATGTCCGTTCATGATAGATGCTCCGGCACAAATCCGTCGCGCCGACGACGGAGGGAGAACGGCCGGATTGGCGGTTCGGCGGATAGCAATGGGGTAGGCTCGCATGTCCGATCAGGAACAGGCGGAGTTGAGGATGATGGTGGCGCGGTTGCGTCACGAGCATGAAGACTTCGACGCCGCGATCAACGCGATGATCCAGGTGGGCTGCGACCAGTTGCGCATTCAGCGGATGAAGAAGAAGAAGCTGGCGATCAAGGACAAACTGTCCAAGCTCGAAGACCAGATCATTCCCGACATAATCGCCTGATTTCAAACCATTTTTTCGATTTCTGCCGCCGTTCCGCATCAGTGTGTGCGCGCGCCATCGAAACGCCCTGACCTGCGGGTATTCAGGCCCCTTGGCCGAAACCGGGATTGCCTTCCGCTCACTCCATTTCGTCCCGGATCACCGCGCATAGCGCGTTGCGACAAACCATTCACCAGATGCACTTCCGCATAGTCTCCTGACCGCGAAAACCCATGGCCGGCGGAGCCCCACGGCACGGCTTTAAAGGCCCCGACCGACAGTTCGGGCACGGCCGGTTCTGGCACGCCCGCGACTGTTGACCCGTCGGATTTTATGGCCTCGGAGCGGTGCGCAAACAGGGGATAAACTGTGGACAGTCGCGCAGATGATTCGCGACGTGTTCGGCTCCTGCCCGCGGGCGTTGCGGCCTTCGTCCGGCCCCACCGCCGGGCCGGGCTTGCAATGGCCGGTTCGATGGTGAATGAAGGCGCCTGAACGAGAGTGAAGTCCCTCCATTTGGGAGAGTTGAGCGCCATGAGTACGCCCCCCGTCGCCATCATCATGGGGAGCCAGTCGGACTGGCCGACCATGAAGCACGCCGCCGAGATCCTCGACGATCTGGACATCGGCTATGACGCCCGCATCGTCTCCGCCCACCGCACACCCGACCGCATGTACGACTTCGCCAAGGGCGCCAAGGCGGAAGGCTTCAAGGTCATCATCGCGGGCGCCGGCGGCGCGGCCCATCTTCCGGGCATGACCGCGGCGCTGACGCCTCTGCCCGTCTTCGGCGTGCCTGTCGAATCCCGTGCGCTTTCCGGCGAGGACAGCCTGCTCTCGATCGTCCAGATGCCGGCCGGCATTCCGGTCGGCACGCTCGCTATTGGCCGCGCCGGCGCGGCCAATGCAGCCCTCCTCGCCGCCGCCGTTCTGGCGCTGTCGGATGCGGGACTGGCCGACCGCCTCGACGCCTGGCGCGCCGCACGCACCGCCGCCGTCGCCGACAAACCCTCCGCCAAACCTGCCGAGGGGGCCTGAGGTATGAGTGACACGCCCCTCGCCCCGGGTTCGGTGATCGGCATTCTCGGCGGCGGCCAGCTCGGCCGCATGCTGGCGATGGCCGCCGCACGCCTCGGCTATGCCACCATCGTCTTCGACCCCGATTCCAACGCGCCTGCAGCCCAGGTCGCGGGCAGCCACACCGCCGCGGCCTATGAAGACACTGCGGCGCTCGATCGCCTCGCCGAGGCCGCCGACGTCATCACCTACGAATTCGAGAACGTACCCGTCGAGGCAGTCGAACGGCTGGAGCGAACGGTTCCCGTCCGTCCGGGCTCCCGCGCCCTGCGGATCGCGCAGGACCGGCTGCTCGAAAAAGACCTGGCCCGGAAACTCGGTGCCCGCACCGCGGAATTCGCCCCGGTCGACAACCGCGCAGATCTCGAGGCGGCCATGAAGCTGACCGGCTTGCCCGCCGTGCTGAAGACCACGCGTCTCGGCTATGACGGCAAGGGACAGGCCCGGATCGCGACCGAGAGTGATGCGGATGATGCGCTTGCCGCCATGAAGGGTGCGCCGGCGATCCTTGAATCCTTCGTCCATTTCGACCGCGAGGTCTCGATCATCGCCGCACGCGGCCTCGACGGCAGTTTCCGCGCCTTCGACCTGACCGAGAACGTTCACCGTCACCATATCCTGCACACCTCGACCGTTCCGGCCGAAATCGAGCCGGAAGCGGCGCAAGCGGCTGCGGCAATTGCCGGTGCGTTCCTCGATTCGCTCGATTATGTGGGTGTCCTGGCGGTGGAGTTCTTCGCCGTGCGCGAAGGCGGCACGCATCACCTTCTGGTCAACGAGATCGCCCCGCGCGTCCACAATTCCGGCCACTGGACGGAAGCGGCCTGCACGATCTCGCAGTTCGAGGCCCACATCCGGGCGATCACCGGCCTGCCGCTTCCCGACTTCCATCGTCACTCCGACTGCGTGATGGAAAACCTGATCGGCGACGAGATCGAGCGCATTACCGACCTGGCCGGAGAATCCGGCGTGCTTGTCCACCATTACGGCAAGGCGGAAGCACGCCCGGGCCGGAAAATGGGGCATTTCACCCGCCTGTCCGGGCCCGCCGGAGTTGACACGACCGGGCTTTGACGGTACACGCCAGCCAACTGTTGAGCGCGCCCCTTCGGCGCGCTTTTGATTGATCCGGCCAAAAGCCAAAAAGACTGCGGACCAGAACAATGAAGATCAAGAACTCGCTCAAGGCTCTCAAGGCACGTCACCGCGACAACCGTATGGTTCGCCGCAAGGGCCGTATCTACATCATCAACAAGCAGAACCCGCGCTTCAAGGCCCGCCAGGGCTGAGTGACGCGCGCAGGGGGAAGCCTCGCCGCCCGGCGACCGGCTCAACTCATTGTGTGTTTGAAAATTGGCGCAGACGGGATACCTTCCCGTCATGCGCCTTTTTCCGTTTGTCCGTGAACTGATTCTCGCTTCCGTCGTTCTGGTGGCCGTCCCCGCGGCCCAGGCCGAAACGCCACCCGTGACTGTTCCGGCAACCGACAAGGGCTCCGAATCGCCGCAGTCGGCAAAGGCGAAGGCCGAACCGGTCACCATCGATACGCTGTTTGCCGATCTGGGCCGCGAGAGCGATCCAAAGAAGGCCAAGCGCATCTCCGCCAGCATCGTCAGCCGCTGGACCGATTCGGGCAGCGCCACGGCCAACCTCCTGATGCAGTGGTCACAGAAGGCAATCAGCGAAAAGAAGGAAGCGCTCGCGCTCGATTTTCTCGATCAGGTCACCCTGCTGTTTCCCGACTATGTGGAAGGCTGGAACCGGCGCGCCACGCTGCATTTCATGATGGGTCACCTCGGCAAGTCTATGGCCGACATCAATCACGTGCTGACGCTCGAACCACGCCATTTCGGCGCCCTTTCCGGCATGGCCTCCATCATGGAAGCCAGCGAGAAGGACGAGCTGGCGCTGAAGGCGTGGGAGCAGGTTCTCGCCGTCTATCCGGCCAATCGTCAGGCGCAGGAGAAGGTCGGCGAACTCGCCGACAAGCTGACCGGTCGCCGGATCTAGCGAGTTTCGGCGACGATCAAGCGACCAGCTTTCCCATGTCGATGACGAAGCGGTATTTGACGTCGCCCTTCGCCATGCGCTCGAAGGCCGCTTCGATTCCTGTCGGATCGATGAGTTCGATATCGGCGCCAATCGCATGTCTGGCGCAGAACGAGAGCATCTCCTCCGTCTCCTTCATCGAACCGATCGAGGTGCCGGCAACCGACAGCCTGCGCAGCACCATGGGCGTTACGGCGGGCGCATCGTGCGGCGCTTCCGGAATGCCGGCGAGAACGAGGCTGCCGTCGACCGCAAGGGTGGCAAGATAGGGATCGAGGTTGTGCGGCACCGCCACGCAGTCGAGGATCAGATCGAGACTGCATGCCGCCTCCGTCATTGCCGCTTCATCGGTGGAGACAACCACCTTGTGCGCGCCGAGCCGCTTCGCGTCGGCCGCCTTGTCTGGTGAGCGGGTGAAGAGTGTGACCTCGGCACCGAGCGCGGCGGCCAGCTTGACGGCCATGTGTCCCAGACCGCCCAACCCGACGACGCCGACCTTGACCCCCGGCCCGGCTTTCCAGTACACCAGCGGGGACCATGTGGTGACGCCCGCACACAGGAGCGGTGCCGCGGCCGCGAGGTCGATCCCGTCCGGAATGCCCACGACGAAATGGTCGTCGACCACGATCGTGTCGGAATAGCCTCCATAGGTGACACCACCGATATATTTCTCTTCGCCATTATAGGTCAGCACTAGTCCCTCGGCGCAGTACTGCTCGTCGCCGCGCGCGCAGTAGCGGCAGGTGCGGCACGACCCGACCATGACCCCGACACCGACCGCATCGCCGGGCTTGAATTTGGTGACCGCCGCGCCGACCTCTCGCACATGGCCGATAATTTCGTGTCCGGGCACCAGCGGGTACTGGCTCACGCCCCACTCGTTGCGCGCCAGGTGCAGATCGGTGTGACAGACGCCGCAATAGGCGATATCGATCAGCACGTCGGACGGCCCGACATCACGCCGGTTGAACGACCATGGCTCCAGCGGACGGCTGGCGTCGGTTGCGGCAAAACCCGAGGAAACGATCATTGCACCTACTCCGTTGGCTGCGGTCCTTCGGATAGAAAATGGCCTGAGGCTCACCCGGCAAGGCGCGCCGAGGGAGAGTCATCAATTCATGGAGCGGTCGGCAGAGGTGACCGCCTCGACGGCAGCCGTGGCGCGCTTGCGCGATCTCTCCAGTCGATTGAAACCAGCGGGGCGTTCTCTACGTATAAACATGTGAACCCGCCGGTCCGACGCTTCGGCCCTCTTCCTGATCGCACCGCTTCCGCCGCAAATGCTCCGAGTCTCAATGATCGCCCTTGCCGCCCTCCTCATCGCCGTGTTCGCCACGGGCTGTGTCTACACCCAGGTGCAGACGAGCCGGATCTCGGAGAGGTTTCCACCGATCGGCACGCTCTCGGAGATCGACGGCATCCGCATGCACGCGGTGCACATTCCCGCGGGCGATCAAGCCGACCTGCCGAAGCTCGTCTTCATTCATGGCGCTTCGGGCAATCTGCGTGACCAGTACGAGGCTTTCGCCGAACCGCTCAAAGGCCGCGCCGAGATGCTGTTCATCGACCGTCCCGGCCACGGCTGGTCGGAGAGTGACGGCGAGACCTACGATACGCCCGACGTCCAGGCGCGCGCCGTCGCCGCCACGATGGAGAGCTACGGCTTCGACAAGGCCATCGTCGTCGGGCACTCCTATGGCGGCGCGGTGATCGCGAGCTTTGCGCTTGCCTATCCCGAAAAACTCCTCGGCCTTCTCTTTCTGTCGCCGGCGACGCATCCGTGGCCTGGCGGTGTGGCCTTGTACAACGACCTCGCCGCCATGCCCGTCGTCGGATCGCTGTTCGCCAACACGCTCACCCTGCCCGTCGGCATGACCCGGATCAAGTCGGGCGTGGCCTGCGTTTTCTCGCCGAATCCTGTCCCCGCCGGCTATATCGAGGCGACCGGGGCCGAACTGGTGCTGCGTCCGCACGAGTTCCGTCAGAATGCGCGCGAACTCACCAAGCTCAATGATTATGTGCGCAAGGTCGCGCCGCGTTACAGCGAGATCAGGACGCCGACGATCATCATCACCGGCGACTCGGACGACGTGGTGGCCCCAGAAATTCATTCGCAGGGCCTGAAGAACGAGATCGAGGGAGCGGAGCTCGTCACCGTGCGCAATCTCGGTCACAAGCCGGACTACATCGCCAATGATCTGGCCATCGCCGCCATCGAGAAGCTGGCAGGGGACGACCGGGACCTGCAGGGAATAGCCGACACGGTGTCGCAGCGCATCGCCGATGACGACGTGCGCTGCGATTGATCCTCAGCAGTGTCGCTGATCGACGGCCCTAATGGCCGCTCATCCCGTCCGAGCCGATATAGGCGATGCGGAGCATGTTGGTGGATCCCGGCGTGCCGATCGGGATACCGGCCGAAATGATGATCCGGTCGCCCGGCTTGGCGAATTCCTCGCGGAAGGCAATCCGGCAGGCGCGATCGACGAGATCGTCGTGATCCTTGGCGTCTTCCGTCACCACGCAGTGAAGCCCCCACACCACCGACAGGCGTCGGGCCGTCTGGATGACCGGCGACAGCGCGATGATCGGCACCTGCGGACGCTCGCGCGCGGCACGCAGACCTGTCGAGCCGGACGAGGTGTAGGTCACGATCACCGACAGGTTGAGCGTTTCGGCGATCTGGCGGGCGGCCAGCGAGATGGCGTCGGCGCCGGTGGCTTCCGGCTGCGGACGCTGGGCGTAGATGATGCCCGGATAGTTCGGGTCCCGCTCGACGCGACGGGCAATCGCCCCCATCGTCGAGACCGCTTCGACCGGATAGTCGCCGGCTGCCGATTCAGCCGACAGCATGATGGCGTCGGCGCCCTCGAAGACGGCCGTCGCCACGTCCGAGACTTCGGCGCGGGTCGGGACCGGCGCCGTGATCATCGATTCGAGCATCTGCGTGGCGACCACAACCGGCTTGCCGGCCTTGCGGCAGGCGCGGGTGAGCTGCTTCTGGATGCCGGGCACGGATTCGAGCGGCATTTCGACCCCGAGGTCGCCGCGCGCCACCATCAGCGCATCGGAGAGTTCGATGATCTCGTCGATGCATTCGAGCGCCTGCGGCTTCTCGATCTTCGACATCAGCCCCACCCGCCCGCGCGCGATCTTGCGCACTTCCGCCAGATCGTCCGGCCGCTGGATGAAGGACAGCGCCACCCAGTCGACGTCGTCGACGGCGAGGACGGCGTCGAGGTCCTTGCGGTCCTTCTCGGTCAGCGCGCCGACGCCCAGCGTGGTGTCGGGCAGGCTCACGCCCTTGCGGTCGGAGATCTTGGTACCGTTGACCACCACGCAGGTGATCGACTTGCCATCGGACTTTTCGGCCCGAAGCTGCAGCCGTCCGTCGTCGATCAGAAGACGGTGACCGGGCTGGACGGCTTCGAGAATTTCCGGATGCGGCAGGAAGACACGGGTGTTGTCACCGAGCTCATCCTTGTTGTCGAGGGTGAAGGTCTGGCCGATCTCGAGCTCTTCCGAACCGTTCTTGAACTTGCCGACGCGCAGCTTCGGCCCCTGCAGATCGCACAGCACGCCGATCGGGCGGCCGGAGCGCTGTTCGACGTTGCGGATACGCTTGACCAGCGTGCGCATCAGATCGTGGCTCGAATGGCTCATGTTGATGCGGAAGAGATCCGCACCGGCTTCATGGAGCTTCTCGATCATGTCTTCCTCTGACGAGGCAGGACCGAGCGTGGCGAGAATCTTGACCTTGCGGAGTCGTTTCATCAGTTCTGACTTTCCCCCGGTGCCGGCGCGTCGGACAGCTGGACCATCCAGCTCCGTTGCCGCCCGGTATCGTATTCCTTGAAACCGGCGCGCTGGAAACCGCGTGCGAAGCAGTCTTTCACCCCAACGATCCGGAACTCGTTATCGGCGACGCACATGTTGATGTCGCCGCCCCAGCGCCCCCCGCCGCCGGCATCCTCCGCATACAGATAGTAGTAGCGCGACTGCAACGGCCCCTCGATCAGGGTAGCGCAGGAATTGGCGGGAATCTGCCACCAGCCCTCGGTCACCCAGCCCTCGCCCGTCCGATAGCCGATCGAACCGCCGACAAGGTTCTGCGTCCCGTTGCAGACCCTGAAATCGGCACGCGCCTCGCCCGGGGCGAAGACGAACATGCCGGCCAGCATTACCAGGAGCGCAGCCCACTTGAACCGAGGCGATCCATTCCCGGGAAGCAAATCGTCAGGCATGGTTTGCGGGAAACTCCAGTTGCGTTCGAAACACCGCTGTTTTGCGATGCCTGCCCGGCGAAGTCAACGCGCCGCGCCCGGAGCAGGGCCCGCTTTGTCCGCCAGACCACCGATTGCTGTCGTTCGGCTGCGAGCCGTTGTCATCCGCGCACCGCCGTGCGATGGAACATCCACCAAAACGACGGGCCCCATGAACCAGTCATTTGAAATTATCCCCGGTGATTCGAGCAAGGCGCTCGTGCTTCTGGCCGACCACGCGATGAACCGCGTGCCCGAGCCCTATGGGACGCTCGGCCTGCCGAACAGCGCCTTCAGCCGCCACATCGCCTATGACATCGGTGTAGAAGGCGTGGTGCGTGGCCTCTGCGCCCGCATGGGCATACCCGCGGTCATGTCCACCTTCTCCCGCCTGCTCATCGACCCCAATCGCGGCGAGGACGATCCGACTCTGATCATGAAGCTGTCGGACGGCGCCGTCATTCCCGCCAATCATCCTCTTTCGGCGGAGGAGCGCGAGCGGCGGCTTGACTTGTGGCACCGGCCCTATCATCGCGCGATCGAGAAGACGATCGCCGAGGTGGAGGCCGCGTCGGGCCGAGCCGCGCTGGTCGTCTCCGTTCACTCCTTCACCCCCTACTGGAAGCAGTATGCCCGACCTTGGCATGCGGGACTGTTGTGGGACACCGACGTCCGCGCAATCCGGCCCTTCGTCGACCTGCTGCGCGCAGATCCGGATCTGATCGTCGGGGACAACGAGCCCTATGACGGCGCGCTCAAGAACGACTGCATGTACCGCCACTGCACGCAGAAGGGCCGTGCCCACGCGCTTCTCGAGATCCGCCAGGATCTGATTGGTGACGCACCCGGCATTGCCTCCTGGGTCGATCGCCTTGTCCCGATCCTCAGCGATCTCAACGCCCGGCCCGAGCTGCACGAGAAGGCGATGCACGCCAGCCGCGCCGACACGCTCGAGCCGCCGCTTCCGATGTGAGCGCCCGCGGCGATGTGAATTTCGGGAATAATCGACTTGCCGCTTGACCCCATCGCCGTCGATGGGGCAGGTGTCTGCCACGTCTCAAATCTTCAAGGAGAGTACCATGTCCGATGCCGGCGGAGTCGCCCGGGACCAGCTTCGTGCCTTTGTCGAACGGATCGAACGGCTCGAGGAAGAAAAGAAAACCATCGCCGACGACATCAAGGACGTCTACGGCGAAGCCAAGGCCATGGGCTATGACACCAAGGTCATGCGCAAGGTCGTCGCCATCCGCAAGCAGGACCAGAACGAGCGTCTGGAACATGAAGCGATCCTCGACACCTATCTCCACGCGCTCGGCATGGCCCCTGCCCCCGAAGACGGCGAATAGAGCCATTTCCGTCAAACGAGAAAAAAGCCCGCCATTCCGGCGGGCTTTTTTGTTGGATCGACAGGTCGGCAGCGATCAGCTGGACGGGCCGAAACGCGCGATCTGGATGAAGTTGACGGCCGTGCCGGTGAACTTGTTGTGCGGCTGGCTTCCGCCGTTGGGGATGAAACCGGCGGCATAGACTTCCTTCGGCGCGGCCTGAAGCTGGGAGGCGACGAAACGTTCGCCACGAACATCGGTGGCGGGATTGGATTCCGTGTCGCGATCGCGATCGAGCGCCCATCCGGCGATGATCTTTTCCGTCAGCTTGGGTGCCGCGAGCTTGGTGGTGATCTGTCCCTTGTCGGCATCCTGCGCGCTCGGACGGGCACCCTTGCGCGGTTGCGGAACCGCTGCGAAGGCGGAAGCGATCCGTCCGCCTCGCAGAGCTTTGTCCTGCGGTGCCAATTCAGCCGTCTCGATCCAGGAATCCGGTGTCGGAGTGGTCGAGGGAAGCTTCCGCATGCCGGGCATGACGTCGCCATCGGTTGCAGAAACCGTACGAGCGTCGGAGATGGCTTCCCCGGGACGGCGGATCGGCAGCGGCACGAAATCGTCGCCGGTCGTCGTGCCATCGAGAGCGGCAACTTCTGTCGGCTCCTCGGCCACGGGCGCTTTCGCCGTCGCGACGGGGGCGGCGGCCGGTGCGGCGCGATCGGCGAGCAAGGTCGGAACCGGGATCGTCAGCGTCGAGAAATCGGGGATCGTGCTGGCGCTGGCGGTCACCGGAGATGTCGGCACGGCGGCTGCGGCAGCCGCGAAGGCATTGATCTGTTCCTGTGCGGGAACGGTCGCCTGCGGCGCGACCAGCGCGGTCTCGGTCGACAGGTCGGGCGTCAGCGACGGACGGGATACCGGCACGGGGGCATTGACCGGAAGCTGGGCGATCTGGACCGGTGCGTTGTCCGGAGCAGATTCGTCGAATCCGGTGACCGCCGCAACTTCGGTCTGCGGTGCGACCGGGGCCGGAACTGGAGCCGGAACCGGAGCAGCGGCTTGCGCCGGCGCCGAATCGTCGCCCTCGTCCTCGTCGCCGCCGCCGAAGAGCGCCGCGAAGAGATTGCCGGACTTGCCGGAGCCCGACGATCCGCCGCCGGCACTCTGGATGGCGCCTCCGCCGCGCGCCTTGTACTCGGCGAGCGCCTGGTTGTACTTCGGCAGCGGCTTGCCGTCCGGCGGCAGGTGCAGCGTCTTGCCGTCCGGGAAGATGCGCACGAGTTCCTGACGACTCATGCGCGGCCAGGCGCGCACGGAGCCGACGTCGAGGTGGACGAAGGGCGAACCGGATTTCGGATAATAACCGACGCCGCCGCCCTGCACCTTGAAGCCGATTTCGCGAAGCTTCGAGAGCTTCACGCCCGGAATGTAGAAGTCCATCGCCTTGCCGAGCATGTGCTGGCTCTTCTTGGCCTGCCCGCCGCGTGTCCGGCGCAGCATCTCGTTGGTCTGCGGCGAACGATAGGCGCTGATGACGTGGATATATTCGCGGCTTCCCGTCTGTCGGTAGACTTCCCAGATCAGGTCGAACAGGCGCGGATCCATCTTGGTGGGTTCATTGCGGCGCCAGTCACGCAGGAAGCGGTTGAGCTTTTTCAGCCCGGCCTGATCATAGCGGCCGTTGCGCTTGAAGACGATCTCCGCCTTCTCGCCCGTATGGGTGTAGTAGAGCTTGAGAGACCGTGTCTCGGCCTGCGCGGCAGCGCCGAAACCCACCTGGAACAGGAGGGCGAAGAGGACGGCGGCTGCAAGCCGCTGCGCCGCCAGAAGCGTGCGTGAGCGGCCTTTGTGGGCCGATGGGCCAGAACTGTAAGTAAAACCTGCGATCAAGTTGGTTTTCCCGAATGTCCCTAGCAGTTGCCTGTTCCGCCCCCGGCAACGCGGATCGTTGCGCCGCTCTATGCGCGGCAAATGCGGTAACACAATGGCGAACCGCAACACCGTGCCACCCGCATCCGAGAACCTGAACTTGGCAGGTGTTATAGTAAAGAATCTCCTAAGGAGATATGAACCAGATCAACAAGGTAAAGGTTTTTTACACAAATTGATCGCGGCGGGCCTCCGGGAGACCCGCCGCGTGCATGTCGATCAATGAGGCTGAACCGGCGGCCGGCCGGTCAGGCTGCAGTCTTGAGCGGCTTGACCGGGTCGATGGCGTAATCCTTGAGCTTGCGGTAGAGCGTCGAGCGTCCGATCCCGAGCCGCCGGGCAACCTCGCTCATCTGCCCGCCGTAGAAGGACAGGGCAAAACGGATCAGTTCCTCCTCGACCTCGGCAAGCGGGCGCACCTCGCCATTGGCGGTGACGGCGCTCAGCGCGGCGTCCTGCTCGGACGGCCCGTGCTGCGGCCCGTCCTCGAAACCGATCATCGCCGGGCCGGACGGCTCCACCGGATCATATTCGATCGGTGGAACCCAGGCCATTTCCTCGAGCCTCGAGCCGTGCTGGCGCGACGACAGGTCGTAGCCCGGAAGTTGCGCCGCGATCTGCGGGAAGAGATCTGCCGTCAGCGTATCCGATTCCGACAGGACCACGGCGCGGTGGATGGCGTTTTCCAGTTCCCGGATATTGCCCGGCCAGTCGTGCGCGGTCAGAAGCGCCAGCGTTTCGGGCGCCAGCGCCATCGACGGAGCCCGGCCGGAGGTCTGCGCATAGCGACGCACGAAATGGCGCGCCAGTTCCGGAATGTCCTCCTTGCGCTGCCTGAGCGGCGGCACGTGGATCGGGAAGACGTTGAGCCTGTAATAGAGATCCTCGCGGAATCGGCCCGCCTTGACCTCCTCGATGAGATCCTTGTTGGTGGCCGAGATCAGCCGGATGTCGACCTTGCGCACGTCGCGAGCCCCGACGGTCTCGATCTCGCCGGTCTGCACCGCACGCAACAGCTTGACTTGAACTTCCGGTGGAAGATCGCCGACCTCGTCGAGAAACAGCGTGCCGCGATCGGCTTCAACGAACTTGCCGGTATGGTTGTCGACGGCGCCGGTGAACGCCCCCTTCTCGTGGCCGAAGAGAATGCTCTCGACCAGCGAGGCGGGGATCGCCCCGCAATTGACGGTGACATAGGGCCGGGCGCGCCGCGCGCTCTCCATCTGGATGGCGCGTGCGATCATTTCCTTGCCGACGCCCGATTCACCTTCCAGCACCACCGGAATGTCGGAGGCCGCGGCACGCTTGGCGAGCGACAGGATCCGGTCCATGGCGGGGCTCGCCACGACAATGTCGGAGAAGCCGCCGGCAGGCTTGCCGGTCGCCGCGGTCCGGTCCTTCTTGCCAGCCCTGCGGGCGTGTCCGATGGCCGTCATCAGCCGCTCCGGCGAGACGGGTTTGACCACGAAATCGAACGCACCGGCGCGCATGGCCTTGACCACCGTCTCGATGCCGCCGAGACCGGTCTGCACGATGGCCGGCGTGGAAATCTTGTTCTCGGCCATCCAGGCAAGCACCGACAGACCGTCCATGCCGGGCATCACGAGATCGAGCACCACCGCGTCGTAAGGTTTCTCGGCATCGGTGATCAGGCGGACCGCCTGGTTGCCGTCTTCCGCAAGGTCGGCCTGCATGCCTTCCCTGTCGACCGCTCCTTTGAGGAGGCGGCGCTGAACCGGATCGTCGTCAACGATGAGTATTCGAGCAGACATAATGTCTCCCTTCCACGCAACATCAGTTTGCGGAGATTGCACTGTTCCGGGATCGGCCGGACCCGTTGTGTTGTTTTGAAGCATCGTGGCACAAAAGGCTGAAAGCACGATTGCCGGAAACGATTGCATTTTAGACGTCCCTGCCCCACAACCCGACAGGGCCCCGAAAGGGCCAGGACAGACGATCACGAGCCCGAAAGGACCGGTTGATGAACCAAGGTTGGAGCCGCCGCCCCCAGATCGCCCACGCTGCTGCCGGTGGCAGTGCCGCGGCTGAACTCGGAGACCTCCCGGCCTGGAATCTCGCCGATCTCTACGACGGCGTGTCCGATCCCGCGCTGAAGGCTGATCTTGCGCGTGTCGCCCGCGAGGCCGAGGAGTTTGCTTCGAAATGGGCCGGAAAGCTCGCCGATGCCGCAGCCACGACCGGCGATGCTGGCCTGGGTGCGGCGATAGCCGAATTCGAGGCGATCGAGGAGACGCTCGGCCGGATCATGTCCTTTGCCGGGCTCAACTATTTTTCCGACACCACCGACATGACCGCGGCCAAGTTCTACGGCGACGCGCAGGGCGCGGTGACCGACGCCTCCTCGCATCTGCTGTTCTTCCCGCTCGAACTCAACCGGCTCGACGATACGCTGGTGGAAACCTGCCTCGCCAACGATGAGCGCGCCGCCTACTACCGGCCGTGGATCGTCGATCTCCGGCTCGACCGTCCGCACCAGCTCGAGGACCGGATCGAGAAACTCTTCCACGAGAAGTCGATCACCGGACACGCGGCCTGGAACCGGTTGTTCGACGAGACCATGTCTTCGCTCAAGTTCGACATCGACGGCGAGGAACTGCAGATCGAACCGGCCCTATCGCTGCTCCAGGAAGCCGACCGCGAGACCCGCCGCAAGGCGGCCAAGGTGCTCGCCGAAACCTTCGGCAAGCATATCCGCACCTTCTCGCTGATCACCAACACGCTGGCCAAGGACAAGGAAATATCGGACCGCTGGCACGGTTTCGAGGACATTGCCGACAGCCGCCATCTGGCCAACCGCGTCGAACGTCCGGTCGTCGAGGCACTGGTAGAGGCCGTCGCCAACGCGGCGCCGCGCCTTTCGCACCGCTATTACGCGATGAAGGCGAAATGGCTGGGGCTCGAAAAGCTCGAGTTCTGGGACCGCAACGCGCCGCTGCCCGAAACCCCGCAGCGGATCATCCCGTGGAGCGAGGCGGAGGAAACCGTGCTCAAGGCCTATGACGGTTTCGCGCCGGAAATGGCCGAGATCGCCGGTCGCTTCTTCCGGAAGAACTGGATTGACGCCCCGGTGCGGCCGGGCAAGGCATCGGGCGCCTTCGCCCATCCGACCGTTCCCTCGGTCCATCCCTACGTGCTCGTCAATTACATGGGCAAGCCGCGCGACGTGATGACGCTCGCCCACGAACTGGGCCACGGCGTCCATCAGGTGCTGGCCGGCGGTCAGGGCCCGCTGATGGCCTCGACCCCGCTGACGCTGGCCGAAACCGCCTCCGTTTTCGGCGAGATGCTGACCTTCCGCCGGCTGCTGGCAGAAACCCGCGACCCCAAGGAGCGCAAGGCGATGCTCTGCCAGAAGGTCGAGGACATGCTCAACACCGTGGTCCGCCAGATCGCCTTCTACCAGTTCGAGCGCAAGGTCCACACCGCCCGCCGCGAAGGCGAACTGACATCGGACGACCTCGGACGCTTCTGGATGGACGTGCAGGCAGAAAGCCTCGGGCCGGCGGTCAACCTCTCCGAAGGTTACGAGACCTTCTGGGCCTATATCCCGCACTTCGTCCATTCGCCGTTCTACGTCTATGCCTATGCGTTCGGGGATTGCCTGGTGAATTCGCTCTATGCCGTCTACGAAAAGACCCCCGAGGGTTTCCAGGACCGCTATTTCGAGATGCTGAAGGCGGGCGGATCGAAGCACCATTCCGAACTCCTCGCGCCCTTCGGGCTCGATGCTTCGGACCCGGAATTCTGGGCGCGCGGCCTCGGCATGCTCGAAGGCTTCATCGACGAGATCGAGCGACTGGACGCCTGAGGGCGTCCGGACCGCCAGATGCCCTCCCGCCCCTACGTCCTGTTCCGCGACGATCTACAGGCGCGCTCGACGCTTTTCGCCGAGCCGCTTGAGATCCTCATCGCGCGGACCGCGGAAGAACTCGAACAGGCCTTCGAGCGCCTCGAAGACGCCCGAAAGGAAGGTTTGTGGTCGGCGGGTTACGTCGCCTACGAGGCCGGTTTCCACCTCGAACCGGCGCTGGCCGATCTCGCCCGTGCTTCCGCGCGGACGCCCCTCCTGTGCTTCGGCATCTTCGATGCACCGGTCGACGAACGCGATCATCCCGACGCCATCCGGCCTGTTGCCGGAGCGGCGGCGCGGCTCGGGGACTTCGTGCCGTCCTGGGATTTTCCGACCTATGAAGGCCGTTTCGACAGGCTGCACCACCATCTCATGCAGGGCGACATCTATCAGGCTAACCTAACCTTCCCGATCACCGCACGCTGTGAGGGGCAGCCGCTGGCACTGTTCGATGCCCTGACGGCGCGCCAGCCGGTGCGCTACGGCGCCTGCGTCGAACTTGGCGGACCGGCGATCGTCTCGCGCTCCCCCGAACTCTTCTTCCGCATCGACGAGGAAGGCTTTATCGAGACCCATCCGATGAAGGGCACCGCGCCGCGCCGGGACGATCCGATGGCCGACGCACGCGAGATCGAGTTGCTGCACACTTCCGAAAAGACGCTCGCCGAGAACCGCATGATCGTAGACCTCTTGCGCAACGACATATCGCGCATCTCGCGCACGGGCACGCTGCACGAACCGGCGCTCTTCGAGGTGGAGACCTATCCGACGCTGCACCAGATGATCAGCCGCGTGCGCGCCCGGCTGCTACCCGAGCGCAGCATTCGCGACGTCTTTTCAGCGCTCTTTCCGTGCGGCTCGGTGACCGGGGCGCCGAAGATTTCCGCCATGCGCATCCTGCACGAGCTGGAGGACGGCCCGCGGGACGCCTATTGCGGCGCGATCGGTTTTATCGCACCGGGCGGCACGATGCGGTTCTCGGTGGCGATCCGCACGCTGACCCTCTTCGAGGACGGCGCCGCACACTTCAATGTGGGCGGCGGGATCGTGCTCGATTCCGAAGGCCGCGCGGAGTATGGCGAGGCGCTGTTGAAGGCGCGTTTCGCCGGCGCGGATTTCTCCGATTGAAACCATAGCGGCAGGACGCGGCACGAGACGTCTTCCCAAAACCACGATCCGGGTCTTCAATGCGCCACGCAACCGATTCCCTTCCGGGCAGGATCATGGCCAGACCCCGACGCGCGGCCCGCAACGAGCCGACCGAATTTTCCCTGATCGAAACCCTGCTCTGGCAGCCGGGGGACGGCTTCATGCGGCTCGACCGCCATCTGACCCGGCTCGCACGCTCGGCCGATGCGCTGGGCTTCCGACAGCCGGACAATGTGCGTGCCGCGCTCGACGAAGCGGTTTCCGGCGACCATCCCCTGCGCGTCCGTCTCGTTTCGAGCTTTCGCGGCAAGGTGGAGATTACCGCTACACCCTTCACGCCGGTCGCGCCCGGCATGGTCTGGCGGTTGCGGATCGCCAAATCGGTGCGGCTCGATTCCGCAGACACGCTCTACCGTCACAAGACCACGCGGCGCGAGCCCTACGAGGCCGCCCGGGCCGAATTCGCAACGGACGTCGCCGACGAGGTGCTCTTGATGAACGAACGCGGCGAACTCTGCGAAGGCACGATCACCAACCTCTTCGTGGAGGGTGACGACGGCATTCTGATGACCCCGCCCCTGTCGTCCGGCGTACTGCCCGGTATCCTGCGCGCCGATCTCATCCGCGAACGCAAGGCGACGAACGGGGTCCTTCGCCCAGAGGATCTGACGGGCGGGCGCAAGGTCTTCGTCGGCAATTCGCTGCGCGGCCTGATTGCAGCCGAACTCGTGGCCGATCCGGATTGATGGCTTCATCCGAACTCCACAAACCCTTCGCCATCGGCCTGTCGCCCCTCGGGGACCGTCCCTGGCTGATCGTCGACGCGCGGCTGCCGGCTTATCTGGCGGAGAAACGCGCGCTGCGTCGCGAGAGGCCTGAGAAGGTCTTTGTCGCGGAACGCGAAACCCTGGAGGCCCAGCGCGAGACGCTGGAGCGCGTCGCCTCGTGGCAACTCACCCATCATCCCGAAATGTTCGCACGCACGAGCAGCGGGATTCGGGTTGCCGGTTTCGAGGACGATACTGCCCTCGACGATGAACCGCCGCTTCTCGGCGCGGCCTTCCTGTGCGCCGAGGATCTGGTGATCATGCGGCGCGGCGCGGAGGGCTGGCGGCTGGCCGCAGCCTCCCTCTCCTTCCCCTCGTCCTGGCGGCTGGCGGAGAAATTCGCCCGGCCGATCACTGCCATTCACGAGCCGGTGCCCGGCTTTTCCGAAGGCACCCGCAACGCCATGCTGGTGGAACGCATCTTCGACAATCTCG
The DNA here is from genome assembly GCA_964511625.1 of uncultured Hoeflea sp. Classification (GTDB taxonomy): domain Bacteria; phylum Pseudomonadota; class Alphaproteobacteria; order Rhizobiales; family Rhizobiaceae; genus Pseudohoeflea. The sequence goes on from CAZEJG010000038.1 coordinate 27,060, forward strand.
CGCCCGACGCGCCGGTGCTCCGGGGCAACTGGTCGATTTATGGGGACGACCGGCTCTTTCATCCGGAGCCGCATTCCGGCGAAGGACCGGCGGCGGACAAGACGACGCCTTTCCTGCGCGAGGAACGCCAGACCCTGACCCGCCTTCCGGGGACCGGCGACATCCTCTTCACCATCCTGATCGCCGTGACGCCGCTCACCGAACTGGCCGCGACCAATGATGGCAGGGCGAAGGCGCATGACCTTTCCAGTCAACTCGCGGCGATGTCGGAAGCGGAACTCGGCTACAAATCGCTGACGGGACGGCAGCCTTATTTGACCGCCTTGCTCGACCGCATCGCCGACGGAACGATTTAACCCTGCGGCGTTTTCCCTTTATTGTGACATGAAAGTGTGTTTAAGCCGCCGCGCGCACCCGCGCATGCAAGCCTATACAGGAGCAACGAAATGGCCGAACAGCAATACCCCGTCTACGGAGAGATCACAGGTCCCATCGTCATGCTGGGATTTGGATCGATCGGCCGGGGCACGCTGCCCCTGATCGAGCGCCATTTCAAGTTCGACAAGTCGCGCATGGTCATCATCGACCCGCATCCCGAGGGTGACAACGCCAGGATCGCCGAAGAGCACGGCGTGCGCTTCATCTCGGAAGCGGTGACCAAGGAAAACTACAAGGACCTGCTGACGCCGCTCCTCACCGAGGGCGAAGGCCAGGGCTTCTGCGTCAACCTGTCGGTCGACACCTCCTCGCTCGACCTGATGAAGCTCTGCCGCGAACTCGACGTCCCCTATATCGACACCGTCGTCGAGCCATGGCTCGGCTTCTACTTCGATACCGAGGCCGACAACGCCTCGCGCACCAATTACGCGCTGCGCGAAACCGTCCGCGAGGAAATCCGCAAAAACCCCGGCGGCACCACAGCGGTCTCCTGCTGCGGCGCCAATCCGGGCATGGTCTCGTGGTTCGTCAAGCAGGCGCTTGTCAATCTCGCCACCGATCTCGGCATGGACTTCAAGGAGCCGGCAACGGATGACCGCGAAGGCTGGGCCAAGCTGATGAAGAAGGTCGGCGTCAAGGGCATCCACATTGCCGAGCGCGACACCCAGCGGACCAAGAATCCCAAGCCGCTCGACACCTTCTGGAACACCTGGTCGGTCGAGGGCTTCATCTCCGAGGGGCTGCAGCCGGCCGAACTCGGATGGGGCACCCACGAGAACTGGAAGCCGAAAAACGCCAAGAAGCACAAGAAGGGCTGCAAGGCTGCCATCTATCTGGAACAGCCCGGCGCCAACACCCGCGTGCGCAC
>CAZEJG010000039.1:0-27963 GCA_964511625.1 uncultured Hoeflea sp.
TGACCGAGTATTTCAACTGGCGCTATGTGTTCTTCATCAACCTGCCGGTCGGCATTCTGGCCTTCGCCGGCTGCATGATCTACCTGCCCGAAGCCGCCAAGCGTCTGCGCAAGTTCGATTTCTTCGGCTTTGCCATGCTGTCGCTCGGCGTCGGGGCGCTGCAGCTCATGCTCGACCGCGGCGGCGAGGTCGACTGGTTCTCGTCCATGGAGATCTGGATCGAACTGGCGCTTTGCATCACCGGTTTCTGGGTCTTCATCGTCCACATCCTGACGGCCGACGATTCCTTCATCGACCCGAAAATCTTCCTGGACCGGAACTTCGCGACCGGGCTCGTCTTCATCTTCATCGTCGGTGTCGTGCTGCTTGCGAGCCTGGCGCTGCTGCCACCGATGCTGTCGAACATTTTCGGCTACTCGACGATCTCCACCGGGCTGGTGATGGCGCCGCGCGGCGTCGGAACGATGATCTCGATGCTGCTCGTGGGCCGGCTCGTCCGCCATGTCGACGCCCGCTATCTGGTGACGGTCGGGCTGTCGCTGACCGCCTACTCGCTCTACCGGATGGCCGGCTTCACGCCGCAGATGGACAGCTCGCTGATCATCGAGACCGGGATCATCCAGGGCCTCGGCCTCGGGTTGGTGTTCGTTCCGCTGTCGACGGTTGCCTTCGCGACGCTGCCGCCGCTGTTCCGGACGGATGCGACCGCACTGTTCAGCCTGACCCGCAACATCGGCTCGTCGATCGGCATTTCAGTGGTCACCGTGTTCCTGACCCGGAACATTCAGATCAACCACGCGGAACTGTCGACCTTCATCAATCCGTTCAATTCGCAGGTGACCAGGATCATGCCGCAACAATCCGATCAGATGCTCGACGTGCTCGACAATCTGGTCAACCAGCAGGCTGCCATGATCTCGTACAACGACGACTTCAAGCTGATGATGCTGGTGACGCTGGCGGCCATTCCGCTGGTGCTGCTGCTGCGCAAGCCGAACCACGCCCCCTCCGGCGAACCGGCCGCCGCCGCGATGGAATAGGTCGGCCGTGCCGTTCTAGAGCCGCGCGCCGGTCGCCCCGTCGAACATCAGAACCGTCGAATTCTGCAGATCGAGCCACGCCGTTCCCTCGGGGACGGCGTGTTCGTGCGAGGTGTGGACGGTGAAGGGCTGGCCGGCGAGCTGGCCATGGAGCAGCCGGATGGCGCCGAGTTCCTCGACATGGTCGATGGCGAAGGGCAGCGCGCCGGCGGCCTCGCTGTCGACCAGTCTGGCATTCTCCGGCCGGACCCCGATCTTCACCGCGCCGGGACGTCCGGTCTCGACGGGCGCCGGAAGATCCACGCCGTCCTTGAGATAGAGCCTGCCATTGCCGCGATAATCGGCGTCGATCAGGTTCATCGGCGGCGCGCCCATGAAGCTCGCGACGAAAGTGCTCTGCGGCTGGTGGTAGATTTCCGAGGGCGTGCCGATCTGCTCGATGCGGCCGGCGTTGAGCACCACGATGCGGTCGGCCATGGTCATCGCCTCGACCTGGTCGTGGGTGACGTAGACCGAGGTGACGCCGAGGCGACGCTGCAGCGCGCGGATCTCGATGCGCATCTGGCCGCGCAGCTTGGCGTCGAGGTTGGACAACGGCTCGTCGAAGAGGAAGAGCGCAGGATTACGCACGATGGCGCGGCCCATGGCGACGCGCTGGCGCTGGCCGCCCGACAGCTGGCTCGGCTTGCGATCGAGAAATTCACCGAGATTGAGCATCGATGCGGCGTCGCGTACGGCCGCGTCGATATCCGCCTTGGAAGTGCCGCGGTTGCGCAAGCCATAGGCCATATTGTTGTAGACCGTCATGTGCGGATAGAGCGCGTAGTTCTGGAACACCATGGCGATGTCGCGCAGTGCCGGCTCGACATCGTTGACCCGCTTGCCGGCGATTTCGAGATCGCCGGAGGTGATCGGTTCGAGGCCGGCGATCATCCGCAGTATGGTCGACTTGCCGCAGCCGGACGGGCCGACGAGGACGAGGAACTCGCCCTTCTCGATGTCGAAACTCGTCGGATGCACGGCGGTGACACCGTTCGGATAGGTCTTGGAGATGTTGGAGAGGGTGACCTGTTTCATCGTCTCACCTATTTGTCGCTTTCGGTCAGGCCCTTGATGAACCAGCTCTGGAAGACGACGACCACCAGAATGGGCGGAACCATCGCCAGCACCGCGAGCGCGAAAGCCTGATTGTAATCGGGGATCTGGGCGCCGACCCAGACGAGAAGGATCTGCTTGATGCCGCGCACGAGCGTGAAGAAGCTCTCGTCGGTGGTCATCAGCATGGGCCAGAGGTACTGGTTCCAGCCGTAGACGAACATGATGATGAAGATCGCGGCGATCATGTTGCGCGACAACGGCACCAGAATGTCGACAAAGAACTTGAAGGGCCCGGCGCCGTCGATGCGGGCCGCCTCGAGCAGTTCCTCGGGCACGGACTTAAAGAACTGGCGAAAATAGAAGGTGCCGGTGGCGGACGCCAGAAGCGGCACGATGAGGCCCGAATAGGTGTCTACCAGGCCGAGCCTGGTCATCACCTCGTAGGACGGCAGGATGCGCACCTCGAGCGGCAGGAGCAGCGTGGTGAAGATCATCCAGAAAAACACTACTCCCATGCGGAAGCGGAAATAGACGATCGCGTAGGCCGCAAGCATCGACAGCACGATCTTGCCGACGGCAAAGCCGATGCCGAGGATGAAGGAGTTCTTCAGCATGGCGAGGCCCGTGACCTTGCCGGTGAAGCCGCCCTCTTCGAAGAGGACCTTGTCGTAGGTGGCGACGAAATCGTTGCCCCAGGAGGTCATCAGCCCCTTCATGTGGATCTCGTAGGGATCATGGGTCGAGGTCATGAAGGCGACGACGATCGGCCCGACCATGAAGAGAACGCCGAGGATGAGGATCAGATGATCGAGGAAACGGGTGCGGTTCATCGCGACGGCCTCAATTGTAGTGCACGCGCCGCTCGATGAAGCGGAACTGGAAGACGGTGAGAACGAGGACGACGAGCATCAAAATGACCGACTGGGCCGAGGAGCCGCCGATATCGTTGCCGCGGAAGCCGTCCATGTAGACCTTGTAGACGAGGGTGATCGGGTTGTTGGCGGCCTTGTCCTTCACGGTGGTGTCGATGATGCCGAAGGTGTCGAAGAGCGCGTAGGTCATGTTGATGATCAGCAGGAAGAACGCGGTCGGTGACAACAGCGGCAGGATGACGGTCCAGAAGCGGCGGGTCGGAGAACGGCAGTCGATGGCCGCGGCCTCGACCACCGAGCGCGAAATCCCCTGCAGGCCAGACAGGAAGAAGATGAAATTGTAGGGGATCTGCTTCCACACCGAGATGGTGATCATGGTGATCGCCGTATCCCAGTAGTCGATGCCGACCCGCATCTCCCAGCCGAACCAGGCGGCAAGTTTGGTGAACGGTCCGATGTGCTGGTCGAAGAACATCACGCCGATGAGGCCGGCAACGGGCGGGGCGACGGCATAGACCGATATCAGCAGCGTCTTGTAGGCGCTGGCGCCGCGCAGCACCTTGTCCGCCTTGACGGCCAACAACAGGCCGATCGCCAGCGACAGAAAGGTCACCAGGAGCGTGAAGATCACCGTGAAATTGACGATCCTGAGATATTCCCCGGACGTCAGGATGTCCTTGTAATTGGCGAGCCCCACAAAGCTCGCACCGAAGCCGAACGGGTCCTCGATATAGAAGGACGACTGGATCGCCTGCGCCGACGGCCAGTAGAAGAAGATGACGATCACAGCCATCTGCGGAAGGATCAACAGATAGGGCAGCAGCGGACGGTTGAACTGGACGCGTTTCATGGCCGGATCGGGTCTCGCGGAAACGGAAACGGCACCCGGGAAGCAATCCCGGGTGCCTTCGACGTGTCGACTGAGGGTCAGCCGGCGGTCTTGGCGAAGCGCGACAGGAGAGCGTCGCCTTCCTTCTTGATGGTTTCCATCGCTTCGGCCGGGGTGGTTTCGCCCGAGAAGATGCGACCGTATTCACGCTCCATGATCTCGCGGATCTGGGGGTAGAAGCCGAGGCGGTAGCCCTTGTCCCAGTCACCGCCCGGCAGCGAGAGCTGCTTGATGCCGACTTCGGCGACCGGCTTCTCTTCATAGTAGCCCTGCTCCTTGGCGAGGTCGTAGGCCGCCGTGGTGATCGGCACGTAACCGGTCGACTTGTGATAGAAGACCTGGATTTCCGGCGAGGTCAGGAACTGGAAGAAGGACGCTGTGCAGGTGTTTTCCGCATCCGACTTGCCGGCCATGGCGAAGAGAGCCGCGCCGCCGATGAAGGAGTGGACGCCGGCGCCCTCGATCGCGTTCCAGTAAGGCAGGAAGGTGGCCGAGAAGGGCATGGTGGCGGTCTTCTGCAGGCCGCCGAAGGAGCCCGACGAACCGATCCAGAGAGCGGCCTTGTTTTCCTCGAAGACCTTCTGGTTGTCCGACCAGCCGGCGCCGTAATAGCCGAAATAGCCTTCGTCGGCCCAGGCCTTGAGCTTGTCGTACATCATGACGTGCTCGGGCGCGGTGACATTGATCGTGGTGTCGATCACGCTGTCATAGCCGTTGTTGTTGGAGGCGAACTGGATGTCGTTGCGCGAGAAGAAGTTCTCGGTGAATTCCCAGGTCAGCTGCGACTGGACGAGCGGGACATAGCCGGCTTCCTTGAGCTTCGGCGCGATCGCCTCGAACTCTTCCCAGGTCTTGGGCGCCTCGACACCGGCTTTTTCGAGCGCTTCGGTGTTGATGTACATGATCGGGGCCGAGGAGTTGAACGGCATGCCGATGAACTTGCCGTCGGCATCGGCGTAGAAGTTGCGCACGCCCGGGATGAAGGCGTCACGGTCGAAGTCGTGACCGGCATTGTTGATCAGGTCCTCGGCCGCGATCGTTGCGCCCTTGGCGTTGATGATGGTGGCCGCGCCAGCGTCGAAGACCTGCAGGATGTTGGGCTGCTCGCCCGAACGGAAGGCGGCGATACCGGCGGCCAGCGCTTCCTCATAGGTGCCCTTGGACACCGGTGTCAGAGCGCATTCGCTCTGGGCATCGTTGAACTTGGTGGCGATCTCGTTGATGACGTCGCCATTGTGGCCGCTCATGCCGTGCCACCAGGTGATGTCGGTCTGGGCCTGGGCGGCCGAGCTGGCGAGGACGCCGGCTGCCACGGAAACCGACAGGAAAAGCTTGTGTCCGGACATTGTGTTCTCCGTTTTCTTTTCGGGAGGGAAGGTCGAAATGCAAGCCCCGTCTAGGCGCGCCCTGTTTCGGCTCGATGACGGTTTTATTGCGTTTTGATGAAACCGTCATCCCGTCCACAGACGGGGTGAAAGGCAGGGCTGCGAAGGGTAAGGAAGGCCTTCCAAATCAGGTTCGTCTCGCGCATGATGCGCTGCAGCGCGCTGCTATGGGGACCGAAAAAGGAAGCGGGGACTACGGATGTACGAGTTTGCGATCGCCTGGGACTGGATGGCGTTTGCAGTCAGGTGGCTGCATGTGATCACGGCGATCGCCTGGATCGGCTCGTCCTTCTATTTCATCGCGCTCGATCTCGGCCTGAGGCAGCGTCCGGGGCTTCCCGAGGGCGCCTACGGGGAAGAGTGGCAGGTCCACGGCGGCGGCTTCTATCACATCCAGAAATACCTGGTCGCGCCGAAGGAGATGCCCGAGCACCTGACCTGGTTCAAATGGGAATCCTACGCCACCTGGCTGTCGGGCTTCGCCATGCTGTGTATCGTCTATTACGCGGGCGCGGAGCTCTTCCTCATCGATCCGCAGAAGGTGGAATGGCCGGTCTGGCAGGCCGTCGGCATCTCGTTCGGCTCCATCGTGCTCGGCTGGATCGTCTACGACCTGTTGTGCAAGTCGCCGCTCGGCGAAAACCCGACCAGCCTGATGGTGCTGTTGTTCGTGGTGCTGGTCGCCATGGCCTGGGGCTACAACGAGGTCTTCACCGGCCGCGCGGCACTTCTGCATCTGGGCGCCTTTACCGCCACGATCATGACCTGCAACGTGGCGATGATCATCATCCCGAACCAGAAGATCGTGGTGGCCGACCTGATCGCCGGGCGGACGCCGGATCCGAAATACGGCAAGATCGCCAAGCTGCGTTCGACGCACAACAACTACCTGACGCTGCCTGTCCTGTTCCTAATGCTGTCGAACCACTATCCGCTGGCGTTCGCCTCGGAATACAACTGGGTCATCGCGAGCCTGGTTTTCCTGATGGGAGTGACGATCCGGCACTGGTTCAACACCCGGCACGCGCGCAAGGGCACGCCCTACTGGACATGGCTGGCGACGGCGATCATCTTCATCTGCATCATGTGGCTGTCGACGGTTCAGGCGCCGATGAGCCCGGATGCGGAGGAAGCCGCCCTGCCCGCCGGGTTCACCCGCTTTGCGGACAACGCCCATTTCGACGCGGTAACCGAGACGGTTTCGAGCCGCTGCTCCATGTGCCATGCGGCCGAGCCGGTGTGGGAAGGCATCCACCGTGCGCCCAAGAACGTGAAACTCGAAACCCCGAACGAGGTCGCCATGCATGCGCGCGAGATCTATCTTCAGGCCGGCCGCGCCCATGCGATGCCGCCCGGAAACATCACCATGATCTCTCCCGAGGAACGCCAGATGATCGTCGCCTGGTACGAATCCTCCGTCTCGGGTGAGACGCAATGACGGCAAAAATTCTCCGCGGGCGGCTGCTCACCTTCCTCTCCCGCCCCGCAGACCGCGACGACACGGGAAGCTATCGCTACGAGGAAGACGGCGCACTGCTGATCGCCGAAGGCCGGATCGCGGCGCTCGGAACCTATCGCGAGATCAAGGACGAAGCCGACGAGACGATCGAGGTCATAGACCACCGGCCTCACCTGCTGCTGCCCGGCTTCATCGATCCGCACATCCATTTCCCGCAGATGCAGGTGACCGCGTCCTATGCGGCGAGCCTGCTCGAATGGCTCAACACCTATACCTTCGTCGAAGAGCAACGCTTCGCCGACCGCGAGCATGCCGCACGTTTCGCCGATCTGTTCTTCGACGAGCTCTTGCGCCATGGCACCACCACGGCGTCCGCCTTCTGCTCGGTCCATTCCGCATCCGTCGACGCCTTCTTCGAAACAGCCTGTCAGCGCAAGCTGATGATGATCGGCGGCAAGGTGATGATGGACCGAAACGCGCCGGACAAGCTGACCGACACGCCGGAGACGAGTTACGAGGAGACGAAAAAGGCGATCGCCCGCTGGCACGGTCGCGGCCGGGCGCTGGTCGCGATCACACCGCGTTTCGCCATCACCTCGACGCCCGAGCAGATGGAAATGGCCCAGACGCTGGCCGAAGAATTCCCGGACCTGCACATCCAGACGCATCTGTCGGAAAACGACGCCGAGATCGAACTGACGATGAAGCTCTATCCGGAGGCGAAGGACTATACCGACGTCTATGCGCGCTACGGGCTTCTCGGCAAGAAGACGCTGCTCGGCCATGGGATCCACCTCTCTGACCGGGAGACGGGCGCGATCGCCGAGGCCGGATCGATCGCCGTGCATTGCCCCACGTCGAATTTGTTTCTCGGATCGGGGCTGTTCGACATGGAGCGGCTGAACCGCCATGAGGTGCGCACGGCGGTTGCCACCGATATCGGCGGTGGCACCAGCTACTCGATGCTCAGGACGCTCGATGAGGCCTACAAGATCCAGCAGCTCCAGAAACACCGGCTCTCGCCGATCGAGAGCTTCTGGTGGGCGACGCGCGGCAATGCCGAAGCGCTGGGGCTCGAAAACCGGATCGGCACGCTGGAAACCGGCTCTGATGCCGACATCATCGTTCTCGATGCCGCGGCAACGCCGGCCATGGCGCTGCGCAAGGAGACGGTGAGAAGCCTCGAGGAAGAACTCTTTTTGCTGCAGACGATGGGCGACGACCGGTCGATCCGCGAGGTTTACGTCGCGGGTCGTGCCGCCCATCCGGACCGGCGCAAGCCAGCCGCTTAGAAAATTTGCGGGCCGTCACAAAACCGTCTTAACCATTCGTTAAGGATATTCCTGCAAGCTGTTAGACAGCAACGGCATTCACAGCCGTTTAGGGTCGCGTGTGCACGGATGTACTGCCACGCGGCTTTTGCTTTTCTGGGCCCCTGAAAAAATCCGAAAACGCCTGCCTCAGCTGCCGCGATAGGTCGAGTAGCTGTAGGGCGAGACGAGAAGCGGCACGTGATAGTGGCTCTCGGCGTCTGCAATGCCGAAGCGGATCGGGATGACGTCGAGAAACGCGGGATCGGGCAGTTCGACACCGGATTCCCGGAAATAATCGCCGGCATGGAAGACCAGACGATAGACGCCGGCACGCATCTCGGTGCCGAGCAGCAAGGCCCCGTCGACGCGTCCGTCGTAGTTGGTTACCACCGAACGGATCGAGACCCATTCACCGCTTTCCAATCGGAAGAGTTCGATCTGCATCCCGGAAGCGGGCCTGCCGCTGGCGGTGTCGAGAACATGGGTGGTCAGCCGGCCTTCGCTCTGCTTGACGTTGGACATGTCGTTCTCCTTCACGGCGCCACGAGGCTGTAGGGCACCGGATAGTCGGCTTCCTCGAGATTGTTGCCCGGACCGTCGCGGTCGACAACCAGAAAATCGCTGACCTCGCCGAGCGCGATCAGCGGATGATGCCAGACGTTGCGGCCATATTGCAGGCCGATATCGCCGGGGACACGAAATGCGCGCGGGGCACCCGGCCTGCCGTTCTCGTCCGGGGCGACGACGGCGATCCAGTCGCGCTGCGAGAGCGGGAAGAAGGCCTGGCTGCCGAGCGGATGGCGTTCCATCATGTCGAGCCGGTAGGGAAAGCGGCGCGGCTGGCCGCGGAACAGCGAGATGATGGTGCGGCCGCCCTCGCTCGCCGTATCTGCGGTGGCGAGCGCGTGAAAGCGCTCGGTGGTGCCGCCGTTGATCATTCTCAGTTCGGCGCCGTCGGTGGTCAGCACCCCTCCGAAGGGGGCGAACGTCACCGGATCGATCGGCTCACAGCTCAGCCCGATCACGCCGGTTCCCGCCCGAGAATATCGGCGATGCGGAAGCCGGCGATGCATTCGACCTGGGCGCAGGCCAATTCGTATTCCTCGTCGACGGTATGGGTGACCCGTTGCTCGAAGGCTTCGAGGATGGACTGCTTGTCGTGACCGCGCACGGCGATGATGAACGGAAACCCGAAAGTCTCCATGTAGCGCCCGTTGAGCTCAGTGAAGCGCTCGAGCTCGTCCGGGGTCAGCCGGTCGAGACCGGCGCCGGCCTGTTCGGCCTTCGACGAGGCGGTGAGCTGGTTGGCAAGCGCCAGACGCCCCGCGAGATCGGGGTGGGCGCGGAGCACCTCGGTGCGGGCGTTGCGGCTCGCCGCCCGGAACTCCTCGCACAGGGCCTCGTGCACGCCTTCCGACGTCAGCGGCTCGTGGATACGGTCATGATCCCAAGCGCGTTCGGCGATCCAGGGCGAATGTTCGAAGACGCCGCCGAAGCGCTCGACGAATTCCTCTCGGGTCATCTCGGTTCTCCGTCTATTTCGGCGGGTGGCGCGTGCGCCAGTGGTTGGCGATATCGATGCGGCGGCAGACCCAGGCCTTGTCGTGCGATGCGACGTAGTCGAGGAAGCGGGCGAGCGCTGCCGCCCTGCCCGGCCGGCCGACAAGCCGGCAGTGGAGACCGATCGACATCATCTTCGGCTGTCCCGCGGCCCCCTCCGCCATCAGCACGTCGAAGGAATCCTTGAGATAGGCAAAGAACTGGTCGCCGGAATTGAAGCCCTGCGGCGTGGCGAAGCGCATGTCATTGGCGTCGAGCGTGTAGGGCACGATGAGGTGCGGGCCCTTCGGACCCTCGACGTAATAAGGGAGTTCGTCGGCATAGGAGTCCGCCGAATAAACGAAGCCGCCCTCCTCTATCACCAGTTTCAGCGTGTTCTCCGACGGCTTGCCCTGGTAGATGCCGAGCGGACGCGAGCCGGTGACCTCGGTGTGGATGCGCACGCATTCGGCAATGTGGCGGCGCTCCTCCTCCTCGGTGAAATCCTTGTATTCGAGCCAGCGCAGGCCGTGGCTGGCGATTTCCCAGTCGGCTTCCTTCATGGCGGCGACGGCTTCCGGATTGCGCGCCATGGCGAGTGCTACGCCGTAGACGGTCAGCGTCATGTCGCGTTCGGTGAACATCCGCCAGAGCCGCCAGAAGCCGGCACGGGAACCGTATTCGTAGATCGATTCCATGTTGAGGTTGCGCTGGCCCGGCCAGGGCTGCGCGCCGACGATTTCCGACAGGAGCGATTCGGAGGCGACATCGCCGTCGAGGATGCAGCTCTCGCCGCCCTCCTCGTAGTTGAGCACGAACTGGACCGCGAGGTGGGCGCCGTTCGGCCAGTCGGCAAAGGGGACCTCGCGGCCATAGCCGACGAGATCGCGCGGATAGGTTTCAGTCGTCATCGTGCTCCCCGATTACCTTCTTCGAAAGACTATCAGCGCAAGAGGCAAAGTCGAGTGCGGTCAAGGACTTCAGCCACGCTTTTCGCCCCTGCGCGCTGCGGATCTTTCAATATGGGCTTCGAGGGAAAAGGAGGGCGGGATCTCCGGCCCCTCCGCCGCCCCGAAGCGGGCAAGAACTGCATCAGCCATGTGATGGGCGATGCCGAAGGTGATCTTGTAGCCGCCGGCCACCGTGAAGACGGTCGGGCAGCCCGGAACTTCGCCGAGCATGGGATCGCGACCGGCCGGGCGCGGGCGCAAACCGGCCCAGCGGCGGATCAGTCGCGCCTCGGCCAATGTCGGAGACAGGGCGCGCGCCTTGTCGACGACGGCGTCGAGTTGCCCGTCGGTGGTATCGGGATCTTCAAATGTGGTTTCGCTCGTCGCACCCACAGCAACCGTGCCGTCGCCATGGGCGATGACGTAAACGCCGTCCTCGAAGAGGACCGGAAGGCTGTCGGGATGATAGGGCAGACGATCGACCTCGAAGAGAGCCGCCTGACCCTTGACCGGATTGCCGAGACTGCCGGCCGTTGCGCGTGTGAGGCTCTCGACGAGCGGGAACGCCCCGAGGCCGTTGGCGATCACGACTGCACCGAACGCCATGGATGTGCCGTCGGCGAGACGGGCGACCTTTCCAGCCGGATCGATGAACGTGACCTCGCCGGTAATGAGGCGGGATTTCGGATGCGATCGGATCGCCGCTTCGAGAGCGGCGAGAAGATGCAGCGGCGAAATGCGGGCGGACAGATCGTCGAAGACCACGCGGTGCTGCGCGCGCGCCGGATCGAGCCAGCTGTCGAAGCGCTCGACATCGGGAAGCGAGAAACCGAAACGGTTCTGCCAGACAGGTTTCGCTGCCTCGATACGCGCCTCGGCCTGACCACGCTGACGTTCGGAGGAAAGCGGCGTGAGACGCCCGACGCGGCGGTAGTGGACCGGGAGGCCTGTCTCGGATTCGAGCCGGGCCGCCTCGGTTTCGAGCGCACACAAGGCATCGAACTGGAACTGCTTTTTGGCGTCCCAGCGTTCCGGCATGTGCGGCATCAGCGCACCCATGAAGCCGCCGCTGGCGCCCGCACCCACCCGGGTCTTTTCGATCACGGTCACCGAAAGCCCGGCGCGGAGGGCCTTTAGCGCTGTCCACAGCCCGGCTACCCCTCCCCCGACCACGACGAGATCGGCCGAGAATTGACCCGCGGGCGCAAGCTGTCTATCGGCTAGCGGCATGAGCGGACATTCCGGTGAGCAGAACGGGGCGAACCCTTTCGAGATCGAATGGCATGACGGCGATATGCCCTATTCGCCGCATTTTGGCGATCACTTTTACACCCGTGGCGACGGCCGACTGGAATGCGGCCACGTGTTCATCGCCGGCAACGGGCTCGCGGAACGCTTCGCTGCCGCAGACCGGTTCGCGATCGCGGAAACCGGGTTCGGCACCGGGCTCAATTTCGCAGAAACGTGGCGGCAGTGGAAAGAGATCGCTCCGAAGGGCGCACAGCTGCGGTTCGTCAGCTTCGAGCGTTTCCCGATGAAGGGGGATGCGATCCTCCGCGCACTCTCCGCCTGGCCCGAGATCGCCGAAGAGGCCCGCGCCTTGACCGATGCCTGGCCGGAGAAGCCCAATGCAAGCGACATCGTCATCGATTTCGGCGCGGTCAGTCTCAGCATCGTCGTCGGAGCCGCACAAGAGGGGATCGCCCGATGGGGCGGACTTGCCGATGCCTGGTATCTCGATGGCTTCGCGCCTTCCCGCAATCCCGACATGTGGTCTGCCGAACTGATGAGTGCGGTGGCACGGCATACCAAGCCCGGCGGCACTTTCGCCACCTATACCTCGGCGGGATGGGTGAGGCGAAATCTGGCCGCCGCGGGCTTTGCCGTCGAAAAGCGGCCGGGCTTTGCCGGCAAACGCGAGATGAGCCAAGGCCGGCTCGGCTGACGATCACCCGGTGCGCATGAAGCGCTCGGCCACCACCTGCGGGATCCAGTCGCGGATCTTGGCTTCCAGCTTTTCCGGACTGATCGGCTTGGACATGTAATCGTCCATGCCGGCATCGAGGCAGTGTTCCCGGTCGCCAGCCAAAGCGTGGGCGGTGACCCCGACCACGGGCGTCCGGCCAAGGGCAGGATCCTCGGCCTCGGCCTGGCGGATGCAGGCGGTCGCTTCGTAGCCGTTCATCTCCGGCATGGAGACGTCCATGAGGATGATTGCGGGACGATGCTCGCGCCATGCCTTGACCGCTGCTGAGCCGTCGGCCACCAGCATGTAGTCGGCGCCCATCTGCTCGAGGATCTGGGTGAAGACGATCTGGTTGACCTCGTTGTCCTCGGCGACGAGGATGTCGACCGCCCCTGCCGGCTGCGTCATGATCGGAAACTGATCGGGAGTCGGGCTATCGGCGGCGTGACGGGCATGCATTTCCTCGATCCAGTCTGCCTCGGCTGTCGCAAGTGAAGCCTCCGCCGGTTCATCTTCAGGCACGAGAGGCGGCGCAACGATCTGCGGCGAGGCGTGGACAGCGGACGTCGTGGACGATGCGCCTTCGCGGTACTGGCGCATCGAGCCGCCGGTTTGCATGATGCCGGTGAGCGTTTCCAGAAGCAGGTTCGAGCGGGCCGGCTTCATCAGTGTGGCCTGGACATCGAGGTCTGCGAAATCGGGTTCCGCGACACGGATGTCCATCGAGGTCAGCATCAGGATGGGCAGTTCCCCGGACGAATAGCGGGCGCGGATCGAGCGGGCGACTTCGGCACCATTCCGGTCGGGCATATGATAGTCGAGAATGACGGCATCGACGGTCATGCCATAGCGGCGCGCGGCTTCCAGCACTTCCTCACCCTCGTCGCCGGAACTGGCAGCACAACCGTCCAGGCCCCAGGCGGTGAGCTGCTCGGACATGATCCGGCGATTGACCGCATTGTCGTCGATGACGAGGATTCGCGCGCCGGCGATGTCGACCTTGGGCGCGGTCACCGGCACATAACTGCTGTCGCGCGGCAGAGTCAGACTGACGGTAAACACCGAACCCTTGCCGACTTCGCTTTCCACCCCGACCTTTCCGCCCATCAGTTCGACAAGGCGCGCGGTGATGGCGAGCCCGAGGCCCGTTCCTTCGTGTCGGCGCGTCGAGGAGGCGTCGACCTGGGAGAATTTCTCGAACACCGTATCGAGCTTTTCTTCAGGAATTCCGACACCCGTATCCTGCACGCGGAGGACGAATTCGAGACTGTCACCGGAAGCCTTTCCGGCGGCGAGTTCGATGAGGACATGGCCGACCTCGGTGAACTTGACCGCGTTGCCGGCAATGTTTGTCAGGATCTGGCGAATGCGCCCGACATCCCCCACCACACGCGTATCCAGCGCGGTATCGATGCGGACGATGAGCTCCACATCCTTTTCCACCGCCCGGGTGGAGACGAGGGTTGCGACGTCCTCGATCGTCTCACGCAGGTCGAACGGCACAGGTTCAAGCACCATCTGCCCGGCATCGATCTTCGAGAAGTCGAGGATATCGTTGATGATGGTCAGAAGCGCGGTTCCCGACTTCACGATGATGTCGGTGAAGGTCTGTTGGCGTGCGTCCAGCTTGGTTCGGGCGAGAAGCTCGGCCATGCCGAGGACACCGTTCATCGGTGTCCGGATCTCGTGGCTCATGTTGGCCAGAAATTCCGATTTGGCCCGGTCCGCGGCCTCGGCCTTGGCGACGAGCTCGTTCAACCGCTCCTCGCGTTTCTTGGCGTCGGTGATGTCAGTATAGGTGATGACCAGCGTCTTCCCGGCGGCCGGCTGGGTGTGAACCTTCACCCAGGTTCCATCGGGCAGACGCCGATCACTCTGGTAGGATTGCCCATTCTCCGCGCAGCTGATGATATGGGCGAGCGTTTCCTCGCGGCCGGTCTGATCAAGATCGCCGCGGTCGGCGCAAAAGTGAACGTAATCCCGCCAGTCGCGTCCGGGTTCGACCAGCTCCTCCGGAATTTTCATCAGGCTTCTGAACTTCGCATTGCAGAAGCGGACCTTGTCGTTAACAACGACCATCAGGCCTTGCGCCATGGCGCCGGCCGCAAGGCCGAGAAGGCTTGCGGCCGTTTCGGCGGTCTCCCGAGCGGTACTCAGCTCGGCTTCTCGATCCTTGAGTGCGGTGATGTCGATCGTCGAGCAGAGCAGGTAATGCTCGCCTTTCGGGGATGTGAACCTGGCCTTGCGCGTCAGATGCACGCTTTCGCGCCCGTGGCTGTCCGGGACATGAACCTCCATTTCAACCGGTTCGCCAGTCCGAAGGACGTCGAGGTCGATCTGGATCACCGGTTCCCGCGGCTTGATCGACACCTTCGATCCATCATCGCCCAACAACGTTTCAGCCTCGTTGCCGGCAAACTTGGCAAAGGCGCGGTTGACGAAAACAAACCTGCTGTCCTCGTCCTTGATGAAGGTCGAAACCGGGAGTTCCTCGAGAATCGCCCTGTACAGATCGTTCTCCATTTCCTTGTCGGCCAGCGCCCTCTCGCGATGAACCAGTTCGGTCACGTCGATGCGCAGTCCGAGGATCGATCCATCTCCGAGCTTCTGGTTGACCATCCGCAGCCAGCGGCCATTGCCCAGCTTGTCGACAAAGATCTTTCCGTAGGAGTGGTGGTTATCCATGCGGGAACGGACCCAGTCCTCGCAGGGTTCGACAATGCCCTGACTGGCCCAGGCCGCGCGCAGGACATCCCTGCGGCTCATGCCGGGCTTCATCTCGTAGGCGCCTTCGATAAGCTTGTGCAGCGCCGGATTGGCATAGACGAACTTGTCGTCCGGACCGTAGAGAATGATTCCGACGTCGATCTTGTCGAGCGCTTCGTGAAGCCGGGCGTTGACCCCCTCCACCGCGCGGGCGACCGAGGCGAGGGTGGCCGGTTTCTTGTCACTCTCGGATTGCCCGGTCTGGCCAACCCAGAGCCGGCCACCGGTGGGGAGTTCTGTTTCGGTGAAATCTCCGCGGTAGCCGAGATAGGCGCCACTGGCTGCAATCAGGCGTCCGTTGCGATCCTCCACGGCCATCGGCACGATGGAAGCCTCCACAGCGGCTCGCAACAGGGTGTGGTCACCCCGCAAGGAGTGATCGGCGTTCTCGATGGCATCCAGAAAGTGGGCGACAGGAGCCCTTTTGCCCTCATCCGCCCTTGATCCATTCTCAAAGCGCACGCCGTTCAGAGGTTCGAAATGGCCGGTAATGAACGGCTTTCCTTTCCCATCCCGGGCACGCTCGATCCGGATCCGGAAGCGCAGGTTCTTCATCGGATGCGCGAATACGGCAACCTGCTCCTTCCCGAAGACGAGGCTGCGGCGTTCCTTCTCGTCGCGATCGCAATTTTCGGCGGAATCGAAATGCTGGTGGCTCTGCTGGCCCAGAAGTTCGGCGGCGACGACATCCAGCAGCGAGGCGTAGGCTTCGTTCACGGCGACGTAGCGCAGTTCGGAATCCTTGACGTAGGCGGGATTGGGATCGCGCGCGACCTCCGCACAGGCAAACTTGAGGGCGTCTGCTTTGTCGTCTCCAGGGGCCACTTTCGTCTCCACGCCCGTACGGGTACTCGTTGCGCAGACACTGTCACCCAAGGTTCAATAAAGCGTTAACCATAAGCAATGGCCGTGCCAAATTCACACCCCTCATCAATCGGAGAGCACTCTCAGGCCGGCGGCTGCGGTCGGCGGTTGGTCATCCAGACCCCAAGAACCACGACCACGGTCCCCGCCAGCATGGGGAGGGTCAGCGGCTCGTCGAAATAGAGCCAGCTCTGGATGGCGACGGCCGGAGGCACGAGATAGATAAGGGATGCCGCGCGGCTGACCTGACCCCGGCGGATGAGATAGAGCAGCAGGGCGATCGAGACGATCGACAGGCCGAAGACCGACCAGAGAAGCGCGATGACGAACTCGACCGTGACGTCGACCCGCATGTCCTCGAACAGGAGCATGAGCGGCAGCGTGATCAGGAGCGCGCCAACATATTGCAGCATGGCGATGGAACGCAGGTCCCCCTGCTGCAGGTGACGTTTCTGATAGAGCGTGCCGACGACGACGGCGACCATCGAAACGACGTTGATGAAGAGCGGAAGGAGCTCGGACCGGAGAGCCTCAACGTCGAGCGCCATGAGACCGGGAAGAATGGCGATCGCCAGACCGGCAAAACCCAGACCGACACCTGCGACCTGTACTGTGCGCAGCCGCTCCCCGATGGCAATGGGGGCAATCGCCGCTGTCAGCAGCGGCTGGAGTGCCGCAATCAGACCCGACACGGACGACGGCAGACCCTGCGCGATCGCCCACCAGACGCCACCGAGATAGATGCCGTGCAGGAAAACGCCGGATATGATCGCATGGATCCATCCCGATCTCGTGCGGGGCAGCGCGGCGCCGCTGGCGGCGACGAATACGGCCAGCAGGGCGGCGGCAGAGGCGAAGCGCAGGCTGAGAAAGGTCAGCGGATCCGCGTAGGGAGCGGCGTACTTGGCGACGATCCACCCGGTCGACCAGAGCAGGACAAACAGCGCGGGCGCAAGGCGTTCAAGCCGCATAACAGGAACCTTCGAGGGGAGGAGTCGTTATCAAACTGTCCCGTTAGTAGCCGCGAACCGTCCACGCAAGCGCGTTTGCAGCGAAGACTGCCGGGAACGATTGACCGGGCGTCGATGTGTTGCAGAAACGCCCTCAAGCTCGAACGAGCGAAATCTTGCTTTATTTGTTGCGGTGCGTTCATATGAAGAAAAACAAGGGGACAGACATTGCCATTCGACGAGATGCTCATTTCCGACAGTGAGCCCCGCCAGCCCTACAAGAAATACTTTGACTGGTATTCCAACCAGGAAACCGCCGAACTCATCAAGAAATCACGCGACGCGGAACGGATCTTCCGCAGGACCGGCATCACCTTCGCCGTTTACGGTCAGGAGGATTCCGCCGAGCGCCTGATCCCGTTCGACATCGTGCCGCGGATCATTTCCGGCTCGGAGTGGCGGCGCCTCGCCCAAGGCATCGAGCAACGCGTCGCAGCGCTCAACGCCTTTCTCGACGACATCTATCACAAGCAGGAAATCATCAAGGCGGGCCGCATCCCCCGCCATCTTATCGAGAAAAACGAAGCCTTCCTGCCGCAGATGATCGGCGTCAGACCGCCGGGCGGGGTTTATACCCACATCATCGGCACCGACATCGTGCGCACCGGCGAGAACGAGTTCTACGTGCTCGAAGACAATGCGCGTACGCCGTCCGGCGTTTCCTACATGCTGGAAAACCGGGAAACGATGATGCAGATGTTCCCGGAACTGTTCTACCAGAACCGGGTCCAGCCGGTGGAGAACTACCCCAAGCTTCTGCGCAAGTCGCTGCAGGCACTGGCGCCGCCCGGATGCATGGGCAAGCCGCGGATCGCGGTGATGACGCCTGGCATCTACAACTCGGCCTATTACGAGCACGCCTACCTCGCCGACCAGATGGGCGTCGAACTGGTGGAAGGCTCGGATCTGCGGGTGATCAACGGCAAGGTCTCGATGCGGACCACGCAGGGCTACGAGGCGATCGACGTGATTTACCGCCGCGTCGACGACGACTTCCTCGACCCCCTCACCTTTCGGCCGGATTCGGCACTCGGCGTGCCGGGCATCATGGATGTCTATCGCGCCGGCAACATCACCATCGCCAACGCTCCGGGCACCGGCATCGCCGACGACAAGGCGATCTATTCCTACATGCCTGAAATCGTGGAGTTCTATACCGGGCGTAAGGCGATCCTCGAGAACGTGCCGACCTGGCGCTGTTCGGAACCCGACAGCCTCGCCTATGTGCTCGACCACCTGGCCGAACTGGTGGTCAAGGAAGTGCACGGCTCGGGCGGCTACGGCATGCTCGTGGGGCCGGCGGCGACCAAGAAGGAACGCGCCGAGTTCGCCGACAAGCTCAGAGCCAAGCCGAGCAACTACATCGCCCAGCCGACGCTTTCCCTGTCGACCGTGCCGATCCTCGTCAACAAGGGAATCGCACCGCGCCACGTCGACCTGCGCCCCTTCGTACTCGTGTCCAACGAGATCCGGATCATTCCGGGCGGGCTGACACGCGTCGCGCTGAAGGAGGGATCGCTGGTGGTGAATTCGAGCCAGGGCGGCGGCACCAAGGACACCTGGGTGCTGGAGGACTGATCGATGCTTGGACGGACAGCCAACGGGCTATACTGGATGTTCCGCTTTATCGAGCGGGCCGAAAACACCGCGCGCCTCATCGATGCCGGCCTGCGCATGTCGCTGACCAGCATGCAGGGCCAGGACGAGGAATGGGGTTCGGTGCTGCAGAGCGCCGGCGCGCTCTCCAACTACATGGCAAACCACAGCGAAGTGACGGGCAACGACGTCGTCAACTTCCTGCTGCGCGAACGCGAGAACTCCTCGAGCGTCATGCAGGCCATCGAGCAGGCACGCAACAACGGGCGGATGGTTCGCACCGGCCTGACCCGGGAAGCCTGGGAAGCCACCAACGAGTGCTATCTCGAAACAAAGGAACAGCTGCGGCGACGCGTGCCGCCCGCGGAGCTGCCGAACGTGATCGATTCCATCAAGCAGCGCTGCGGCCTGATCCGCGGTGCTTTCCACGGCACGATGCTGCGCAACGAGATCTACAATTTCGCGCGCATCGGCACGTTCATCGAGCGCGCCGACAACACTGCCCGCATCCTCGACGTGAAGTACTACGTGCTCCTGCCGGCAGCCTCGTATGTCGGCACCTCGATCGACAACGTGCAATGGGAATCGATCCTGCGCTCGGTCTCGGCGCACCGGTCCTACACATGGGTGTATGATACGGACTACAATCCGGTGAACATCGCGGACTTTCTGATCCTCAACGGACAGATGCCGCGATCGCTGGCCTATTGCTATGAGAAGATCGTGTCGAATCTGGGCTACCTGGAGAGGGAATACGGCGACCGCCACAACGCCCATGATACCGCCGCCGGCATCAAGTCGATGCTTCACCGCCGCGAAATCCGCCAGATCGTCGACACCGGTCTGCACGAGTTCCTCGAGGATTTCATCGGGCAGAACAACAGGCTGGGGAACGAGATTTCCGAAGCCTACCAGTTTTACCAGACCTGACCGCCATGCTGCTCAAAATCTCCCATGTGACGGAGTACACCTATTCCAGCCCCGTCAACTACGCCCTCCAGCGGCTGCGGCTGCGGCCGCACGACAGCCGCATGCAGAAAGTGCTCCAGTGGCAGTCGCAGGTGGAAAGCGCGCATGTGGAAGCGAGCTACACCGACCAGTTCGACAACCTCGTCGAGCTGGTGTCGATCACCGGCCGGCCCGAGAAGATCCGGATCACGGCCAGCGGCATGGTGGAAACCTTCGACACCTCCGGCATCGGCGGACCGCACAAGGCTTACATGCCGCTGTGGATGTATGAGCGCGACACGGCGCTGACGAAGCCCGGCAAGGCGCTGCGCGAGTTCGCCCGCGGGATCGAGAAGGGATCGCTGCTCGACATGTTGCACGACGTGAAGACGGCGCTGCACGAGAAGATGAAGTTCGAGACGGGACAGACCACGTCGCTGACCACGGCGGAGGAAGCCTTCACCGCCGGACATGGCGTGTGTCAGGATCATTCCCACGCCTTCATCGCCGTGGCACGCCTGCTCGGCTGCCCCGCCCGCTACGTCTCCGGCTATCTGCACATGGAAGGCTCGGGCGAGCAGGTGGCAAGCCACGCCTGGGCCGAGGCCCATGTCGAAGGGCTCGGCTGGGTGGGTTTCGATCCGGCCAACGACAAGTCGCCGGACGAGAACTATGTCCAGGTCGCCTACGGCTTCGACTATGGCGACGCCGCGCCGGTTTCCGGCATCAAATGGGGTTTAGGAGACGAAAGGCTCAGCGTCTCCATCACTGTGGAACAATAAGTCTCCCGGCCCAGCGGCCCTACAATTCCTCTGGCGAAATTTGGCGGAATCGGTACAGGTAATCGATCAGCTACGCGCAATGTCTGTCGTCGATCATTGGGGGATGATTTCTGGCGGGCATACGGCGGCGGGATAGATCCCGCGCCAAGTGGGGAACGGCGGGAAATGACCTATTGCGTGGGCCTCAGGCTCAAGAGCGGTTTGATGTTCATGTCGGACACGCGGACCAATGCCGGTGTCGACAATGTCTCTAGCGTGCGGAAAATGTACACGTGGGAAAGGCCGGGCGACCGGCTGATCACGCTGTTGTCGGCGGGCAACCTCGCGACCACCCAGACGGTGGTCAGCCTGATCGAGGAGCACATGAAGGCTGCCAGCGAGCGCCATCCCTCGATCATGGACGTCCCTTCGATGTTCGCCGCCGCCCAACTCGTGGGCGAGACGGTTCGCGAAGTCATCAAGACGTCTTCCAATGGCGGTTTGCAAAGCGAGGCGACCTTCTCGGCGACGTTCATTCTCGGCGGGCAGGTGGCCGGTGGCCAGCCGCGCATGTTCCTGATCTACCCGGAAGGCAACTTCATCGAGGCGACCGGTGACAATCCGTTCTTCCAGATCGGCGAGCACAAATACGGCAAGCCGATCCTGGTGCGCGCCTACAACGAGGACATGAGCTTCGAGGAAGCCACCAAGCTGATGATCGTCTCCTTCGATTCGACGCTGAAATCGAACCTGTCGGTGGGCCTTCCGCTCGACATGCAGGTCTATGAGCGGGACAGCCTGCGGCGCGGCTTCGAAAAGCGCTTCCTGGCAGACGACACCTATTACCGGCGCATCTCCGAGGGCTGGTCGGACGCGCTGCGGCTCGCCTTCCAGAGCCTGCCGGACTTCCAGATGAACTGAGGACCGGCCCTATTCCGCGGCGAGCCGCGGGGTGAGGCCGCCTGACTTTTCCAGAAACTCGACGACGTCCCCGACGCCGTCGCCGCGGCGCATGTCCGTGAAGAGATGGGGCCGACCAGCGCGCTGGCGCGTGGCGTCGCTGTCCATCACCGCCAGATCGACGCCGACATGGGGCGCAAGATCGGCCTTATTGATGACAAGCAGATCGGAACGGGTGATGCCCGGCCCGCCCTTGCGCGGGATTTCCTCGCCCTGGCACACCGAGATCACGTAGAGCGTGATGTCGGCGAGGTCAGGGGAAAAGGTGGCGGCCAGATTGTCACCGCCCGATTCGATGAAGATGACGTCGAGATCGGGATGGCGGGCGTTCATCTCGGCGATGGCCGCGAGATTGAGCGACGCATCCTCACGGATGGCGGTGTGCGGGCAGCCGCCGGTTTCCACGCCCTTGACCCTGTCGGAGGGCAAGGCCTGCATGCGCACCAGCGCCTCGGCGTCTTCCTCGGTGTAGATATCGTTGGTGATGACGGCGAGCGAATAGCGGCCGCTCATCGCCTTGCAGAGCTTTTCCGTCAGATGCGTCTTGCCCGATCCGACCGGACCGCCGATGCCGACACGCAGGGGACCGTTAGACGAATTCATGACGCACTCCTTTCAGGCAGGCGGACCGGTTTCAGGAGACGAAAATCCGGCTCGGCAACGTCTCGTGCCGCATGGCGGCAATCTCCGCATTGAGCGCGGTCGAGCCGAGATCGTCAAGTGTGGAGCAAGCCGCACGGGCAGCCATTTCGCCAATCAGCGGCTCGAGGCCGGACAGGACGTCGATGCCGCCGGTCTGGCCGATCGGCATGAGCCGCTGGGCGGCCTGGACCTGGTTGGAGACGAAGGTCTGCAGATAGGCGGCAAGGCAGGCTTCGAGCGGCAGGCCGGATCGCGCCGCGCAGGCGCCGACCGCGACGGGGAGTGCAGCGCGCGGACCGAGGCTTTCGGGAGCCGCATCGTCCCATCGCGCAGCCGCGGCGAGGAAGGCCGTTCCCTGGTTCATGGTCTCACGATGGCGCTCCGCCGACCCCGAAAGCGCCTCGGCCAGTTCCGCGAGCTCCGACAGGTCGTCCGCCTCCTTCGCCTGTCGCCAGGCGTCGGCCAGAAGCACGAGATCGTTCCAGGCGGAGCCGCGGGCGAGCAGCGTTTCGAGCCAGCCTGCAAGGCTTTCGCGATTGGAGACCAGACCGTCCGCGACCGCCTGTTCGAGCCCATGGCTGTAGTTGAACCCGCCGACAGGGAACGCCGGCGACAGCCAGCTCATCAGCCGGACGAGGGCCGCCGTCTCAATCGTCATGGCCGTCGCCATCGTAATCGCTGTGCGTGGCGGAATGGCCGTGGGAATGCTCCTGACCAGTAGCGTGGCGGCCGTGCATGCCGAGATGATCATGGTCGTGGCCGGCACCGTGGACATGCGTCCGTTCCGCGCCATGGCCGTGATCATAGGCCCCGCCCTCGGGATCGAAGGCGGCCTCGAGTTCGGTGACCTTGGCGCCGAGCCCTTCGAGCATGGCGCGGATGACATGGTCCCGGCGCAGACGGATCGTGTTTTCGCCGATCTCGGCGGGCAGATGGCGGTTGCCGATTTGCCAGGCGAGCACAAGCAGATGACGGGGATCGCGCGCGGAGACTTCCATCAGCGGTTCGGGAGCAGCGCGGACCTCGATGACGCGGCCATCGGAGAGGACCAGCCCCTCGCCCTGACGCAGAAGCCGCGCCTCGGGGAGATCGAGCAGAAACTCCACGGTCGAGCCGTCATCGAGCCGGTCGGTGACCATGCGCATGCGGCGGCGATGGCGCGCCGCCTCATCGAGCGTGATGGTGGCGAAGCGACCTTCGGCGCTGGGGCGGACTTCGGAAACCTTGAGAAGGGTCATGCAAACACTGTCGGTATGTGGAACGCCGCCAGTCTCTGACAATCCGAGGTGACGAGCAAGACCGTTCCGCTGGAATCGATCTCCAATCCTTTCGGCCCTCCCTCCTTCGGGTTGCTCCTGCCTTCGTGGAAGGTTTCGTCGTCCATGACCCGTAGCCGTGCCGACGGCCCGCGCCGGTTCGACCAGTCGCCGTCGGGCGCCATGTATCTGGAGACATAGGGGCGGCCGGCATCAGCTACATAGAGCGATTTTCCATCCGGCGCGAAGCGCAAACCATGCGGATACAACGTGCCTTCCGCCACCCCATCGGGCGCGCTTTCCGGCCGGAGCTTGCGAGATCGGTCGTAAAACCAGACTTCGTGTTTGACGTGATTGCTGACCGCCATCCAGCGACGATCGGGTGAGACGGTAACGCCATCCGGGATATCGAGCCCCGAGCGCACCAGCAGTCTGCCCAGCAGCGCGTAGGAGCCACCCGCGCCGATGCGGTGGCGGGTGACGGTGTGCTTGGCGTTGTCGCACACCAGCAGTTCTCGCCTGCCCTTCCTGTCGAGCGTAAAGCAAAGCGAACCCGCGAGCCTGAAGCTGCGACGCCAGTTTGCCCGCCTGATTCTTCGAAAGGGTGAAAGGTCGAGTGTTTCGCCGGCGGTTTCCGCCGGCAGGCGGTACATGTCCACGCCGCCGCCGCGATTTGCGATGGCAATGGTCCGGTCGTCGATGAAATCCACTCCGTGCGGCTGGTTGATCGCAGCGGACCGTATTTCCGTCGCAGAGGTCAAACATATCCGCGTTTTGGCGCCGGACGGGTCGATCTTCACACCGAATATCGTGCAAAGATCGGTGTGAAACCCGAGTATCGCGAGCCGGCCACCGTCCGGCGAGAAGCGGATGTCCTCGGTTCGCCCGAGGCGTTCCAGCGCCGGCCGGGCGGAGCCGGACACCTCGATCACCAGTTGAGATCCCGGCCGCTCTTCCGCCGGGCCCAACGCAACAGTATCGGTTTCCGTCATCGCGCTTTCGGCCCTGCGGTGGATATCGCGGCTTCCCCAAGAGAAATGCACCCATGAATATTAGCATTCATCAAGGGGGCTTACCAAGCACTACGCGACTTGCGAAGGAAATTCGAGCAATCAGGCCGCGTCGCTGGCGAGAACCAGTTTCTCGATCTGATCGACCGGGTGGTTGGTCAGATCTTTGTCGATTTCGGCGAGGATCTTGTCGGAGACTTCCTTGTGGAGTTCCTTTCGCATCTCGCCGAGCACGGAAGGCGCGGCGACGAGAACGAGGTCCTTGTAATTGTGCTTGTGGGCCTGACGGTAAAGGATACCGGCGAGATCCTTGGCGAAACGGTCCTCGGCAAGCTGGTGCCAGTCGGTGTCCGCGACCGCCGAGCGATGGCCGTTTCCGCCACTGGGCATGCGCCCGGGGCGGTGTGCGCCCTGTTCGTGGGTTGGCGGGTTCTCCTGCTCTTCCTCACGGAAGACCTCGAGCTGCGGGAACTTCTCATCCCCGGCATTGCGCAGGAAGAGGGCCTTGGAGCCATCGGCAACAACGACCCAACCATCATGTTTCAAGCGGATATCGGACATTTTCGTCTCCTTTGATTACGGACGAAAAACGTTCGGGGAGCGAGATCGTTGCTGTCGAAAAAGAACTTGCGCCACCCCGTCGCGGACGTATTCTCAGCCCAAAGCCCGTGCATCTAACGCGCTGTCGCGATGCCGCTTCAACGAACGCGGCATCCAAGGCCGCTCAGGCTTTTTCGCCCAGCGCCGCAATAAGGGCATCGCCGCCGGCGTAGAGGGTGCGACCGTCGACGATCCGGGAGCCGTGGTCATCGTTGACAACCAGCTGCGGCACGCCCTGGATGCCAAGCGCGGTCATTATCTCCCGGGCCTGCTCGATCCGACGCTCGGTCTCCGATGCAAGTTCCGGATCGTCTTCAATCCGGGCAATAACCGCTGCTTCATCTAGCTCGGTGCCCGAACCCCGCATCACGTTTACCGCAATCTCCGCGACGATTTCGCTGCGCGAGGTATCACGCCCCTCGACATAGCGGGCGGTTTGCGCCTCGTTCAAAAAGCGGGGCTCCAGCGCGGGATCGTACCGCCCAAGCAGCACGAGAGCGCGGGACAACGGGAGCGACGTGAACACACCACCCGGAGCGCGCATCACCCTTGTATGGTAGGCGTCGGTGAAGGGCAGACCGGTCAGTTGCGCGATACGGTCGTCGTTGGCGCGGGCATGGTCAGCGATGATTGAGACTGGCCGGGGCGTGACGAAAAGGCCCATCGGCATCATCCTCAGCCGCTCGCCATGGGTCTGGGCCAGCCGCTTCAAAGCGGGAGAAGCAGCGTAGCACCAGCCGCACAGTGGATCGAAGAAATAGGTGAAGTGAAGCGTCCGTGTCATGGCATTTCCTTATTGCGCTCGATCTTCTTACATCCTTTTTTAGTCGAAGATAGAGGCGCGATCACGGCTTCGCCGCTGAATCAAGGGAGCGGACAGACGAGAGGGTCGGCGCCATTGATTTCAAGCCTGTCGCGGCGCGTCCAGGCCGGTTCGGAAACGCACAATGGTCTCAGGCACCAAGTCTCTTGCGTAATGTCACCGAGGTGGGCCGGTCATAGCCGGCATGAGCTGTTCGGCCGGCTTCCACGAAACCGAGTGCGGCAAAAGTCGCGAGATTCTCGGTCAGTTCGACGCGCACCTGCAATTCCAGATATGCCCAGCCGGCCTTGCGGCCATGGGCTTCGACAAGATCGATTATCCGGCGGGTGATGCCGCGCCTGCGCCAATCGTCATGAACGGCGATCTTCCCGACATAGGCCCAACCCGCTTCCGGCCTGACGAATGCGGTCGCGACCAGCCGGTCGCCGCTCATGCAGGTGAGCAGGAGTTCGTCTCCCGCCTTTTCGGCAAGAGATGTGGGCGTGAGCCGGGTCATCGACGATGGCGGGTCGATCCGCACCGCCATCGGGGCGAAGGACCGGTCCAGAAGCGCGTGCAACGTCTCCCAGTCCGCGAAGTCACGGTCGGGAAGTCGGAAGACGGGATCGGTCATGCGCCGACGTCTAGAACAGGAAGTAGCGCTGCGCCATGGGGAGGATGGTGGCCGGCTCGCAGGTCAGCAACTCGCCGTCGGCGCGAACCTCGTAGGTCTCCGGGTCCACCTCGATGGCCGGCATGGCGTTGTTGAGGAGCATTGAGGACTTGGAAATCCCGCCTCGGGTGTTCTCGACCGCGACCATCTTCTTGGCCGTGCCGAGCTTGTGGGCGAGCCCGTCCTCGATCGCAGCCGCCGAGACGAAGGTGACCGAGGAATTCGTGCGGGCCTTGCCGTAGGCGCCGAACATCGGTCGGTAGTGCATGGGCTGCGGGGTCGGTATGGAGGCGTTCGGATCGCCCATCGGAGCGGCCGCGATCATGCCGCCGAGTAGCACCATCTCCGGCTTTACACCGAAGAAGGCCGGATTCCAGAGCACCAGATCGGCGCGCTTGCCGACCTCGATGGAGCCGATCTCGTGGGACATGCCCTGCGCGATCGCCGGATTGATGGTGTATTTGGCGATGTAGCGGCGAACGCGGAAATTGTCGTTGTCGCCGGTTTCCTGCGGCAGGCGCCCGCGCTGACGCTTCATCTTGTCGGCGGTCTGCCAGGTGCGGATGATGACCTCGCCGACGCGACCCATGGCCTGGCTATCGGACGCGATGATCGAGAAGGCGCCGAGATCGTGCAGGATGTCCTCCGCCGCGATCGTCTCCTTGCGGATGCGGCTTTCGGCAAACGCGATGTCCTCGGGGATCGAAGCATCGAGATGGTGGCAGACCATCAGCATGTCGAGATGCTCGGCGATGGTGTTCTGCGTGTAGGGCCGGGTCGGGTTGGTCGAGGACGGGATGACGTTGGGCAGGCCGCAGACCTTGATGATGTCCGGCGCATGGCCACCGCCCGCCCCTTCCGTGTGGAAGGCGTGGATGGTGCGGCCGCCGATGGCGTTGACGGTATTCTCGACGAAACCGCTCTCGTTGAGCGTGTCGGTGTGGATCATCACCTGGACGTCGAACTGGTCGGCGACCGACAGGCAGCAATCGATGGCCGCCGGCGTGGTACCCCAGTCCTCGTGAAGCTTGAGCGCGCAGGCGCCGCCGAGAACCATCTCCTCGATCGCCGCTGGGAGCGCGGCATTCCCCTTGCCCGAAAAGCCGATGTTCATCGGGAAGGCGTCGGCCGCCTCGATCATCCGGGCGATGTGCCAGGGGCCGGGCGTGCATGTGGTGGCCAGTGTGCCGTGGGCCGGGCCTGTCCCACCGCCGAGCATGGTGGTCAGCCCGCTCATCAGCGCTTCCTCGATCTGCTGCGGGCAGATGAAGTGGATATGGCTGTCGAAGCCGCCAGCCGTGAGGATCTTGCCCTCGCCGGCGATCGCCTCGGTGCCCGGGCCGACGATAATGTCGACATTGGGCTGGGTGTCGGGATTGCCGGCCTTGCCGATGGCCGCGATGCGGCCGTCTTTCAGGCCGATATCTGCCTTGTAGATACCGGTATGATCGACCACCAGCGCGTTGGTGATCACCGTATCTACCGCGCCGTCTGCGCGCGTGACCTGTGACTGGCCCATGCCGTCGCGGATCACCTTGCCGCCGCCGAACTTCACCTCCTCGCC
>CAZEJG010000040.1:0-27075 GCA_964511625.1 uncultured Hoeflea sp.
TCTCCCGCACGCCGGTTTTCAAGACCGGTGCCTTAAACCGCTCGGCCACCTCTCCGTCGGGTCCGGCGAAGAGTGTTGCGCCGGTTCGAGCGTGAGGCATTTAGCTGGCCATGGTCCCGGTCGTCAATCTCCGTCTGGTGCCGATCGCACTTGGCGGCGGGGAGGGCGCGCGCTAGGTTTCGTGCAACACAGATGCTGCAACAGACGGCACCACCGGTCGGCCCGCCTGCCGGTTACTTTTCCCAAGGAGGAAACGATGAAGATCTTCACCACGCTCGCTGCCGCCTGTCTCGCGGCGTTTCTGGCCGTCCCGGCGCTCGCGGCCGACGCCCACAAGCTCGCCATCCATGTCGACGAGAATGACCCGAAGGTCATGAACATGGCGCTCAACAATGCCGCCAATGTCCGCTCCTACTATGCCGACAAGGGCGAGAGCGTGACCATCGAGATCGTCACCTACGGCCCCGGCCTCAACATGCTCAAGGCCGACAGCCCGGTGAAGGACCGGATTTCGGCCATGTCGCTTGAGGACGAGCATCTGGCCTTCGCGGCTTGCGGCAACACGCTTGCGGCCATGGAGAAGAAGGCCGGTGGCAAGATCGAGCTGATGTCCGAGGCGGTCGTCGTGCCCTCCGGTGTCGTGCGACTGATGGAGCTTCAGGAAGAGGGCTATTCCTACGTAAAACCCTGATCCGACTTGAAAGTCGGCCGGGCTCCCTCAGGCATTTCCCGTTTTCGGCTGGCGGGTGGCTTTCTTTCCGCTCCCGCGACCGCGGCCGTCGGACCGTCCGTCGAGGCGTCCATCGACTGCGGGGCCCTCAACCGGCCGCGCGCTGACGGCGATGTCCGGGCCGGTCGGACCGGTCAGGACCGCGCGGGTGCGGGGCAGGGCGTCGGGATACTCCTGCTGGATGAAGGTGATGAGCTTTTCACGCACCTCGCAGCGCAGGTCGAAGGCATCGGGCGAGTTGCGGGCGGAAACGAGGATGCGAACCTCCATGACCGTGTCGTGGAAATCGACCACCTGCACGGCGAAGACGTCCCCGTCCCAGAGCGGCGAGGCCTTGGCGATTTCGTTGGCCTTTTCACGCAGCTTCTCGACGGGGATCGTGAAGTCGAGAAAGATCGTCACCGTGCCGATCAGCGAGGCCGTTTCGCGGGTCCAGTTCTGGAAGGGCTGTTCGATGAAATAGCTCAGCGGCAGCACCAGCCGCCGCCAGTCCCAGATCTTGACCACCACATAGGTCGCCGTGATTTCCTCGACTTTACCCCATTCGCCCTCGACGAGCAGCGCGTCGTCGATGCGGATCGGCTGGGTGATGGCGAGCTGGATGCCGGCAAAGATGTTCTTGAGCACCGGCTGCAGCGCCAGACCGACGACGAGACCGGCGGCGCCGGCCGAGGCCAGCAGGCTGACGCCGTACTGGCGCACCGGCTCGAAGGTCATCATCGCCCAGGCGAAGGCGACCATGATGATCAGCACGTTGGCGACCCGCTGCAGGATGCGGCTCTGGGTTACATGCTTGCGCGCCATCAGGTTGTCGGTGGCGTTGAGTTCGAACTTGCGCAGGTAGATCGTCATCCAGATGTGCAGGGCGATCCGCGCCGTCCACGCCAAAAGCCCGATCAGCACGAGAACGAGAACATGCCGCACGATGCCGGTCTGGTAGTCGGTCAGCGGTGCCACGGTCGAGGCGAAAGCCATGGCGGCGGCAAAGACCGCCAGTCGCACCGGTTGCTCGGTCCGGCTGACCAGTGAGCGCCAGAGCAGTCCGGCGTTTTTGGTCGAGGCTTTGAGGAAGCGGAAGACGAGGCGGTGGATGACCGCCCCAATCACCAGGAAGATCGCGAAGATGATGAGACTGGCGATCCAGTCCGGCACCTCGCCGGCCATTCGCATCGCCGTTTCGATCATGACTTCAAGTCGTTGCATGCGCACCCCCTTGTCGGTGGCTTGCGACCATCCTCCCTGTGGCCGCGGTGATGGTGATGAAGCTGTCTATTTCAGGAAGTTGTCGCGCAGCAGCGACACGACTTCCTTGCCCCTGCCGTCGAGCACGGCCTTGAGGCCGAAGAGCGCGGTGGAGGCCACCTGTCCCGCCTCGATCTCGGGCGGCATGACGAGTTCCATCCGGTTGACGCGGACATCGAGAAGGGCGGGGCCATCTGCTGCGAGCCAGGCGCGCACGGCCTCGTCGAGATCGCTCTCTGTCTCGACGCGCCAGCCGGCGATCCCGCAGGCTTCTGCCAGCTTGGCGAAATCGGGGTTCTTCAGATCGGTATAGGTGTCGAGCAGGCCTTCGACGCGCTGCTCCATTTCGACGAATCCGAGAGAAGAATTGTTGTAGATCAGCAGCTTGACCGGCAGCTTCTCCTGCACGAGCGTCAACAAATCTCCCATCAGCATGGTCATGCCGCCGTCGCCGCACAACGCGATCACCTGGCGGTCGGGGTAGGCGGCAGCAATTCCCATGGCCTGCGGATAGGCGTTGGCCATGGTGCCGTGCAGCAGGCTTGTCAGGAACCGGCGCTTGCCGTTGGCAGTCAGGTGGCGCAAGAGCCAGACCATCGGACTGCCGCCGTCTGCGGTGAAGACCGCATCGTCATCGGCGAGCTTGTCCACCAGCCGGGTGACCTGCTGCGGATGAATGAGTTCGGGATCCTTGTTGCCGGCGGAATCGACATAGTTTTCCGTGTCGTGATGCCATTGATCCAGCGCGCTCTGAAGATGCCGGTCGTCGTCCTTGGTGTCGAGGAGCGGCATGAGTTCGGACAGCGGGGCGGCGACGTCGCCGACCCGACCGAGACCGCCCGGCGCGCGCCGGCCGAGATGGGTTGCGTCGCTGTCGATCTGGATCACGTTGTCGCCGTCGGGATAATATTGCGTCCAGGCGAAATCTGTCCCCAGACACAGCATGATGTCGGCGTTACCGATGGCTTCGACGCCGGCCTTGTTGCCGAGAATGCCGGTCATGCCGACATTGAAGGGATTGTCCGGCTCGATGAACTCCTTGGCCCGGCTCGTGTGTACCACCGGCGCCTTCAGTCTTTCGGCGAGCGCGACGATCTCGTCACGGGCCGCGCGCGCGCCATAGCCGGCATAGATCGTCACGTTCTGCGCGGTGTTCAGTCGCTCGGCGAGTTCGCTCAGTTCTTCGGGGGCAGGGCGCAGGATCGGACGCGGGCGATAGACCTGCCAGTCCATGCCGTCGGCGTCTTTCTCGATGAACATGTCACCGTTGACGATGACGACCGCCACGCCGCCCTTGTTGAGCGCGGCTGAGGCTGCCTGGGCGGTGATGCGCCGCGCCTGCGAGGGATGGGACACATATTCGCAGAACACCGAGCACTGCTCGTAGATTTTCTTCTGGTCGACTTCCTGCGGGAAATTAAGGCCAACTTCGGAACGGGCGACGTCGGAGGCGATCAGCACGACCGGCGCGCCGTTGCGATGGCTTTCGAAGATGCCGTTGACGAAATGGAGGCTGCCGGGGCCGCAGGTGCCGGCGCAGACGGCCAGTTCGCCGGTCATCAGCGCTTCGCCCCCGGCGGCCAGCGCCCCCGCCTCCTCGTGACGCACATGGATCCATCTCAAGTCGGAGCGCCGGATCGAGTCGGTGAACTGGTTGATCGTATCGCCGACGATGCCGTAGCAGCGTTTGGCGCCGGCTTTGGCGAGTGTGTCGACAATGATGTCGGCGACGGTTGTGGCCATGGGTCGCGCCTTTCCGTTCCTGGTGGTGGTCGCTAGCGCGACTTCAAATTTTCCGGGCGGTCGATAGCCCAACGCGCGACCGTCCGGTTCGGTTCAACTGGCGGGTTCCATCGGCTGCGCCGAAGCACGCCGCTCGACCAAATCGACGGCGGGCCGGAAGCTGTCGGTGCGGGCCGCGGCCCACCAGTCGGCATAGATCGTCTCGCCCGGCTCCTCGAGCAGGATGCCCTCGGGCAGGAAGGTGTGGATGCGGTCCATCGTGACAGCCTTCTCCGGTCCGGCGCGGTGCATGATGTGGTGCGGCTGCAGATCTCGGGGATGCTTGAGCCCGGTTGCAGCGATGATCTCGGCTAGCGCGGAAACGGTCTTGGCATGGAAGCGCGCCGCCCGCTCGCCCTGCACCTCGGGCACAAGGCCGCGCTGGCGCCAGGGATCCTGGGTTGCCACACCCGTGGGGCAGGTGCCGAGATGGCAGCGTTGCGACTGGATGCAGCCGACCGACATCATGAAGGCGCGTGCGGCGTTGCACCAGTCCGCACCCTGCGCGAGGTTCATCGCCAGCCCCATGCCGGAATAGACCTTGCCGGAGGCGGCGAGCCGCACCTTGTCCTTGACGCCGGCTCCGACGAGCGCGTTGCGCATGAGAACCAGGCCTTCGGAAAGCGGCATGCCCACCCAGTCGGACAATTCGAGGGGAGCTGCGCCGGTGCCGCCTTCGCCTCCGTCGACGACGATAAAGTCCGGATAGATGCCGGTCTCGCGCATCGCCTTGACCAGCGCGAAGGGTTCGTGCGGCTGGCCGATGCAGAGCTTCAGTCCCACCGGCTTGCCGCCGGACAGGTCACGCATGCGGGCGGCGAACTCCATCAGTTCCCGCGGTGTGGAGAAGGTCGAGTGGCCGCGTGGCGAAAGGCAGTCCTCGTGTGCCGGTACGTTGCGGATGCGGGCGATCTCGTCCGTCACCTTGGCGCCGGGCAACATGCCGCCATGGCCGGGCTTGGCGCCCTGGCTGAGCTTGATCTCGGTCATCTTGACCGCGTCGTTGGCAGCCTTGTCGGCGAACATGTCGGGGTCGAAGTGGCCCTGCTTGTCGCGCGCGCCGAAGTAACCGGAGCCGAGTTCCCACACGATGTCGCCACCATGGGCGAGGTGGTGATCGCTCAGCCCGCCTTCGCCGGTGTCGTGGTAGAAGCCGCCCTGTTTGGCGCCCAGATTGAGGGCCTGGATGGCGTTGGCCGACAGCGCGCCGAAGCTCATGGCCGAGATATTGAGAATGGAGGCCGAATAGGGCTTGCTGCTCTGGTCGTTGCCGACGAGGACGCGCGGGCTTTCCTCGGGATCGGGTTCGGGGGCGATCGAATGCATCACCCAGTGATAGGTCGAGCCGTCGGTATCGCGCTCGGTGCCGAAGGGATGGGTATCGGTTTCGCCGCGGGCGCGGGAATGGATCAGGTTGCGCGCCTCGAAGGAAAAGGGTGTTCCGTGGAGGTCATCCTCGACGATATAGGCGCGCAGATAGGGTCTGAGATCGTAGAAGATCCAGCGAATGCGTCCGGCGACGGGAAAATTTCGCGTGATCGAGAAACGCGTCTGGAACCAGTCGTAGAGGCCGATCAGGATGA
Source organism: uncultured Hoeflea sp. (assembly GCA_964511625.1). Classification (GTDB taxonomy): domain Bacteria; phylum Pseudomonadota; class Alphaproteobacteria; order Rhizobiales; family Rhizobiaceae; genus Pseudohoeflea. The sequence continues at coordinate 5,338 of CAZEJG010000040.1, forward strand.
TCGGGACCGTGACGATGAGCAACCACCAGTAACCGCTGGCAAGCGCTGCAAGAGAAAGCAGGATGGCTGCAACGGGAATGACGGAGCGTTTGAGAATGTCGAGCATGAAGTCCTCGATGCGTATTTGACCAAGGACTTAGGGTCGGCACAGGTCAAGGCAAGCAACTGCGACAGTCGGGCGTCGTCACGTGCGTTGTCTGGGCGGAAGGGAGCCGGACCTCAGCGTGCAGCGCGAGCAATGAGTCCGCCGGTCATTTCCGCAGGCACGCCGGTCGTGCCGGGAAAGCTGATCGGCAGGCCGGCCAGCCGTCGCATTGCGAGATAGGCGAAGCACTCGGCCTCCACCGCGTCGCCTCGGAAACTGACATCTTCGGCGGTATCGGCGGTGACGTCGGCGCGCGCCGCGATTTCGGCCCGCATGACCGGGTTCTTTCGCCCGCCGCCGCACAGGATCAGCCGGTTCGGCCGGACCGGGAGCAGGTCGAGCGCCTTGCCGACGGCAGCCGCGGTAAAGGCGGTCAGCGTCGCTGCACCGTCCTCGACCCCCAGCCCCTCGGCCATCGATGCGCCGAAATCGTTGCGGTCGAGTGATTTGGGGTAGGGGGTTCTCAAGTATGGATGATCGAGGAGGCATTGAAGCCGGGCTTTGTCTACCGCGCCCCTGGCCGCGATCCGCCCATCCCGGTCAAAGGTGCCTTCGCCATGGGCTTTGACCCAGTCGTTGACGGGGGCGTTTGCCGGGCCGGTATCGAAGGCGACAAGGGTTCGTCCGTCCGTCCAGGAAATGTTGGCCACGCCGCCGAGATTGAGGATCGCGGTTTCCGGCCCGGCTCCGATGCTCTTGAGCATGCCGGCGTGATAGATCGCCGAGAGCGGTGCACCCTGGCCGCCGGCTTCGACGTCGGCTGTACGAAAATCGAAGACCGTATCGATGCCGGTGATGGCCGCCATCGCGGCGCCATCGCCGAGCTGGCGGGTCTTTCCTTTGGCCTTATTGTTCGGAGCGCGGTGCAACACGGTTTGTCCGTGAAAGCCGATGGCTGCCACATCGCCGGCCGGTATGCCGTGCCTGTCGAGAAACGCCACCACCGCGTCCGCCTGAGCTTTCGACAGGAGTTCCTCAGCCTCGGCGAAGATGGCCGGCTCGGGGCCTTCAAAATTCCAGGCTTGCGCCTGTTTCAATGACTCCTCGAGCACCGGCGGCACATAGGCGGGGTAGGGAGCGAGTTCCCACGGACCGAATTCGGCGATCGTGTCTCCGTCGGTCCGGATCATGGCGATATCGACATTGCCGTCGAGAACCGTGCCGGTCATCAGCCCGATGGCCCAAGGGTACGCCATTCGCGAATCTCCTTCCTGGTGTTTGTACGTCCTTATAGGCCCGCGTGTCCGACCCGCAAAAGATGAGGGGCTGTGAAACCAAATGCGGCGTTCAAGCGTATTTGAAATATCCGACAGACAAGGAGACGTATAATGACAGTGCAGTTTCGGGCATCTGCCGCCACTGGTGCGGCTCTCATCGTCGCAGCCGTGTCGTTGACCGGGCCAGCAGCGGCAGAAGCGTTGAAAGGCAGCGAGCTGAAGTCTCTCGTTTCAGGCAAGCGCATCTATCTGAAAACGCCGTTCGGCGGCGAGTTTCCGCTTTATTATCAGACCTCCGGCGCAGTGAGTGGCGACGGCAGCGCCCTGGGTCTCGGCAAGTTCATGGCTCCCAAGGAAACCGGCAAGTGGTGGGTCGACGGCCGAAATCTCTGTCAGCAGTGGCCGACCTGGTACGACGGCAAGAAAACATGCTTCACGGTCGAAAAGACCGGTCCGACCACGATCAACTGGCTGCGGGACGACGGCAAGTCGGGGACAGCCCGAATCGGCAGTTGATCGCCGCGTTACTGATCACCTCTTGTAACGCTCATTTACTGTCTCTTTACCAAGCCGGGCCGATATTTGAGCGGCCCGGTTTCCCATGACCGCATTTCTGCCACTTTGATGACCGAATTGGGATTCGCCGGATGCAAGGGGCTTGCTTCGGCGGTCGTATTTCGCGATTAAGCGCATACACCGAAATTGAAATCGCATGCGGACCGAGGGCAGGTCCGCGACGGGGACAGACGGCGTTGAAGTGGGACACTCCGACACGTAAGCAGATTGGCCGGGCCACAGTGGCTGTCGGCCTTGTCGCTCTTTTTCCAGCTCTGACGGGCTGCGAGACCAGTTCCGGCGGCAGCAAGAAGGCCCAGGCCGAAATCTCCAACATCACCAAATTCTCGTCCGCGGAATATGGCGTTGACGCCAGCCCGCGCGTCACGACCGACAAGGACGTCCCGAAGGGCGGCGGCCGCGAGATGGTGGGCAAGCCCTACAAGGTTGCAGGCAAGTGGTATACGCCAACTGAAGACCCGGGATACGACAAGTCGGGTCTGGCGTCCTGGTACGGTCCCAATTTCCATGGCCGCAAAACCGCCAATGGCGAAGTCTACGACCAGTATCATATCTCCGCCGCGCATCCGACCTTCCCGCTGCCGAGCTATGCCCGCGTCACCAACAAGAAGAACGGTCACTCGGTCATCGTCCGCGTCAACGACCGCGGCCCCTTCGCACACGGTCGCATTATCGACCTGTCGAGCAAGGCGGCCGATCTCCTCGCCATGAAAGGCGACGGCGTGGCTGCGGTCCGGGTCCAGTATGTCGGCCGCGCCCCGGTCGATGGCGACGACACACCGTATCTGATGGCGTCCTACCAGGCGCCCGACGCCCTGCCGCAGGACAATTATGGCGGTTCGGGTACCATGCTGGCGATGAACGGCCCGACGCCGTCGGCTGGTCTGCCGGGCGTGGGTGAGGGCGGTTCCGCCGTTGCCGCGGCTACCGCATTCGCCCAGGCGCCTGCCGCTGCGCAAATGCCTGTCGTGGCTGCGTCCGCGGCTCCGATGACCGGCGCGCCGTCGGGTGATCTCATCTCTCCGGCTTTCCTGCCCGCCGGGTTCAGCCTTCCCGAAGTCGGTCCCTATATTCAGGATCGTCCCGAGCTGATGGTTTCCGCACCTGAGGCACTCGAAGGCAAGAACGGATTCCGCGATATCGGACTGGCTTACCGGGGCAACCGCGTCACTGTGGACGTCGATCCTTTCTCGCTCGTGTTGACCGGCCGAAAGAACTGAATCTCCTGAATTTCCCTCTGCGGCTGTTTCAAAATTTCGCCGTATGAACTAGTGTCCGGTTTCATTGGAAAATCGGTAGTTTGGGGGAGGCCGGTGTGCGGCTGACTGTGTTCCGCGCGATTGTCGTCCTCGTTGCTCTCGGCGCACTCGCGCCGGCGCAGGCGCTCGCCCAGCTCTTCGAGACGCGGGCCAAGCAGGCCTATCTGGTCGAAGCCGATACCGGCACCGTGCTTTTCGCCAAGAACGAAAACGAGGAGGTGCCGCCGGCCTCGCTCGCCAAGCTGATGACGATGGAAGTCGTCTTCAACGCCATCAAGTCGGGGCGGCTGACGCTCGACGACGAATATTCCGTTTCCGAGAACGCCTGGCGCACCGGCGGCGCGGTGTCGGGCGGATCGACCATGTTTGCCGAAATCCATTCCTCGATCCCGCTGCGCGATCTCATCCAGGGCGTCATCGTCCAGTCCGCAAACGACGGCTGTATCGTGATCGCCGAGGGCATGGCCGGGTCGGAGGAAAATTTTGCCCGTCTGATGACCGAGCGGGCGCGTCAGATCGGGCTCACCCATTCGGTTTTTGCCAATTCCACCGGGCTGCCCAATCCGGACAGCCACGTGACGATGCGCGATCTGGTGGTTCTGGCGCGGCACATTTACCAGACCTATCCGGATTTTTATCACTACTACTCCCAGGAGGATTTCACCTGGAACAAGATCCGGCAGCGCAACCGAAATCCGCTTCTGCCGCTCGGCATCGGCGTCGACGGAATGAAGACCGGTTTCACCGAGGAATCGGGCTACGCGATCGTCGCCTCCATCGACCGTGAGGGCCGGAGGCTGTTTCTGGCCATGAGCGGTCTCGAAAGCGAGAACGCCCGGCGCGAGGAAGCGCGCAAGATCCTCGAATGGGGCATCCGCGCCTTCGAACGCAAGCCGCTGTTCAAGGACGGTGAAGTCGTTGCCACCGCGTCCGTCTATGGCGGCGAGACTTCTGTCGCGCTCAAGGCCAAGGGACCGGTCGACATCTTCCTGCCATTGACCAATCCGGACCGGCTGGTCGCCCGTGTGCGGTACAAATGGCCGCTGCGGGCGCCCATCGAGGAAGGTCAGCAGATCGGCGATCTCTATATCTATATCGGCGATACGCTGAGCCGCGAGGAACCCCTCTATGCCGCAGAGTCGGTGAAGAAGGGACCGATTCAGCGGCAGGCACTGGACGCATTAATCGAACTGGTCCAATTCTGGAACTGAGCCTGACGAAGCAGGGCGGCATAAACAGGGACCCGGAAATCCAACGTGAGCCAGAGCAAGGGGTGTTTCATCACATTCGAGGGCGGTGAAGGGGCTGGAAAATCCACCCAGATCAACCGTCTGGCCGAACTGTTGCGCAAGCGCGGCCATGATGTACTCGTCACCCGCGAACCCGGTGGTTCACAAGGTGCGGAGGCCGTTCGCCATGTGCTCCTGAGTGGCCAGGCGGAGGAATTCGGCGTCCGGATGGAGGCGATCCTCTTCGCCGCCGCGCGCTCGGACCATGTCGAGCAGGTGATCCGGCCGGCGCTCGCCGACGGCATGATCGTGCTGTGCGACCGTTTTGTCGATTCGACCCGCGTCTACCAGGGCGTCACCGGCAATCTCGAGCCCGCCTTCGTCTCCAATATGGAGCGCATCGTCGTCAACGGGGTGATGCCGGACATCACGCTGATCATCGACGTTCCGGCGGAAACCGGTCTGGCGCGGGCGCGCAAGCGCGGAAGCGGGGAGGGGACCGCCCCCGACCGCTTCGAAAAGGAAGAGATCGCCACCCACGAGATGCGCCGGCAGGCCTTCCGTGACCTCGCCCAGTCCGAGCCGAAGCGCTGCAAGCTCATCGACGGCACCGCCTCGCTCGATGCGGTGGCGCTCGCCGTTCTCGATGCGGTCGACCCGGTGCTGCCCGAACGCGATCAAGGCAACAAAAGCGCCAAGGGCCGGTGAGCGTGAGCGATCGTCCCGACATGCTGGACGGCGCTATCGCGCCCGAAGCCAACACCGTGCTCTTCGGCCATTCCGAAGCCGAGACCTTTCTCGCCGACAGCTATCGCGGCGGCCGGCTGCACCACGCCATCCTCATCGAGGGGCCGGAGGGAATCGGCAAGGCGACGCTCGCCTTCCGGTTTGCGAACCACCTGATTTCTCATCCGAAATCTGCTCTGGCCCCAGAGCGGATCGGCGACCCCGACCCGGATTCGGCGGTCTCCCGGCAAATTGCCTCCGGCGCCTCGCACAATATCCTGCACATCCGTCGGCCCTTCGACGAAAAGACCGGCAAGATGAAGAGCGTTATCACCGTCGACGAGGTGCGTCGCGTCGGCCACTTCTTCAGTCAGACGGCGGGCTCGGACAACTGGCGCATCGCCGTCATCGACGCGGCCGACGACATGAACCGTAACGCCGCCAACGCACTCCTGAAGATCCTCGAGGAGCCGCCGAAGAATTCTCTGTTTCTGGTCCTGTCGCATGCGCCGGGCCGGCTTCTGCCGACCATCCGCTCGCGCTGCCTCGGGCTGGCGCTGGAACCGCTCCGGAAAGACGCCCTGGGCAAGGCGCTTGGCCATCTCGGCGTGCGCTTCGATCTCGACAGCGGTTACGAGGCGACGGAAGGCAGCGTGGCGCGGGCGCTGGTGATGGCCAATTACGGCGGCGGGGAGATCGCCGGAACCTTCGATTCGCTGATGGATCGCGCCGCGGTCACCGATCGCGCCGAGATCCACAAGCTCGCCCAGGCGCTCTCGGCCAAGGACCGCGACATCGCCTATCATTTCTTCGTCGATCACGTGATCAGCCGGGTCCGGCGGCTGTCAGGCCATCTGGCGGCGGAGGGCAGGGGCCGGGAGGCCGCCCGTGAGGCCGAGCGCGCCAGCGCCATCGCTGCCCATTTCGAACGCGCCGAAACCTACAACCTCGATCGCGGCCAGGCGGTCATCAATCTCTTTTCGATCCTGTTCGACTGAACTTTTGCCCCATATCGTCATGGCATCGCGGAAACTTTTCGCTTATGACGACGCCAATGGCGTGTATGACGGCGCCAATGGCGCGAAGGCCGCGCCTTCTATTGCACCTTGACCGAGGTCTTCATGAGTTCCGAGCGTTTCTACATCACCACGCCGATCTTCTATCCGAATGGCGTTCCGCATATCGGTCACGCCTATACGGCGATCGCGACCGACGTCCTGGCGCGCTTCCAGCGCCTCGACGGCAAGGACGTGTTCTTCCTGTCGGGCACCGACGAACACGGCCAGAAGATGCAGCAGACGGCCGAGAAGGACGGGATCACGCCGATCCAGCTCGCCGACCGCAATTCGGCGGTCTTCCGCGACATGCTGGTCCGGCTCAATTGCTCGAACGACGATTTCATCCGCACCACCGAGGAACGTCACAAGATTTCGGTTCAGGAACTCTGGCGCCGGATGGAAGCCAATGGCGACATCTATCTCGGCAAGTATGGCGGCTGGTATTCGGTGCGCCAGGAGGCCTATTTCGACGAGAGCGAAACGACCGTCGGCGAGGACGGGGTGCGCCGCGAACCGCTCGGCTCGCCCGTGGAATGGGTGGAGGAGGAAAGCTACTATTTCCGCCTCTCCGCCTATGGCGACAAGCTGCTCGAACTCTACGAGAAGAACCCGGGCTTCGTGATGCCCGCCGAACGGCGCAACGAGGTGGCGAGCTTCGTTCGCGGTGGACTGAAGGACCTGTCAATCTCGCGCACCACCTTCGACTGGGGCATTCCGGTTCCCGGCAACGACAAGCATGTCATGTATGTCTGGGTCGATGCGCTGACCAACTACATCACCGCCGCCGGCTTTCCTGACGAAGGTGCGGAGAAGTGGAACTACTGGCCGGCGCTGCACATCATCGGCAAGGACATCGTCCGCTTCCACGCGGTCTACTGGCCGGCCTTCCTGATGTCGGCCGGGCTCGAACTGCCGGCGCGCGTCTTCGCCCACGGGTTCCTGAACAACAAGGGCGAGAAGATGTCGAAGTCGGTCGGCAACGTCGTCGACCCGTTCGCGCTGATCGAGGAATACGGTCTCGACCAGGTGCGCTACTTCTTCATGCGCGACGTCTCCTTCGGCCAGGACGGCTCCTACAGCCACGAAGCGATTACCGCGCGCATCAATTCCGATCTTGCCAACGATCTGGGCAATCTGGCGCAGCGCTCGCTGTCGATGATCAACAAGAACTGCGAGGGCAGGGTGCCCGCATACGGCGATTTCACCGCCGAGGACGACGCCATCCTGAAGGCCGCCTACGGCATCTACGACAAGATGGTCGCCGAGATGGGCAACCAGCAGATCCACAAGGCGCTCGCCGCCGTGTGGGAGGTGGTCGCAGAGGCCAACCGCTATTTTGCCGGCCAGGAGCCCTGGGCGCTGAAGAAGATCGATCCGGCGCGGATGAACACGGTGCTCTACGTCACCGCCGAGATCGTCCGCGTGGTCGGCATCGCCATCCAGCCCTTCATGCCGGAAAGCGCGTCGAAACTTCTCGATCTGGTCGCCGTGCCCGAGGACAAGCGCGTCTTCCATGTGCGTCAGGCAGCCCTGGTGCCCGGCACCGAACTGCCCAAGCCTGAAGGCGTGTTCCCGCGCTATGTGGAACGGGACCCGGAGGCCTGACGGAATGGCGGAACCTTTCGACGTCGCGGCCCATCCGGTCATCGATACCCATTGCCATCTCGACTTCGACGATTTCGCGCCGGAACGGGATCAGGTGATCGAGCGGGCGCGCGACGCCGGGCTCGTCCGCATGGTGACGATCTGCACGCGGGTGCGGAAGTTCGACCGCATCAAGGCGGTCGCCGAAGCCTATGACGACGTCTTCTGTTCCGTCGGCACCCATCCGGGCAATGCCGGCGAGGAGCCGGATGTCACGACGGCGGAAATCATCGAGCTGTCGAAGCATCCGAAATGCGTGGCGATCGGCGAAGCCGGCCTCGACTTCTTCTATCCCGATAACGCCCCGCGCGACGTCCAGCTCGCCGTCTTTCGAGCCAATATCGACGCGAGCCGCCAGACCGGTCTGCCGCTCGTCATCCATTCGCGCGCGGCCGACGAGGACATGGCGGCGACGCTCGAGGAAGAGACGGGGAAGGGCGCCTTCCCCTTCATTCTCCATTGCTTCTCCGCCGGCCAGGAACTGGCCAACGTGGGCGTGAAGCTCGGCGGATATATCTCGTTTTCCGGAATCGTCACCTTCGGCAAGTCGGAGGAACTGCGCGAGATCGCCAGGACCGTGCCGCATGAGCGGCTGCTGGTCGAGACCGACGCGCCGTATCTGGCGCCGCCGCCCAAGCGCGGCAAGCGCAACGAGCCGTCCTATGTGGTCCACACGGCACGCATCCTGGGCGAGACGATCGGTCTGTCCGAACCCGAAATCCGCGACCTGACGACCGAGAACGCCTACAGGCTGTTCTCGCGCATGCCGAGGGCTGCCTGAGGCATGACGACGGTCCGGCGCCAGTTCACCATTCTTGGCTGCGCTTCGTCGCCCGGCGTGCCACGCATCAATGGCGACTGGGGCAAGTGCGATCCGTCCAACCCGAAGAACCGGCGCACCCGCGCGGCGATGATGGTGCGCCAGATCGCCGAGGACGGCGGCGAGACCGTCGTCGTCGTCGATACGGGGCCGGATTTCCGCGAGCAGATGATCGCTTCCAAGGTCACCCAGATCGACGCGGTGCTTTACACGCACGCCCATGCCGACCATCTTCACGGTATCGACGATCTGCGCGGTTTCGCGCTCACCCAGCGCCGCCGCATCCCGATTTTTGCCGAACCCGAAACCATGCGCCGTATCCGTGCCGGTTTCGGCTATTGCCTGGAGACGCCGGAGGGTTCGTCCTATCCGCCGATCATCGAGGCGCGGGTCATCGAAGACGCAGACAAGCTGCTTAGGATCGACGGGCAGGGTGGCCCGATCGAGATCCTGCCGCTCGTCCAGAAGCATGGCGACATCATCTCGCTCGGCTACCGTTTTGGCGATTTTGCCTATTGCTGCGACGTCAGCGATTTTCCGCGCCAGACCGTTCCGAAGCTCTCGGACCTCGAGCACATCGTCATCGACTGCCTGCAGTACAAGCCGCATCCGAGCCACCTGTCGATCGACCAGGCGCTGTGGTGGATCGAGAAGCTAGGTGCGAAGAAGGCGCTTCTGACCCACATGCATATTCCGCTCGATTACGAGACCGTGCGCAACGAGACGCCGTCGCATATCGAGCCGTCCTATGACGGACTGACGGTCGAATACGAGGTGGAGCTGTGAACCGGACCGTTCTGAACCGCGACGAGCTGCCGAGCGGCTCGTCGATCCGCCGCGTGTCGGAAACCGCCGCCGAGCTCGGGCTCGACATCGAGATCATCAAGATGGCGGAATCCACACGGACCGCCGAGGATGCCGCCGCGGCCTGCGGATGCCAGGTCGGCCAGATCATCAAGTCGCTTGTCTTCGAGAACACCGATACCGGCGTCATCACGCTGCTACTCAGTTCCGGCGCACACAATGCCGATCTCGATCACATCGCGTCCGTCCATGGATTGAAGCTCGGCCGCTGCGACGGACGCCGTGTGCGCGATGAAACCGGCTTCGCCATCGGTGGCGTCGCTCCGATCGGCCACAAGATCGCCGTGCCGGTTTTCATGGACGAAGCGCTGATGAAGCACGACATTGTCTGGGCTGCCGCCGGTCGACCGGACAGCGTGTTTTCAGTCGATCCGAAAGCACTGGCGCAAGCTACGAGGGCGAAAGTGATCGATGTCAGGCCGGCTGGCGAGTGAACAGTAAGCTTGAGGAAATGGCCGTATCCACCGGACAGGGCTTATCAAAGGGACGTTTGAGCGTCACGCTCACCTAGGCGAAATAGTTCCATAATCAATCTTATGCGATCTTTGTGTAGGTTGTTTCAGTCCTGTTCCCCGACAAGATGACCTTGTCTCCGCGGCCTGCGTGACTGTCTGTTCTTGCAAGTGCGTCACTGGTGCTCGCGGCATTGTGTTCGGCCTCTCCCGAAATTGCCGGGACGCTCCAGGGATCTGCGTGTACCTTCTTTCCCATACGCGGAAGAAAACGGAGATCACAGCATGAATGAGCAGACGCCCGTACGCCGCCTGACGGCTGCCGATTTCGATCAGGACCTCCTGGATCTCTACGACTACTATGTCCATGGCAAGATCACGAAACGCGAGTTTCTCGATCGCGCCGGCAAGTGGGCCGTCGGTGGCCTGACTGCGGCGACGATCCTGAGCACCCTCTCCCCGAATTACGCGCTGGCCCAGCAGGTTGCCGAAGACGATCCGGATATCGAGGGCGAGGACATCGTCTATCCGAGCCCGGACGGGACCGGCGACATCACCGCCTATCTCGTCCGTCCAGCTGAAAACGATCCGGAGAGACCGCCTGCGGCGATCCTGGTGGTTCACGAGAACCGGGGACTCAATCCCTATATCCGTGACGTGGTCCGTCGTCTCGCCAAGGCCGGCTTCATCGCCATGGGCCCGGACGGACTGTCCTCGCTCGGCGGCTATCCGGGGACAGATGACGAAGGCCGGGAGATGCAGCGTACCCTCGATCAGAACGCCCTGCTCAACGATTTCTTCGCCGGCTTCGAATACCTCCAGGCACTCGACGGAACCAACGGCAAGGTCGGCGCGACAGGCTTTTGCTACGGCGGCGGGGTCGTCAGCAGATTGGCGGCCGCCTACCCCGATATGGCGGCCGGCGTTCCCTTCTATGGTTCGTTCCCCGACGCCGAACAGGTCGTCGGAATCGAGGCCCCGCTGATGATCCAGCTCGCAGCACTCGACCAACGCATCAACGCCATGTGGCCGCCCTTCCAGAAAGCGATGGAAGCCAACGACAAGGTCTATGAGGCGCACATCTATCCCGGCGTAAACCACGGTTTCCACAACGACACGACGCCGCGCTATGACGAGGCCTCCGCCAGGCTCGCAGAAGAACGCATGATCGCATGGTTCCGCACCTATCTCGCCTGAAGCGTGGTTGCGGGGGCTGCCGCGTTGCTTCTACGGGTCAGCCGTAACACACAGCCTGGAGTTTGTTGCCGTCGGGATCGCGGACATAGGCGGCGTAATAATTGGCTCCATAGTCCGGTCGCGGTCCCGGCTTTCCCTCACACATGCCGCCGAGGCTCAGCGCCGTTTCATGGAATGCGTGGACGGCCTCCTTGGTGGCCGCAACAAAGGCCACATGGGTGCCGTTGCCCCAGGTGGCCGGGCGGCCGTCGATCGGTTTCATCACGTAGACGGTGGGCATCTGGCCGCCCCTTTCGTAGGCCGGCGGCAGACCCTCAGGCTTGGGCAGTCGCTCAAAACCGAGCGTGCCGAGAACGGCCGTGTAGAACTGCGCGGCGCGCACCTCGTCGTTCGTTCCGAGCGTGATATGGCTGATCGACACAATAGAATCCTCCCAACCGCATAAAAGAACAAAACAAGAATATCCGGGTGAGGCGACGAGTCAATCACCCTCGCCGACATGGCTGTTGGCGTAACGTGCGAGTCGTTCCTCCAGCGTGCCGCTGTGCAACTCGAACATGTGATTGTCGTGATCGTGGAAATAGATCGACCTGCCCTCGCCTTCGACACGCGCCCGGCTTTCGCGAATGTCGAGACCGAGGCTTTCGATCCGTGCGCGGTAGGTCTCGAAGTCCGCATCGTCGATCCTGAAGGCGACGTGGTTGTAGGTTCGTGACGGCAAGCTTTCGCCCTCCATCGTCGCAACCCAGACGGCGTTTTCGCCCGCTCCGATCAGGAAGAAGCGCTCTTTCGACAGCGAGAAGGTTTCCTCGCCGCTGTCGTAGACTTTTCGCGCGTCGAAAACCGTTGTGAGAAAGGTTTCCATCCGGTCGAGATCTTCGACGATAAAGGTGATGTGGCTCAGACCGTGGACCATAGTCGCCTGTTCTCCAACGTCTTTCAGCGATGGCTGTCATGTTTGATCGGCAATCGGGCCAGAACATGACCGGGGCATGCACATGGATGCGCAGTTGCCGTCCCCGATCCTGCGACAAAGCGTCCTGACAGGCCAATCTTACCGAAGTTTAAGTTGTCCCGACCCGATTCCGGGCGGAACGTGATTGGCGGGTGACGTTTAGGACGGTAAGGATTTTTCAAAATGCCCAGCATTGTCTCACGCTATGCCACGCCCCTCATCAGTGGCCTTTTCATCGTTTCGCTCGTTTCGGGTGTTGCGCTCTTTTTTCACTTCGGTTCGAGCTATTTCCACGGCATGCACGAGTGGCTGTCTGTGGTGCTCATTCTGCCTTTCGTGCTTCACCTGTGGAAGAACTGGCGGCCATTTGCGAATTATTTCAAGCGCGGGCCGATGGCGGTTTCGCTTGTCGCCTCGCTCGCGGCCGCACTGGTGTTCGTCGTGCCGGTCCTGACCTCGGACGGGACCGGAGGGCCGCCGCAACGCGTCGTCCTCGACGTCATGCAGAACGGTTCGATCGCCAATCTTGCGCCGCTCTTCGGGCATGACGCCGACAGCATGAAGACCGCGCTGGCCGGCAAGGGGCTGGCAGTCGACAGCGCGGATCGCACGGTGCGCGAGGTGGCCGAGGCCTCCGGCAAGGACGCCTTTGACGTCATCGGCGTGATGGCGCAGGTGAAGAAGTAGAGGTTCGGTCAACCGGCGCGGTCCCCACGCGCGGCCGCGCCGGATTCTGTCAGCAGCCCACGCGGCCCTGCCACAAAGCGGTTGCGGGGCAGCGGACCTTGATGTCTGGTGAACGCACAGACGTTTCCTGAAAGGCCGCTCCCGTGATTGCCGAATACCTGCCTCAGATCCTGCTGGCCCTGTCTATCCAGACCGTCGGTGTGCTTTCGCCGGGACCGAGCGTGATGCTGATCCTCGGCGTCGCAACAGCCCGCGGTCGGGCGCCGGCCATCCTCACCGCCTTCGGCATTTCCTGCGGCTCGATCATCCTGGCGACCTCGGTCATTCTGGGGATCGCGGTGGTCCTCTCCGAGATCGCCCATGCGATGACCGTGATGCGGATCATCGGCGGGCTCTATCTGTTCTGGCTGGCCTGGAAGGCGTTCTCGAAGGCGGTGAACCCGCCGCCGCTGGAAATGAAAGCGGTGGCCGCCAGAAGCGGGCTCCGCACCGCCATGGCCGGCTTCGTGCTGCAGGTGACCAACCCGAAGGCCATTGCCTTCTGGCTGGCGATCGCGGCCGTCGGCGGCGTCGGCCACGCGCCGGCGCCCGTGATTGGGCTCTTCGTGCTGCTCGCCTGGATCAATTCCTTCGTCGGCCATGCGGCCTATGCGCTGCTGCTTTCGGCCGCGCCGGTTCGGGCACTGCTCGTCCGGTTCCGCTTCTGGGTGGAGGGGGCGCTCGGCGCGTTCTTCGTCTTCGCCGGCTTCAAGCTGCTGACCGCCGGTCAGCGCTGAATCAGCTCTGCGGTTCGGGCCGCCGGATTTCGCCAAGCGCCGATATCACCAGCGGGTCGAACCCCTCGCCGCTCTCGTCCGTCATCTCGAAGAGCTGGCGGCGCATGCGCGGTTCCCAGAACTTGTTGATGTGCTCGGCCACGCCGGCGGCCGCCTCGTTCTCGGGCTGGCTGTGGAAGAATTTCGCGATCTGGTTGGCCATGTAGGTGAGCTTGTCAGGCGACATCCGTCTTCCCCGCAGTCTTTTCGTCGTCGTTCAGGCCGGATGAAACACGTTCGGCCCGGCTGAAAATCTCGAAGTCATCGCCGCGCACGATGGCGACGAGTGTCAGTCCCGCGCGCATCGCCGTCTCCACCGCCAGTTCCGTCGGCGTGGAAACAGCGATCAACACCGAAGCACCGGAGGCCACGGCCTTCTGGATCAGATCGACGGAGACACGGCTCGAGATGACGAGCGCGCCCTCGCCCGGCCTGATGCCGTTGCGGGCGCAGGTGCCGATCAGCTTGTCGAGCGCATTATGGCGGCCGACATCCTCGCGGGCGGCCACGAGGCCCCTGCCCGGCACCCAGAGCCCCGCGCCGTGCATGGCGCCGGTCTGAGCGCGAAGAGGCTGGTGGCCGCCGAGAGCATCGACCGCGCGCCGAATGTCCGCCGCGTCGATGGTGAATTCGGTGTCGATATCCGGCAGCGCGCGCAGCGCGGCCTCGATGGATTCGATCCCGCACAATCCGCAGCCGACCGGCCCCATGGCCTTGCGGCGGCGGGCCGCAAGTGCCGCCTGGCGCTCGGCGGGAATGGTCATCTGGACGTCGTGGCCGCCGTCGAGCTTGACCACTTCGATCGCCGCGATTTCACCGGCGCGCGACACGATGCCCTCGGAAAGCGCAAAGCCGACCCCGAAATCAGCGAGATCCTGCGGCGTTGCCATCATCACCGCCTCGGTGGCGCCGTTGAACGACAGCGCCACCGGAGTTTCCTCCGGCAATCGTCTGCGTGTCTCGCTGCGGTCCGGCATGGCGACGATCCGGTTCATTCCTGGCTCACGCGCCTATTCCGCCGGCTCGACGGCCTCGATGCGACGCGACTGGCGGGCCTGTTCCTCATAGTCACGCTGCCAGCCGGTGGGGCCGTTGGCGGGCGACACCTGAACGGCGGTGACCTTGTATTCCGGGCAGTTTGTCGCCCAGTCGGAATAGTCGGTGGTCACGACGTTGGCCTGCGTGTCGGGGTGGTGGAAGGTCGTGTAGACCACGCCGGGGGACACCCGGTCGGTGATCTTCGCCCTCAGCGACGTCTCGCCCGAGCGGCTCGCGAGCCGGATCAGGTCGCCGTCGTTGATGCCGCGCTGCTCGGCGTCGTGCGGGTGGATTTCGAGGCGATCCTCGGCGTGCCAGACGGAATTGGCCGTGCGCCTGGTCTGCGCTCCGACATTGTACTGGCTCAATATGCGGCCGGTGGTCAGAAGCAGCGGGAAGCGCGGGCCGGTCTTTTCGTCGGTCGCCACATATTCGGTGCGGATGAACTTGCCCCGGCCGCGCACGAAACCGTCGACATGCATGATCGGCGAGCCTTCCGGATGCGCCTCGTTGCAAGGCCACTGCACAGAGCCCATCTGGTCGAGAAGCTCGTAGGTCACCTTTCCGAAGCTCGGCGTCGTTGCCGCGATTTCCGCCATGATTTCAGACGGATGGCTGTAGTCCCAATCGAGCCCCAGCGCCTGGGCAAGCTTCAGGGTGACTTCCCAGTCGGCATAGCCGTTCTTAGGCGTCATCACCTTGCGCACGCGGTTGATGCGACGTTCGGCATTGGTGAAGGTTCCGTCCTTCTCGAGAAAGGTCGATCCCGGCAGGAAGACATGGGCGTAGTTTGCCGTCTCGTTGAGGAAGAGATCGTGGACGACCACGCATTCCATCGCGTCGAGGCCGGCTGCCACATGATGGGTATCCGGATCGGACTGGAGGATGTCCTCGCCCTGGATGTAGATGCCGCGGAACGTGCCTTCCACGGCGGCGTCGAGCATGTTCGGGATCCGGAGGCCCGGCTCGTTGTCCAGTTCGACGCCCCAGAGCTTTTCGAAGATCTCGCGTGTTTCTCCGCCCGAAATGTGCCGGTAACCTGGCAGTTCGTGCGGGAAGGAACCCATGTCGCAGGAACCCTGGACGTTGTTCTGCCCGCGCAGCGGGTTCACGCCGACGCCGGGCCGGCCGATATTGCCGGTCGCCATGGCGAGGTTGGCGAGCGCCATCACGGCGGTTGAGCCCTGGCTGTGCTCGGTCACGCCGAGACCGTAATAGATCGCGCCGTTGCCGCCTTGCGCGAACAGCCGGGCCGCGGCGCGCAATTCGGTTGCGGGCACGCCGGTATAGCTTTCGGTGGCTTCCGGGCTGTGGCGGTCTTCGGAGACGAAGGAGGCCCAATCCTCGAATTCCGACCAGTCGCAGCGTTCACGAATGAAGCTCTCGTCGAACAGGCCCTCGTCGACGATGGCATGCGCGAGTGCGGTCAGCACGGCGACGTTGGTGCCGGGCTTGAGCGCCAGATGATGGGCCGCCTTGATGTGCGGCGACTTCACCAGATCGGTGCGACGCGGATCGATGACGATCAGCTTGGCGCCCTGGCGCAGCCGCTTCTTCAGCCGCGAACCGAAGACCGGGTGGCCGTCGGTCGGGTTGGCGCCGATGACGATGACCACGTCGGTGTGTTCGACGGAATCGAAATCCTGCGTTCCGGCGGATGTGCCGAAGGCCTTGCCGAGGCCGTAGCCGGTCGGCGAATGGCAGACGCGGGCGCAGGTATCGACATTGTTGTTGCGGAAGCCGGCGCGGACCAGTTTCTGGACGAGGAACGTCTCCTCGTTGGTGCAGCGCGACGAGGTGATGCCGCCGATCGAGGTCCGTCCATACTGGTGCTGGATGCGGCGGAATTCCTTTGCCGTGTAGTCCAGCGCCTCCTCCCAGCTGACTTCACGCCAAGGATCGGAGGTCTTTTCGCGGATCATCGGGTTGAGGATGCGGTCCTTGTGGGTGGCGTAGCCCCAGGCGAAGCGGCCCTTGACGCAGGAATGGCCGCGATTTGCCTTGCCGTCCTTCCAGGGCACCATGCGGACCACTTCCTCGCCGCGCATTTCGGCCTGGAACGAACAGCCGACGCCGCAATAGGCGCAGGTGGTGACCACGGCGTGCTCGGGCGTGCCGATCTCGATCACCGACTTCTCGTTGAGCGTCGCAGTCGGGCAGGCCTGCACGCAGGCGCCGCAGGAGACGCATTCGGACGACAGGAACTCCTCATGCATCCCGGCCGAGACGCGGGAGCCAAAACCCCTGCCCTCGATCGTCAGCGCGAACGTGCCCTGCACTTCCTCGCAGGCCCGGACGCAGCGGGAGCAGACGATGCATTTCGACGGGTCGTAGGTGAAATAGGGGTTGCTCTCGTCCTTCGGCATGAAGCGCGGATTGGCCTCGCCGGAGGTGTCGCGTGCGAACACGTGGTTGGCGCCGGTGTTGCCGTAGCGCACGTCACGCAGGCCGACGGCGCCGGCCATGTCCTGGAGTTCGCAGTCGCCGTTAGCGCCGCAGGTCAGGCAGTCGAGCGGATGGTCGGAGATGTAGAGCTCCATCACCCCCTTGCGCAGCTTCTTGAGGCGCTCGGTCTGGGTGTGGACCACCATGCCGGCTTCCACCGGCGTGGTGCAGGAGGCGGGCGTGCCGCGGCGACCGTCGATCTCGACGAGGCACAGGCGGCAGGAGCCGAAGGCGTCGACCATGTCGGTGGCGCAGAGCTTCGGTATGCCAACGCCGGCCTCGGCGGATGCGCGCATCACCGAGGTGCCTGCGGGTACGGTAATCTCGCGACCGTCGACGGTCAGCGTCACGGTTTCTTCCGCGCGGGATGCGGGGGTGCCGTAATCCATCTGTCGAACGTTGCTCATGATATTGCTCCGTTGTCGGATTTCTTTTTCGCCAGCTGATAGGCGACCAGCGCGTTGGCATGGCCGTGGCCGAGCTTGTGCTCGTCCTTCAGCCATTTGACGATCGCCATGTGGGGCTCGCCGGTGCGCGGCTCGATCATGTCGAGCCAGTCCTGCACCGGCCGGCCGTAGGTCTTTTCGATCGACGGAAAATAGGAGGCGGGTCCCTTGACCTTCTCTGCACTCATTCGGCGGCCTCCCGTCTGGCTTCCCGGCGGAAATCGTCGGGGAAATGATTGAGCGCGGAGAGCACCGGATAGGGCGTGAAGCCGCCCAGCGCGCAGAGCGAACCGAATTTCATCGTGTCGCAGAGATCGCGGATCAGGTCGATCTGCCCGACGCCCGCCTCGCCCTGTTTCAGGCTGTCGGCGAGTTCGACCCCGCGCACCGCGCCGATGCGGCAGGGCGTACATTTTCCGCAGCTCTCGATGGCGCAGAACTCGAATGCGAAGCGCGCCTGGTCGAGCATGTCGACTGTGTCGTCGAAGACCACGATGCCGGCATGGCCGATCAATCCGTCGCGCGCCGCAAAAGCTTCGTAGTCGAAGGGGGTGTCAAACAGTTCCGGCGGGAAATAGGCGCCCAACGGTCCGCCGACTTGGACCGCCTTGACCGGACGGCCCGATTCTGTGCCGCCGGCGATATCCTCGACGATCTCGCCGAGCGTCAGCCCGAACGCATCCTCGAAAAGGCCGCCATGTTTGACGTTGCCGGCGATCTGGATCGGGATCGTGCCGCGCGAGCGGCCGAGGCCGAAATCCTTGTAGAAGGCGCCGCCCTTGTCGAGAATGATCGGCACCGAGGCGAGCGAGATGAGATTGTTGATCACCGTCGGCCGGCCGAACAGGCCCTTGTGGGCAGGCAGCGGCGGCTTGGCGCGGACCACGCCGCGCTTGCCTTCGAGACTTTCGAGAAGGGCCGTCTCCTCGCCGCAGACATAGGCGCCGGCACCGACGCGAACTTCGAGGTCGAAGGCCTGGCCGGACATCAGGACAGACGGACCGAGGATATTGGCGTCGCGGGCGATCGCGATCGCCTTCTCGGTCATGTCGATGGCGTGGGGATATTCCGAGCGCAGGTAGATGTAGCCTTTGGTGGCGCCCACCGCGAGACCGGCGATCACCATGCCCTCGATCAGGACGAAGGGATCGCCTTCCAAAATCATCCGGTCGGCGAATGTGCCGGAATCGCCCTCGTCGGCGTTGCAGACGATGTATTTCTGTTCGCCGGGCGTTTCGAGGACGGTCTTCCACTTGATGCCGGTCGGGAAGCCGGCACCGCCGCGACCACGCAGGCCGGATTCGGTGACTTCGGCGACGATCTCGGCGGGCGACATCGACAGGGCTTTTTCGAGCCCCCGAATGCCGCCATGGGCGCGGTAGTCTTCAAGAGACAGCGGATCGACGATGCCGCAGCGGGCGAAGGTCAGCCGAGTCTGACGTTTCAGGAAAGGGATTTCTTCGGGATCGCCGAGCGCGAGCGGATGATCGCCGCTGCCAGCGGCCAATCCGGCATCGAACAGGCCCGCCACGTCACGCGCCCTGACCGGACCGTAGGCGACGCGGCCGCTCGCCGTCTCCACCTCGACCATCGGCTCGAGCCAGTAGAGACCGCGCGAGCCGTTGCGGACGATGCGGATGTCGAGATCGCGATTGTTCGCCTCGCTGGCGATTGCAACGGCCACCTTGGCGGCGCCGAGCGCCAGGGCACCGGAATCGCCGGGAACGTAGATCGTCACGGTCATGCCCGCACCTCTTCGAGGATTTCGTCGATGGTCTCGTCGTCCAGCCGGCCGTAAACGTCGCCGTCGACGATCGCGGCCGGCGAACAGGCGCACAGGCCGAGGCAATAGACGGGCTCGACGGTGACCGCGCCGTCGGCGCTGGTCTGGTGCCAGTCGAGGCCCAGCTTGTTCAGAAGGTTGGCTGCGGCAGCCTCCCCGCCCATCGACTGGCAGGCTTCGGACCGGCAGATGCGGATCACGTGACGCCCCGCCGGATGGTCCCGAAAATCGTGATAGAAACTGACGACGCCGTGGATTTCGGCGCGCGAGAGATTGAGCGCATCGGCGATGGCGGGTTGCACGTCGCGCGGTACATAGCCGTATTCGGCCTGGACAGCATGCAGGATCGGAAGCAGCGGACCTTCGAGCCCGCGATGCGCCTCGACGATTTCGCGCACGCGTCCGATCATCTGTTCATCGGCGGTTGCCGGCATTCTCTTCCTCCCCGATCGTCCGGTCTCGTTCGAGAACCGGTCTGCGCGGGCTCCGGAAAGCTGACCTCCCGGAGCCCTGTTGTTCACGCGGTGGCCGTCAGGCCTTCGCCGCCGCCGTCGGCTCGCCGCGTCCGGCGGTCAGTCCGTCCTTCGCACCCGCCGGAGCCTCCCCGGCTTCCATATGATGGCTCTCGTGAACCGGCTTGACCATCATATTGGAGATGAGCGCGATGACCAAGAGTCCGGCCATGGCGTACATCGTCGTGTTGTAGAGGCTCGGCGTCGGGTCGACGGTCCCGGCCGGGGCGATCTCCATCAGGCGGGCAATCGTCACGGTCTTGGCCGCCACCAGCGTATCGAGCTGGTCGATGCCGGCGCCGAACTTCTCCTGGAAGGCGGCCGGATCGACCTTCGACGCCAGATCCTTCACCGAACTGCCGATCGAAGCCTCACGCAGCTTGGTAATGGCGAGCGGGCCGAGAACGCCGGCCGTGCTCCAGGCCGTAAGCAGGCGTCCGTGAATGCCGCCCACATACTTGGTGCCGAAGATATCGGCCAGATAGGCCGGAATCGTGGCGAAGCCGCCGCCATACATCGTGAAAATGATCATCGTGGCCGCATAGAACATTACAAGCCACGTCACCGCAGGATTAACCGAGACCTGCTGTGCCGCAAACGGGATAGAGAGGTAGAGAATGATCCCGAGCACGAAGAAGATGTGGTAGGTGTTCTTGCGGCCGATGAAGTCGGACGTGGAGGCCCAGAAGAAGCGACCGACCATGTTGAAGACCGAGATCATGAACACGTAGGTCGCGGCAAAGGCCGAGTTGACGATCAGTGGCAGGGTGCTGCCGAAGATTTCCGTCATCATGGTCTTGGCCACGCCGATCACGCCGATGCCGGCGGTCACGTTGAAGCAGAGCACGATCCAGAGCAGCCAGAACTGTGGCGTCTTCAACGCCTGGTCGATATGGACGTTGGCTTGGGTAATCATCTTGCGCGAGGCTGCTTCGGCCGTCGGCGGGGTCCAGCCGGCCGGACGCCAGCCTTCACGCGGCACGCGGTAGGAGAAGGCCGCGATGATCATCACGACGAAGTAGGCGACGCCGAGCGTGAAGAAGGTCCCGGCCGCACCGGTGTTGCCGGTGCCGACGACATAGACGCCTTCCTGCAGCGCCACCGGCGCCGATGCGAGCTGCTTTGCCGATGCGACCACCACTTCCACCATCTGGCCGTTGACCTCGGCCATCCGGCGTCCGCCTTCGGTGACGAGGTTCACCGCACCCTCGGCGCCCAGATACTGCGGGGCCTTGTAGAAGAAGGCGAGCAGGCTCTCCTTGATGGGGGTGGCGATCATGGCTCCGCCGCCAAAACCCATGATCGCCATGCCCGTCGCCATGCCGCGCCGGTCGGGGAACCAGCGGATCAGTGTCGAAACGGGCGAAACATAACCGAGACCAAGGCCGCAGCCGCCGATCACGCCGTAGCCGAGATAGACCAGCCAGAGCTGGTGGGTCATGATGCCGAAGCCGCCGATGATGAAACCACCGCCCCAGCAGAGTGCTGCGACCACACCGACCATGCGGGGGCCGACTTCCTCGAGCCATTTGCCGGCGAATGCCGCGGCCAATCCGAGAAAGACGATGGCGACGGAGAAGATCCAGACCACCGACTGCAGGTCCCAGTCACCGGCGGAGGCGGCGACGACGCCGAACTGCTTGGTCAGCGGCGGATTGAAGATACTCCAGGCGTACACCGAGCCGATGCACAGATGGATGGCGATCGAGGCTGGCGGAACCTTCCAGCGGTTGAAATCGTCGCGCGCGACGATGTGTTCCTTCTTCAGGCTGTCAAACATCAATGTCCTCCCTGGCCCGCTCGGGGCGCTCAGCCGGTGGCCGTGACAAGGGCTCCGGCAATCGCCGCGGTAGTCCTCCCCGCCGCGGCT
>CAZEJG010000041.1:0-25938 GCA_964511625.1 uncultured Hoeflea sp.
CCCGGATAGCTCAGTTGGTAGAGCAGCGGATTGAAAATCCGCGTGTCGGTGGTTCGAATCCGCCTCCGGGCACCATTTTTTCACAGTGACTTTATGGCTTTGCCTGACGCAGCTGGCCGCTCGGCTGGGTTCGCGTCAACTACTCCAATTGGTCAGGTGACACGAGCCGGTTTCCACATAGCTGTTCTGACCTCCGTCCCACCAGCTACGCATAGGGAAAGCACGCCAGTCTGATCACCGCGCGGCGCGATTGTTCGCTGCGGCTTCTCCGAGACGAGCATGTCTTTCGGTCGGTTGCGCTCCCGCCGTCGTCAGAGCATCCGGCGCGGATCGGCCAGCAGCCGAGCATGATGCGCGAGAAACCGCGCGGCGTCGGCGCCGTTGATCACCCGGTGGTCGTAGGAGAGATCGAGGGGTGCCATCGGCACCGGCTGCCAGCTCTCTTCTTCCCACACGGGAACCGTCTCGGTCCGGGTGATACCGAGAATTGCCACTTCCGGCGGATTGACGATAGGCGTAAAGGCGGTGCCGCCGATGCCGCCGAGATTGGAGATCGACATCGAAGCCCCGCCCATCTCGTCGGGCTTGATCTTCCGGTCCTGCGCCCGCCTGGCGAGGTCGGCGATGTCCGAGGCGATGGCGAGCAAACCCTTCCTGTCGGCATTGCGGACGACCGGGACCATCAGCCCGTGCGGCGTGTCCACGGCGATGCCGATATGAACCGCCTGCTTTCGGATCAGCGTCTTGCCGTCGGCGGAAAGCGAGGTGTTGAAGAGCGGAAACTCCTGAAGACAGATGGCGAGCGCCTTGACGTGGAAGGCAAGCGCCGTGAGCCGCACGCCGCGGTCCTCGGCCTGCGGTTTGAGCCGCTTGCGAAGCGACTCGACGGCGCGCATGTCGGCGCGGTCGTGATGAGTGACCTGCGGGATCATCCGGTTGGCGGCCGAAAGATTGTCGGCGGCGACGGACGCCATGCGCGTCACCGGCGTTTCGGAGACGGGTCCGAAAGCCGAATGATCGACATTCCAGTAGCGGCTGTCATCTGGCGAGGTGCTGGAACCGGGTCCGCCGGACAGATAACTGTCGACGTCCTCGCGGGCGAGCGTCGTCCGGCCGGTCTGCTTGGCGATCGTCGCCAGATCGGCACCCTTGCGGCCGGCATAGGCCACGACTGAGGGGCTGGCGATGAAGGGCTCGGATGCCATCGTCACCACTCCGCCGAGATATACTGGGTTTCCATGAATTCGAGCATGCCCTCATGGCCGCCCTCGCGACCCAGACCCGATTGCTTGACCCCGCCGAAGGGGGCCGCCGGGTCGGAGACGAGACCGCGATTGAGACCCACCATGCCGTATTCGAGCTGTTCACAGACCTGCATGGCGCGCTTCATGTCCTCGGAGAAGACATAGGCGACGAGGCCGTATTCGGTGGCGTTGGCGCGGCGGATGACGTCGGCCTCGTCGGTGAAGGTCTGCAGAGCAGCGACCGGGCCAAAAATCTCGTCGTTCACGCAATCGGCGTCTTCCGGCACATGCGACAGCACGGTCGGCGGGTAGAAGAAGCCCTTGCCGTTCGGCCGCGTGCCGCCGAGTTCGATTTTCGCACCCTTGGCCACCGCGTCGTCGACAAAGTGCTGGACCTTGTCGCGGGTATCGGCATTCACCAGCGGACCCACGTCGATGCCGTCCTCGAGCCCGTCGCCCATCTTCAGCTTGCCCATCGCGGCGGTGAACTTCTCGGTGAATTCCGGCGCCACCTTATCATGGATATAGAAGCGGTTGGCCGCCGTGCAGGCTTCGCCGAGATTGCGCATCTTGGCGAGCATCGCGCCGGCGACCGCCTTGTCGATATCGGCGTCCTCGAAGACGATCAATGGCGCGTTGCCGCCCAGTTCCATGGCGGGCTTGACCACGTTGTCGGCGGCCGAATGCAGGAGCTTGCGGCCGACCTCCGTCGACCCGGTGAAGGAGACCACGCGGACGCGCGGATCGTGCAGCATGTGATCGACCAGCTTGCCGGCGCTCTTCGACGGCAGCACATTGACGAGCCCCTTGGGCACGCCGGCTTCCTCGAGGAGTGGCATAAGCGCCAGCATGGTCAGCGGCGTTTCCGATGCCGGCTTGATGATCACCGGGCAGCCTGCGGCGAGCGCTGGGGCGATCTTGCGGGTGCCCATCGCGGCGGGATAGTTCCAAGGCGTGACGAGCACGGCGATGCCGGCCGGCTTGTGCTGCACGACGATGCGCGCGCCAGACGCCGGGGCGTGGGTGATCATGCCGTCGGCGCGCACGGCTTCCTCGGCGAACCAGCGGAAGAATTCGGCGGCATAGGTGGCTTCGCCCATCGCATCGGCGCGGGCCTTGCCGTTTTCCAGCGTGATCAGCCGTGCGAACTCGTCGAGCCGCTCGGTCATCAGTTCCCACGCCTTGCGCAGGATTTCCGAGCGCTCGCGCGGCTTGCGAGCGGCCCAGTCGGCAAACGCAGCCTCGGCGGCATCGAGCGCCGCATCGGCATCGGCGATATCCGCCGAGGCGACGGAGGCCAGCACCTCCTCGGTCGCGGGGTTGAGAACGTCGAAACGCTCATCCGACGCACCCTTGCGCCATTGGCCGTTGATGTAGAGATCGGTGTAATCCATGACGGTTTCTCCGGCTCAGAGGATGTGTTGCAGGGGATCGGCGACACGCGCGGCAAAGCCGTCGACAAAGGCGAATGCCTCAGCTTCGGAAAGCTGCGTCTCGCGGTAGTCGAGCGAAATGATGTAGTCGCCGCGCTGCAGCCCCACGGTCAGCACCGGCGCCTCGTCTGCCTTTGCGGTGGCCACCGAAACCCGCGAGGCGGAGAAATCGCGCAGCACCAGATCGGCGGGCGCATCGCTGTCGTCATCGACGGGTTGGGAGAGCCGCGACAGGTCGGCATTGTGATAGCGCCCGTCGGGCTCCTGGCCCTTGCGCATGTCCACCACCAGCTTGTCGCCGTTTCGGTTGCTCGCCTGGCGCAGCGCCGCGCTGGCGAAACGCAGCCAGAGAAGCCGCGGCGAAAGCGTGATGTCGCCGTCCTCGCCAATCCAGTGCAAAAAGCTGTCGCACCCTTCCGTCTCGACAGAGGCCGCGACATGCAGGAGCATCTGCTCTGGCTGACCGGAGGAGGGAGAGGTCGCCGGAGCGGGAAGGGTGCGCAGCGTTTCGAGGTCGCTGACGTGGAAGGGTTGGGTCACGCCGTGATCGGCCAGCCGCTTGAGATCGAGGCCCTGCTGATGGGCGATCCACCGGGCCTTGGGGGAAGCGAGAATCCGGTCGCCGGACGCCGCGGGAACGGATGCGCCGATGGGCGCGGCTTCTTTCCGCGTTTCGGTTTCTTCTATCTCGGCCGCCTCATCTGTCTCTTCGGCGGGCGCGGAGGCCGAAGGTGCGCGATCGGCCGTCGACCGCTGCACGGGGTTCTCCGGCTTGTCAGCCGAAATGATCGCCGCCGGCTCGCCGACGGGGATCTCCTCGCCGTCGAGCGCCAGACAGGCCGCAACATAGCCGTCGTGGCCGGCCTCCACCTCGACGACCGACTTGTCGGTCTCGACCTCGAAGAGAACATCCGTAGCCGAAACCGCATCTCCCGGCACCTTGCGCCACGCGACGATCTTGCCGGTATCCTGGGCCATGCCGAGCGCCGGCATGATGACGGTCTTTCCCTCCGGCAGCGCAGCGGCATCCGTGGGCTCATCATCCGCAGCGTTTTCGGCCGGAGCGGGCTTTGCCACTTCACCTGGGGCTTCCCGTGTTTCGGTGATGGTGGCGACCACGTCGCCCACAGGCACGTCGTCTCCATCGCTCGCCGAGACCCGGGAGAGAAAGCCGCTCGCCTGCGCCTCGACTTCCATGACCGACTTGTCGGTCTCGACCTCGAACAGCGGATCGCCTTCGGCCACTGCGTCGCCGGGCTGTTTCAGCCAGGCCACCAGCTTGCCGGTGTCCTGGGCCATGCCGAGGGCGGGCATGATCACCTCACGCGGCATGGAACAGCTCCCCGCGCACGGCAAGCCGTGCCCGTTCGGCAACCGTCTCCGGCGTCGGCACGGTGATGTCCTCGAGCGCCGGCGAGAACGGCACGGGCACGTCCATCGCGCCCATCCGCTGCACCGGCGCATCGAGATGGTAGAAGGCCTTTTCGGAAATGCGCGAGGCGATCTCGCCGGTAATGCCGAAATTCTGGTGACCCTCGTCGATGACGATGGCGCGCGACGTCTTGCGCACGGAGGCAAGGATGGTGTCCTCGTCGAGCGGCACGATGGTGCGCGGGTCGATCACCTCGGCGGAAATGCCCTCTTTCGCCAGCGTCTCGGCCGCCTTCAGCGCCACCTGCACCATCGAGGAGGTCGCCACGAAAGTGATGTCCTTGCCCTCGCGCAGGATCGCCGCTTCGCCGAAGGGGATGAGATATTCCTCCTCGGGCACGGGCGCCTTGTCGTTGTACATCAGCTTGTCTTCGAAGATGACGACCGGATTGTCGTCGCGGATCGCCGTCTTCATCAGGCCCTTCGCCTCGTAGGCGGAGGAAGGCATGGCGACCTTCAGGCCCGGAATATGGGCTACCAGCGCGTGCAGCGACTGGGAGTGCTGGGCTGCCGAACGCCGGGTGGCGCCGAGATTGGTCCTCAGCACCAGCGGCACCTTCAGCTTGCCGCCCGACATGTAGTGGGTCTTGGCCGCCTGATTGCACAGTTGATCCATGATCAGATAGAGAAAATCGCCGAACATGAGGTCGACGATCGGCCGCGATCCGGTCATCGCGGCACCCACGGCGATGCCCATGAAGCCCGGCTCGGCGATCGGCGTGTCGATCACCCGGTCGGTGCCGAATTCCTCGACGAGACCGGAGAGAACCTTGAACGGGGTGCCGGCCTCGGCCACGTCCTCGCCGAGGAGGAAGATCGTCTCGTCGCGGCGCATTTCCTCCGCGATGGCCTCGTTGACGGCCTTGGAAAGCGTGATTTCACGCGTCATCTCTCGGTCCTCAGACATATTCGAGTGCATGGGGCACGCCGGCAAAGACGTGCATGTCGACCTCGGAGCGGTCCGGGTAAGCCGCCTTCTCCGCATAGGCGACGGCGGCTTCCGCATCGGCCCGGATCTCGTCGTTGATCGCCACCAGTTCTTCGGCGGTGACGATCTTCTGCGCTTCCAGCCATTTGCCGAAATTGGTGATCGGGTCGCGGGTGGTCTTCCACTCCGCTTCCTCGTCTTTCGACCGGTAGTAGTCGCGGTTGATGTCGCCCACATGGTGACCGTGATAGCGGTAGGTCTTCAGCTCGATGAAGAATGGGCCTTCCCCCTTGCGGGCACGCCGCACGAGAGCCTGGGCCAGCGCATTGACCGCGAGCACGTCCTGCCCGTCCACCTGGTGGCTTTCGATGCCGAAGGCCTCGGCGCGCGCCATGATCGAGCCGGCGGCGATCTCCTCGGTCTTGGTGTATTCGGAATAGCCGTTGTTCTCGCAGGCGTAGATGACCGGCAGCTTCCAGAGAGCTGCCATGTTCATCACCTCGTACCAGAGCCCCTGTGCGGTCGCGCCGTCACCGAAGAAGCAGACGGCCACCTCGTCGCTGCCGCGGCGCTTGGCCGAGAGAGCTGCGCCTGTCGCAATCCCCATCGAACCGCCGACGATCGCGTTGGCGCCGAGATTGCCGTGGCTCTGGTCGGCGATGTGCATCGAGCCGCCCTTGCCGCGGCAATAGCCCTCTTCCTTGCCGAGAAGTTCGCAGAACATCGCCTTGAACTCCGCGCCCTTGGCCACGCAATGGCCGTGGCCGCGGTGGGTCGAAGTGATCTTGTCGTCGTCGCGCAGCGCCTCGCAGATGCCGACGGCGACGGCCTCCTGGCCCGAATACATGTGTGTCAGCCCAGGCATCTTAGCCGAGAGATAGAGCTGGTTGGCATTGTCCTCGAAGGCGCGGATGCGCACCATCTGCCGGTACATGCGCAGATAGTCCTCGGTATTGTGTTTGGCGTCGGCGGATGTCTTGGCGGCGCTCATGGCCTGTCTCCTGAAGAATGATGGACGACCCGGCGCCGAGGGCAGCAATCCGGGCCGTCCGGGGAGGATCAGTAGCGGTTGGCGATCGGCAGTTTCTCGGCCGGGAACAGCGAGATCACCTCGCAGCCGGTTTCGGTGACCACGACTTCTTCCTCGATCCGGGCGGCGGAGTAGCCGTCCGCCGCGGGGCAGTAGGTCTCCAGCGCGAAGACCATGCCGGTCTGGATTTCCATCGGATGGTCGAGCGAGACCGCGCGGCTGATGATCGGCCGTTCGTGCAGCGCCAGACCGAGTCCGTGGCCGAACTGCAGGCCGAAGGCCGCATCCTCGTTCGGGAAGCCGAACTCCTCGGCCTTCGGCCAGACCTCGGCCACCTTGTCGGTGCTCACGCCGGGCTTGATCATCTGGATCGAGGCGTCAATCCACTCGCGCGCCTTCACATAGGCATCGTGCTGCACGGGGGTTGCCCGGCCGATGTTGAAGGTGCGGTAGTAGCAGGTCCGGTAGCCCTGATAGGACTGCAGAATATCGAAGAAGGCCTGATCGCCCGGCCGGAACAGCCGGTCGGTGAAGTTGTGCGGATGCGGGTTGCAGCGCTCGCCGGAAATGGCGTTGATCGCCTCGACGTCGTCCGAGCCCATCTCGTAGAGCATCTTGTTGGACAGGGCGACGATGTCGTTCTCGCGCACGCCGGGCTTCAGCTCCTCGTAGATCATGTGGTAGACGCCGTCGACCATCGAGGCGGCCTGGGTGAGAAGCTGGATCTCGTCCCAGTTCTTGATCTCGCGCGCGGCGAGCATGATCTGCTGACCGTCGACCACGTGCAGGCCTTCTTCCTGCAGCGCATGAAACATCGCCGTCTCGGCATAGTCGACGCCCACCGGCATGTCGGCCATGCCCGCATCGCGGATCAGTCCGGCGATCTGCTTGGCATACTTCTTCATCAGCCCGAACTCGGGCGGAATGGTGCCGCGCATGCCGACGACGCCCGCGAGGCAATGGTCGGGCTCCAGCCAGTCGGCGTAGCGCTGGTGGTGAACGGCGGCCGAACCGAAGTCCCAAACGTAAGGGGAATCGTCGCCGGTCAGCAGACAGAACCGGCACATCTTGTCGCGTTCCCACTCGCCGATCTTGGTCGCCGAGACGTAACGGATATTGTTGACGTCGAAGAGCAGCAGCGTGCCGGCGTTGGAGTTCTGCAACGCCTGGCGGGTGCGCGCGAGGCGGTAGCGGCGCAGGCGGTCGTGATCGATCCGCCGCTCGAAATCCACCGAGGTGTGGCCCCAGGCGGGCAGCCTGTCGCGCCATTCCCAGTTCGGCTCGAGGTCCTGCGGGGTGAGCAGGTTCGGCATCAGGGCTCGTGTCATGGGTCTCTCCTTGGGGCCGGCGAGGCGGCCCGATCCAAAAGGTCGAAAAGGTGAAGGCGCGGCGTTACTGGATGCACCAGCCGCCATCGATGTGGATCATCTGGCCGGTCATGTAGTCACTGTCGTCGCTGGCCAGGAACGAGGCCGTTCCGGTGATGTCTTCCGGATAGGACACCCGCTTGATCTGCAGTGCGTCGCGGACGATGTCCTCATAGGCCTGGCCTTCGCGATCCTTGAAGCCGATGTCGACGAGATCCTTGTCGAGTTGCTCCCACAGCGGCGTGACGACGACGCCCGGCGCATAGCCGTTGACCGTAATCTTGTGCTCGGACAGCGCCACCGCGCCGCAATGGGTGAGCGCCAGACAACCGTATTTCGAGGTGCAGTAGACGGTGACGTCGACCAGCGGCTTGCGCGAGGCGATCGAGCCGACATTGATCAGCTTGTAGGGATGATCCTCCATCGGACCCTGGGCAATCATCTGGCGCGCGGTTTCCTGCATGCCGAGCCACATCGCCTTGGTGTTGACGTTCATGATCATGTCCCAGTTGTCTTCATCGATATCCATGAAGAAGCGGGGCTTGTTCAGGCCGGCGTTGAAGAGCCCGACATTGATCGATCCGAACGCTTCGACCGTGGCGGCGACGGCGGCTGCATTGTCCTCGCGCTTGGTCACGTCCATTTTCACCGCGATCGCCCTGCCGTTGCCGGCTGAATTGATGCGGTCGGCCATCTTCTTCGCCTCGTCGGGATCGAGGTCGCCGAGGCAGACATTGGCACCCTGGGCGGCGAAGGCTTCGGCGTTGGCGGCACCCATGCCGCGTGCGGCCCCGGTGATGAGGATGTTCTTGCCCTTCAGGCGGTTCGGATCCATGTTTTCCTCCCTTTCAAACTGGTTATTCGCGCAAGGCTTCTTCGGCCCGCTCCTGGGCGCGGCGGATCGCCTCCCGCGGTGTCGAGACGCCCCTGAGCATGTCGTGGAATTCCTCTCCGCAGATGCGGATGATCTCGGAGATCTGCGGGATCGGCGGGCGCGGCCAGAACTGCAGTTCGTCGCGCCAGGACATCGAATCCACCGCCTCGAAGATCTCCGAGGTGCGGCGCACGTCCGGGTCGGAGCCGACGGAGTAGCGCGGGTTCGTCCGGCTACCGTTCTGGATGTAGAGCTTCTGTGCCTCGGGCGAGGTGAACACGCTCAGTGCTTCCCTGGCCGCGTGCAGGCGTTCGGGCTGGATGTTGCGCGGGATGGCGAGGGCGTAACCGCCGACCGGCGCCACCGAAGGCTTTCCTGGTGCCGGCGGGTGCGGCAAATATCCGGTCTGGCCGTTTGCGGGCGAGGACGGATCGAGTTCGAAATAGGGGGCCAGCAGCGTGTAGCCGTAGGCCATCGCCACCTCGCCGGAGGCATAGGGCCGGATGCGCTCGTACCACGACATCGACAGGATGTAGGGGGGCGAATAGTTCAGCAGCTCCATCAGGTATTCCGCCGCCCTGAGACCCGCTTCGCTGTCGATCATCGGGCGGTGGTTGCCCTTGTGGATGCCGTCGGTGTTGAAGCCGCCGGCATTGGGCGGCAGGTCGATCACCGGCTGGCCGAAATCGGCCATGGTCATCAGGAAGGTGTGGCCGAGCGCGGTGCCGCGCGCGGCGTTCCAGGCCACGCCGTATTTGCCCCGCGTCGGATCGTGGAAGGCTCTGGCCGCGCGGATCACGTCGTCGGTCGTCTTCGGCGGCTCGATGCCCGCCCTGGCGAACATGTCCTTGCGGTAGAGGAAGAGTTCCGGCGTCGTCTGCGCAGGCACGCCGTAGGGGACGCCGCCCCAGTGCGCAGCCTTCCAGCCAGCGGTATGGAAGTCCGCCGGATCGAGCCGGTCGATATCCATCACCTCGGGAAGCGGCATCAAAAGGCCGCTCTCCACCAGCTCTCCGAGCCACGGCAGGTCGAAGGCGATGATGTCGTAGCGGCTCGACTTGCGCTCACCGTTCCTGAGCACTTCCTGGTGCAGCCGGTCGATGGAAAAGACGCGCTGGTGAATGTCGGTGCCGACCACCTGCTCGAACTGCTGCTTGAGATTGTCCATGACCATGAAGGTCGGGTCGCCGTGGACGAGCACCCGGATGCCGCCTGCCACCCTGAGCGGTTCGGGCAGGACCTTGATTGGCGGGATCGGGCGGGTCGCCATGTAGGACCCGCCGTAGAAATAGTCGTCAGCGGTCGATTTGCCGGAAGCCTGGGAAAAATTGGAGGCCGCGAGGCGCTGGACCCGGCCGGACATCTGCATCCACTGGGCAAGAAGCTTGTCGCTGGGGTGCAGCGTGAAGGTTTTCCCCGAGCGCGTGCGCGGCCGCTGGTCAATCAGGCCGTTGTCGATCATCTCCCGCATCCGCCGGTTCGCCGTCGCATAGGGAACGCCGGACGCACCAATCAGCGAGGTCGGCGTGACCGACTTGGCTTCCAGATGGCTTCTGACGAGATGCAGCGACATGCGGAAATTCGGATTGGGCGCAAACAGCTCGACGGCATCTTCGAGTTCCTGTTGAAAGGCTTCCAGAAACGAAATGACGTTGAGCATTTCGAACTGGTCGGTCCTGGATGCCGGATTGCTCCTCGCGCCGCCTCCTCCCTCGTTCATTGGTGTTGGTGCTCCTTGTTCCCGTGCGGCGTGTGCAGTCGCCTTGCGGAATTGCGGAAAACCATCGGTTTCGTTGCGGGACTTCATTTCCCGTTCCTCCAAAATGTTCAGAATGAAGGTGGAAGCCTACGGCCAAAAAATCCGAAATGGATAGAAAAATATCCAGTATGGACATAATACCTGATCTATTGAACGACGGGACACGGCAGTTTGGCGCTGGATCAGCCGGAGGGAGTCCGGACGGTCGAGCGACCAGTTGCACTTGCATGGCAAGGACCCCGGTCGCGGAGGAGCCATCGAATGGGAGGAAATTTTATGAAGAATCGCATGTTGCTTGCGGCCTCTGCCGCATCCGCACTTATCGCCTTTGCCGGTTCGGCGACTGCCGCCGAATTCAAGATCGGCATCACCCAGAACAATGTCGGCGTCGACAGCTATCAGACGACCTACGAGAAGGCGTTCATCGCTGCCGCCGAAGCCAACGACAAGGTCGAGGCCGTCGTCCTCGATGCCGGCGGCGACGTCGCTCGCCAGATCGCGCAGATGGAAGATCTCATCCAGCAGGAAGTCGATGCCATCATCATCTGGCCGACCAACGGCGAAGCGGTCATCCCGGCCGTGCGCAAGGCCTTCAACGCCGGCATTCCGGTGATCGTCACCAACTCCAACATCGCCGAACAGGGCTTCGAGTTCGTCAAGGTGTTCTCGGGTCCCGACAACATCACCCAGGGCTCGCGTGCCGCCGAGATCATGTGCGACAAGTTCAAGGACATGGGCATCGCCGACGAAGCCAAGGTCGTGCAGATTTCCGGCCAGCCGGGTTACACCACCGCCATCGAGCGCCAGAAGGGTTTCGACGACCGGCTTCCGGAAGTCTGCCCCAATGTCGAACTGATGGAGACCCAGCCGGGCGACTGGAACCGGGAGAAGTCGCAGAAGGTGATGGAAGCCTTCCTCGTCAAGTATGACGACATCGACGGCGTCTATGCCGGCGACGACAATATGGGCGTGGGCGCGCTCAACGCCGCCAAGGCCGCCGGCCGCGAAGGCATCATTTTCGTCGGTGCCACCAACTTCGCCGTCGGCTACGAGGCGATGGAGCGCGGCGAATACTGGGGCTCGATCTACCAGTCCCCGGTCGATGATGCGGAAGCCGCGCTGAAGTCCGCCGTCGACGTTCTCGAAGGCAAGGAACTGCCGTTCCTCAATTACTTCGACACGCCGAAGATCACCCAGGACAACATGAGCGAGTTCGAAAAGCCGGTCTTCTGATCGGTCTCATGAACTTGCTCGGGGCGCTGCCTGCGCGGCGCCCCGACTTTCTTTTCTACAGTGGTTGGGAGGCCGCTATGGGTCGCATGTCCGGCCGGTCGTGTATCGTGACCGGCGCAGCGAGGGGAATTGGTCGCGCAATTTGCGAGGCTCTGCTCGACGAAGGAGCCGATGTCTGCTTCGCCGACCTTGATGGCGCGGCCGTCGAGCGCATCGCCGAAGAGAACCGCCAGCGCATTGGCGACAGCCCCGCCAAGGTCACCCATGCGAAGGTCGACGTAACCGACAGGGCACAGGTCCGCGCCATGATCGACCACACGGTCGGCGTCTTCGGCAAGCTCGACGTCATGTTCAACAACGCCGGCGTCAACAAGCCGATGAACTTTCTCGACGTGACCGAGGACAACTGGAATTTCATCATGGGCGTCAACGGCCTGGGGTGCCTGATGGGCATTCAGGAGGCCGCTGCCCAGTTCATCCGGCAGGGTAAGGGCGGCAAGATCATCAACACCGCCTCCATCGCCAGCCGGCAGGGCTTCGACAACGTCGCCCCCTATTGCGCGTCGAAATGGGCGGTGGTCTCGCTCACCCAGTCTGCGGCGCGCGATCTCGCCAAGCACGACATCACGGTCACCGGCTTTGCGCCGGGCGTGGTGGCCACCGAGATGTGGGAACAGGTCGACCGCGACCTGATGGAGATCGGCGCAGCCGAAAAGCCGGGCGAGGCGATGGAATCCTTCTCCTCCGGCATTCTCCGCGGCCGCGTGGCGCGGCCTGTCGACATCACCGGGACGACCACCTTTCTGGCGTCCCCCGAAAGCGATTACATGACCGGTCAGATCGTAATGATCGACGGCGGCATGGTCCTGGTATGAGACCGGTCATCGCCGCAAGGGAGGAAAAATTGGCGACACCGTCCAGGTCCGACATCGGCGGGTTTCTGGCCCGTCACGGCATCATCATCGCGTTCGCGGTCTTCATGATCGGCTTCGCGATCGCCAACCAGCGCTTCATCGATCCCGACAACATCATGGGCGTGGTGCGCTCCTCGGCGATCCTCGGGGTCATGGCGCTCGGGGTCACCTTCGTCGTCATCAGCGGCAATCTCGACCTTTCGGTGGGCTCGATGATGTCGTTCTCGACCATCGTCGTCCTCGACCTTCACGACAAGATCGGCCCGACGCTTGCCATTCCCGCCATGTTCGCCATGACCATGTGTCTCGGCGCCATCATCGGCTTTCTGGTGGGCTACCTGCGGCTGAACTCGCTCATCGTCACACTGGGCATGCTCTCGGCGATCTACGGTCTGACGCTCACCTATTCGGGCGGCAAGAACATGGACATCGCCGACAAGGAGGGCACCTGGTTCTCCGTCTTCGGCCAGGGTGAGATCATCGGCATTCCAGTCCCCATCCTCATCTTCGGGGTCCTCGCGCTGGTTCTCGCAATGGTGCTCGCCAGAACACCGTTCGGGCGAAAGGTCTATGCGGTGGGCGGCAACGGCGTGGCGGCAACCTTCTCCGGCGTCCGCCGGGCGCGCGTGGTGTTCACCTGCTATCTGTTGTCGTCCTTCTGCGTCGCGACCGCCGGCCTGATCCAGGCGAGCCGCAGCCTGGGCAGCCAGAATACCGTTGGGCAGGGGCTCGAGCTCGAGGTCCTCGCCGCCGTCATCCTCGGTGGCGCATCGCTGCTCGGTGGCTCGGGAACGATCTTCAAGACCGTCATCGGCGTGCTGATCCTCGGTTTCATCCAGAACGGACTGCTGCTCGTCGGTCTTCAGTTCTACGTCCAGTACGTCGTCACCTGGATCATCATCATTCTCGCCGTGTGGCTCGATATTGCCGCCAAGCGCGGGAAGCTCTGGTCGCCGATCGCGTGAGGTGAAAGTCGTCATGGAAGCAGGAACACTCAGCAGATTTCTCAAGAACGGCGCGATCTGGGGCTTCATTGTCCTCGAGCTGATCTTCTTCTCGGTCGCGGGCGAATTCCTGTCGCTGTCCGACAAGGCGTTCATGGATCTCGACAACATGCTGCTTCTGTTCAAGCAGTCCGCTCCCATCGGCATCATCGCCGTCGGCATGACCATCATCATGATCAACGGCAATATCGACCTGTCGGTCGGCGCCACCTTCGCGCTGAGCGCCATCGTGCTGCTCGATTCGATGACCTGGCCGGTCTTCGCGGGACTGGGGGACGGCGTCATCCCGATCGCTTGGGCGCTTGCGCTTCTGACCGGTGTACTTTTGGGCGCGCTCAACGGACTCATCGTCTGGAAGACCGGCGTCGATGCCTTCATCGTCACGCTCGGGTCGATGCTCGGCTATCGCGGTCTCGTCTTCATGTACAACGGCGAACAGCCGACCTCGCATCTCAACTGGACGCTGGTCGATTTCACCGAGGCCCAGTTTCTTGGACTTCACACGGCGACATGGTTCCTGCTCGGCGTCACGATCATCATCTGGTTCGTGATGAACAAGACCGTCCACGGCCGCAACGCCTATGCGATCGGTGACAACCGCGATGCCGCCGTCAACGCCGGCATCCGCGTCGGCCCCCACATGATGATCAACTTCATGATCATCGGCTTTCTCGCGGCCCTGTCGGCGGTCGTCTTCTATTCCGAATCCGGTTCGGTGAACCCCAATGACGGCGAACTCTACGAGCTGTGGGTCATCACTGCCGTCGTGCTCGGCGGAACCAAGCTGACGGGCGGCGCCGGCTCCATCGTCTCCACCTTCGGCGGCGTCATCGCCATCCAGTTGCTGCGCAAGGGGCTCGCCCATATCGGCACCAACACCGAGACCGTCAATCTGGTCATCGGCCTGATCCTGATTGCGGTCCTGTTCCTCGACAGGCAGCTCAACATCAAGGGCAAGGAGGAGTTGAAGATATGACCGCGCCCCAACCCGCCCTCCGCCTCGAGGGGATCAGCAAGTCTTTCCCCGGCGTCAAGGCGCTCGACGACGTCTCCCTCTCGGTCATGCCCGGCGAGGTCCATGCGCTGATGGGAGAGAACGGCGCCGGCAAGTCTACGCTGATGAAGGTGCTCGGCGGCATCTACCAGCCGGAATCGGGTCGCATCCTCATCGGCGATAAGCCGGTGACCATGCGAGGCCCGCTGGAAGCGAAGTCGAAAGGCATCGTCTTCATCCACCAGGAGCTCAGCCTCGCCGAGGAACTCTCGGTCGCCGAAAACATCTATCTTGGCGAACTGCCGCGCAAGCGTTTCGGTCTGGTCGACTGGAAGACGCTCTATGCCCGTACGGACCGGATTCTCGAAAAGCTGAAGGTGGGGTTCGATGCCCGGACGATCGTCGGCACGCTGTCGATTGCCAACCAGCAGATGGTCGAGATCGCCCGGGCCCTGACAGTCGACGCCAAGGCGGTGATCTTCGACGAGCCCACCGCCTCGCTGACGGACGCCGAGAAGGTCGTGCTGTTCGACGTGATCGAAGACCTGAAGGCCGCCGGCGTCGGCATCATCTACATTTCTCACCGCATGGAGGAGATCTTCAAGATCACCGACCGGATCAGCGTGCTGCGCGACGGGCTCTATCGCGGTACGCTGACGACGGCGGAAACAGGCGAGGACGAGATCACCCAGCTGATGATCGGTCGCAAGCTCGATCTTTCGCGCGCGCCCTCCACCCATGAGCTCGGCGAGAAGGCGCTTGAAGTCCGCAATCTCTCCTGCGGTCATCTCTACAAGGATGTGAGTTTCCACGTCCGCCGGGGCGAGGTCGTCGGGTTCTACGGTCTTGTCGGCGCCGGTCGCACCGAGATTGCCGAGACCCTGTTCGGGCTGCGCACGCCGAGCGCCGGCACGATTTTTCTCGACGGCGAGGAGGTCGAGATCCACTCGCCGCATGACGCGATCAGCCGTGGCATCTCGCTCGTTCCCGAGGACCGCAAGGCGCAAGGCCTGGTGCTCGGCATGAACTGCCGGGACAACATGACCCTGCCGCAAGTCGACGACCTGACGGCAGGCCCCTTCGTCGCCGACGGTGCCGAGGTTGCGATCTTCGACCAGTATCGCGACCGCCTCGATATCCGCACGCCCGGCTGGCGGCAGCTCGTCGGCAACCTTTCGGGCGGCAACCAGCAGAAGATCGTCATCGGCAAGTGGCTGTCGATGCATCCGAGCGTGCTGATCGTCGACGAACCCACCCGCGGCATCGACGTCGGCTCCAAGTCCGAAATTCACAACCTCATCCGCGAGCTGGCCGCCCAGGGGTATGCCATCATCGTCATCAGCTCGGAAATGCCCGAGGTGCTCCATGTCTCCGACCGTATCGTCGCCATGTATGCCGGTAGGATCATCCGCACCTTCTCCACTGGCGAGGTGACCGAGGACAATCTGATCCAGGCCATCTCCGGCATCTCCCCGGATGGCGAAAAGGCGGCCTGACATGGCACCGGATGC
Source organism: uncultured Hoeflea sp. (assembly GCA_964511625.1). Classification (GTDB taxonomy): domain Bacteria; phylum Pseudomonadota; class Alphaproteobacteria; order Rhizobiales; family Rhizobiaceae; genus Pseudohoeflea. The sequence continues at coordinate 15,723 of CAZEJG010000041.1, forward strand.
GCAGAGCAAGCCGAGTGTCGGCTTCGCCGGCCTCGGCCGGATGGGCGCGCAGATGGTGCGCAACCTCGCGCGGGGCGGTTTCGATCTCGTTCTGTGGAACCGCACCGGTGCGAAAGCGCAGGCGCTTGCCGGTGAGCTTGGCTGCGAGGCCGCCGATACGCCGCAGGATCTCGCCGATCGCTGCGATATCGTGATCACGATGCTGGCCGACGATTCCTCTTCTCAGGAGGTGCATCTCGGCGCTGACGGTCTGTTCGCAGGATCCCGCGCCAAAACCTTCGTCGAAATGGGCACGATGAGCCCCGATCACATCGAGGAACTGGTCAAGGCCGCCCCGGCATCCAGCCGCGTTGTCGATGCGCCCGTCTCCGGCTCGACGGCGGCGGCAAGCGACGCGAAACTCTTCATCATGGCGGGCTGCACGGAAGGGGAGGCCAAAGATCTGGCGCCACTCTTCGCCGCCATGGGGCGGCGTACGATCTTCCTGGGTGCGGCCGGTCGCGGCACGGTGATGAAGCTCGCCGTCAACACGCTGATCCACGGCATCAACCAGACGCTGGCCGAGGCGATGGTGCTGGCGGAAGCCTCCGGGATCGCCGCCGAGAGCGCTTTCGAGGTGATCGAGGCGAGTGCGGCAGCAGCCCCCATGCTGTCCTATCGCAAGCCGCTCTATCTCGACGAGACCGCCCATGACGTGACCTTCACCGTGGCGCTGGCGCTCAAGGACATGGCGGTGACAACCGCGCTCGCCGACCGGCTCGGCGTGGCCATGCCGCAGAGCGCGGTAACCCGCGACAAGCTCGCCGAGGCGGCAAATCGCGGCTACGCGGCGCGCGACATGGCGGCGATCATCAATTTCATGCGCGAGGAAAAGACATGAAGGCAGCACTCTTCGTCGGCGGTTGGGAAGGCCACACTCCAACCCATTTCAGCGACTGGTACGAGAAATTGCTGAAGGACAACGGCTTCGAGGTCGACATCTACGACACGCTCGAACCGCTCGAGCATCCTGATCTTCTCACCGATGTCGATTTGATCACGCCGATCTGGTCCTCGGCGCGCTCCGGCCATCAGGAAGAATTCGGCAACATGACCAAGCCGCAGGAGGACGGTCTGCTGAAGTTGATCGCCGACGGCTGCGGCATCGCCGGCTGGCACGGTCACATGGGCGACGCCTTCCGCGATCGCCCGACCTATCATTTCCTCATCGGCGGCCAGTTCGTCGCCCATCCGCCGGGTTGGCCGGACAATCTCCAGCCGGCGGAGGACTATATCGACTACGACGTGACCATCTGCCGGCCCGACGACCCGATCGTCGAGGGCATCAGGAGCTTCCGCATCCGCTCCGAGCAGTACTATATGCTCGTCGATCCCTCCAACGAGGTGCTGGCGACCACGACATTCTCGGGCGACCACCTCTGGTGGATCGAGGGAACCGTCATCCCGGTCGTCTGGAAGCGGCGCTGGGACAAGGGCAGGGTGTTCTACTGCTCGATCGGCCACGAACTCGACGATCTCAAGGTTCCCCAGGTCACCGAAATCATCCGTCGCGGCGCTCTCTGGGCCGCCCGCTGAAAATAGGCCGCCCTGTCGGTGGCGGATCACTTGCCGGTCGCGAGGACACGTCCACACCTCGCCTTCACGAACTGCTCGTCGTGTTTCGCCGTGTGATGAAGATCACTGCGGCCGTGACCCGTTTTGCTGTCTTTGTCAGTCAGATGCGCAATCAGGCCGGTAACCTCCAGGCAACGAGGATCGGTATCGACGGTTGACACGGGCCACGCTTCGGCAATCCTCTGGTAGCGGCAATTGTTGCGAGAGTGGTTTCGGCCCTGTCCCTGGATGGAGTGATCGACTTTGACCGCAGGGAATTTTCATCGACTGGCATTTGCCGAGGCAGGTCCCGGCGACACGCGAAAACTGCTTGAGGTTCTCGAGCCGACCATCAGCTTCTTCATGGACCGCCATGAGGATGAGCGCATGGTGCTCGATTTCGCGCTGCGCATGATGCCCGACGCCTATGTCAGTTCGCAGTGGCTCGCCGGAATATCGACGCTCCGGGAGAAAGCTCATGCCGCTCGCGACGGAAACGACGATCTCTGTCTGCTCGTCCCGCGGGCCGGCAAGCCGATCCAGATGCGACTGCCCGACCGCCGCCGCGGCATGGAGGAGGTCGTCCTGCGTGCGGAAACAGGCGGGCATCTGCGCGGCAACGAGGAGAGCTATCACGCCTGGTCGCTGGGCTGTGACAGCCAGTTGATCTGCGTCCCGCGTGCCAGGGTCGAAGGCGCGGTCGCGGATTTGAGCCGCACTCTTCGCCACGGCGTGCCGCCCTCCGGCGCGCTCAACCTGCTGTGCGCCTTTGCCCGGACGCTTGCCAGTGATATCGGTCCGCTCGACAGCGACACGTTGCTTCGGGCACGCGACACGCTGACCGATCTCTTCATTCTCGCACTCGGCCCGACCGGCGACGCTGCCGAGGCTGCGGGGGAAAGCGTCCGAACCGCGCGGTTCGCCCGGATAAAGGCGGATGTTGCGGCCAACCTTGCCCATCCGGATTTTTCGCTCGAATGGCTCGCCGGTCGACACCAGCTGTCGACAAGGGCGATCCGCGACCTGTTCTATGCGTCGGGAACCAATTTCACCGACCATGTGCTCGGCGCCAGGCTGGAACGGGCGCACGGCCTGCTCTGCGATCCGTCGCTCGACCATCTCAACATCACGGCTATTGCCTATGATTGCGGTTTCGGGGACCTGTCCTGGTTCAATCAGGCCTTCCGCCGCCGCTATGGCATGACGCCGTCGGATCTGCGCAGTCTCGAACACCAAAAGCACGCGGCCGAGTAATACCGACACCGGCTGTCACCCCTGCCGCATTCCCCAAGCGGCGTTCACAGCGCCGCCGTTATCCTTCGCGCCGTAACGCAAAGTGGTGAGGATAGATGTCGATGAAACAGAACAATCGGTTTGCAATGTGGGGCCTCATCAAGAAATCTCTTCTACGGGCAGCTCTGGCGATTTCGGGGCTTGGCATGCTCGTGTCGCCATCCCTGGCCGACAAGCCGCTGTTTCGAACGGTCGAGATCGGCGGCGGATTCAATGCGGCAACCGTCTATGTTGACCAGCAGGATGGTCGTTGGACCAAGCTGAACAGCTCTGGAGCCCAAATCCCGTTCCACCTGAAGATCGAAATGTCGCGCGGCTACATCGTCTTCTACCGCGTCGGGCGCACGCTCACAAATGGCGCTGTCCGTGAGAGCTATATCGCAAGCAACCAATGGGGAGGTTATGCGGTCCCGGGCCGGGACAATGATGTCGATGCTCGGGAACGTGTCGACAAATCCATGAACATCTTCATCAACGATACCACGCTTAATGGCACGGACAAGCAAGCGATCATCAATGGCTGCAACGCCAAATCGAATGAAACCGAGCACGGCCACAGCTTTCAATATAATGTGCCGTTGGCCCTGCATGCAGATGCAAGGCGGCACCGTCGTCTGCAATCGATGACGAGTTCAGAAGACGGCACATACAAGGGATATGGTGACTTTGCGCGGGCGACCGCCACGGGCTTTGTCGGGCTTACCGTTAGATGCTTGGGGGCCGATACCAAATTATCACGCAACGGCTCGCAAACCTCAAAGCCGAGCGATGGCGGCATACCGCTGCCCTCGAATGCAGACACGGCACCGAGTGGCGATCCGATCGAGGTCAAAATGAACCTTGATGTGGCCGGCGGCAACGCCTGTCCGCGCAACGCCAGGGTCACGACGCGGATCGTTTACGAACAGGAAAAGACTGCGCAGTTCGACATCGTCCGCAACGGCAAGGTTCTCAAGACGGTCGAGATCAAGGCGCGGCGCGAGCCGCTGTCGGACGGTTCCGTTCAATGGGTGGTCGACCGGATCGACAATGTGGAGGCGAAGGCGGGACAGAACCAGTTCCGGATCGTCGTCAAGGGCGGCGGAAAGAGTGCTATGAAGGTCGCCAACATCGAATGCGCGCCGTTCGAGATCCTCTTCTCGGATCTCAAATACAATGTCGCCGATGGCGGGAGCTGCCCCAAGAAGGTCTGGGAGACCGCGACCTTCCAGGCCAGCGGTCCCGGCACCGCGGTGCTGCAGCTCGTGCAGGAAAACGGCTCCGTCTTCTATGAAAAGCAGATGGAAACGATCCTGAAGAACGGCACTTACAGGATGGTCAACCAGCGGGTTCTCTCGATCGATCGCGACACCGACAAGAAGTTCCGTGCGCAGATCAAGGGCCAGTCCGGTGTCCACAGCAAATGGGCGCAGTTGAAGGTGACGTGCGCGACACGGACCAATCCGAACCCGGGAGCGCCGAAACCCGGCGCCGACAAGCTGACCGCCGAACCGCGCAACACCGCGTCGCCGGATACACCCAAGCGGGTCAACCCCGAGCCGAAGCGCGCGAGCCTCGTTTGCAAGGGCGGCAAGGTCGCCAATGGCAAGTGCCGCTGCGGAGCGAACCGCACGCTGGTGAAGATCGGCAAGGCGGCCTTCGCCTGCCAGAAGCAGGCCGTGCGCGTGACGCCTCAGCCGAACAAGGACGCCGGCACGCCGAAACGGGTAAACCCCGAGCCGAAGCGCGCGAGCCTCGTTTGCAAGGGCGGCAAGGTCGCCAATGGCAAGTGCCGGTGCGGGCAGAACCGGACGCTGGTCAAGATCGGAAAGGCGGCCTTCGCCTGCCAGAAACAGGCCGTGCGCGTAACGCCTCAGCCCAGGAAGAATGCCGAGAATCCGAAGCGGGTCCAGCCGCAGCAGACGAAGCAGCGCCTCGTCTGTCAGGGTGGCAAGGTCCAGGGTGGCAAGTGCCGTTGCGGCCAGAAGAAGGTCGCCAGGAAAATCGGCAACCGCCAGTTCGCCTGCGTCCCGCGACAGGGCTAGGAGTTGATGCGGCCGTCTTTCCCCGGTCGTCGCCCCGGCGGCGGCCGGGGCGAGATGCGGTCATCTTCAGGCGGAAAGGTGCAGCACGATCTCGCGGCGATGCGGCCGCTCTCTGTGTTCGAAAAGATAAATCCCTTGCCAGGTGCCGAGCGCCAGGCGTCCTTCGGTCACGGGGATCGACAGCGACACCTGATTGAGCGCCGCCTTGATGTGGGCCGGCATGTCGTCCGGCCCTTCCATCGTGTGGACCACCCAGCTCATCGACGGATCGTCACTCGGCGGCACCAAACGGGAAAAGAAGCTGTCGAGATCGCGGCGGACGTCGGGGTCGGCATTCTCCTGGATCACCAGCGAGCAGGAGGTATGACGGACGAAGACCGTCAGCAGCCCTTCGCCGGCGGCATGTTCGGCGACGAAGGCCTCGGCGTGCGACGTGAACTCGTAGAGACCCTGTCCGCGGGTCGAAATTGAAAGTCTGGTCTGGGCCATGGACAACCTGATGCTCTGGGAAGGGGTGGGTGGTCCCCTCTATCTAGGGTCTGATCATTCCGGCAGCCAGTAGCGAGCCTTCGGGCCGTCACGGTCGATGCGCACGAACTGGTTGGCAAAGACGCGGTAGGGCGCGCTCCATTCGCCATCCGGCCACTGGACGCGGATCTGGGCGCGTTCGGCGACGCCGAGGCCGACATGGACGAAACCGAGCCGGCCGGAGGCATGGCCGCCGCCGACCTCGATGGTCCGAACGCGCGTGGTGTTTCCGCTCTTGACCGACACCCGGGCGCCGATCGCATCGGGATTGGCGCCTTTCTGCTTGAGCTCGATCTCCAGCCAGTTGCCCATCTCCCTGGCCTTGCCGCCCTTGGGGTCGCGTCCTCCGGTGTTGCGGAACAGGCTCGCCGCACCGCCGCGATTGACCACGAGAAGATCGAGCATGCCGTCGTGGTTGAAGTCGTCGACGACGGCGCCGCGGCCCTTCGTCGGCAGATCGATGCCGGCGAGATCGCCCGCCTCGACGAATTTCCCATCGAAGGTGCCAAGCAGCATGTTGTCGGGATCGAAGGAGGCGAATTCCGGCATCTGTTCCACATTGCCCTTGGCGATGAAGAGATCGAGATTGCCGTCATTGTTGAAGTCGTCGAACTCCGCGTGCCAGCCGGTCGACGGACGGATCGCCTCGCCGACATAGGGGCGCTGGGCGGTGGCGCCCTTCTCGAAGGCGATGTCGCGGTAGATGGGGCGGCCTTCCTCGGCCTCCTCGTCGAGCGTCTGCAGCTTGGTGTCGCCCATCGAGGTGAGCGCGTATTCGGGATAGCCGTCCGCGTTCAGGTCGGCCTCGGCGATGCCCATGCCCCAGATGGTGACATGCCGCCAGCCTTCCGAGGACCGGTAGAGGCGGGGAGGGCGCTCGGGCTCCATGCGCCAGAGCTGCTCCTGGCCACCGCGGTAATACTGCCGGTCGTTGGTCATCCGCAGGTCGGCTTTGCCGGACCGGTTCCAGTCGGTAAACAGCATCGAAAGGGTGCAATAGCCAGGCGACAGCGCGGTGCGCAGCGAATAGTCGGGTGCGTCGTCCTTGCCCTGGATTTGCGAACGGAAGAGATCGTTGTCGTGGCAGGTGCCCCAGGGCGAACCCGGTGCCGAGCGGTCGACATAATTGCCGAAAGCCAGTGTCGGGAAGGTCGCGCCGGCCTCGAAGGTCGCAGCGAAGGCGGTGGTCCACTCACGGCCGCCGTCGAAGGAAAACTGACGCGAGGCATTGGTGAAGGTGCAGCCCGGTCCGCCCTTCAGGATGGCGTTGCGGCCGACCCGCATCACCACGAGATCCTTGTGGCCGTCATTGTCGATGTCGATCGGATAGGCGCCGGTGACATTGGTCATGACGGTGTCGTCGAGACCGGTGTCGACCTTCTCGAACTTCAGTTCCCCGCCTGTCTCGGACCGGTTGACGTAGAGGCCTGCCGGGTTCTTGCCGCCGGCGATAAAGAGGTCGGTCTTGCGGTCGCCATTGCAGTCGAGACCCGCCGCTCCGCCGCCGACGAAGAATTCCCATGGCCCCTCGTAGCGCTGGTCGATCCCCGCCTTCAGCGCTTCCTCGACCATGACCGGAACATCCATCGGGACGTCCCGCGCCTCCGAATCCGCATCTTCGCCCAGGGTGGAGCCGTCCGCGACAAAGACCGCAAATGAGGCCAGGAGGGCATGGCCGAGCCGGTTCAGCGAGCTCATCGGTCGATCCCCAGTGTCTTCAGGAAGGCGATCAGCGCCGAGCGATCCTTTTCCGGCAGTGCCTCATAGGCGCGGGCCGATTGCGACGCTTCTCCACCGTGGGCGCGGATGATCTCGTCGAGCGTCGTCAGGTCACCGCGATGGCCGTAAGGTGCCGTGTCGGCAATGCCCCACAACTCGCTGGTCATGAAGACGTCGCGATCGACGAAGCGTTGCGCCAGCAACTCGTTGCCGAGAACGGCGACCTTCTGGTCGGCAATCCGGTGGCGCTTGAGGTCGCCGAAGAGCGGCACCATGACCTCGCCCTTGTCGTTGCGTTCGAGCCGCTCCGCCCAGGCGTAGAGACCGAGATCGTAGACCGCCGCCTCGCCGTCCTCGTCGCCGCGCAGGGTACCGGCCGCATCCACGGGGCCGGGATCGGCGAACTTGAGCGAGGTCAGCGGCAGCGCCCGGACGTGGCAGGAGGCGCAGCCGATCGTGTCGAAAAGCGTGTCGCCGTTTGCCGCCGCCGTCTGCCATGCCGGGTCATCGGGCTTGGTCGGCAGCGGCGGCTCGAGCGTCGCCTGCCATGCCACCATGGCGGACACGTCGCCGGCCGAAATCTCGTCGCCCTTGCCGTCCTCGTCGAAGTCGGTCTCGCCGGTCCAGCGGGCGCCGAAGCGTTCGGTCGCCTCCATGCCGTGGTGTTGGTTGAGGGCGTTGACGGTGAACTGCCTCAGCGACGTCATCACGCCCTTCTGGCTGAAGGGGCGGATGACGAGATCCGTGTCGACGCCGTCGAGACCCGAGAGATCGACCATGCCGTCGGGTTCGACCGTGATCGAGCCGAAGTTAACCCCCTTGGCCGCGAGTGGCAGGGTCACGGTCTCGCCGGTGGCGCGCGCCTGCCGGGCAGCCTCGTCGCGGCTTGCTTGCAATTCCACCGTCATTTCGCGGGCGAGGAGTTCGATCAACCCCGCGCCGAAGAGATGGTTGGTGTTGCGCTCGTTGGAAAACTGCGGATCGATCGAATCGAAATCGGCGTCGGAAAATCCTTCCGAGACGAAGACGTTGGCGACGAAATCTCCCGCGCCGCCGGCCACCGGTTCGTTGTGGCAGCTCGCGCAGGAACCCGCATCCATGCCGGCCATGCGCTGGAATTCGAGCCGCGTTTCCCGCCGACGCTTGGTCGGAATGATCGCCTGCGTCGCCATCGGTCGTCCGACGCCGTCGAGTGGGGTGAATTTCGCCTTGAACAGCTTTTCGCCGATGGCTGTGAGCGCGTCGAGCCTGTCGCGGGACAGTTCGCCGGTGAATTCGCCGCGCTCCAGTGGCGTGGCGATGATCCTCTCCTCCCACGGAGCCGTGCCGGCGTCCTGCGCGATCGCCGAAACCGGGGTCGCTGCCAGAAGGAGACCGGCGAGCAGCGCCGTGCACTCAGAGCGTTGTGGCATAGTCATCGTCTCCCGTCGTCTCCTTGTTGACGGTTATCGACCGGTCGAGCGTCGTCAGCGCGGTGACGATCGTCCCGGTGCGTGTCAGGTCGAGATCGTTTTCATAGCAATGGAACTCGGCGTCGTCATAGGCCAGGCCGATCCCCTTGCGGCCGAGCGAGGTGCGGATCATCGGCTCCATCAGGTCGAAGGCCAGTACGCCGGAGCCGACGAAGGCGATGGGAAAGGGGTCGAGCAGCGTGAAGAGGTTGCGCAGGCCATGCCCGATGGCCGCCGCCGCCGAGCGATAAGCGTCCGCTGCCGCGCCGTCGCCGTGCTTGGCCTTGTCCGCCAGCGCCGACATGGTCTCCCGGTCGATATCCCAGTCCGGCACTACCTCCGGATCGCCGCCGGTCGCCATGCGCCAGATGCCGTAGTCGCCTGCATAAGCTTCTATGCATCCATGCCGACCGCAGCGGCAGAGCGCGCCCTTGGGGATGTGGCACATGTGCCCGAACTCGGCCGCCGAGGTGAGGATGCCGTTGAACGGCTTTCCGCCGAGAACGAGACCCATCCCGATGCCGTGCGACAGGAGGATCGCCGCATAGGACTGGTCATAGGTCTGCGGTTCGCGAACCTTGAGCGCGGTCGCGATCATGTTGGCGTCGTTGGCGATGGAGACGGACGTGCCGAAGGCGTTTCGCAGGTCCTCGTCGATCTGGACATCACGATGACTAAGGATCGGCGACCAGTGCACGCGCGTGCCCCTGGCATCGCTGACGCCCTGGACCGTCAGCGCGATGTGACGCAATGGCCCGGCGCAAGAGCCCGCTTCGTCGAGTGCGCGCCGGAGCAGGGAGACGAAACGGGTTCCGAAGTCACCGCGCGCCAGGCTCAGCGTCTCGACCTTCTCGACCACCTCGAGGATCACGCTTCCGGAATAATCCACGAGCGCGGCCGACAGCCGATTGAGCGTAAGCGTGAGCGCGCCGATGGAGGCCGCGCGGGGATTGAGCGCCAGCGCCACCTGTGGCCGACCGCGCCGTCCCAGGACGGCAGGCTCGCCTCCTGTGCCATTGTCCTTGCGAGGCGCCTCGACGAGATAGTCCGCGACCAGAAGCGCGCTCGTGATCGCCGTCACCGTCGATGCGCTGAGGCCCGTTGCAGCCGCGAGTTCGGTGCGGGACAGGGGGCTTTCGGCGCGCAGGGCGGCCAGAATCCGGCGCTGGTTTTCGCGACGCAAATCGTCCGATCGGGCGATGAGGGTCATGCCTGAAATGTCCTCCCATGTCCGGCTCCCGATTTTTATGGCAGCGCAAAAAATGTTGCAGTGCAACGAGTTAGCCGGTCGAAGATTCATCTTGACACAGCTGGAGCGCTGCGTCACTATTTTTTTCGACCCTCGAATTAATGGGTCCCCGGTCTCCGTCCTGTCGGCCATCGGCTGCCGGATGTGGGAGTCCGGATTGTTACACGTTTAATTTCACGCCCGCTTAGGGCGTTTCGGGAGGAAACTATGAAGAAGAGCATTCTGGCACTGGCCGGCTTCGCGCTGGCCATGGGTGTTTCGACCGCGGCCATGGCCGACGGCGAAACCATTGGCGTGTCCTGGTCGAACTTCCAGGAAGAGCGTTGGAAGACCGACGAAGCGGCCATCAAGAAGGCGCT
>CAZEJG010000042.1:0-23243 GCA_964511625.1 uncultured Hoeflea sp.
CCTGGCCGCTGCCGAAGATCTTCCGCATGACCAAGGGCGGCAAGCTGATCGAGGGTATCTTCGTCGGCGAGACCATCAACACGCCGTCGATGCTCTGCGTCGAAGACTATCTCGACGCGCTCGGCTGGGCCGAGAAGATCGGCGGTCTGGATGCGCTCGTCGCCCGGGCCGATGCCAACGCCAAGGTCATCTTCGATTATTGCGACGCCAATCCCTGGCTCGCCAACCTGGCCGAAAAGCCGGAAACGCGGTCCAACACCTCGGTGTGCCTGACAATCACCGATCCGGCCGTCACGGCGCTTGCGCCCGACGCCCAGGCGGCGTTTGCCAAGGCCATCGTCTCGCGCCTCGACAAGGAAGGCGTCGCACTCGACATCGGCGCCTATCGCGATGCGCCCGCGGGCCTTCGCATCTGGTGCGGCGCCACCGTCGAGACCGCCGACCTCGAGGCGCTGATGCCTTGGCTCGGCTGGGCCTTCGATGCCGAAAAGGCCGCGCTCGCAAAGGCTGCGTGATCAGGCGGCTGCGGCCTTGGAGCCGCAGCTCCTAACTTTCCCAATTTCCCAAATCTGACGGAGGCCCAAATGGCACCTCGCGTACTCGTATCGGACAAGCTCTCCCCCACCGCTGTACAGATCTTCAAGGATCGCGGCGTCGAAGTCGACTACCTGCCGGATCTCGGCAAGGACAAGGAAAAGCTCCTCGAAGTCATCGGCCAGTATGACGGCCTCGCCATCCGCTCGGCGACCAAGGTCACCGAAAAGCTGATCGCGGCCGCAGAAAACCTCAAGGTCGTCGGTCGCGCCGGTATCGGCGTCGACAATGTCGACATCCCGGCCGCCTCCAAGCGCGGCATCATCGTGATGAACACGCCCTTCGGCAACTCGATCACCACCGCCGAACACGCCATCGCGCTGATGTTCGCCGTCGCCCGCCAGCTGCCCGCCGCCGACACCTCCACACAGGCCGGCAAGTGGGAAAAGTCGAAGTTCATGGGCGTCGAGATCACCGGCAAGACGCTCGGCGTCATCGGCGCCGGCAATATCGGTTCCATCGTCTGCTCACGCGCCATCGGGCTGAAGATGAATGTCGTGGCCTACGACCCGTTCCTGTCCAAGGAGCGCGCCGAGGAAATGGGTGTGACCAAGGTCGAGCTCGACGAACTGCTCGCCCGTGCCGACTTCATCACGCTCCATGTTCCGATGACCGACAAGACCCGTGGCATCATCGGCAAGGCCGCGCTCGCCAAGACCAAGAAGGGCGTGCGGATCATCAACTGCGCCCGCGGCGGTCTGGTGGACGAGGCGGCACTCGCCGAAGCTCTCAAGTCCGGCCATGTCGCCGGTGCCGGCTTCGACGTGTTCGAAACCGAGCCTGCCACCGAGAGCCCGCTTTTCGGTCTCGAGAACGTCGTCTGCACCCCGCATCTGGGCGCATCGACCACCGAGGCGCAGGAAAACGTCGCCCTGCAGGTCGCCGAACAGATGTCGGATTATCTGGTCAAGGGCGCGGTCTCCAACGCCATCAACATGCCCTCGATCACGGCCGAGGAAGCGCCTATCCTCAAGCCCTTCATCCGGTTGGCGGACGTGCTCGGCAGTTTTGCCGGCCAGGTCACCGAGAGCCCGATCAAGGAAATCGAGATCCTCTATGACGGCATGACGGCGACCATGAACACGCGGGCGCTGACCAGCGCTCTGCTGGCCGGCCTCATCCGCCCGCAGGTGGCCGACGTCAACATGGTGTCGGCCCCTATCATGGTGAAGGAAAAGGGGATCGTGCTCTCCGAGGTCAAGCGCGACAAGACCGGCGTCTATGACGGCTACATCAAGCTGACCGTCACCACCGAACGCCAGACCCGCTCGGTCGCCGGCACCGTCTTCTCCGACGGCAAGCCGCGCTTCATCCAGATCAAGGGCATCAACATGGATGCCGATGTCGGCGAGCACATGATCTACATCGCCAATACCGACGTTCCGGGCATGATCGGCTTCATGGGCACCACATTGGGTGACGCCGGCGTCAACATCGCCAACTTCCACCTCGGCCGCGACAAGGACGGCGGCGACGCCATCGCGCTCCTTTATGTCGACGGCCTCGTCGACCAGTCGGTCCTCGACAAGCTGACCGCCAACGAGGCGATCCGCCAGGCCAAGTCGCTCGTCTTCAACGTCGATTAAGCGAAAAGCCCTCCCAAGGCGAGAAAAGCCCGCTCCGAAAGGGGCGGGCTTTTTTGTTGAGGGAGGAAATTCATCGGCGATAGCTGTTTAGGCGGGCGCTCAACGCTGCTTCTCTTGCAACAACGCCTTCCACTTCTTCTGCGAGAAGGGTTGCCAAAGGGGCTTCTACAGAAGCAGTGCGAGACTGGAGGCGCTGACTCACGAATTCAATGGAATTCATGGTTTCGTGAAAACGATCATGCAGTACCGGCTCATGATGCGCGAGCCGGTTGCGTGCCTGGTACAGCGTTTCGAGCTGGATTGCGACTTGTGCTCTCGAGAGCCTCTTGTCGGGAAATGTCCGCTTTAGCGTCGTTCTCCAAAGGGTCTGGTCATAGTCGTGGCCGTAAAGGCGTTTCCAGAAGTACAGGGTTAGCTCGGCAATGATCTTGCCGTCACTGACGGTTATGTGCCGACGGCGCGCTTTCGCCCGGGCGAGGTGCGAAGTACCTGCTGGCCGGCCATTGGGAAAGGCAGTTACGTCAAGCGCTGTTTTCTCGGCTTGTGTCAGTTTCGCGTATTCCGCGCGCTTTGCGTTATCGATTGCTATTGCGATCTTGTCGCGTTCCTGGGGGCGCCATTGAAAACCTGCGGGTGGCTGCTGAAGCCAATTTGGTTCAGAGAAATGATTGCCGAGATTCTCCGAGATGGAGTTTCGAAGCGCGATTTCCAAAGTAGCAATAATGCTCATCATCGAGGCGCCCAGCCGGAGCGTCTCCTGATGCAGCTCGACTGCAACTGCCGAGTTGCCAGTCAGCGCCATGAGCGATGAAAGCCTTTCGGCAGACAGAAATGACGTCAAAGCGGGTATGTGATCAGGATTGATCGGCATTGACGATACACCCTAAAAACACTAGATTATGTGTCGAAAAGTCGGGACCAGATCGGCAGTCGCTACGGCGCAACGGATCCCCGACTTCCCAATCAGAGGCACCCCGTTCGGGGTGCCTCTTTTGCTTTGGCGTAACCGAATAACCGTTCAGAAATGAAACTACGCGTTCGACGCGAGTTTTCCAAGCTAGGCGATCGACCGCTGCGCTGCTAGCTCTTCCGCTTCACCCGTTCCGCCAGAGCTATCCCGCTCATCACCAGCACCAATGCGAGAATGTGGTAGATGTGCAGCGTCTCGCGCAGCACCACGACCGAGAGGATGGTGCCGAAGATCGGAACCAGGTTGACGAAGAGGCCGGCGCGGTTGGAGCCGATCAGGCCGTTGGCCTGGATGAAGAGGACCTGCGAGATCAGCGAGGGGAAGATCGCGGTATAGGCCGCGATCGCGAGCCCTTCCGGTCCCGGCCAGATCACCCGGCCGACGGCGATTTCCCAGCCGGTGAAAGGCAGCGAGAAGAGAAAGGCGCTGGTGGCCATCACCGCCATCATGCTCTGCCAGTGCAGCACCGGCCGGTAGCGCAGCGCCACCGTGTATCCGCCATAGATGAGGACCGCCAGAAGCATGATCGCGTCGCCGCGGTTGAGCGTCAGCGTAAGGAGCTGGCGGATATCGCCGCCGGAAGCCACCGTCATGACGCCCGCGACGGTGAGAAAGAAGCCGATCACCTGGCCGGCCGTGACCGGAATGCGGAAGATCAGGAAATTGGCGATGAAGATGACCAGCGGCATGCCGGCCTGAAGGATGACGACATTGATGGCGCTGGTGAATTCGAGCGCCGAATAAAGCGCAATGTTGAAGCAGGCGAATCCGGTCGCGCCGAGGGCCGCCATGACGGGCCAGTGCTTGCGGATCATCGGCATATCGCGCCGGATCTGCGGCCAGGCAAAGCTCATCAGCAGCGTCACCGCCAGCAACCAGCGCACCGAGGTCAGCAGCATTGGCGAGATTTCTCCCACCGCCAGCTTGCCGGCGATCGCATTCGCGCCCCAGAACAGGGTGGTGAGCACGAGATAGATATAGGCACGCTGGGTCATGAATCGTCCGGACGGAAAGAGGCAGGCAGTCGAGGGGTGTTCATCTAGGCCGCGTGGCCCGGGATGGCAATGGCGCCGCTGTTGCCGGCCCTTATCCGTCGCAACAGGCGGGGAAAACCGTCGCCCGTCGGTAAATTTCCCTTCGGAGGAAGGGGGAAGGTCACATGCGGGGGGTCGCATGCGGCAAGACATGACGATATAGAACAGGTTCGAAATTTCCGGCCGGTGTGTTTCACCGGCGATTCAGGGGACTATACATGGCCAATGTGGTTGTCGTCGGCTCGCAGTGGGGCGACGAAGGTAAGGGCAAGATCGTCGACTGGCTGTCGGAGCGCGCCGATATCGTGGTGCGTTTCCAGGGTGGCCACAATGCCGGCCATACGCTGGTCATCGACGGCGTGAGCTACAAGCTGTCGCTGTTGCCCTCGGGCGTGGTGCGTGAAGGCAAGATGGGCGTCATCGGCAACGGCGTCGTCATCGATCCGCATGCGCTGATAGCCGAGATGGACCGGCTCGCCAAGCAGGGCGTGAAGATCGGACCCGACAATCTGCGCATCGCCGACAACGCCACACTGATCCTCTCGCTGCACCGCGAACTCGACGGTATCCGCGAGGATGCGGCGTCGAATTCCGGCACCAAGATCGGCACCACCCGACGCGGCATCGGTCCGGCCTACGAGGACAAGGTCGGTCGCCGCGCGATCCGCGTCATGGACCTCGCCAATCTCGAGACGCTGCCGGCCAAGATCGACCGTCTGCTGACCCACCACAACGCCTTGCGCCGCGGTCTCGAGCAGCCGGAAATCGCCTTCGACACGATCCACGAGGAGCTCACATCGATCGCCGATCGCATCCTGCCGTTCCGCGACACGATCTGGCTGCTCCTCGACAAGGCACGCCGCGCCGGCAACCGCATCCTGTTTGAGGGCGCGCAGGGCACGCTGCTCGACATCGATCACGGCACCTATCCGTTCGTAACCTCGTCCAACACGGTTTCCGGGCAGGCGGCTGCCGGTTCGGGCCTCGGGCCGGGATCGCTGCACTATGTGCTCGGCATCACCAAGGCCTACACGACGCGCGTGGGCGAGGGGCCTTTCCCGACCGAGCTCAACGACGAGATCGGCCAGTTCCTCGGCGAGCGCGGCCACGAGTTCGGCACGGTGACAGGCCGCAAGCGCCGCTGCGGCTGGTTCGATGCCGCACTCGTGCGCCAGTCGGTCGCCGTCAACGGCATCAGCGGCATTGCGCTGACCAAGCTCGACGTGCTCGACGGGCTGAAGGAGATCAAGATCTGCATCGGCTACGAACTCGACGGCGAGCGGATCGATCATCTGCCGGCCAGCCAGGGCGCACAGGCGCGCTGCACACCGGTCTACGAGACGATCGAGGGGTGGGAAGGCACAACGGTCGGCGCCCGCAGCTGGGCTGATCTTCCAGCCCAGGCGATCAAATATGTCCGCCGTGTCGAGGAACTTATCGGCGCGCCGGTCGCTCTCCTCTCGACGAGTCCGGAGCGGGACGACACGATACTTGTTACCGACCCGTTTGAAGACTAGTTTAAGCCGCAAAATAACGTGTTTAAACGAAGTTAGCAGGTGCCAGACAAACCATGGCGGATTTTGTAGCTGTCATCCGGAAGGCGGTCGACAACCTTTCGGACAATACACCCGAGAACCGGGAACGGGTTTATTCCAAGGCCCGCGCTGCGATCCGCCGGCAGCTGGAGGCAATGAGTCCTCCGCCGGCCGAGGAGATCGTCAACCGGCAGATGACCAAGCTCGACGACGCGATCGCGGAAGTCGAGAGCGAACACGCGCCCGCCGTCGAGACCGACGAGAGCGAGACCGACCGTCTGATGTCGGAGCTCGAGGCGCTGGTCGAGGAAAAGCAGCCGCCTCAGCCCGCGCCGGTCGCGCCAGCCGCGCCGCCCGTGGTTCAGGCGCCGCCCCAGGTTCCCGTGGAGCCGGAGCCCGAACCCGAGCCTGAGCCGTACATGCCGGCGCCGCCGCCTGTTACCGCGGCACCTTTCGAGCGCCGGGAGCCACAGTGGACCCCGCCCGCGCCGGAGCCTGTCGATCAAGGCTCCGACATGGAAGAGGAATGGGACGCCGCCGCAGACGCCTACAACCAGTCGCACATCGAAGCGCCGGTCAACGAATACCGCGACGAGATTGACGTCGCTGCCGAACCGGAGTTTCCGGCCGAGCCTGCAGCACCTCCACCCCCGGCCGAACGTGCCGCGGTGGTCGATCCGTCCGATCATGACGCGATTTTCGGTCTCGGCGAGAGCAGGGACGCCGACGTGCGGCAGCCGGATCCGGTTCCGGCGGCTGAAACCCGGTCCGAACCCCGTCGTCCGGTGGCGGCGGAAAAGAAGTCCGGCCGCGGCGGGCTGACGGGTCTCCTGCTCGGTCTCGGGATTCTGGTTCTTCTCGCCGTTGCGGGCTATGCGGCCTGGACACAGAAGGATGCGCTGATGGCCATGGTGTCGGGCAGCGGGGATACGGAAACCGCTGCCTCGACCGAAACCGCCACTCCGTCCGATACCGCGACCCAGGCGGAGACCGCCACGGACAGCGGCACCGCCGGCGAGGGCACGGAAACCGCGGCGCTCGCGACCGACGAGCCGGCCGAGGATCCGGACCGCAAGTTCACCCAGCGGCTCAATGTCGACGGTTCTGAGTCCAATCCCGGTCCGGCGCCGGAACTCGCCGACGCGAGCGCGCCCGTCGAGGGCCGCTCGGTGACCGCCCAGACCGATCCCGGCGAGGCCCAGGCTCCGCTGGAAGCGCCCGCGACGGCCGGCGAGGTGGCTCCTGCCGATACCCAGACCGCCCAAGGCAATGAGCCGATCGCGGTCCAGCAGAAGATGTTCCTCTACGAAGAGCGCCTGGATCAGCAGAGCCCCGCCGTCAACGAGGGCAGTGTCGTCTGGTCGCTGATCGACGATCCGGAAAACGGCGGTCCGAACAACGTCGCCATCCGCGGCGAGATCAACACGGCCGACGGTAACCTCTCGGCGCTCATGACCATCAAGCGGAATGCCGACAAGTCGCTGCCGGCGAGCCACATCATCGAAATCGTCTTTGCGCTGCCGGAAAACTTCTCGGGCGGCGGCATCGACCAGATCCAGCGCATCTCGATGAAGCAGACCGAGCAGGACCAGGGCAATCCGCTGATCGCTGTGCCGGCGAAGATCACCGAAGATTTCTACATGATCGCGCTCAACGATCTGACCGAAGCGGTGCAGACCAACACCCAGCTTCTGCGGACCCGCAACTGGATCGACATCCCGGTGATCTATTCCAACGGCCGCCGGGCCCTGATCACGCTGGAAAAAGGCACCAGCGGGACCGAGGTTTTCAACAAGGCGCTCGATATCTGGGCGGCGGGCTGATCCCGCCGCCCCTTCGTCGGGTCATCTGAAAAAAGCCGAGATTCAGGCGGCCGGCGCGGCGCTCAGGAGCTGCGTCAGCAGTGCTTCGGCCTGCGGGCTGCGCTCGGACCGGTCGATAAAACCGCCGCCATAGACGCGCGCCTCGTCGTCGGGTGAGGAGTAGAGCACGCACGCCTGTCCTGCGGCGATGCCGGCTTCGCCTTCCTCGAGTTCGACTTCCGCCAAGCCATCGACAACGCGCAGCGTCGCGGGCTTTGGCGGGCGGGTCGAACGCAGCTTGGCGAAGCAGGGCACACCCTCCGCGCCGATCGCGCCGAGCGGTGTATCACCCAACCAGTTGACGTCGCGCAGGATCACCTTGGTGGTCTCCAGCGCCTCGCGCGGGCCGACCACGACGCGCTTGGATCGGGCGTCGAGGTGTACGACGTAGAGCGGTTCGCCGGTCGCAACGCCGAGGCCCTTGCGCTGTCCGATCGTGTAGTTGACGATTCCCGGATGGTTGCCCAGCACGCGGCCGTCGATGTGGACGATGTCGCCCGAGAGCTGCGAATCCGGCCTCAGCTTGCCGATCACGTCGGCATATTTGCCCTGCGGCACGAAACAGATGTCCTGGCTGTCGGCCTTCTGGGCGACGACGAGGCCCATTTCCTCGGCCAGTTCGCGGGTCCGCGCCTTGGGCAGGTCGCCGAGCGGAAAGCGCAGGAAATCGAGCTGGTCCTGCGTGGTGGCGAACAGGAAATAGCTCTGGTCGCGATCCGAATCGACGGGCCGGTAGAGCGTGCGGCGACCGGGATTGTCGGCCGTCGGCTCGTGACGCGAGCGGATATAGTGGCCGGTCGCCAGGCAATCGGCGCCGAGATCGCGCGCGGTCGCAAGCAGATCGGCGAACTTGACCGTCTGGTTGCAGGCCACGCACGGAATGGGTGTTTCGCCCATGACGTAGCTTTCCATGAACGGATTGATCACCGCCTCACGGAAGCGCTGCTCGTAGTCGAGCACGTAGTGGGGAATGCCGATGGCTTCGGAGACCCGGCGCGCGTCGTCGATGTCCTGACCAGCGCAGCAGGAGCCCGCGCGGTGGACGGCGGCGCCATGGTCATAGAGTTGCAGGGTGACGCCGAGGACGTCATATCCCTCGCGTTTGAGAAGCCCGGCGACAACGGAGCTGTCCACGCCACCGGACATGGCGACCACCACGCGCGTATCGCGCGGCGGCTTGGCAATATCGAGACTGTTCACTTCAACCCCCGGCATTCAAAGGCGTTCAAGGCGCCGATCAAGCGGAAAATTTCATGGTTTTTCGAGCGCACATATACAGATCGAGCGTGGCCGCAACAAGGCCGCCCGGGCTTTCTGCGGGCCTGTGCCAAAACGTTACCGAAACATTAGTCGGGCCTTCAGCAATTTTTAAAGGAGAAACGGTAGCTTAGTCCGCATTAGGTCTTGAGTTTGTAAGAGTGTCCAATGACCGATATGGTACGACCCCGAGTTAAGTATGTGATCGGACCCGATGGCAGTCCGTTGACGATTGCCGACCTGCCGCCCGCGAATACGCGGCGCTGGGTCATCCGCCGCAAGGCGGAAGTCGTTGCCGCCGTTCGCGGCGGGCTGCTTAGCCTCGAAGAAGCCTGTGAGCGCTACACGCTGACCGTCGAGGAGTTCCTCTCCTGGCAGTCCTCGATCAACGATTACGGCCTTGCCGGTCTGCGGACCACGCGCATCCAGCAATATCGTCATTGATTGCGGTTCCGGCGGTACTGCCGCCGAAACCAAAACTCATATTTCCCGTCTTCCGGAAGCTTTTCCTCTTCTGGGCTTTCCCCTTCGTTCAATCGCGTAACCGCCGCAGACGTCCGCACGCCACATGGGCGAGGATGGCCGTCAGCGTCGATGCGAGGTAGAACCACAGGCCCGGCTGCGACAGCGCGGTGGCAATGCCGCCCGTCTTGGCGGCGACGATGACCACCGCCACGATCAGCACGTCCATCAGCGACCAGCGGGCGAGTTGGGGCAGGGCGCGCGCAATCGGGCTTTTCGGATCGACCGGCAGGCCTGTGGCCTCGGCGGCGATCACCAGAAGCTTGATGATTGGGAACAGTATCGAGACCAGAAAGACGACCGCCGCGAGTGCGAGATCGCCGTCGCGGGCGAGGCTCGTGACGATGCCGACAAGCGAAGGCGCGCTGTCGAAGAGATAGAGCGTCTCGAATCGCATCAATGGCAGGGTAATTCCCAAAGCCAGACAGAACGGCGCCATTACCAGGCAGACAATCAGGATAGGTCTCACGATTTTCCTCTCGTCCCGGATTTGGACACGCTCAACCAGCACAGCTTGTTGACGGGTGCAAGGCCGGGGGTCTGACGTGCCGCGTGTTTCAGAACGTGAAAAGCCGACGGAAGGCGTGGGTCCACCTTCCGCCGGCACAAAGCGCAGCGTCTGTCGCGTTTGTATCAGCCCGCGCGGCTGGACTTGTTGTCGCGTTCCTCGAGAGCGGCGGCCTTGGCGTGCTCGGCCTGGGCCTCCTCGAGTGCGATCTCCGCGGCTTCGAGCTGAACCTGAAGCTCGCGGATGGAATTCTGCAGATTGTCGGCGCGCTGGCGCGCCGCCTTGGCGAAGGTCGGATAGGCGAAGTGCGAGGGGTCCGTGATCCCTGCCTTCTTCTCTTCGGCGGCGATCTGGTACTCCAGTTCGGCCGCCATCTTTTGCATTTCCGCCATCATGAGCTGAATCTGATTCAGCTGGCGGGACTTTTCGGTCACCTGAAACTGCTTCAGGCGAACCAGGCTCTCACGCGATTTCATACGCAATACTCCCGTGACGAGAAACCCCAGTTACGACGCTGCGCCGGGGGAACGCCGCCGGCGGCCCATTTTCGAATCACTTCCCTTGCGACGAAATCCTTCGACAGGATCGTGGCATGGTAACCATTCGTTTACGGGCATCGTTAATACTAAGTGACATGGTTTAAGGGCAGGTAAACGAAAAGACGGTTTTTCGAGTGCCTTTCCAGAGTCGAATGAGTCGATTGCGGGAGATTCTTAAAGTGAAATCTCAACTCCATTGATTTGCATTTTTCATGCGGAATCAGGAGTCTACCGTGTAAAATTAACATCCTCTGAAAGGTTGCATAACCGCATCAGAATTTGTTAACCATTCCATGGCAGCCTCCAAATCAGGCAACGACTGGACCGTACCGTGTAGATGACGTTGACCACGGCTCTGCGGCGGCGGAAAAGGGGATAAATATGCGCGTACTACTGATTGAGGATGACAGCGCCACGGCGCAGAGCATCGAATTGATGCTCAAGTCGGAGAGCTTCAATGTCTACACCACCGACCTCGGTGAGGAAGGCGTCGATCTGGGCAAGCTCTACGATTACGACATCATCCTCCTCGACCTCAACCTGCCGGACATGTCCGGTTACGAGGTCCTTCGGACGCTGCGTCTTTCGAAGGTCAAGACACCGATCCTGATCCTGTCCGGCATGGCAGGCATCGAGGACAAGGTCCGGGGCCTCGGCTTCGGCGCCGACGACTACATGACCAAGCCGTTCCACAAGGACGAGCTGGTCGCCCGCATCCATGCCATCGTCCGCCGTTCCAAGGGTCACGCACAGTCGGTCATCACCACCGGCGACCTGGTGGTCAACCTCGACGCCAAGACCGTCGAAGTCGGCGCCCAGCGCGTTCACCTGACCGGCAAGGAATACCAGATGCTGGAGCTGCTCTCGCTCCGCAAGGGCACCACGCTGACCAAGGAAATGTTCCTCAACCATCTCTATGGCGGGATGGACGAGCCGGAACTCAAGATCATCGACGTGTTCATCTGCAAGCTGCGCAAGAAGCTCGCGACGGCGGCAGGTGGCAAGAACTACATCGAGACCGTCTGGGGACGCGGCTACGTGCTGCGCGAGCCGGACGACAGCGAGATCCGCGAAAGCGCCTGATTGGATCGGCCCGGTCCGGCTATCCCCGCCGGATCGACCGCCAAACGGATCGGCCCGCCGCAAGGCGGGCTTTTTCGTCGTTGTTGCTGAATTGTCCGGGGACGAGTGCGACGCTGTGCTCACGCCGCTTCGGCGAAGCGGGCGAAGGTGTTTTCGAGCATCTGCCGATCGAAGGGCTTGAGCAGGAAATCGTCCGCGCCGGCGCGCTTGCCGACCATCAGAACCTTGATGTCGTTCTCGATGGTGCAATAGTAGATGCGCACCTTCTTGCCGCCTTCCATCTGGCGGACGCTGTGGATCAGGCTCAGCGCATCGGGCATGCCGGCATCCACGATCAGGATCGAGGGAAGCTGCGCCTCGCACATCATCAGTGCTTCGCTGCTGTTGGAGGCCTCGACCACCTGGAACTTCATGCCGCCCAGGATCCGCTTGGCCACCTTGCAGATGACTGCGGAGTCGTCTGCGATCATCAGGCGCTGCTGCATGGTCTCTCTCCTTGTCCCCGTCGGGGCGTTCAACGCCCGTTCAGATGCAAAGGTAAGGGAAAGCAGCGAAAATTCCGTAAGCAGACAGGCTTAACAGATGGTTTGCGGGTGGATCGCGGCGGCCTAGTGCCGCCACCGGTCCGCCGCCATGCCGGTCAGGCGGGCATGGCGGTGAAGACCACCTCGTCGGCGTTCGCCGAGCAGGAAATCTTCATGCCGGCTTCCTCGGCGAGAAGCACCGTGTAGTAGGGCTGGATCGCGTGAGCGTCGATGGCTTCCTCGACCTGGCCCGAATGGATTTCGAGGAACTTCGGTGGCACCCGCACCATCCGGCCCTTGCAGAGTAGCTTGAATTTGGGCTCGGTTTCGAGATCCTCGAGCGTGACGTCGATATTGCCGCCGCGCGGAATGGCGCCGTAAGCGACGAGGAACAGGTTGAGCAGCAGCTTGACCTTGTTCTTCGGGATGATGGCGCGCGGGCCGGTCCACGTCACTTCGGTCTTGGCGTCAGCGGAAACGAAGTCCTTGACGGCCTTTTCGGCCTCTCCGGTATCGATCGAGGCACCGACGGAGCCCGAGGCGCCGAAGGCGAGGCGGGCGAATTTCAACCGGACGGAGGCATTGAGGGCGCTGGTCCTGATCAG
Source organism: uncultured Hoeflea sp. (assembly GCA_964511625.1). Lineage (GTDB taxonomy): Bacteria > Pseudomonadota > Alphaproteobacteria > Rhizobiales > Rhizobiaceae > Pseudohoeflea. Next base: position 12,620 of record CAZEJG010000042.1, read on the forward strand.
GTCCATCGCGTCCTCGTCGGCACCGCCCTCGTCGAGCAGCTCGAGCCCGTTGTTGATGGCGCCCACCGGCGAAATGATGTCATGGCAGACGCGGCTGCACAGCAGGGCCGCGAGGTCGGGCCCCGAAAGCGTGAGATTGGGGTTTTTCGACATGCTGCCTCTCCTGTCGCTCATTTGTCCGCGAATCGGCGGATCGACCCGAAACTGCACCGACGCTTTCGGTTTCGCAAGCGCGAGCGGGCTTTTCGGACCATTTGCGCCGCCCGGCGGGCGGCTTCGTCTGCCGACATAAAGACAACACATTTGGTAAACCGCTTATTAAGACCCTCGTCGCAATATGGGACGGACTCGGACGGCGAAACGGCCGTCTTAAGATTTTCGGGAGTTCGAACATGATGCGTATCACCTCAAAGCTGATGTCCGCGTGGCTCGTCATCGCCGCCGTCCTCGTCGCCGGGCTGTCCATTCCGGCGCGGGCCCAGGATGCCGGTTCGCACTACACCGCGCAGGAAATCGTCGACGCAGGCCACGGCTTCTTCGGTTCCACCTCCGGCGGTCTCGCCAAGCTCGTCGAAAAGGCCTTCCAGGATTACGGGCTGCCCAACGGCTACATCCTCGGTCAGGAAGCCTCCGGCGCCTTCATCGGCGGACTGACCTATGGCGAGGGCGACCTCTACACCAAGAATGCCGGCCAGCATGAAGTCTTCTGGCAGGGGCCCTCGATCGGTATCGACTACGGCGGCGACGGCAACCGCACCATGATGCTGGTCTACAATCTTCCGGCGGTCGACAGCGTCTACGGCCGTTTCGGCGGCGTCAGCGGCTCGGCCTTCATCGTCGCCGGTCTCGGCATGACGGTTCTGCAGCGCGACGGCATGCTGGTGGTGCCGATCCGCACCGGCGTCGGCGCCCGTCTGGGCCTCAATGTCGGCTATCTCAAGATGACCCCGCGGCCGACCTGGAACCCCTTCTGATCCTTTCCGGACCTGTCTGATCCGACTGGGGCGGCCCGCAAGGCCGCCCCTTTTTCGTTGTCACCCATCAGGACTCCGCTTGCTCCCGCACCCGCTGTCATGCTTAAAGCTGGCGCGGGGCGCAACTAACGGGACATGTTTGACCGTGATCGGATTTCTGCTGCAATTCGCGCTGGGTTTCCTCGCCGCCGCCCTTATCGGCCTTCTGGTCGCTCCCGTCGTTCATCGCCGCATCGTCACTCTGACCGAAAGGCGCATGCGCGCCAGCGTTCCGCTGTCGGCCGCCGAGGTGAAGGCCGAGAAGGATTTCGCCCGCGCCACCTTCGCCGCCGAGAAGGCGAAGCTCGCCGTCGAACTCAGGAGCGAGCGCGATCGCACCGCCGCCCAGATATCGAAAAACACCAGGCTCGAAAGCAAGCTCGCCGACGCGCGCGAACAGGTGCTCTTCCTCAGCCAGAAGGTGGAGGAAGCCGCCGAACAGGCCGGTGAGCTGCGCTCCCAGATCCGCGATCGCGACAGCCGGCTCGACACGGTCACCGGCGAGGCGGCCATGGCGGGACGCGAGATCAAGGAGCGTCAGGCCGAAATTCAGGGGCTCAAGCAACAGGTCAACCGCCTCGACGGCCAGATCGAGGAACTGAAGATCGATCTGGCGACCCGCGACACCGAGGTCGAGAGCTTCAAGGCGCAGATCCAGGCGCTGCGCGACGAGCGCGCGCAACTGCGTGAGGACCTGCGGACCCGCACCGCTTCCGGCCGCGAGGCCGAGATCCGTCTCAAGCAGGAAACCGAGCGCGCCGCCGATCTCGACACCCGTCTCGCCAAGGCCATCGCCAGCCTTTCCGACCGGGAGCAGTCGCTGGACAGCCGCACGGCCGAAGTCGCGCGGCTGAAGGAAGAGAAGACGAAGCTTGCAAACGACCTGAAGGATGCCGAGGCCGATCTCAAACAGGCCGAGCGTGACCGCAAGGCGCTGGAAAAGGATCTGGCGCGCGCCGAGACGGACGCGCAGCGCGAGCGCAAGGCGTTCGAGGCGCGGCTCGCGAAGGCTGGCGCATCGAGCCAGGGCGCGGCTCCGAAGGCCGCCGCTGCGGCGATCGCCCCTGTCGTCCGCACCGAGGAAAAGGCCGCCGCGCGTGCCGCCGGGGACACCAAGGCCGAGCAGAACGACGAGTCCAGGGGCCGGAAGCCGCTCCTCTCCCGCGGCAAGCCGAAGGCCGAACCCGCGGACGAGAAGCGCAGCGTTAGCGAGCTCATCGAGCATCTCAGGCTGCGCCAGTCGGCTCTGGCCGAACAGTTGAAGAAGGCCGACAAGCCGGCAAACGACGCGGCGCTGCGCAACGAGATTGCCGAAGTGGCCGCGCTGATGGTGGAACTCACCGTTCGCCGCGAGGACGAGAAGGGCCCGATCACCCGCATTCTCGCCGGCAACGAGGATGTCGTCGACGGCGCCGGCATCAGCCTCGCCGCGCGCGCCAAGGCCCGCATCGAGGCCTCGGCTTCCTAGTTCACAGTAATCAGACGAGCCGCCCCATGGCGCGGGCGACCTGCCAGAGGGCAAGCCCCGTGGCGGTCGCCACGTTGAGCGAATCCATGCCCGGCGCCTGAGGGATGCGGGCCGTCTGTGCGCGCGCCAGAATGTCGGCGGGCAGGCCGGGGCCCTCCGCGCCCACCACCAGAGCCGTCCGTCCTGAGGTCTTGATGCTGGCGATGTCGGTCTCGCCGCCGGGCGACAGCGCGATCGTGGCGAATCCGGCCTGATCGAGCGCCGAGAGTATATCGCTTGCTTCGCCGCCCTTGCAGAAGGGGACGCGCAGCGCGGCACCCACCGAGACGCGGATGGCCTTGCGGTAGAGCGGCGCGCAGCAGGTGGTGTCGATCACCACGCCGTCCGCACCGAAGACGCCGGCATTGCGGAAGATGCCGCCCATATTGTCGTGGTTGGAGATCCCGCAACAGGCCACCACCAGTGCGTCTTCGGGAAGGCCGGCGAGAAATGCCGCGAGATCCGGAGCAGGGGCGTGGCGGCCGAGCGCGAGCACGCCGCGATGCATGGCGAAGCCGGCGATGGCGTCCATGACGGCGCGGTCGGTGACATAGACGGGGACGTCGCCGGGCAGTCTGTCGACGATGTCGGTGGCGCCGTCGAGCCGGTTGTCGAGCACCAGCAGCTTTTCGATCGAGAACCGGTCGGTGGCGCCGAGCGACAGGAGCGCATTGAGCACCACCTTGCCCTCGGCGATGAAGTTGTCGCCGCGCCCGGCGATGTCCTTCTCCCTCAGCGAGACGAATTCCGCGATGCGCAGATCGCTCGCCTCGGAGATGCGGATCGGTGCCGGACGCGCCGTCATCCGCTTACGGGCCGACCTCGATCGTGCCGAGCCGGGCGCCCGAGGAGGCGTCGTAGACGAGCACCTGCCGCGCGCCGCCGACCGAGCCGAAGAAGGCGATGCGGTCGCCGTCGACCGACATCGAGATCACCTCAAAGCCCGGCGGCAGGTCGATGCGGTCGACCAGCGGCGTGGCGGTCGGGGCCGTGCTGGTGACGGCGGCGGGGGCCGGCGCATCGGCCGACGGCCGCGTGAACTTGTAGACAATGGCCGCCAGCACGGCCATAACACCGACGAACATGATGCCGATCGATACGGCGAGCAGCCGGACCATCTTGCGCCGCACTTTCTCCATTTCGGGGTCGAGCGGCTTTTCCTCGAGTTCGTCGGTCATCGGTCTGGTCATTCTCATTCCCTGGAAGGCAGGTCGGTCAATTGGACGGTGCGTCCCCCTTTAACGAAAGCGCAGGCGAGTTGAAAGCCTTGGTTGTCGAAGGCGCCGGCGGACGGCTCGACGCCTGGATCGCCGCGGCTCTTGCGCCGGACTTCTCGCGCTCGCGCATCAAGGTGCTGGTCAAGCAGGGCCATGTGACGCTCAACGGCGCCGTCACCATGGAGCCCAACCAGAAGCTGTCCGACGGCGACCGGATCGAGATCCTGCTGCCGGAAGCCGAGGATCCGGTGCCGAAGGGCGAGGACATTCCGCTCGAGGTGCTCTACGAGGATGCCGATCTGATCGTCGTCAACAAGCCGCCCAGGCTCGTCGTGCATCCCGCCGCCGGCAACTGGACCGGCACGCTCGTTAACGCGCTCATCCATCATTGCGGCGACAGCCTCTCGGGCATCGGCGGGGTCAAGCGTCCCGGCATCGTCCACCGGCTCGACAAGGATACGTCGGGCGTCATGGTGGTGGCCAAGAACGACCTGTCGCACCGCCATCTCGCCGACCAGTTCGCCGACCATGGCCGCACCGGCGATCTCGAACGGGCCTACAAGGCGATCGTCTGGGGTCGGCCCGATCCGCTCAATGCCACCATCGATGCGCCGCTCGGCCGCTCGCGCGACCGCCTGAAGCGCGCCGTTCGCACCGACAACGGTGATGACGTCCGCCATGCCGTCACCCACTACACGGTCACCGAACGCTATGGCGAGGCGAGCGACGCCACCGCGTTCGCCAGCCTCGTCGAATGCCGTCTGGAAACCGGCCGCACTCACCAGATCCGCGTCCACATGGCCCATATCGGCCATCCGCTGATCGGCGACCGAGACTACGGCATGGCCTTCCGCACAAAGTCCAACAAGCTGCCGCCGGAGATCGGCAAGGTCATCGACCGTTTCCCGCGCCAGGCGCTGCATGCCTGGCTGCTCGCCTTCGAGCATCCCTCCACCGGCGAGGTCATGCGATTCGAGGCCGATCTGCCCGAGGACATGGAAGAGGTGCGCACGGCGCTCGCCTCGCTCTAGGCGGGCTGGAGGTTCTGCCCTGACCGCACCTCCATCATCGATCTCGCCACCAGCCCGGATCTCCTCTATAAGGAGTTGACGAAGACCGCGTTGACGTAAGCTGCCGGAGGGACAAGAGGAGCAGTTGCGGCAGGTGCGCAGACTTCGATAGACGGAACTGGCTGGGAGGACCAAACCGTGGAATCGACACTCATCAGCGTCGGCCTGCCGATATCGCTGGCCATCATCATGTTTTCGCTCGGCCTCGGCCTGACCATCGCCGATTTCACCCGTATCGCCACCGCGCCGAAGGCCTTCATCACCGGCTTCATCGCCCAGGTCGTTCTGCTGCCGCTCATCGCGCTAGGACTTCTGGCGCTCACCGACCTGCCGCCGCATCTCGCCTTCGGGGTGATGATCCTGGCCTTCTGTCCCGGCGGGGCGACGACCAACCTGCTCAGTCGCTTTGCGCGCGCCGACGTGGCGCTCTCGGTCACGCTGACGGCCGTCGTCAGCCTGCTTTCGGTGGTCACCGTGCCGCTTCTGATCGGCTTTTCTGCGGACCATTTCCTCGATCTCGGCGACCGTCCGATCGACATATCGAGTCTGGCGATCAGCCTGTTCGTGATCACCACGGTGCCGGTTGTCCTCGGCATGGTGACCCGCCGCTTCGCGACCGCCTTCACCTTGCGCGCCGAGCCCTGGTTCTTCCGCGCATCGGCAGTGATCTTCGTCGTCGTGCTCGTCGGGGCGCTGGCGGCCAACTGGGGTCTCTTCCTCGAGAACGTCGCCATCCTCGGGCCGATCATGGTCGTCTTCAACGTCGTGCTTCTGGCGCTCTGCTGGTATCTCTCGCGCGGGCTGGGGCTCGGCGGCGCGCAGGCCGCTACGATCGCGATCGAGGGCGGGGTGCAGAACGCCACGCTCGGCATCACCGTCGCATCGATGATCGCGGGAACCGCCATGCCGGACTACGCGCTGCCCTCGGCGGTCTATGGCATAACAATGTATGTCGTCACGCTCCCGGCAATCTTCCTGCTGATGCGGCAGCCCAAGCCGGCGCTGCAGGCGGCCTGAAGCCGTCGACCGGTCACACGGTCTCGTCGCTCACCCGGTCCATTGCCCGCCCCACGGTGAAACCGTGCAGGATGGTGGAGAGCAGGATCGCGAGGCCCACCAGCGACCAGAGCTGGCCTTCGTTGATAAACTCCATGTGCCGGCCGGCGTAGCAGAGATAGTAGATCGAGCCGATGCCGCGCACACCGTAGACGGCGGTGACCAGCCGGTCGCTGCGGCTGTAGTCGGTGCGGATCAGCCCGACCCAGCCCGCCAGCGGCCGGACGACGAAGATCAGCGCCAGCGCGATGATGACATGCGACCATTGCAGGTCTTGGAACAGGAGCGGCAGCACCACGCCGAGCGCCACCAGCAGCACCGCGGTCAGCGCCTGTTCGAGCGATTCCGAGAAATCGTGGAGCCGGCGGTGGAAATGATGTTCGGCCTCGACCCGTCTGAGCGTCAGACCCATCACGGCGACCGCAATGAAACCGTAGCCCTCCACCAGTTCGGTCGATCCATAGCAGAGGAGGACGCCGGCCAGCGCGATCACGCCCGAACCGGTCTCGGCGAGCGCCGCGCCCTTCGGGACCGAGAACAACAGGAACCCCAGCGCCTTGCCGCCGGCCCATCCCATCGCCGCACCCGCTGCGATGCGCCAGAGGACGTCGATCCCGAGCCATTCGGGGCCCCAGAGACCTGGGTTCAGTCCTTCGGCGGCGACGAGAAGACCGAGATAGACGAAGGGGAAGGCCAGCCCGTCATTCAGGCCGGCCTCGGTCGTCAGCGTGAAGCGAACGGGGTGTTCGGCGCCCTCATGCGGTGGGCCCACCTGCACGTCGGCGGCGAGCACCGGGTCGGTCGGCGCCAGCACCGCGCCGAGCAGGATGGCGCCGGCGACCGTCAGTCCGCCGACCCACACGCCGAGCAGCGCCACGGCGAGGATCGTCAGCGGCATGGAGATCAGGAGAAGCCGCGCCGTCGGTCCCCATTTGGCGATCGGCCCCAGCCTGTCGATCCGCATGCCGGCGCCGAACAGGGCAATGATGACGGTGAGTTCGCTCACCAGTTCCCAGGGCAGCGGATTGATGCGCGGGTCGGCCGCCTCGGGAACCTGGCCGAGCAACAGCCCGGCGCCGGCCCCGAACAGGATCATCAGCGGCGCGGATGCCGGCTCGCGCTTCGATACCAGCCGCGGCAACCATCGTGCGCCGATGATGATCAGGCCAAGAGCGGGGAGAACGATGTGGTAGGTCTCGAATGAAAACAGCGGCGTAGTCTCCGGTCATGTGCGGTAAGCGCAGGGTTACCGGAAACTATCGTGGAAATGCGGCGGAGGGGAGGGTAGAGCTACGACGCGAGGAGGACTTTTCGAAAGGTCAGTGAAATCCGACGAGATCGCAAAACACGTTCTCCTTCGATCAGGTCGCTCTTGCGCGCCGGGATTTCATGGGTCCAGCGGTAGCGCGCCTCGTTCTTCAGCACGAGGGCGGAGCGGGGCTCGAGAATGACCGACGATCTCGCGCCGCTATCCTTATCGCGAAAGATCATCTCGCAGCACGAAAGCAGGCTGATCGAGACGATGGTGTCGTTGAAGCACGGCTCGCAATCGACATGGGCGCTGATCCCCTGTCCCGCCAGATATTCATTGGCGATAACCTGATCCGGCGCGACGTCGAAACAACCCACCTCGACCAGACGGTTTCCGAGATTTTCAAGCCATGCCGGCAATGGCCCCAAAAAGGAGTCCCGTGTCACCGCCCGTGCCTTGTAGTCGTAGCGATGGCCGAAATGCTGCACGCGGCGCTTGAGACCGCCATCCCAGTCCCCTTGGTCGAGAAGGAGAACCGCTCCGGCTGCCTCGACGGGGGACAGGAAGTCGTCATGATAGGTGGCGCCGGATGGCAAGTCTCGACCTATCGGCATACACTCAACCATTTTCGATCAGCACGCCTCTCGAGCGAGAAAATATAGGTGACGCATTCGCTGTCGTTGCTTGCGATACTTGTTCCATCATCTTTCGTCTTGACGTGGATGTAACCGGGGAATCTGGAAAATTGGAAGGGGTGGGCGACGGGAATGGCATAGCCGTTGCGCCGGGCTGCCCCGTCGACATCAAAAGCCCCATCATAGTGTCTGCTGTTAACGGTGGTGATTGCTACATTACCATCAGGTTGGAGATGCTGTGCGGCGCTGCCGAGAAATCTACGGATAAGCACATGATTGGGATTGCGACCGTAAATCGGCGTCCTGCTTCCGACGTTGGGAAACTGAAATATAATCAACTTGAACTTCTGCCTCCCAAAGTAAGTGGATAATTGTGTTGCGTCGATGCCCGCTCTTATCGTGACGCCTAAACTTCTTAGCTTTTTGGCATTCTCTCGCATTAACGCGTGTTGAACGAGGGGGACCTCCAAAAAGGTGGAGGTCATGTTATGGGCGGCACTACCGCTTAACCGCGCTAGCGAAAGGGAGAAACTCATATTCCCCTCTCCAACTAATAGCACTGAGCCAGTTTTAACTGCCTGGACATAATTGAAGGGGGTACGAGAATCGAGAACTCTTTTGAGTTCCAATGCCGCAACCACAGCGTTCGCATAGGATAGAGACGTAGCATGTTTAGTGAGCCAGTATTGGCTTCCTGTAGCCATCTGCACCTACTCCTTTGTAAATTGAGTAGATCATCTCATGCTGTGACAGATAGTGGAGATTTGCTGGAGAATTTGGTTTAGGGACCATCATGGAGATTGGAGGCCTACGTGAAAACTATTTTATGTTTTGATGTTGAACTGCCAGCCGCACCCCTCCTTTCCATCCGCCCTCCCGCGCCGACCACGTCACACCGTCACGCGCATGTGACCGCGCGCTCTCTTGAACCACTGAATAGCCACTATTATCTGTCACATGGATACTCCCGGCGCTTTTCCGGCCGGGCTTTGCGGCTCGCCTGCAGGGAGCCGGTGATTTTCAGGAGGGTGCTGTTATGGCCCAGGCAAAGCTTCCGACCATTTCCAGCGGTGAGAACGGCCTCAACCGTTATCTCGCTGAAGTCCGGCGGTTTCCGATGCTGGAACCGCAGGAAGAATACATGTTGGCCAAGCGTTACGCCGAGCATGAGGACACGCAGGCTGCTCACAAGCTGGTGACCAGCCACCTGAGGCTCGTCGCCAAGATCGCGATGGGTTACCGCGGTTACGGCCTGCCGATCGGGGAAGTGATCTCCGAGGGCAATGTCGGCCTCATGCAGGCGGTCAAGAAATTCGACCCAGAGCGCGGCTTCCGTCTCGCGACTTACGCCATGTGGTGGATCAAGGCCTCGATCCAGGAATATATCCTGCGCTCGTGGTCGCTCGTGAAGATGGGCACGACCGCCAACCAGAAGCGGCTGTTCTTCAACCTGCGCAAGGTCAAGGGCCGCATCCAGGCGCTCGACGAGGGCGATCTCAAGCCCGAGCAGGTCTCGGAAATCGCCACCACGCTCAACGTGTCCGAGGAAGAGGTCATCTCGATGAACCGGCGCCTGTCGGGCGACGCCTCGCTGAATGCGCCGATCAAGGCCAGCGAAGGCGAGAGCGGGCAGTGGCAGGACTGGCTGGTGGACGATTCCGACAGCCAGGAAGACATGCTCGTCGAGCAGGACGAACTGGAAAACCGCCGCTCGATGCTGTCGGACGCCATGGACGTGCTCAACGAGCGCGAGCGCCGCATCTTCGAGGCGCGTCGTCTGCGTGACGAGCCGATCACACTCGAGGAACTGTCGGGCGAATTCGACATCTCGCGCGAGCGGGTCCGCCAGATCGAGGTTCGCGCCTTCGAAAAGGTTCAGGACGCCGTTCAGAAGGCCGCCGCCGCCCAGCGCTCGGAGACCCGCGACAACCTGCTCGCCGCGCACTAAGCGACGCGGCACAAACCGAACGAAGAGGCAGGCCCTGCGGCCTGCCTTTTTTGTGGGTGCGAAGGGCCCGCCGCCTCCTCGAGCCTCGCTCCGGATGGATCCCTTTGTTCCCTACTCACTATTCGCCCCCACTTTTTCCACCCTTTCCGGCGTCGTGCCATACTGCAAGCACTCCAGCCCACCGGAGGCTCCGGCGAACGCACCGGGGCCGGGCGGGAGGGGATGCCCGTGAAGCCCCGCGGAACGTGCGCCGGTTGAAGCGGGAGGTGGCGAAAGGCGGTTATCCGCACGCGGGATCTCCTGCGGGCTTAATCTGATTCCGTCCCAAAGCCCTGTTCCGTGCGTCATGTCAGCGCCGGCCCGGGGTCCGGTGCCGCGGGTCCAGTCTCCCCGCGGTCACGCGAATCTTGTCACCTGACGGGAAGCGGACCCTTCCCCGAGAACATCCCGGGTCCGTGGTAATGCGGGCCACCAATAAATCATTCAGTTCAGAGGCATCGCATTCGAGCGGACCCTCCGGACCCAAGTCGAGCGAAGCGCCGACTATGTGCGAAAGGCAAGCGTCAGCGCCGTCAGCACCCAGGCAGACCTCCGGCGAAATTATTCGCGCGGAGCTATTGGCGTACCTCTCTCCCCTTGTGGGGGAGAGGGAAGACGGCCACAGCCTCCATCGTCACGCCCGGACTCGATCCGGGCATCCTTACCATGGGGCCTGCGTCGAACTTCGGGTGCTGCGTGGGGCGATGCCTGCGAACAGATGACATCGAGCGTTGCGATCGTGTCGGCATCGCGGAATGGATGCCCGGATCAAGTCCGGGCATGACGAAGGGGCGGTTTGCCCATTGCAGCGAGCCGCGGAGCGGCGTTTCATGCTACTCGCTACTCGCTACTCGCTACTCGCTACTCGCTACTAGCCATTCGCCCCG
>CAZEJG010000042.1:23343-24902 GCA_964511625.1 uncultured Hoeflea sp.
GCTACTCGCTACTCGCTACTCGCTACTCGCTACTCGCTACTAGCCATTCGCCCCGCTGCCCTCAATCGTGCGTGACGGTGCCCCGCGACAGGATCTCGATCACGGCGAGGCCGTCGGCGACCGGGGTGCGAGGGGTCTCGCCGGCTACGATGCAGTGGAGGAAATGCGCGAGCTCACGGGTCAGCGGCATGCCCTCGTCGAGCTCCACATAGTCCGGATCGACCATCTTCGACTGGAAGCCGTTGTCGTCCTGCCAGACCTCGTGGTGGTAGAGCGCGAGCTTTCTGTCCCAGGGCTCCATGTCCTCGAACACGGCCATCGCCTTGTCACCGATCACCGTCAGCCGGCGCTCGCGATAGGGGTTCAATCGGGACGTGAACACGTGGCTGCGCACGCCCGAGGGGAAGGCGAGATGCAGGTGGGCGAAATCACTGAGATGATTGAGCACCGCCGAGCCCTCGCCATGGACCTCCGCCGGCCGTTCGCCTGTCAATGCCATGATCAGCGACAGGTCGTGGGGGGCGATGTCCCACAGCGCGTCGTTCTCGGAATGGAAGCGCCCGAGCCCCAGACGATGCGAGTGGACGTATTTCACCGCGCCCAGCTGGCCGCCGGCCACCAGATCGGCCAGCGCCTCGAAGGCGGGGTGATAGCGCAGCACGTGGCCGGTCATGGCGACAAGCCCGGCTTCGTCGGCCGCCTCCACCACGCGGCGCGCATCCTCGACCGACAGCGCGATCGGCTTTTCGACGAGCACGTGCTTGCCCGCCGCGATGACCTGAAGAGCGGCCTCGGCATGTTCATGCGGGGGCAGGGCGAGCACCACGCCGTCGATCGTCTCGTCCGCGAGCATGTCCTCGAAGGCCAGCGCCCGGCCGCCGAACTCGGCCACCATGGCGTCGGCCTTCTCCGGGTTGCGGTCGCAGACCGCGCCGAGGGCGCCGAGCCCTGCCAGCGTGCGGATGTGGTTGCCGCCCCAGACGCCGCAACCGACGACGGCGATCTTCGGTTGTTCGGCGGGCGCTCTTTCATCGGTCATGAGGTCATTCTTCCTGGTCTGTCGGCGCGGCCCTGGTCGATGGCACCCCGGTTCGGGAAAACCCCTTCGGGATGACCTGATCGCTCCGGTCCGGCGGACTACGCCTGTTCGGCACGGCCTGCCGGCCACGCTCGCCTGTCCCGTCCGGCCGCTGTTCCGGGCGATGACTAGACCTCGCAGACGCGCGAGGCAAGGGTTTCGGAGCGACGGCGGCATGGTTGCGACGCTACGGCGCGGCCCGCAAATCCCCGCACGGCAGGGGTATGTCCCGACGCCGGTGAACAGGTCCGCGACCGGCCGCGGCGGAAGCGTCGCCTTTTCCCAGCCAACGCGCTTGACACCCCGCTGCCCCGCCCCTTATATGCCGCCCGACCGACAGGGACGCCACGCCGTCCCCTCGCTCCTGGCGGAGTAGCTCAGTAGGTTAGAGCAGAGGAATCATAATCCTTGTGTCGGGGGTTCGAATCCCTCCTCCGCTACCATCAATCCCCCCACCGAAGATGAAAATTGAGGTTGATCG
>CAZEJG010000043.1:0-3934 GCA_964511625.1 uncultured Hoeflea sp.
GTCACCTTCGACATCGACGCCAACGGCATCGTCAACGTCTCGGCCAAGGACAAGGGCACCGGCAAGGAGCACCAGATCCGCATCCAGGCATCGGGTGGTCTGTCGGATTCCGACATCGAGCAGATGGTCAAGGACGCCGAGACCAACGCCGAAGCCGACAAGAAGCGCCGTGCGGTTGTTGAGGCGAAGAACCAGGCCGAGAGCCTGATCCATTCGACCGAGAAGTCGCTCGAGGAGCACGGCAGCAAGGTCAGCGAAGAAGACCGCACCGCCATCTCCGATGCGATCGCGGCGCTGAAGGAAGCCACCGAAGCCTCCGATCCGTCGGCCGAAGACATCCAGGCCAAGACCCAGACGCTGATGGAAACTTCCATGAAGCTCGGTCAGGCGATCTACGAGGAAAGCCAGGCGGCGGCAGCCGGCGCCGATGCTTCTGCCGATGCCGGCTCGAACGACGACAACGTCGTCGACGCCGACTACGAAGAGGTCAAGGACGACGACGAGAAGAAGTCCGCCTGATCGATCGGCACGCACTGACAACACGAAGGCCGGCGGAAACGCCGGCCTTTTTCGTTCATGTCTCTCTCCGGCGTTCCGCCGGTCACCTTTACCTTACGGGTTAACTCTGGAGTCAATCAGTACAGCGCCCTGGCTGCACAAGACCTTTGCAACACCGTATACCGGTAGCAACAGAGGGTGGGCAGGACTGGGACCGGTATAGATGAAGACGAATTACAGGATCTTCGGCGTATGGCGGCTCATGGCGGCCATGCTGGTGATGGCATATCACTTCTGTTATTTCTCAGAGAATGCCGAGGTTCTGACGGCCTGGTTTGAACACATGCTGCCGCTGCTCGACATGTTTTTCATCATGTCGGGCTTCCTCATCTTCGAACATTATGGCGGGATGGAAACCAATGGCCGCAGTAGTCTTCGCTTTCTCGGCAAGCGGCTCGCGCGGCTTTACCCGCTCCACATCATCACCCTGTCGTTCTTCGTCGCCGTCGCCCTTCTCGTTCATCTCGGCCTGCTCCACTCCGAAGCCGCCACAACGCGGTACGATCTCTCCGCCCTTCCGGCCAACCTGCTCCTGATCCAGGGATGGGGTTTTACTGACGACCTGACGTTCAACTATGTCTCCTGGTCACTTTCGGGCGAATGGTTCGCATACCTGATGTTCCCCGCACTTCTCGTCGTCTTCCGCCGCGCCGGCATGGCCGGCATGGTCATCCTTCTGGTCGCGGCGATCGCCGCGCTCGAATATGCCGACCGCAATGCCGTGCTTCCCGACGATCTCTGGTACGAGACGAATGTCTGGGGCGCTTACCGGGTCGGCGCGGATTTCATTTTCGGCGCCATCCTGTGCAACCTCGTCCATCGCTTCCGCGCGCCCGCCGGTTCCCAGGCTATCGCCTGGGGCTTTCTGACCTTGGTGTTCTGGGCCATGTTCTCCGACGCCAACATCTATCTGACGCTCACGCTGTTCGGCTTTGCCATCAGTTTTGCCGCCTTCGCCGACCGTACCGGCGGTAACGGAACCCGCTGGCTCCAGCCACTGATGCCACTCGCCGCGGTTTCGTTCGGGATCTATATGTGGCATCCCGTCATCGAGATGTTCGCCTATTCCGTGGTGTGGAAGCGCATCCTCGGTGGCGGCGATGCCACTCTGTTCTGGCTCTACATTCCGCTGCCGATGCTGGCGACCATCGTTGTCGCCCTGCTGTCGGCGCGTTATCTGGAAAAGCCGATGGGCAAACGCATCGGCACCGCTTTCGAGGCGCTGTTGGCGCCTCGCGCCCCGGCAACGCCCGAGGTCTGAGCGCAGCTTCCGGCGGACAAGCACCGCTGCACCCGCCTTCGCACTGGAATTGCCGGCCATGAATGACTAAATGGTCTTGATCCCGTGCGGCCCGCGCCAGACGGCGCGCGGAATCGGGGACGACAGACAACACCACCGGGCCGGGTTCAGACGCTACCGCCCGTCGACTGATCCGGCCGACGGTCCGACCAAGAGAACGACGAGATTTATGGCCAAGCCCGACTTTTACGAAACGCTCGGAGTGTCCCGCAGCGCCGACGAAAAGGAACTCAAGTCCGCGTTCCGCAAGCTCGCCATGAAATATCACCCTGACCGCAATCCCGGCGATCAGGAGGCCGAGCGCAAGTTCAAGGAGATCGGCGAAGCCTACGAGTTCCTCAAGGATCCCCAGAAACGCGCCGCCTATGACCGGTTCGGCCATGCGGCCTTCGAACAGGGCGGCGGTGGCGGTCCCGGCGGCATGGGCGGCGGAATGGGCGGTTTCTCCGACATCTTCGAGGACATCTTCGGCGAGATGATGGGCGGCCGGTCACGCCGCTCCGGCGGTCGCGAGCGCGGCGCCGACCTCCGCTACAACATGGAAATCACCCTCGAGGAGGCCTTCTCCGGCAAGACCGCGCAGATCCGCGTCCCGACCTCGATCACCTGCGACGCCTGTTCCGGGTCCGGCGCCAAGCCCGGCAGCAAGCCCACCACCTGCGCGACCTGCGGCGGCAATGGCCGGGTGCGCGCGGCCCAGGGCTTCTTCTCCATCGAACGGACCTGCCCGACCTGTCACGGCCGCGGCCAGACCATTTCCGATCCCTGCGGCAAGTGCGGCGGCCAGGGCCGCGTCGTCGAGGAACGGTCGCTTTCGGTCAACATCCCGGCCGGCATCGAGGACGGCACCCGCATCCGGCTGGCCGGCGAGGGCGAGGCCGGCCTGCGCGGCGGACCGTCGGGCGATCTCTACATCTTCCTCTCGGTCAAGCCGCATGCCTTCTTCCAGCGCGAGGGCGCCGATCTCTTCTGTACCGTGCCGATCTCGATGACCACGGCCGCCCTCGGCGGCAAGTTCGAGATTTCCACCATGGATGGCACCAAGTCGCGCGTCACCGTCGCTGAAGGTACCCAGCAGGGCCGCGAGATGCGCCTCAAGGGCAAGGGCATGCCTTTGTTGAGGTCCTCTCAGTTCGGCGATCTCTATGTCCGCATAGCCATCGAAACGCCGCAAAACCTGACCAAAAGACAGCGTGAGCTGCTGACCGAGTTCCAGGCGCTGTCGTCCCAGGAGAACAACCCGGAATCCTCCGGCTTCTTCTCGCGCATGAAGGGTTTCTTCGACACGCTCACGGACTAAGCTCCGGTTTCAGCAGCTTTTTCGGGGCATTGACCGGGATCGGAGGTCGCATCGAACGCTGGTCTATGCGATTGTTGCTCAAATAGCTGTGAAAGGTGAGGACATTGAAGAACGGCATTTCGGATCGGTTGGCGCGCAAGTTCGACACGGAATTGAAGTTCTTCAGGGGCTGGCTCGACGGACCGAAGGCAGTTGGCGCGATCATGCCCACCTCGCAATTCGCCGCCCGCTCCATGGCAAGCGTCATCGATCCGGCTTCCACGCTTCCGGTGCTTGAACTCGGTCCCGGGACCGGCGCCATCACCCGCGCCATTCTCGAGCGTGTGACGCCCGACAGGCTGACATCCATCGAATATTCACCGGATTTCTACGAGCATCTGCGCAACGAGTATCCCGATGTCGATATTCGCCTCGGTGATGCCTTCGACCTCGATACAACGCTCGGCGATAACGGCGAGACCAGGTTCGATTGCGTGATCTCCGCCGTTCCGCTGCTCAATTTCCCGATGGCGCAACGGATCGCCTTCGTTGAAAGCCTTCTTGACCGTCTGCCCAAGGGCCATCCGGTGGTACAGATCTCCTATGGTCCGGTCTCGCCGGTGAACCCGAAGGGCACGCGCATCACCGCGACGCCGCACGATTTCATCCTGCGCAACATCCCGCCGGCGCGCCTCTGGGCCTATCGCCGCGCCGAACTGGCCTGAGGCGGAACCGGGGAGGCCTCAATGCTCACCTTTCCCGGCGATGTCGGCCCCCGGCTCCTGATCCTGTCGACC